>CALRKF020000006.1:0-94727 GCA_943367825.1 Chitinophaga pinensis
TGATCGTACTTACTGGACTAACAGCACTCACAAAACCTCCACCAAAACCTGGAATGGTACAGCACCCAACCCCTGGTTTCACACACCCTATACAACGGTTGCTGATAATGCTTGCGAGAATTGCCACAATCCACACAATGCTGGGGGTAAACAAGGTCTCTTGAAATATGCAGCCGAGGAGAATAATTGTTTGGATTGCCATAGTGGTAATGCGGCTTCAAAAAATGTTCAAACAGATATGCTTAAAACATACCGACACAACGTTTATGCATATACTGGTATACATAATCCTACAGAAAATTCTACTATTACATCAAAGCATGTTGAATGTGTCGATTGTCATAATCCGCATGCTTCCAATAATACTACCGCTGTAGCACCCTTGGCCAAAGGGTTTGAGCTTGGGGTTTCAGGAATTAACCAATCAGGTACAGCGGTGAGTGCTGTCACCAATTCTTACGAAATCTGTTATAAATGTCATGCTGGACAAACCTGGTCTCAGGCTTCCACTTTTGCGCGTAAGATTGTACAAAATAACGTCCGACTGGAATTTGCCACCACTAATCCAAGTTTTCATCCAATTGTTGGTCCCAGAAATAATGCAGAAGCAGCCCTAAATTTGGTGGCGCCCAATACGGCAAGTACCATACTTTATTGTACTGCTTGCCATGCCAGTGATGTAGCAACTTCACCTGCTGGGCCCCATGGATCTATATACCCACAAATACTAAAACAAAGGTATAACACCACCTATAACACAGCCGAATCAGCAGCAGCGTACGCTTTGTGTTATAGTTGCCACGACCGTACTAAAACAATTATAACTAGTAGTAATACCAATACCTTTAGATACCATAATTTGCATGTAGTGGGAGCAAAAACACCCTGTAGTGAATGTCATGATCCTCATGGCATAAGTTCAACTCAAGGCACAGCCGCCAACAATTCTAGTTTAATTAATTTTAATACCGCAGTTGTAACTGCTTCTGGTGGTGTATTGCAATTTACTGATCAGGGGGTAAGAAAGGGTAGTTGTACGCTGACTTGTCACGGTAAAAACCACAACCCTTTAACTTACTAGGTAATAAATTTTATTTTTATGATTTTGGTCAGAAAACTTGATAATATTAATCATCCGCTATCATGGGAATAGTCATGATTCTGTCATGAAATTCATTTTACTTTTGACTTGTTAAATCAATTTATTTTAAACAATTCACTTATGAAACAGATTAAATTATTACTCCTAGTAATGCTAACTCAAGTTGTTTTTCTAAACGTAAATGCGCAAACTATTGTTGGATCAAAGCATGATTTTTCTACTCAGGCATGGAATACAAGTGTTGGAAGTCAAATTTGCATAGTTTGTCATACTCCGCATAATGCTTCTTTAGTAGTTACTGATGCTCCTTTATGGAACCACGCAACAACTGCAACTACTTACACTTTGTATGCATCTTCGAAGTTAAATGCTACTATGTCTCAGCCAGATGCCAGTTCAAAACTTTGCTTAAGTTGCCATGATGGTACAGTTGCACTTGAAAATTTTGGAACTACTACCACAGGTACTCATTTCATTGCAGGCGGCTTTAATTTAGGATCTGGACTAAACAATGACCATCCAGTATCATTTACTTATGATGCAGCCTTGGCAACAGCAGATGGAGGATTGAAAAATCCATCTACTGCTTTATCAGGACTGGGCGGTACTATCGGACAGAATATGTTGTTTGGTGGTAAAATGCAGTGTGCTTCTTGCCATGACGTACACAACACTGCAGGACAAGCAAGTTTGTTGGTAAAAACAAATAATGCTAGTGCGCTTTGTTTGACTTGCCATAGTAAATAAATTATTTACTTATCGCAGTCAGGAATTTGTTTCTTAAAACTGTATAAATTTCTAAAGGAACTGCTGAAAATGCAGTTCCTTATTTTTTAAAAATCATATATGAATTTTTTCTGGAGATATAGCTTTGCCACTTTCACTTTTACACTGCTTTTTACGGCAGCTTGTCATAAACAATTGGTTTCTAAAAAAAACCTGGTTATATTTCCAGCTCCCCCTGATACTACCCGTATTCAATACCTGACTAGTTTTAGCAATTCATTGGATATTACAGGCAAAAGAACAGCATTGCAAAAAACAGTAATTGGTGAGGATCTTGGTATGCCAATTGGAAAACCATATGGCATTGCAAGTTCTCCAGGTAAAATTTATATATGTGATGCTACTATTCGTGGGCTTGAAATAATTGAGCCTGCAAAGAAAAAATTCACTCAATTTATACCAACAGGCAAAGGTCAATTAAAACTCCCTATCAATTGTTTTGCTGATACAGATGGTAAAATTTATGTTACTGATGGCGATAGAAAGGAAGTTGTAATCTTTGATGCCAAATTGAATTTTGTAGCTGCCATTGGTAAAACAGATACAGCGGATAATTTTAGGCCACTTGATATTTGTGTATCTGACAAAAAAATATGGGTTACCAACCCCAAAGCAAACAAAGTGTTTGTATATGAAAAAGATGGTTATAAATTGATAAAATCATTTCCTGATGAAAAATCTGAGGAGGTGAAGCTCTTTAATCCGATTAATATTTGCTATAGTAATGGCAAAGTGTATGTAACTGATTTCGGAGATTTTAAAATAAAAATATTTTCAGAAAATGGTAACTACCTGGGTTCTATTGGTCAATATGGAAAATCAATTGGTCAATTTGTTAGACCTAAAGGAATTGCAGTGGATAGGGAAAACAATCTTTATGTAGTGGATGCCGGATTTGAAAACGTTCAAATATTTAATAATACCGGACAATTATTAATGTTTTTTGGTGGTCCCTATAAGGGACCTGGAGATATGTGGTTGCCAGCTAAAGTGCATATCGATTATGATAATATGAATTATTATAAAAAATGGGTATTCCCGGAATATGAACTTCGATACTTGATTTTTGTAACCAATCAATATGGTCCCGATAAAATTAGTGTATACGGAGCTATAAAACCTGTGGCAGTAAAGTAGTGATTTAAAATATTTCAATAATGCAGTCTAACAAAAGGTATTATTTTTTGTCATTTTTAAATTCCAAAAAAAGGAGTTGGTTAATCTTTTTGTTATTCCTTACAATGATTATTATTGCAGCATGTTCTCCAAAGTCGGGCTCAGGGCTGTTAAAGTTCATGTTTGATGGAGTTCCGGAGAAAAAGGGCTTGGATTCAAGCAAAACATTGATTGTTTCATCATCTCCTGATACCTCTAAACTTGGCACTAAAACAAATTCAACAGCAGTAGTACAAACTAATTTATTCATACACCCACCCTATAAAGAAAGAGCTTGCAATCAGTGCCATAATCCTGAAACACCTGGTAAAATGCCATTTTCACAGGATGAGGTTTGTTACAAATGTCATGATGATTTTCAAAAGAAGTATGCATTTGTACACGGACCAGTAGCAGGCGGGTTTTGTACTACTTGTCACGCACCTCATTTCAGTGATAATAAAAAATTATTGATTAGTAAGGGACAGGATCTTTGTTTGAAGTGTCATGATATCGTGCAGGTATTAAAAAATAAAGATCATGAAGAAATAGGGAAGACCAATTGTACGGAATGTCATAATCCACATGGAGGCAATGATAAATACCTCATGAACTAAGTATGTTGAAAAAACAAATAACCATATTATTTTTATTTAACTGCCTATTGAGTGTTGTTGCATTTGCTCAAACTGGAACGAAACCTACACAATTTTGGAAAACTTACGGATTTGGTGGCGAAATGAAATTAAATGGTTTTTATAGAAGTCAATTCAGGCAAGGAAATCAATTTAGTGAAAAGCAACAATCTACTTTGTATTCAGCTGGTATTTTGCTGAAATTGCGCAATTACATTTGGAGCCCTCGGTTTATGATGTTAGACCTTGAGGGAGAATATACTCCAGATAGATCCAATGAAAAATTTCTTGTAATTCCAGAGCAAACGGAAAACAGGGATCTTAGAAAAGTGGATGCACGACTTTCTTTTTTACCACAAAATAAAATTTCACTTACTTCTTATTTTAATTATGGGAAAGTTTATAATAATAGAGAAAACTTATCAAGTATAAAATTGACTGGAACCAATTGGGGTGCAAGTCTTTTTTATAGGGCAAAAAAAGTGCCTATTACAATGGCATTTACTAGTTCGGAACAAGATGAATCAGAAATCCAAACTGGTCGAAGATTTTTAAGCAAACAAAATATTTGGGAAGCACGAGCAAATACTTCATTTGGAAAAAAAGATAGAAATGAGTTAATGGTATCCTATAATGATTTTTACAGAAGAGATTTCAGTAAATCTGAAGTAGTTAATTTAATTAAAAATGCCTCTTATACTGGTGCGGCTTTTTGGGGAAGGAATAAAAGAAGTAGTACAAATACTTATTTAGCAGGAATATGGCAGGAAGGGTATGACCCCAATACCCGATATCAGGCAATTGAAAATATAAACGTTTTTCTGGGGAAAAAATTACAAGCCAATTTGCATTATAATTATTATTCAGATCAAAGAAATTTACAGGAGGTATATCAGCATAGAGGAGGCGCCGATATTCAGCATCAGTTGTTTGAAAGTTTGCACACAATTGTAGGGTATGATTATAATGCTACTGATCAAACACAATATACCGATAGGATGCAATTGGGGTATGCTGACATGGCATACACAAAAAAGATTTTGAAAAAACATCAAATTGATTTGTCGTATCGCTATAATTTACAATCTCAAAAATGGAATAGCCAAGATGGAACCATCAATATATTGAATGAAAATATCAGCCTGTCTGATGGTCAGATTAAATTACTTTCTCGTCCCTATGTTTCTCCCACTAGCATAGAAGTAAAGGATGCATCTGGCACCATCATTTATCAATTAAACGTAGATTATTTAGTAATCGCTCAAAACCAATTTATACAAATTCAGCGGGTACCTGGTGGTTTGATACCAAATAACGGAACTGTTTTTGTTGACTACACCGCCATACAGCCTGGCACTTATGAATATATAAGTAGTAATTATCAACTTTCAGCAGGCTTGTCTTTTTATAAAAAATTAATTAACTTCTATTATCGAAAATCTGTTCAGGATTATTATAATCTTAAAAAAACTGACTTTATAACATTGAATTATTTCGATCAACAAGTGGGTGGAGCTCGCATTGATTATAAAGCTTTCAACGGCGGAGCAGAATATGAAAATATGAATAGTACAGTTTTACCTTATGAACTTTATAGGTATTATATTAATTATCAAACAACCATTAAGAAGAAAATTATTTTTGCTATAAATGGTAATTTTTATGATTATAAAAAATTGAATGCAATCAATAATATACAGTTTATTGATTTATATGGATCTCTAACCTTTTATTTTACACCGCAGTTCTCTTGGGGAGCTTCAGTGTCATATAGAAAGCAAACGGGGGAGGGGGTGAATCTCGACCTACTTAATGCTCGTTCAGAATTGATTGCCAATTTGCATAAACTAAGGTTTTCGGTTCTTTATAATTACTATGATCGATCTGTTGCAATGGAAAAAGTAAGGTATAATGCGGTAAATGTACAAATTGCAAGAAAATTTTAATGCCATGAAAAAATTCAATTGCTCTCTTATTATTTTCTTGTTGTTTACGTTGCAACAAAAATTGTCATTTGCTCAAGAATCACTTACACAAAAAGATTGTATCGGTTGTCATAATAAAACCAATGCAAAACCCTTTATCCATGAACCCTCCAATGAATCCTGTAAAAATTGTCACCAGTCTACAGGTAAAAAACATCCTTTGGAAGACGTAGAAGGTTTTAAATTATCAGCTGAAGTACCTGCACTTTGTTATAATTGCCATGATCCTATCAATACAAAAAAACATTTACATCCTCCCATAAAGAAAGGTGATTGTCTTTCCTGTCACGAAGTACATAGTTCCAGTCAAAAGAAACTCGTTTTTGCTCCTATGCCTGAACTATGTTTTTTCTGCCATAGTGATTACGAAAAAAGGTTAGATACTGCAAAAGTCATGCATCAGGTTGTTAAATCCGGATCTTCCTGTTTAAATTGTCATTCTCCACACCAGTCAGATCAGCCAAAATTATTGTTGGCCAAGCAAAACGATTTATGCTTAAAATGTCATGATAAAACAATTATAAAAGATCAGCGGAAAATTGCTAATGTAAAAGCTGAGTTAGAAAAAAATAAGTTTCAACATAGTGCAATTGCTGCTAACGGTTGTGTTGGTTGTCATGACCCACATGCAGCCGATCAAAATAATTTATTAAAAGGTATTTTTTCTGGAGCCACCTACATTAGTGGAAAATCAAAGGATAATATTGGGTTGTGTTTTCAATGCCATGAACCAGCTTTGCTTGAAAAAGAAAAAGTACAATCTGCTACAAGTTTTCGGGATGGTGACAAAAATCTGCACTTTAAACATGTAAACAAGAATAAAGGCAGAAATTGCGTTACTTGTCATGGAGTACATGCTGCCCCCAATGAGTTTTTGTTAAAAAGCAGCATTCAATTTGGGCAATGGGAGATGCCCCTTAACTTTACGAAGACAGCGTCGGGGGGGAAATGTATTACTGCTTGTCATGCTCCTAAAACATATTCTAGAAACATTGCAAAAAAGGGGTAGTTGAAAATTCTTGAAAGAATGGTCTTTCATCATACAACAACTTCACCCAAATATCATCTAATCTTTACTGTAATCAGTTTCCTTTTCGTTGCACACTTTCTTTCACTTTAATCAGTGGATTGCAAAGAGTGGCAGCCGTATCGTTATTATCAGCTGTTCATTCAAATTCAATTATTTTCTTATTCAGATTATCTTTTTAAATTTATACCAATTTGCTAATTGTTATAAGGGCAATATGAGATGATGTAGGAATACTTTAAGATTATTATCACTGTATAATAGAAAAGGCGGTGAACTTCACCGCCTTTGGAATACTTATTTACTTTAAACAAATTTAAAAATATATCCTCGATTACTTAATTAACTTTCCATCCTCCATCAATACTTCAAAAAAGTATCCATAGCCTAAGTCTTTGTTCAATGTTATAGGACCTTCAAATGTAACCGTTTCTCCATCCTTTACTTCTGCTGAAGTGGTGATAACAATTTCGAATTTTTCATTGAACTTGGTTCCATCTTGCAGGTGAATCCAATTTTTGCCCATCACCCCGGCAGTATACTTAGTAACCTTACCTTTAATAATAACCAGTTTGCCTTCATATTGCTTTGGGTTTTTCAATAATGTTGCAATAGAAATTCCATTTTTTGCTGGTTCAATGGCAATATTGAGTTTTACGGTATCTTTTGATGATCCCATTGAAGGAGCAGGTTGCGTACTAGCATCCATTGCGCCATGATTGGCAGGCATAGTAATAATGGAATCTTTTTTTACCAACGCGTTTTCCCTATTAGTAGAAACTTTGTCCACAAATAAAATGCTATCAAATGTCTTTTTAAGCTCTTTACTTTCAAATTTTATCATTTGCATACCACCTTCATAATATAAAATTACGCCTGGTTTTACATCAATTGTGGGTGCAGCAATCCAAAATTCATTTTCTCCTTCTTTTACCCTTAAGTAGCTGTAATTCACAACTTGAATTACTTCCAGCACGGTGACAGTATGCAAATTATTTGGCTGAACAGTCGTGCCATTGGAACTGGAGCCGTTTTCGTTGGTAACATTGGATAACTTGTTTTCATTTACGGAGGACCCACAGCCTTGTAATGAAGAAAACAGTATTAAAACAAAAATAAATTTCATAATATTCGTTTTTTTTTATTTTTTGTAAAAGAATGTATCTTATCGCCCAAAAATAGGCAAATCTTTGACAGTACTGGCATGACAAAAATTATATTAGCCAATGACGTTTATCACTTGGACATTGGGTTAATATTTCTATGTTTGTCTATATTAGCTTATTAAACATAATTAATATATTGTATGTTATTCTAAATTTTCGATAATGAAAAAAATATTTTCTATTTTATTTTCTCCCAAATCATCGTTGGTATTGTTGTTGCTTTTTACCATTAGTATTGCTGTAGCTACTTTTGTAGAAGATTCTTATGATACGATAACAGCGCAATTGCTAATTTATAAATCTTGGTGGTTTGAATTAATTATTGGGTTGATGGCCCTTAATTTTTTTGGCAATCTCAAACGTTATCATTTTTTCACAAAGGGTAAATTAGGTGGTTTTTTATTCCACCTTGGTTTTGTAGTTATGATTGTTGGAGCAGCCATTACTCGTTTTTTTGGATTTGAAGGTACCATGCATATTCGGGAAGGAGGAAGTTCCAATGTAATTTATAGTAACGAACCTTATCTGCGTGTTGATTTAAACGGTCCAAAAGGCAGCTACAATGGTACTTATCCAGTGCAGTTAAGTGCTATCACAGATAATAATTTTTCTCATACAATCAAGTCGGGAGATGGTCAGTCTGTTAAAGTTAGCTTCAGTCGATTTATAAAAAATGCTGAAGAAACAGTCAATGAAAATGTGGCTGGGGGTATTGATATGCTGGGATTGCAAATTTCTGCCGATGGCGCAACCCAGGGTTTGTACTTAAAAAAAGGAGAGCGATTCAATGCTTCCGGTATTACTATTGCTTTTGCCGATACTTCCGCTGATAATGATATCGTCATTTTTGAACAAGAAGGAAAATTACTGGCTCATTCAAAAGGAGAAGTTTTTGGCATGATCATGGAGTCTGAAAAAGCAGATACAACCCAACGGGGTATGGATGTAGAGTTCAGGGAAAAAAATCTCTTTCAATACAAAAATGTGCTTTTTACCTTGATGAAATTTTACAAGCAGGCTGCACTTGATTTTAAAAAAATACAAGTAGATGATGGGCATGATCATGGCGTAGATGTGCTCACTGTAAAAGTAGAATACGGAGGTCAACAGCAGTTATTAAATCTTACAGAAGTTTCGGATTTTGAAAATCCAGGACAGGATTTGAATTTCGGCGACATGAAAATAAATGTAAAATATGGGGCAAAGCCAATTCAATTACCATTCTCTCTTCACTTAAATGATTTTGTACTTGATCGATATGCAGGTTCTATGAGCCCCTCTTCTTTTGCAAGTGAAGTGACGGTAAATGACCCAAAAGAAAATACAAAATTTGATAAACGCATTTTTATGAATAATGTGTTGGATTATCAGGGCTATCGTTTTTTTCAATCTTCCTATGATTCAGACGAAATGGGTACGATACTTACTGTAAATCACGATTTCTGGGGAACATGGATATCTTATGCCTCCTATCTTATTTTATTAATTGGTTTTATTATTACCATGCTAACAAAAAATTCTAGGTTTCATTTTTTAAGTGTAGCCATTCGAAATCTTAGAGAGCGAAGAAAAACATTGGTTTTATTTTTACTATTTAGCTTTTCAGTTAATTTTCTTCTTGCTCAGCAACCTGAAAACCATAGTGTAAATAAAGAAAATGCTGAAAAATTCGGAAAATTACTGGTGCAAACTTTTGAAGGGCGACTAGAACCTATTCATACTATGGCCTATGATGTTATGCATAAAATATCAAGAAAAGATGCATTCAACTTTGAAGGAAGAGGATCTATGGATGCCATGCAGGTTTTTATTGACTTGATTCTTGATCCTGAATACTGGAAGCAGCAGAAGATGATTTATATACGTGAAAAATCTGTTACCAATATTTTGGGTATTGAAGGCAATAATGCATCTTTTAATGATTTTTTTGACAATACAGGAAAATACAAATTGGTTGATTTGGTTGAAAGTGCATTTCGCAAAACTCAGGCATCCCAAAATAGATTTGACAAAGAATTAATCAAAGTAGATGAAAGGCTGAATGTTTTTTATATGTTATTGCAAGGTGCAATATTAAAAATATTTCCAGAAAACCCTACCTCACGCAAATGGGTTGATTGGAGTGATACGCTTGCCAAGCGCCCATTGACTGGCGCGCTGGGATTAATCAATAATGATTTGCAATTGAATGAACTTAATTACAGTAATATTCTGGGAGCCTATTTTCAAGCACTTATGTCGGCTACTCATTCAGGTGATTATTCAAAGTCAGATAGAATAGTTGGATATATTCGAGATATACAAAGAAATAATATTGATGCCAAAGATTTTCCGTCTGAAAAAAAGATTGAAATGGAAATCAAATATAATAAAGCAAAAATTTTTAATTCTTTGACAGGGTATTATGCGATTATAAGTATTCTTTTATTGTTTTTTGCTTTTGCCGATAATTTGAAATCTAAGTCGGCCAAATGGTTGCTATGGGCTCAACGCATATGTATTTATTTGTTGGTAGCCACCTTTTTATATCATAGTTATGGTATGATTATGCGTTGGTATCTTTCTGGTCATGCTCCTTGGAGCGATGGTTATGAAGCCTTATTGCTTATAGCCTGGAGTACTGTATTGGCTGGATTCTTTTTCATGAAAAATTCTAAAATTATTCAGGCTGCTACTGCATTTCTTGCCTCACTATCACTTATGACAGCAGGCCTTAGCAATTACGATCCACAGCTAACAAATCTTCAGCCGGTTTTAAAATCTTATTGGTTAATTATACATGTGGCTGTTATTACCATCAGTTATGGATTTTTGGCGCTTGGATTTATTCTGGGAGTTATCAATATGTTCCTTTATATTTTCAAGTCGCGTAAAAATGCAATTAAAACAGATTTATTAATAAGTGAACTTACTTTTATCAATGAGAAAAATCTTCAAATAGGCCTGTTTCTGGCCACATTAGGTACTTTCTTAGGAGGTGTTTGGGCGAATGAATCTTGGGGTAGATATTGGGGATGGGATGCTAAAGAAACATGGGCATTGGTCATTGTAATTGTATACTCTATTGTTTTACATCTTCGGTTAGTTCCAAAACTAAGAGGTTTTTATATTTTTAATGTTGGGTCAATTATAGGCTTTGGAAGTGTGTTGATGACATTTATTGGCGTAAATTATTTTTTCTCGAAAGGCTTACATAGTTATGCTTCAGATGATAAAACGATTTTTCCGCTATGGGCATGGATATTAATTTTTGCCTTTGTGTTGCTAATAGTAATTGCAGGGGTAAGACATAAAGCTACAAAAGGACATAGTCGTGATATAGAAGATAGCGAGCAATAGTGGCTATATAAATTTAATTTTAGTGATATATACTAATTGAGTCAAATAAAAGATAAAATAGCGCTTATCACTGGTGCCGCATCTGGTATCGGTAAATTGATGGGCGATGTATTATTGCATAAGCAACTTCGGACCTTGGTGATTTGGGATGTAAATGAGGATTTGATGCAAGCGGCCATTACTGCTTTTAGGGGAAAAGGTTTTAAGGTATACGGATATTGCGTAGATATAGCCAATCTCGATGCCCTACAAGCGACTGCTTTAAGAGTAAAAAAAGATGTTGGAAAAATTGACATATTGATTAATAATGCCGGCATTATAGTAGGAAAGTCATTTATCAATCATACCAATGAAGAGATTGAAAGCACCATGCGCATTAATGTTACAGCTATGATGCACATCTCTAAAATATTTTTGGATGAAATGATACAGGAAAATGAAGGACATATAATAAATATTGCTTCAGCAGCAGGAATGACGAGTAACCCCAATATGAGTGTATATGTGGCCAGTAAGTGGGCAGTCATTGGTTGGAGCGATTCTTTGTACTTGGAATTAAAAAAAGTAAAATCGGCTGTAAGGGTTACAACGGTTACGCCATATTATATTAATACAGGCATGTTTGATGGAGTCAAAAGTAGCGTTATTCCTATTTTGAAGCCGATTGTTGCTGCCCAAAAAATAATTAGGGGTATTGAGCAAGACAAGCGATTTGTTCGGATGCCAGGCATTGTTTATATATTGTCCTTTGTCAAAGGGATTTTACCTGCAACCTGGTTTGATACGGTAGTGGGTAAATGGATGGGGGTATATTATACGATGGATGAGTTCAAAGGAAGAAATAAAAAGTTATAAATATACCCCTGAAAAGGGGTTTATTTATACTGATAATACTTTACAGGTTAGATCAGTGGTAGGGTTTTTAGTAGGGTTATTGGATTGTTAAATCGTATTCCAATAATGCATTGTAAAACTAGCTTATGTATTTTTTAATTTTGTAGTGCATTATGGAAAAGGTTGTAGTAATTGGGCTACTTTAAAAAAACCAATGTTATTGTTGGGTAGGCATAAAAATGAAAAAACCCCAGCCCGGAGTTTTTTCACATAACTGATAGTACTTAAAAATAGGTGTGATCAGTGTTCTGGTGTTTTCATAGGAAAAATCGAATTCTTAAATCGTATTCCAATAATGCGATGTAAAACTATATACAATTAGAAATCCAAATTGTAGTATCAAAGGGAAAAAAGGGTAGTAGTAATGCTACAAGTAAACTACCATTGCTAGCATATTCATAAGCGTTAGACCAGTATATAAATGAAAAAAACCCCGATAGGGGTTTTTTCAAGACTGACTAATTTTGTTGATTCATCAGAGTGTAGGTGTTTTTCACAGGGTTTATGGTTGTTTGAGCTTATCTCAGGTTATGATGTAAAAGTATTAACTAATATTTCCTTGTGTAATAGTATTTGAATGCTTTTTAATGTAATAGTTATACTACAGCCATTGTCTCTAAATAGGATGCATATTTGGTGATTACTAATTCAAATGTGCTAGTAAAAAAATAAGTTTCCTTCTTTCTACCCTTTGGCCATTTTTAATTTATTTGTAAATATTATTTTTGATACAATATATAATTAATTTATATAGAGGTTATTAATTCTTTGTTGCCTTTATGGTACCTAAATTATTTTCCTGCAATCAGCCCATAAATAAAAGGAAATATTTTTTATATTTGATGTGTAATTAATACACATTTAAACGAAGCTTTATGAATAAAAATTTACTTTCTTTTTGCATGCTTGTATTAATAGAAGTTTTTGCATTTCCCTCTTTTTCCCAAAATATATTTTCAGGTGAACGTGTTCAGGTAGTCGGCGCTTTTAACGGCTATGTCACTACGCCTTATGGAACAGATTACCGTACTACCAGCTTTAGAAGAGTTTCAATAAATGCAGGAAACCCTACCGATGGAAGAGGCCAATGGGCTACAACAATCAATGTGCAAGCAAGTGGCGGGGATGTAGCACCCATCAATATGACAGGCGGATCCGGAAATGGTTTTCTTTTTATTAGTGGTCCGGCTTCGAACCGCTTTCTAAACAAGTGGGTATTTAGTGGCATTGGTCAGGGTACATTGGATGCTATCAATACTATTTCAGCCTTTAATTCAGGAAATGATATGGGTTTAAATATGAGCACTGCCGGTTATTATAGTTTTATTTTTAACGATTGTGGATACACGCAAATAAATAGCAGTTATTATGTAGCCTATACTTCGGCAAGTCCTGTTAATCTTAGTATATTTAGCCAGGTCATCAATCCCGATCGTAGCGCCACCATTGTAGTCAATACTAATGTTGTACCAAGTGCAGAAGAAAAAATTTACATTCGTTATACGCTGGGGCCCGACTTCGCCGGTACAGGTACTAGTAGTATTTTACAAGCAATAGGATCGGGTACTTCTTTCTCAGCCACCATTCCATCACAAGCATTGGGTGCCATTGTGCGATACTATGCATTTAGTTCAACTCGTACCCTAGCTCAAATAAGTGCTGGAACAGAATCAGACCGTTCATTATTGGCTATACGATATGACGATAATGCGGGGGCTAATTATGTGTATAATACTTCTGTCTTGCCCGTAAAAATTAGTTCTTTCTCGGGTAAACAGGTTGGCAAATCAATTGCATTGCAATGGAATACTGAAACGGAGGCTAACTTACATCGTTATGAACTCATGCGTTCTTACAATGGAATTGATTTCGATTTAATAGCTTCAATTCCTGCTAAAAATGGTGGAGGTAGCAATAGTTATGCTACAATTGATGCACAAGTTGCTAGCCCTACCGTTTATTATAAACTAGTTGCTATTGAAATTGATGGACGCAAAACAATTAGTAATACAATTAGAATAAACCTTTCTGCTATTAGACAAATACTCAGTATCAGCCCCAATCCGGTAAAAGATTACCTCCACATTAATCTGCCTGTTCTGAACAATGGTAAATATTCCCTTACGATACTGACTGCAGAGGGAGTAAAATTGATTGAACAAAATTTTGACTATACCGGTACGAGTAAATTGGATTTGCCTCTACCTGCCAATGCGAAACCAGGGTTATATGTTTTACAAATTAAGTCTGCTGCTCAACCAGTTTTGAAGGCAAGCTTTATAGTGCAATAAGAAAAATAATTTAGTAAAGAGGGCTCGGATATCCAGCCCTCTTTTTTTACTAACTATTTGGAGTAGACGAATTTTATCCACCAGAAATTAACAATAGAATCGCATAACTGAATGGTAACAGGAATTTTACAATTTCTTCATATAAAGAACGGAGCTTGTTGGGTAAAATATATTTTTATGCCAGTTTCAACGCCTATTGTTTCGCTCACTTCCAATTTATTGGCAGGAGGTGCTTTCAGCCATTTAACGGATGAAGAAGTATCTGGGATACATCATATGGTACTTCGCTTACAGGAGCCACTTTCAACCGAACAAGTTCAAATAATGTTGGGGTTTTGGCAGTATGCATCTGTAGCTACCATTTCTTCAGCTTTATTACATCGTTGTAATGCGATGCGCTACCAGTTTGGGCTCCCACCGATGGAAGACATCGGGGTTGAATTGAGTTATCAGTAGAATCCAACATAAAGATACTTGTGGAGGAAACTGTTTACTTAGTTCCCAGCATTTATAACTACAGGATTCACTTAAGTAGGAAAGCTTATGCGAAACGTCTTCTTTGTAAAAGGGTTTTGCTACGGCGTTGGATATTCCAAAAATCGGCGGCGGTAAAAGCTTTTTCAGACTGTGTTCCCAATGCTATGGTTTCTCCTGCATTGCTATTGTTTTTTTTGATTGACCCTTTACTTGATGCTTTAAAGTATTGATTGTTGTTCGTGTTCATTTTTTTGTTTTTTAATGATTTTACTTTTTTTGTTACCAGTAATCTGTCTTTGATTACTTTGATAACACAAAGATAAGAGGAATTTTAGTACTATGCAAAACAAAGTAGCATAAATAAAATAGTAGTGTTTATTGAATTATACTTCATAAATTATACAAATAATTGATAGTTAGCTATTTATAATAACGAATTTGATGAAGTAATATTATAAATTGAATTTAAGAATGGCAAATAATATGGATAAATGGCAATTTTTCTACAGCAACTAGAAGATTTAAGGGCATTATAAGTATCTGCAGGATTGGTTTCAGGCAATAAAAAAACCCCGTAAGGGGTTTTTTTATTTTTCTTTGTGTTCTTTGTTAGGATTAGGATAGGACTTGGATTCTGTTCTTTTCTAGGATTGGATTCAAACGGTGTTTTTCATTTAGACTATAAAGATATTAATAGTAACAACCCAATAAAATAGTATGTTATTGAAATTATAGTAGTATGTACACTACATACTATCATAGATGTGAAGGCAAAAAACCAGGACCTTTTATTAATAGTCCTGGTAAAATGGGATGTTTTTATAGTAAATGCTTGTGTATGGTTTTTTCTATTTGGTATTGGACATTGACCATTGGTACTAAGGATACCAGATTCTTAACGTAAATCCTGTGAGCACAAATAAAATAGTTATTAGGGAATTGAATTGTAGTAATTATACTACAATAAATATCTATAGGTACTGATAAAATTTAAAGAAAATAAAGGGAGATGAGGCAAAACTGAAAATAAACTTAGGGTTTTCACTCGGTCGGAATAAATGTTCATTAGCTTGAAACAAGTGAAATAATTAGTTGATAGTAATTATTTTTCATAGATCAAATATTAAGTACTGCTTTAAAGTAAAGGAATCCAATACGGTTGACCTTCTGTAATAAATGAAAATTATTTTTCCCAATTTTTACGAAGGGTCAGCATTGGGCTGTTGGATTAGAGAACGAATTACTACGGAAGCTGCAATAGCTCCAAACACAGCAGGTAAATAAGAGATAGTTCCATAGGCCGATTTTTTATAGTTATTACCATCTGTTAACATAATACTTTCTTTGTTGGGCTCTTCTGGAGAAAATACGACTGGTATTCCTTTTCTAATATTAAATTCTTTTTTTAACTGCTTTCTTATCTGTTGTGCAAATGGACAATTGTATGTTTTTGAAATATCTGCTACTCTTACTGCAGTTGGATCCAATTTGCCACCGGCACCCATACTACTTACAATAGGTATTTTTTGTTCCAATGCCTGCACCAAAAAATTCATTTTAGGTGTAATGGAATCAATAGCATCAATAATATAATCTGGAATTAATTGTAAGTGTTTTGAAACCATTGTCGGCTCAATAAATTCTTTTATTGCAATAATTTCTAATTCGGGATTGATGGCTATAAGCCTTTCAAGCATAATATCTGCCTTATATTCCCCTTGATTGGTTGCTAAAGCAGGTAATTGTCGATTTCTATTACTGGACGCTACCTTATCTCCATCTATAATAGTCATTTTTCCAACACCCGCCCTTGCAATAAATTCAGCTGCAAATGAGCCTACGCCGCCCAAGCCTACTACCATCACATGGCTGTTGGCAATTTGTTGTAATGCATCATCCCCAATCAATAATGCTGTACGTGAGAGCCAGGAAAAATTGGTGGTCATTGTCTTATTTTTATAAAGTACCCTTCATTTTTTTACAAACTAAAGGAAATTGTACTAATTTATTATCAGATATTGTTGTTTTTATAGAACTCAAAGATTGATATTCGCCCTTGCAATAAAAATATTCGCCTTCTTTAAAATATAGTTTATGCTTATTCGTCTCCTACTATATGGAAGCTGGAATGGACATAGCAATACCAATGGCTATTGAACGAAATAGAAATATTACCGATACAATTAAGATAATGAGCAAAAAGCTTTTTGCCTTTATCAAACAACGTGTGGCAACCACTGAAGATGCCGAAGATATTCTACAGGATGTTTTTTATCAGTTTGCAGGTAATTCGGAACCAATCGAACAAGCCAGTGCATGGTTATATAAAGTAGCGCGAAACAAAATAACCGATAGCTATCGCAAACATAAACTTCCATTAGCGGATGATCTTTTACAAAGTACAGAAATGGATGGAGAATCTTTTGATTGGAAGGAAGTACTGCTTTCCAATGACGACAATCCCGAATCAGAATATGTACGCTCCCTATTCTGGGAAGAGTTGAAGGCTGCATTGGAGGAATTGCCTGAAACTCAAAGAACGGTATTTATTCAAAATGAAATTGAAGATATACCTTTTAAGGAGTTGGCCGAAAAAACAGGCGAATCGGTGGCCACACTAATCAGTAGAAAACGCTATGCTGTGTTACATTTAAGAGAAAGGCTTCAGGTTTTAAAAAATGAGTTATTGGAAAAATAATCCCGGGATAAAAATCAGCTATTTAAAAACACCTAACAATTTTTAACAATAAAATAAATTACAATATGAAAAAATTTTGGATTAAAAAAGCAATAATGTTCTTTCTAATATTTATTGCTGCTATTTTGGTATTTGGGTTTGTGGTAATGGGTTTATGGAATGCCATATTACCTGCAGTGATTGGAGTTAAAGCCATCAGTTTTGTACAAGCATTGGGCATCTTATTGCTAAGTAAAATTTTATTTGGCGGCTTTGGCGGAGGCAGATGGAGAGGTAGCCCAGCATGGAAACAGAAAATGAAACAACGTTGGGATGGAATGTCTCCTGAAGAAAGAGAAAAATTTAAAGCAGAATGGAAAAACCGATGTGGTCATCGATGGGGAAGCTTTGCTGAAAAAGAAAGCAATCCAAGTACTGCCGAATAATTCATTTCATTGTCAGCCATATGCAATCAATGGCTGGCAATTTTAATTATAGTATATGCAAATTCTAGTATTTAAAACCAATCTTTCTGATAGCAAAAAAATCAGTGATATAGAATCAGGTTTGGATATCCATCCAGAAATTATTCAATGGAATATTGATTTGCACGATATTGATAATGTATTAAGAGTAGTGAGCAAAAAAATAAAGGCAACAGAAGTGGAACAAATGCTCTTGAATGCAGGTTATTATTGTGAAGAACTGAACTGAATTATTGAAAAGCCCATCTGTACCTATTCCTTTCGATAAATTAAATCTAATCGGAAATGCACAGATGGGATAAAATTCCTACAGGTAATGTTTAACATGTAGTGCTCAAATTTTCAAATGATGAGCAATTATTTTTTTCCTTTTGCTGTCATCAAGGTAGAAAAAGAGGTGGAATAGCTGGTATTGCCAACTTGTAATTGGAAATTTAATTCCTGATTTTCTCTTTTTTCAATTTTGTAGGTTTGCACTTTGTTACTTGCAATTTCAGCTGAGTACAATTCTCCTTCTAATTTGTCATTTACTGCAATAGATACCAATTGATTGCCATTGGTGTTTACAGTGATTCTAAAGATCAGATAATTGGCATCTTCTCCAATAAAATCTACAGAAAGTGGACTGCTTACAGGTTCTTTACTACTAAGAACAAGTGGGTTTTTGTGGGCTGCTACTGCTGACCCTGTCATTAACATCATCAAAGATGCTGCTAATAGAATTGTTTTTGTTTTTTTCATTGTTTTTTGTTTTTAATTGTTAATAAATACATAGTTACAGCTGTTGCTGAATTTTTTTATAGCAAATAAATATTTGTGCAATCGATAATGTGACAGACTTCGTTGTAACGCTACTTCGTTCTTAGAAAAGTGATCAACCAGAACAGGTTGTTTTTTGTAATCACTTATATGTTTTAAAAGACTGGTTCAATCATGGATAATTATTAATTCTGATACAAAGATAACAGTGGAACTAATGGCATCTATCACAACTTAGGTTGTATAAACTTACTTTAAAAACAATGTAGATTTCTCAAAGTCCTTGATAGTAAAGGGTTTCAGCAAAAAATATTAATGATGTCCAAAGGCATTTATGACAGTTATTGTTAACCTGAATTTAACAGTAATACGCACTAAATGCTAGATTTGTGATAGTGCATATTGACAGTTTATACTTGTTAATGCTTTCTTAAACAGCGGTTGTTGTACAATAAAACTAGGGTCACTACGTATTCCTTAAAATAGCATTTTACATGCGCACCTACTTATTATTGTGTTTAATATTTATTTCTTACCAGCTTGCGGCACAATCTAATGTCGCCAGTAGTTCTCTTGCTGCCAGTAAAATAACTTCGCCGCTATCAGCATATAGTCAGGAATGGAATGAGCCCCGTTATCTTGCTTGTAATACAGCAAAAAATGTTAAGTACATGAATGCTAAAGAAAAAGAACTTATATACATCCTGAATTTAGTTCGTGTTAATCCAAAACTATTTGCTGAAACTGTTTTAAAGAATTACCCTGACAAGAATGATGAGGAATGGTTAGTTGAAAATGATAACTACAAATCTTTACTTGACACCTTGTTTTTACTACCCCCTTTAAATATTTTAAAACCAAACATAAAATGTTTTGAAAGTGCGCATTGCCATGCGCTCAGCTGTAGTAAAGATGGGCTAATAGGCCATGATAGGAAAACAAAGGAATGCGAAAAAAAAATGTATTATCAGGGTGAATGTATCGATTACGGAGGTCAGCACCCATTGGAAATTTTAATGAATTTGATGATAGATGAAGGAGTGCCCTCGCTGGGTCATCGTTTAATTTGTATTAGTGGATACAGTGGAATAGGTGTAAGTATACAGCCACATAAACAATATCGTTATAGTACAGTACTGGATTTTACTTATGAATCAGAATAGCCTATCAGCTTGCGCTACATATTTCTTCGGTATTGACCACCAACAGCATATAGTGCATTTGTTATTTGGCCCAAAGAACAATACTTTACTGTTTCCATTAGTTCTTCAAATAAATTTCCATTATTGATTGCAACCTCCTGTAATTTATTCAAGTGTGCGGTCGTTTTTTCAGGATATCTGTTTTGGAATGATTGTACCGCTTTTATTTGAAATTCTTTTTCTTCTTTGGTGCTTCTGATTACTTCAGTTGGTAAAATAGTTGGTGAACCGTTCTTGTTCAAAAAAGTATTTACACCTACAATTGGAAATTCACCCGTATGTTTTAATGTTTCGTAATGAAGACTTTCTTCCTGTATTTTATTTCTTTGATACATTCTTTCCATCGCTCCAAGCACGCCCCCTCTTTCAGTAAGCCGGTTAAATTCGTTTAAAACAGCTTCTTCTACCAGGTCTGTTAGTTCCTCAATCAGAAATGCACCTTGATTGGGGTTCTCATTTTTAGCAGTTCCTAATTCGCGATTGATAATTAGCTGAATGGCCATAGCCCTTCGTACACTTTCTTCGGTTGGTGTTGTTATCGCTTCATCGTATGCGTTAGTATGTAAGCTGTTGCAGTTGTCATAAATGGCATAAAGTGCTTGCAAGGTGGTACGTATGTCATTAAAATCTATTTCCTGTGCATGCAAACTTCTGCCACTTGTTTGAATATGGTATTTCAATTTTTGGGAACGGTCATTGGCTTTGTATTTTTGTTTCATGGCCTTCGCCCAGATTCTTCTGGCTACCCTTCCAATTACGCTATATTCAGGGTCCATTCCATTGCTGAAAAAGAAGGAAAGATTAGGAGCAAATTCATCAATGTGCATTCCTCTGCTAAGGTAATATTCAACATAGGTAAATCCATTCGATAATGTAAATGCCAATTGTGTTATTGGATTGGCTCCCGCTTCAGCAATATGGTAACCACTGATACTGACACTATAAAAATTTTGTACCTGGTGTTGAATAAAATATGCCTGCACATCGCCCATTAATTTGAGTGCAAATTCAGTGGAAAATATACAGGTATTTTGCGCCTGGTCTTCTTTTAATATATCGGCCTGTACCGTTCCTCTCACCGAGCAAAGCGCAGCTGCCTTGATGGATTCATAAATTGCAGCTGGTAAAACATCTTTACCACTTAAACCAAGTAAGCGTAAACCCAAGCCGTCATTGCCTTCTGGTAAGGCGCCCGTTAAAATCCCTTTTGCAGGAATAATAGCCTTTCCATCTGTACCAATATATTTGGGTAACTGCTCTATTGTGTAAAGGCTTTCAATTTTTTTATTGACTTCTTCTTTTAAATTATGCTGAATAATATATTTTTCACATTGCTGATCAATGGCAGCGTTCATAAAAAAGGCCAGCAAAATAGGTGCAGGACCATTGATGGTCATACTTACAGATGTTTTGGGATCACAGAGATCAAAACCACTGTATAATTTTTTTGCATCATCAACGGTAGCAATACTTACTCCACTATTACCCACTTTGCCATAAATATCAGGGCGATAATCTGGGTCTTCTCCATATAAAGTAACACTATCAAAAGCTGTTGATAATCGTTTGGCAGGTTGTCCTACACTAACATAGTGAAATCTTCTATTTGTTCTTTCTGGTCCACCTTCACCAGCAAACATTCGGGTAGGGTCTTCTCCCTCTCTCTTTAATGGGAATACACCAGCCGTATAGGGGAATGCACCTGGTACATTTTCCTGTAGCTGCCATTTTAAAATATCTCCCCAATCTTTGTATTTGGGCAATAATACTTTTGGGATAGAAGTACCTGATAAACTTTTGTAAGTGAGCGGTTGTCTTATGATTTTATCTCTTACTTTAAATTCATAGAATTCTTTTTGGTAACGTTCTATCAAAGCAGGCCATTGTTCCATCAGCTCAATATTGTCAGAACTGATTTTTTTCAATAGTTTTTTGGCAGTCTCCTCAATATATTTATGGGCATCTGGCAATAATTTTTTGGCACCATTCAATTGATAATATTCTGAAGCATAAGTTGATTGCTGATTCACCCATTGATCATAATCTTTAACTGCATCTGTAATTTCGGCTAAATACCTAACTCGCTTAGGTGGAATAATGGTAGACTGACTAGCGGTATCTTTTGTATGTACATGATGCGTAATGGCACCTTGAAATTCGATACCTTTTTTTTCTTTTATTTTTTCCATCAATCGCTCGAACAATTCATTAACACCTGAATCATTGAATTGAGCTGCAATGGTACCTATAATAGGAAGTTCATCTTCTTTGGCATCCCAAAGATTATGATTTCGTTTGTATTGCTTTCTTACATCATGAATAGCATCCAATGCACCCGCCTTGTCAAATTTATTGATACAAACAAGGTCGGCATAGTCCAACATATTTATTTTTTCCAACTGTGAAGCTGCTCCATATTCGGGTGTCATTACATATAAACTAATATCGCAATAATCCAATATCGAGGCATCACTTTGTCCAACACCTGCACTTTCTAAAATAATAAAATCATAACCCGCTTCTTTGCATATATCGATTGCTTCTTGTACATATCTACTCAAGGCCTTTTCACTTTCTCTTGTTGCCAGACTTCGCATATATGCCCTTGGAGAGGAAATAGCATTCATTCGAATACGGTCACCCAACAAAGCGCCACCGGTTTTTTTCTTGCTAGGATCAACAGATATAACAGCGATGGTTTTATTTGTGTAATTATTAAGAAATCGCCGTACCAATTCATCTGTAACAGATGATTTTCCAGCCCCACCTGTACCGGTGATTCCCAAAACTGGTATGGTAGTAATAGGCAGTTCTGCTGGTTTGGTGATGCCATTCTCTGCGTCTGTAATTTTTCTTGCAATCTTCCTCACATCTTTCCACTCGCCAATAGTCATTGGGTTTTCGAAATGGCCGGTTCCTGTTAATTCAAAATCGCATTGTTGAATAACATCTTCAATCATACCCTCCAAGCCCATTTTTCTGCCATCATCGGGGCTATATATTTTACTGATGCCATATTGATGCAGTTCCTCTATTTCTGAAGGTAAAATGGTACCACCACCGCCACCAAAAATTTTAATATGACCGCAACCGTTTTCTTCCAATAAATCTTTCATGTATTTGAAAAACTCTACATGACCTCCCTGATAACTAGTAATAGCAATGCCCTGTGCATCTTCTTCAATAGCACATTCTACAATTTCTAATACACTTCGGTTATGACCAAGATGGATAATTTCGGCTCCTTTTGATTGTAGAATTCTTCGCATTATATTAATGGCTGCATCATGGCCATCAAATAAACTGGCTGCCGTAACTATTCTAACTTTATTTTTTACAGTAAAACTCATATGGTTCAAATTAATCAGCTGGCTGGAGGGGAATCATGTAAAATAATCCCGTATTCTAATCAGCCTGCAATCGTATTGCAAAAATAACAATTAAAAGCTGTTTCAGTTTTGGCAAACTCGTTTTTTTACGGAAGCTTTCTCTGATTCATGCCTAAAAAAGCTTTTATACAACTTGGAAATTGTAGGATTATATCATTTTAAAAGTAAGTGCGGCAAACTCTTCAATAGATAAGGTTTCAGCCCTTCTTTCAAAAATTGGATCTTGTAATACCTCAGCAGTGAAAAGGCTTTTTACTGCATTGCGAAGGGTTTTCCTTCGTTGATTGAATGCTGTTTTTACCAAAACCCAATAGGCACGATCGGTTTTTACAAGAAGGGGTTCTTTTTTTCTAATCAGTTTTATTACTCCACTTTGTACTTTTGGAGCTGGTGTAAAACAATCATTGCTTACATCGAAAAGGTATTCTACGGTATAATATGCCTGTATCAACGCACTTAGCACACCGTATACCTTGTTGCCAGCAGGAGAAGCTGCTCTTTGTGCCACTTCTTTTTGAAACATTCCAATTACACAGGGAACCTGGTCCTTCCATTCTAAAATCTTGAATAAAATTTGCGTTGAAATATTATAAGGAAAATTACCAATTACCGTAAATGGCACCGGAAAGGGTGCAGCAATATCAAGAAAACTCTGTTGAATAATTTTGTCTTTTAAAGTAGGGTATTTTTGAGAGAGGTAAACCACTTTTTCCTCATCGAGTTCAACCGCCTTAAAATCAATATTGGGAATTTGCATTAAGTGCTTTGTGAGTGCACCCGCGCCCGGCCCCACTTCCAATAAATGCGTAAACGATTCCTCCGCCAGAGCATCCATGATTTTCTGAATGATTGTTTCGTCCTTCAGAAAATGCTGACCAAGCGATTTTTTATGGGTGTACATAGTAACAAAAGTAGTGCATAAAATCGCATACTTGGCAAAACATAAGCCCTCGATAGAAATCAAGGGCCGTTTTATTTTGATCTCACCTACCTAAACTATTTTGAAATAATGAATTTCTTAGCGATTACATTATTATCCATGACCATTTTCAGGATATATATTCCTGCAGGGTACTTACTTAATCCTACGATCTGTATACTATTAGTGCCAGCACCCATTTTTTGTTTTTGTGCTTGCAATAGTTTTCCATAATTATCTGTAATACTTATATCAACAATTGTTTCTTTTCCTGTCATAAATTGAATAGTAACAAATTCTTTTGCAGGATTAGGTATAATGGAAATATTGTTTTGAGTTGTTGTTTTTTTCAAAACGACGATCTGGCTGTATTTAAATGCTCCAGCCGTGCCAATTACTTTTAATCTATAAAAGATGATATTAGAATGAATAGCACTTATATCATCGAAATAATTGAATTCTTGTTCTTGATTCAGTAATACTAAGGTTTTTAAATTGCCTGCCTTAGTAAAATTGATGTTGTCGGCGCTTCTTTCAATTTCAAAATGATCAATTGTTTTTGTTGTGAGGATAGTCCATTTAAGCAAACTGGTTTCGTTTTGAATTTGACCGCTGAATTGAACAAATTGCAGTGGTAATACAACGCCTATATAGCGCCAATCTCTATCAGGTTGTGTAGGACTTTGTTTTTGTACGGGGGATCTTGTACCTGGACTAGCATCTCCGCTGGTGCTACCGCCGTTTCCCATATTGTAGGAAGTACCTTTGAGATTAGTAACAGAATTAAGTGAGTCAAAGCGGTCATCTAAACCATCAGCATCTGTATCAATACCTGTTAAACTTACAATATCATCAGCGAGGCCGTTTAAATTAAAATCATTTCCTTCGATAATATCTGGTACGCCATCTGAATCGGTATCTAAGTCCTTATAATCCGGTATACCATCAACATCCAAGTCATACACAAATATGCCAGAGCCGCCAAAGCCAACAATATTGTCGTAGGGTGCCATTAAGCCATCTCCATCAGTATCGATATTGGTGGGCATTTGATAACCCAATGTACTCATTCCTTCAATATTGTCGGGAATGCCATCATTGTCAGAATCAATATCAAGGTAATCTGGATAGGGGTCACTATCAGTAAATATAATTCCTAAACTTGATTTAGAAGAAACAAATGTTGCCCATCCATTGGTGGCAATAGTGCCATCAATTACACCATTGAAATCTGAGTCGGGGAACCCTGCTTCAATCAAATCAATGATGCCATCTCCATCACTATCCATATCGTAGGCATTGGGTCTAAAATCGCGGTCTTTATTTTTATAAGGATAATTATCAGCCCTTCCATTATTATCTATATCTGGCCCTGTAATTAATAGGGCAGTACCATTAACATGACTATCGGAAAGGCCATCACTATTGGCATCAACAAATCCATCAATTTTTCCATCATTGTCATTGTCTTTACCGTCTGCTTCAACGATATCAGGAATGCCATCATTATCGCTATCTGTATCCAAATAATTAGGGATGCCATCATTGTCAAAATCCTGCGCACCTAAGCCAACATTTGAACCATTTACACCAGTATTATTGGCATCTACATTTTGTGAAAATCCATCGTTATCGGTATCTGTATAGTTGTCAATGATGCCATTGCCATCAGTATCTACCCCATAGGATTCTACTACATCAGGAATACCATCATTATCGCTGTCAAGGTCGTATTGATTGGGAATACCATCAAGGTCTTTGTCTGCATTGTCATTAACACCATCTCCATTACTATCAATGAAGCCTGGGAAATCGGTATCATAAAAATTAGGGATGCCATCTCCATCTGAATCAGCACCATAATCAAAATTATCATTTACATTATCATAATTGTTATCTACATAGCCAGGATATAATGGATCATTCCAGTTGGGAATACCATTGCTATTATGATCCTGTAATGCTATAGGATTGTTGAATTCT
This sequence comes from Chitinophaga pinensis, assembly GCA_943367825.1. Classification (GTDB taxonomy): domain Bacteria; phylum Bacteroidota; class Bacteroidia; order Chitinophagales; family Chitinophagaceae; genus Ferruginibacter; species Ferruginibacter pinensis_J. The sequence continues at coordinate 26,272 of CALRKF020000006.1, forward strand.
ACATAATCCGGAATACCATCATTGTCATCATCTATATCTGGGCAACCTGTAATGATTACTGTAATCTTTGCAGTATCTGCACAACCCGCACTGCCTGCAAAATGTGCCCAATAGGTTCCTGGGGCAGTTACAGGTATATAGGGGTTGTAAACATTAGCAGGAATAAATGGCATAGCGGAATAAAAAGTATAGCCTGCATATTTAGCATATGGCAAGAGTACACTCATGGTATTGCATTGGTTCACCAATACCGTATCTTTTGGAGTAATACAAGATGCTTCTAATAAATTTATTACTGGGCCCTTTGAAATACATCCTCCGTTATTAACACCACTGGAATCGTATAGATTATTCAGCGAGGTTTTTCCAGTATATTCAATCTTAGCACTATTCTGTATGCTGCCTATACAAGACCATACATCGCAGGAAGAACTAGTAATTACATCAAATTGAACATTGCCACTGCTGCCAATTCCAACTACACCTCCAGTTGAGCCATTGGCGCCATTTCCAATTCTAAAAACAACTCTGTTGTTAGCAAAATCATATTCAGCTTGGTCATCTGTTACGGGATCTGTTTTATCAATTCCATTGATATGTAAACTGCCACTTAAGTAGCTTGTACCCGCAGGAATATTATCTAAAATAATAGTATTGGTACTGGAATCGTTGCCAACATTCTGATAGTTGATTTGATACCTTAAGATATCACCTGGTACTAATAAACCACCATTTATATCGATAGCTGTTTTGTCAAATGCAAAGGAGGGGTTGTATATGGAAATGGCAGTTGTTACGCAGTGAATAAAATAGTTTTCACTTGGTGAGCTAAATCTTATGCAAGCAGAAGTTTGTGAGTTTCCTAAAACTGCATTTCCTACATTGGGCACATCAATAATATCTGCATCATAGCCCAAAGTATTTAAATAGGCAGGATTACGAGTAAGCACAGACGCACCTTTATAAGTGATGCTGCTATTCCACATGTCATTTAAATTGGCAGTAGCGTTGGGCGTTTGATTGACGAAAGTGCCCACTAGTGGATTTGAATTTTGTTTAAACGAAAATTCGTCTTGCGAAACACGGTCGCCATCATACACAATTGCACCGAGTTCGCAACTTACAGGACCTGCAGGAGGGGTTAAAAAGCCATTTACACCTACATAAATAGCAGGGTCTCCGCCATTCATGATAGCTGATCCATCGAATACAGTAAGGTTTCGGAGCTGTAAACTTGGATTACTATAAGCAATTACGATGGTCCATCCTCCTGATGTATTACTTATTCCTAAAGGCCCGACAAGATCAGCGACGGTATAGGTACCATTGGGATTGCTTGTATTGAGTAGGCTGGTAATATCTGCAAAACAACGATAGCCAGTATGAGGAAGGCCGGGAGAAATAACACCATCATGATAATCTGTTTGGGTTGAAGTAATAGTTGTATAAGTACCTGCACCAGGTATTTTTAATTTTACATTGGTTTCACCTACACGCCAAGCTATATTGGTACCATTGCTTCCCTGCGAAGCACCCCAGTATAATCCAGCAAACAAAAGCTGTGAACAACTTGGTAAATTTAGATCTGCACTGGAGGAATTGAACGTGGAATTGTTTTGTAAGCCCAATACCTCCATGTCGAATGACATTTCAGTAGAACTGGCTGCCCTTAAATGCACTTCCACTGCAATGGAATTTACACCGGCTGAAAAATACGAGGGACTTAAATTATAACTAACCAATTCAGCAGTACCTAAAGCTATATTCGCAGCGGCTACTGTTCCGTAAATAACAGTTCCGGTAGGCATATTATCCCTGATTCTTTCCACTCCATTTATATAAACCACAATACCATCATTTCGCTTAAGGTTTAGTTGGATACTATAAAATGTGGTTGATAATTCCAATGCAGTAAAGGATACAGTATTTCTAAAATAATAGGCGGTGTATTTATTACCTGCGGTTGGAGTACAAATAGGTGTACGTCCGCTTGGAATGCAAGTATTTTGAGTGCCATTATAACCATATATACCATGCGTAGGATCTGTAGCTGTAGCACCAGTATTCCAGTTGGCGGTTAATGCATAGGCTGCAGCTTTCCAGTTATTTCCCGATCCATCATTAGGAGGAGTGGTTCCATTAGAATGATAATTCCAAATGCTACCAAAATCTAGTTTTGTAGTAGGTGCAGGGTTATCAATATCTATATAAATACCTGCTTTACCATTATTTACAGAAGATCCTGCTGGGGGAGTTTCACCTGTTCCAGGATTGCCAGATCCAACACCATTGGATGACATAGTACTATTGGAAACATATACAATACTTCCTCTTACAGATGGGTTATAATATCGTTGGGAAAAAGGCCTTAATACCTGTGCATAACTCACACTCGCAGATAGCAATATCAGTAATAGTGATGTAGGTATTAGTGTTTTCATAGTGGGCTTTTTAGGTGTTAGCTGCCCGTATTGAATCTCAGGTGTTACTTAGGTAACGAAATGCCAGTTGTATTATTGCACCAGTAATTTCTTTATCCATCTTTGTCCTTGCCGACTGCCAAGATCTGCCACATAAACGCCTGGTTCTAAGCTGATACTTTTTTTGTTGACCCCAGCGGATAAAGATAATTTTTCGACACTTATTTTTTTGCCTAACATATCGGTAATAGTCAATGCTACCTGTTCACTTCTATCAGTTTTTATAAGTAATTCCACCACATTATTCGAACTGTTAATTGCGTTTATTGAAAATCCAGGTCTCCCGCTATATTTTACAGTTTTTGTTTCAAATATTTGTGTGTGTCCATCAATGTTGGTTTGTGAGAGCCGATAATAATTATAGCCTACAATGGGGGCCCTGTCTATTAATTTGTAATATTTATTTGTAGTTGAATTACTACTTCCACGAATTTTTCCTAAGAAATTAAATTGAATACCATCGATTGATTTTTCTATACTGAAATAATTGTTTTGTAGTTCCTGAGAAGTTGTCCAATTTAACCAAACCTCTTCTTTATTAATGTTAGCACTAAAATCTGTTAGTAAAACTGGAATGGGCGTGGATACTGTTACTTGGAAAGCATCTTTTAAACAGTTACCGGTTGCACCATCTGTTACTGTATAATTAAAATTACCAGTTGCTGGGTTGTTGATAGTAACTGATTGTGTTGTGGCACCACCATTATTTGGCCAATAATAGGTTCCTCTCCAAGATGCAGTCAAAGTAATGGGTTCATTAATTCCAGCATTGATATTTTGGGATTTATTAACGTCTTTGAAAATAGTAAACTGATCTCTGATAACAGGGGTAGGCGCTGTTGTATAAGAAATGAATTTTAAAGTAAGGCGATTACTGTCTACTTCTATATAAGTACATCCTCCATTTGTAGGATTGGCATAATACATACAATTGTGTGGATATCCTGCAGTAGTACCACCTAACGCTCCGGCTGATCCAGATACTACATAAACAGTACCATGATTAAAATTACCGGCGTTATATGTATAGGGACATGCGTTGGCGCTGCCATCATATTTTGCATTTTGGGTAGTGCCGGTAGCAGTATGAATACTGGCATTGAATCCCGTTTCCAGAATTGGACTCGCATATGTATTGTAATATTGTTTCAACAAATAGCTTCTTTCATATCCATGTGAGTGTCCACAAAGAATAATATCTACCCCATTGCGTTCAAGTATTCTCACAAATTTTTCACGAATGGCAACTAAGTCCATTTCTGTATCGGAATTATGACTATTTTTTGTGTATGGGGGGTGATGAAAATAAGCTATCGTCCATTTTTTTGTATTGGCTGCTAGATCTGCTTTTAACCAGGTTGCTTGTGTGCCTGCTGTGTCGTACATAGCAGTAGTATTGGCATCGTCTTTACCGTAGGAGTCCAGCGATATCAAGTGAACATTGCCAATATTATAGGAATAATAATTTTTTGCCCCCGAAGGAACACCTCCGATTTCGCCAGACATTGGAACAGAAAAATTAAGGTGATAGGGCATGCTTAGGGCAGGAGTCGTTCCCGTTTTACCTGTATTGGCCGTATTATTGCCATAATCATGATTACCAGGTGCAGGATATAATTTGATATTCTTTAATAAATCGTCTTTGTATATATCAAAAAAATTGGTTTGAAATTCTGCATCTAAACCTGAGTTATATGCGTTGTCTCCTAACAATAAAAGTGCATCCACATCATTGCTCCCAATATAATTTAAGAAAGTATTTTTTACAGCAATTTGATTGGCAGATGCATTGCCACAGTCACCTAAGGCCATGAACCTTAGTTTTCTGGAACTATTTTCTGGGGGAAGGGTTAGAAAATAATTTGTATTGGCAGATTGTAGTGTTATAGTGCTAGTACCAATAGTGTACCAGTATTTTGTATCGGCATTTAAACCGCCTATACGAATAATATGTTCTGTTGTAGTGGCTAGGTCGACAAAACTATTGGGATAGGTTCCGAAACTTGTGCCCCAGGTAATTTTGGAATTACAAGCAGTACTGGTTCTCCAACGAATGGTAATTGAATCTTGTGTGCCCACCTGTAAATAAGGACCTCTTGTTAGTGTTTGTCCATTGGAATTGAAAACAGCAAGTAATAAAATAGAGGTGGGAAACAGACGGCAAATCGAAATGAAAATGTTTTTCATCGGATAGGAATTGAGGTGTTGGGATATTGTCTGATCAAGGGTATAGTAAGGGGCAAACGAAAAACAGGCTCATTTTATTGTGTAAAAAAAAATACCCCGCAGATTTACTGCGGGGTATTGTATGAAAAAGTTGAGATTTAATTATTTAGAAATAATAATTTTCTGAGTGACGATTTCATCATTGATTACAATTTGTAAGGTATATACGCCATTGCTGTATTTACCCAATCCATTTATTTGACTACTATTGTTTCCTTTCAACACTTTTTGTTCTTGGACTAAAATAGTTTTTCCCAAATTGTCAATCAGCTTTAAAGTAATCGTTGATTCTTTTTCTGCAAAGAACCTTACAGTAACATAGTTACTTGTTGGATTTGGCATTACAGTGACAGCTGTCTTCGTTTGAATTCTTCTGATAACCAACACATTGCTGTATTTGATTTCGCCAGTTTTTCCAATTACTTTGAGCCTATAATAAATGATATTACTACTTATAGCATTGATGTCATCATTAAAACTGAAATTTTGCGATTGGTTAAGTAAAACCTTATCACGTATAGTACCTGTTTTAATAAATAAATTATTATCAGTACTTCTTTCAATTTCAAAACGATCTATTTCTTTTGTAGTAATAATACTCCAATTAAGTAGTACATTATTGCCTAATGCATTTCCATGGAAACTTAAAAATTGTACTGGCAATACGATGCCAACATAACGCCAGTCTCTATCAGCTTGTAGGGGTGTTTTCTTTTGAACTGGGCACCTTGCACCTGGACTTGCGTCTCCCAAATTACTTCCACCATTCCCCATATTATAGGAAGTGCCTTTAATATTGGTTACAAGATTTAAGGAATCGAAACGATTATCCAATCCATCCCCATCGGTATCTAATCCAGTTAGGGTAACATTATCATCGGAAATACCATTCAAGTTAAAATCATTTCCTTCTACAATATCAGGTTGGCCATCGGCATCTGTATCTAAATCTCTATAATCTGGTGTGCCATCACCATCATGGTCGTATACAAATATTCCAGATCCGCCAAATCCTACTACATTATCGTATGGGGCCATCAATCCATCTCCATCTGCGTCTGTAGTGGTTGGTAATAAATAACCTGCTGTACTCATTCCTTCGATATTATCAGGTATGCCATCATTATCAGAATCTATATCTAAGTAATCTGGTTTGCCATCACCATCGGTACTGCGAATAGCTAAAGGCCCAGCCATGGCAGAAATGGTAGTAGACCAACCGTTGGCTCCGATTACACCATCAACTTTTCCATTCAAATCCACATCTGGTAATCCTGCTTCAATAACATCAATGATACCGTCTCCATCTGCATCCATATCATAAGCATTGGGTCTTAAATCTCTATCAAGATTTTTGTTTGGCCAGTTATCCGCTCTTCCATCACCACCCAAATCGGGACCAGTAAGCAACAAGGCACCTGCATTGATATAACTATCATGTAATCCATCTCCATTTGCATCAACGAAAGGACCGTCAATTATACCATTGTTGTCTATGTCTAATCCACCTGATTCTACTAAATCTGGGATACCATCATTATCACTATCAAGATCAATGAAATTTGGAACCCCATCACCATCCAAATCTGGTAGTCCTAAACCAGCTCCAGAAATGTTAGCACCAGTATTATTGAAATCTACATTTTGTGATAAACCATCACCATCGGTATCTGAGTAATTATCAATCTTACCATCTCCATTTGCATCAACGCCATAAGCTTCCACTACATCTGGTATACCATCATTGTCACTATCTAAGTCGAGCATATTAATAATACCATCTTTATCTGTATCAAATCGATCATCCACACCATCACCGTTCGTATCAATTCTTCCAGGGAATGTTAAATCTAAATAGTTTGGTATGCCATCATTATCAGAATCCGCATCTGCCTCAAAATCATCATCGATGAAATTATTATTATTGTCTTTGTATGCGCCATAAAATGCATCAATATAAGTAGGATCAAATGCATTAACGATTCCATTGCTGTTGGCATCCAGTAAGGCAGCCGGCATGTTGCTTTCTACATAATCAGGAATTCCATCATCATCTTTATCAATATCACATGAGATGGTAACAGTTACGGATACACAACTGGTAGTATTACACAAACCAATAGCTCTTACATAATAGGTAGTAGTAACAGCTGGCGTAACATTTATTACAGCGCCACTATCAATGAGTGTGCCGCCACAACTTCCGGTATACCAGTACCATTTTGCATTTGCACCCAATGTTCCTCCTACAACAGACAGTTGCACCGTTTTACCTGGGCAGATATTGTTTTTATTTTTGTTAGCAGCCGTTGGATCAACTGAACTTGTGAAGCCGGTTAATTGTACGCCTGCTGAAATATATTGACAAGTTATATTTCCAATATTGCCAGCTGCAGCTACTATCACTCTATAAAACTTACCTGTATCTGATGCATTCACCGGATTAATAGTATAGGTAATAGCATTGGCTCCGCCGATATTTGTCCATGGACCAGTAGCTGTAGGCGCTACTTGCCATTGGTAATCTTTTGCACCTGGAATAACGCCACCATCTGTTAAAGATGAAGTAAATGTAGTTGAGCCGCCCATACAACCAGCCAAGGTTCCTGCTACCACGGTTGGCAACGGATCGCAAATTCCGTATTGTATATCATCAATGGCAAAATCATTGCCACAACCACCTGCGCCAGCATTTAATATTTCAATAATGATATTACTATAGCCGCTTGGCATTACCCATTTCATTCCTCTTTGTACCCAGGTATTGGATACAATTGAATCTGAGGTGAATTGTGTTATGATCAAGCCTGTAGACAAATCTCTTGCTCGCACTAAAAAGCGGGGAAATTTAAATCCACCTAAAGCATTACAAAGTGTTTGATAATTTGTATTACCAATAAAGGCAGTCCAGAACGAAAATGAATATTGTTGCCCTGGGCAAGAAACAGGCATGGTATCCCTATATATTAATGTGGCAGCTGCATCCGCATTTACCACCAGCATTCCGCCATTAAGATTACCTGTATGGTCCCTTAACCTAATCCAATTGGAGGGGTCTCCTCGGTGAGCACTATCGGTTACGGTAAAACGCTGAATACCCATTACAGGAGCACTAGCCCCGATATACGAGGTACTTGCAGTAGGTGTAAGCGGCAGTGTTGCAGACATTCCCACTGCTGCACTAAAAGTCTGACTATATAAAACAGTATCCATGACTGAACAAGGAGGTACTGTTGGGGTAAGCATGATTACAAAAGGAGTTGGCTGACTTTCACCTGCATCATCGGGTTTATCATTTTGATTCAAATCGGGGTTACTACCATTGGTAGAAGAATCCCTGAGGGCTCTGCTATTAAATCCATTGGCTGTTGCAACCGCACTATTATTATAAATCACGCCTGATAAAATATTTGAAAAACGAGCGGTTATACGAATCGTAAAATAACTACTGTCTGTTGGATAGTTTTTTAATGTGCCACCTGCATTAATTAAATTAATATTAGAAGTTCCATTGAAGGACGGATTTAGTACAATGCCTCCGGGAACTGAGCCAATAAAGGCAGTACTGACATTGGAGACATTGGCATTGCCATTAACTCCACCCAAACTATCTTTTACCATCACATTGGTGATTGGCATGGTACCAAAGTTTTTTGTATAAACATCATATACAACATCGTATTGATTAGCAGTGCCAGTAGGTGTTACAGAAACAAGTTTTTTTGCTGATCCTATGCCTGAACTGATTTGAGTCATATCCCAAGAGGAAACACCATTTGTATACGTGTAGGCAACATAGTTAGTATCACCTGTAACCGGATCAATTCTTCTATAGTAACAACCTCTATTAGCGGCATCCATGTAAGCCGATATCAAATCGCCATTGGCATAGGCCAAACCAACCAACGACACCGTTCCTGTTGGGAGCCTTGTAGTATCGATATAAGTTGATTTAATATGCTTGGTTGGACCACCATAGCTGGTATAATCTGGGGTATATAATTTATTGTCAAAATTATAATACATCTGCCCAGATGGAATTAAAGTAATATCCCCTGTGCCGGGGTTAAACAGTGTATCACCAATACCACCAGGCCCCGGAATAAAATCCAGGGTGTCGGCCGAATTAATAATTCCAGCTGCAAAATCTATTGGTCTCAAAAAGGCTCTTTTACAGGGAGCAGCCGGAAATTCAAGTGTCCATCCGATACCCGTATTGTCAAATGCGATACCACCAATGTCGTAAGTAAAAGACCTTAAAGTATCCAGATATTGAGCAGTAGTAGCTGTTCCTGAAGCAGCAAATGTTGTATCAGCCCTCCATCTCCAAATATAGGTTTTGGTAGGTAAGCTACCATAATCTGTCCACAAATAATAAATTTTTAAATCCTTTGGATTATAGGCAATACTGGCCCCACTGATTGTAAACTTATTGGTGACGGAGGAAGGCCCGAACTTTAATAGTGGCCGATATGGAATAGGATAACTGGCCCTGGTCATATTCGGACTTACATAGTCAAAAAAGTAAATAGAATCTTTGGTTCCTGACCCACCACAATTATTCCTGCCAAGACCAACAGGTACACCAAAAGTTGCAGGCTGCGCAATGGCAGCATGCAAACTAAAGATGAATATAATTGAGAATATAATTTTTCTCATAGTAAGAAGTTTTTGTAAGGATATTCGAAAGCTTGTATTAATGTCTTATTTGTATTTTGACTGTTTCTGCTACTACACCATCTTGTAATATTTGTGCAGCATAAGTACCCGCTGATAAATTTCTTACATCAAAGCGAATAAATCCATTGGCTGTTGTTGCACTCATTAATGATCTTCCTTCGCTACCAATTAATTTGATGGTAGTAGCAATTCTAGCAGGATTGCTAAAGTTTATTTTCACTTCTGTATTAGCTGGGTTGGGACTAATAGTAATTCCTTTTATCAATCCATTTTGTACTTTGACAATATTGCTTAATTCAACATCAGCGGCTGAATAGATTTTTGCTCTGTAGTAACTAGCAGGGCTGAATGGTTGTACATCCTTAAAACTGAAAGTAATGCTTTGTCCAGTATTAGCTATCTGTTGCATTTCACCATATAACGTAAATTCGGTACCATTATTACTTTTTAGTAATTCAACTTTATGAACTGGGTCAGTAGTGGTAAGGGTTAAATTGATATCATTTGTATTGCCATTTTTCCTTCCAGAAAAATCCAACACTTTTACTGCAAGTGTTCCTACTTTTAAGGTAGAACCTGCAGACATCGTTTGATTGAAAGCATCAAATGTTACAGTAGTGGGTGTAAATGAAAGATCATACATCAACAAATTACCAGGGGTTACTGGGCCCAGACCGGTACTCATACCTGCTTTTGCCAGGTTGTTGCCATCAATATCATAAAATACAATGGTAGTATCAAAACCAGTGGCTTGTGCTCTTACTACCACCACATTGTGAAAATAGCTTGCAGTGGAACTTGCTGATCGTGTTTGTGATCCTATACTTAACGCCAGTTTTTTAGGCATTGGTGTATTCCAATTAACAACTGTAGTAGGATGTCCTACACCAATCACAAAGTCATTGAAGAATGGCGTTAGATCATAACCTAATACTCTATTGAAATTATTTTTCAATGAATCAGTATTGGCCGAACGATAGCCAGAACCGTTTAATGAATCAAGGTAGTTGGTACATGCTTGAAAGAACTTGGTATCACCACTCAATGCTCTTAACATAGAAACCACCATACAACCTCTGTCATACACTGCTTTTACATTATTACCACTCCAAACTTGATTGGAATTGGCGAAACTTGTAATGCGTGTAGGGGTAGTGGTAATGGACCTGGCGCTGGTTTTGGCTGCATTTAATTCTGTCGCAGGAACCAATCCAGTTGCAGGCACTAATTCACCTGCCAATGCTTCTGCATACCTAGCAAAACCTTCTGCCAACCAAAGGTCAGCCCATGTGGCAAAGGTTGCTTTATCTCCAAACCATTGGTGCATTAACTCATGTGATAAAGTAGCTGGAACTGCTAAGTCTGATGCTGCAATGGCAGAAAAAGTTTGATGCTCCATTCCTCCTGCACCAGCAAGCCCTTCATAAAAACCATGCTTTTCTCTGCTATATGGGTAGTTGCCAAATTTATTACTGAATGCAGTTAAAACCTGACTTTGTAAATCCATTGCGGAAAGTATGGATGTATAGGTGGCCGCTGTTTTTCCTCTGATTAAATTGAATACTATAGGCACATTCACACCACCAATATTTACCGGTGTACGATAATATCTATTAAATCTTGCAACAGCAACACATACTAAGTAAGATGCCATTGGATAGCGATTCTTAAATGTAAAAGTTCTGTTGGAACCGTTAATGGTAGAATCTACTAAGCGTCCATTAGTGGCAACCCAAAAAGTATCGGCGCCCGACCAAGGTACATTCACAATAATATCCATTGAGTCTATCTTATCCTGCATATCAGCCTTGCATGGCCACCAATCCCTGTCCTCATAGGATTCAGATAAACTGTAAATGAAATTTTGACCTGAGGTAAGGTCAGTTGCTTTTTGATATCCTTCTGCTGCACCTGATACAGCTGGAGGAGTTCCCTGATAATATACCCAAATGGAGTCTATGAAATTATTGGCTAATGTAGCGCCTAAACTAATTGTTAAAATATTTCCTGTGCGGGTTATATTTCCTGCTGCTAATTTAGCACCACGAAACTTTACAGAATCTACCGTTAATACTGAATTCAAATCAAATGTAATAGCACTTACATTTGCCTGAATGGTTTGGAAATTAGTTTGTATATATCCTTTAATGTATTTAACCGCACTATCAGGATTGATTCTCCAGTATATTTTATGATACTTAACATCAATATTGGCCCCTGTGCCACTTTGGCCCGTAGTTTCAGGACTAAGTCCATTGTCTACAAAATCTGAAATTCTGTGATGATAGTATTGTTCAGCCGTTTTTTGGGAGAAAAGGGATGTTGCACAAAATAATAGTACAACTAGAATAAGGTAGTTCTTTTGCATATTGGATATCGATTTTTAATTTTTTGCTGGTGTAGTGCAAAAGGTTAGTCGGGTAGTAAACTCAAACGTAAAGGAAAGAAATTAATTGTATGATATATAAACAAATCCTAACTTTTTTTACTATATAACGAATGTATTTTTACTAAGTATTTTTACGATAATCGATCTTTAACGCTTGCTGACAGTATATTTCGTAATTTGCACTTAATACATTAATTTTTATAAAATGACCCCTCAACAAAAACCTGTAATTGGATTTACCTGTGGCGATATTAATGGCATTGGCATTGAATTATTGATAAAAACACTTGGTGATAGCCGCATGTTGGAATTGTGTACACCCGTAATTTTCGCAAATAATAAGGTGATTAATTTTTATCGGAAATGCGTACCCGAAATAAATTTTAATTACATGAGTATTAAAGAATTGACCAAGGTAAATCACAAACAGATCAATATTTTCAATTGTTGGGAAGAGGAGGTTGCGATTATGCCAGGAACACTTTCTGATATTGGCGGCAAGTATGCAGTGAGCAGTTTATTAACTGCTGGAATAGCATTGAAAGATGGTAAAATAGATGCATTGGTTACTGCGCCCATTCATAAAAAAAATACACAGTCAAATGAATTCAACTTCACCGGACATACACCTTATTTTAAAAATTTATATGGCGTAAATGAGGTGTTAATGTTAATGGTGGCAGATAATATGAAAGTAGGTTTGGTGACAGAACATGTACCAGTTTCAGAAGTGAATACTTTTATTACTAAAGAAAAAATTATTAGTAAACTTCAAGTGCTTAATCAATCACTCAAAAAAGATTTTGGTATTAATAAGCCAAGGATTGCAGTATTGGGGCTGAATCCCCATGCGGGAGATGAAGGGCTGATAGGAAAAGAAGAAGAAGAAATTATTAAGCCAGCTATCAAAGAGGCTAAACAGCAAAAAGATATTTTTTGTTTTGGTCCCTATCCTGCTGATGCTTTTTTCGCCCGTGGGCAACATGAAAAGTTTGATGCAGTACTGGCCATGTATCACGATCAGGGATTAATACCTTTTAAGTCGCTGGCATTAGGCAATGGTGTCAATTATACTGCTGGTATTGCTGGAGTAAGAACTTCACCTGATCATGGGGTAGCTTTTGATATAGCAGGAAAAGGGAAAGCTGATGAATCTTCCTTTAGAGAAGCCATTTATGTGGCTATTGACATATTTAATTGCCGTCACGAAATAGCAGCACAAAGAAGTAATCCCTTGCGTAAGATCAGTGCTAGAATGGTAGCCAATGCGGTAGATGAAAAAATTCTGGAAGAATAAGTTTGTTGCTCTATTATTGAAATAGGGCATCACTAACGCCTTTGTTAATCGTATAATTTTTCAAGTCAAGCTCTACCTTGCCTTTTTTTACTTTTGATTTATCTGCCGGCTTTTTATTGCCACTGCCATCTTCAAAATCAAAGGTGACACCTTTGGGCATTTTATAATCCTTAGTATTGAAGCTAAAAGTAATTCTGTCTGGCAAGCCGTAGGAAATATATTTTCCGTAACTCATTTCTAATTCGTAAGTGCCATTGTCTTTGGTAGTTGTTTTTGCTCTTCGGATAACTGCATTGGTTTCGTCAATATAAAGTGTACTTAAAACAACGTCTGCGTTGTCATCTTCTGGCAACAATTTCACCACTTTTACTGCAGTATTTCCGATCTTATCGTTACCTGCATCCAATACAGTATACTTTCCACTATTGAGTACATTGCCCATATTGATATTTACAGCTCCTTTGGGAATAAAGGAAATGCCTTTTTCGTTTTTAATTTTAAGTTTATCTGGTTTTTTATAATATAATTTAATAGTAGCTATTGGCACTTTTAGAAAACTTACATTGGTTTTCATTTTACCAGCTGCTTCATAATCATTCACCTGCTCCAGTTTTGCTTTTACTTTTTGCACCAATACATTAATGTCTTGTGCAAAAAGGATTAACGGAAAGCTCGCAAGTAGGGATAGCAATAATTTCTTCATATTTTTTAGGATAAAATGTCTTTTTTGCGAAAAATAATAACAGTAGTCGCCACTAAACCAACTATATAGAGTAGTAGGGCCGACATGCTTTTTATAATGGCAGGTAAATATTCGATAGAACCCTTTACCGTTTCTCCTTCAGCATTGGATCCGATATAGAAAAATCCCTTCCAGCCCAGCATATAAGTGGTAAATAAATAAGGCTTGATGTACTGCTGGTAAATGGGAATTTCCATTTCACTAACAAGCGTACAAACAATGATGATACCTACAGTAGCCACAATTGGTCCAATAGAATTTTCGGAAAGCGTTGATAGTAAAAGAGCAATGGCTGCTACTACCATCATAGCAATATAGGCAAAACCGAATGCAAAGCAATAACGCCATAAAATATCATTGGCTTCGATTAATTGAATGCCGTTTTGTTTGGCTACAACAAGGTCATTAACCCCGAAAACGGCAATGCTAAAAACCAATGATATAATTGCAATCCATAATAATAAAGCAAAAACATAAATGCCAGCAGCGAAAAATTTAGCCAGAATAATTTGAGTGCGACTGATTGGTTTAGCAGCTAATAAACGCAGTGTGCCCATACTTGCTTCACCCGAAACTAAATCGCCTGCTACTAATGCTACTAAAATTGGAACATGTACCAATAATAAATTGAGCACAAAAAAACAAACCGCATATCCATTGATGAGCTTGTCATATTCCATGTCCATGGTTTCATCCAGCCCAGCTAAAATGAATTTCATCCAATCTTTGCCATTTACTAATAAACCTACTTGTATTAAAAAAATAAAAGCAGCAATGATGGCAAAAGCCAGATAGGTCCTGGGCTTTTTAAATATCTTGAACAATTCAATTTGCAGGAGTGTCCACATGATGAGGCCGGGTTGTAAGTGAGAGGAAATAATCTTCTAATGAATGACGAGGTTGAATAGACAGTATATTGATATTTAATTCGACTGCATCTTTGACAAGTGAAGGAATAGCAGCTTTATTCATCTGCAAGCGAATACCATTGGCTGACGCTACAATTTGATCCTTCCACACAGAAAGTGATAATTGTTCCAGCGCAAATTTATTATCGGTAGTTTCTATTTGCACAATAGTTTTTGCAGGGTCTAATAATGCTGAAGCGTAGCCTTCAACAATCTTTTTACCTCTATCTATAATGATTATACGATTTGCAATTAATTCAATTTCACTTAATAAATGTGAGGAGACCAATATGGTCTTTCCTTTGTCCCTGCTTAAGTGAAGTATCAACTTTCTAATGTCTGCAATACCCTGAGGGTCTAAACCATTGGTAGGTTCATCCAGTATAATCAAATCTGGATTATGAATCAATGCTACCGCAATACCCAATCTTTGTTTCATTCCCTGGCTAAATGTTTTTACCTTGGAATGAGCTCTTTCAGCTAAACCAACTTGTTCCAATTGTTGCATCAACAACAATTTGTTTGCTTTAACACCACTGATGCGAGCAAAGATGGATAGGTTCTGGTAGGCCGTTAAATATTTGTATAAATCAGGCTTTTCAATAACTGCCCCAATTTTTTGTAAAATTTCGTGTCGGTGAGTGGATAGGTCTTTCCCGAATATTTTAATTTGTCCGCTGCTTGGCTTGATAAGTGTAAGTAACATCCTGATGGTCGTACTTTTCCCAGCTCCATTTTGACCAAGAAAACCATATACATCTCCCTCATTCACAGTAAAGGAAAGATCAGTAACAGCATGAATCTCTGCAAATTGTTTGGATAACTGATGAACAGTAATAATCGGTGGCATAAATGGAAAACAAAAATAAGCTAATAAGGTTTTGATAAACATTTATAATGGTAAAAAACACAATAATTGTCGTAAAGTTCCGTTTTAGCAAGTTGATCGTATAAAATCCAGTAATATGTATAAAACTTTAGGCCTATTCATACCTATATTTCTTAGCTTATCTACAACTCTTTTTGGACAAGCATTTACAGTAACAGCCACGGCAAGCAATTCAACCATCTGTTTGGGCAATAATACTCAATTAACAGCCACTGCTTCGCCAATAAGTTATACGGGTACAATAATTCCTTATAATCCGATCCCTTCAATGGGTATAAATATATTATGTAGTGCTGGTGCATTAGATCCTGTAACTCCCATTACCCCGGCTGTAAATCCAAGTGGTGTTAATTTTTTGGATGATAGCAGGTGGGATAATATTGATCTGCCATTTACTTTTAGCTATTTCGGAACGGATTATTCGAAAGTATGTATAAGCACTAATGGTTGGGTGGGCTTAGGCGGAACAACTTCCACTGCAACAGGTTTTGGACAAACCATACCCAGTACGAGTATAGCGAACAATGTGATTTTCGGAATATTGGGTGACCTTACTTTTAAAACTGCCAGTGGTGGTACTATAGAGTATTTTACGGATGGTTCTTATCCTAACTTAAAATTTGTAGTTTTATTCTCGGGTATTCACTTTATTAGTGGTGGCGGTACAGGTGATGTTGAAATTATTTTAAACTATGGTAGCAATACAATTGAAATTCATACCAGTGCTATTACAAATACGACGCTAGCAAAAACACAGGGAATTGAAAACAGTACCGGTACAGTAGGAGTTGCATCCCCCGGTAAAAATAATGTAGCCAATTGGGGTGCTACTGCTTCTGCATATTTATATACACCAGAAACTGTCACCTATAGTTGGAGCCCAGCAACGGGTTTGAGTAGTACCAGTGGAAAAATCGTAACAGCTACACCTTCTTCAACCACTACTTATACAGTAACAGCAACAAATTCAGCTGCGGTTACTGCTACGAATACAGTTACTGTTACTATCAATCCTGCTTCTAATACATTGGCAGGTACAGCAGGTGGCACGAGTATCTCTCATTTTATCAGCGTAGACCCTTCGGGTACCTATTACCGTGATATGAGCAATTGTAATTTGATAGCTTATATTTTACCTGCTGGTATTAATCCAGTTAGCAATTCAATTAATACTTCTTTGAAAATTGATAACAATGCTACCAAACGAGGCAGTGCTGATTTATATCTTTCCAGAAAGTATGATATTGAACCAATCGTAAACCCAGCTACTTCCACCGCATCTATTACTTTGTATTATTTACAATCTGAATTCAATGATTTTAATACAAGGGCTACCGATAGTGGTCATAAAATGTTACCAACAGGACCTGCGGATGCTACAGGTATCAGTAATTTAATACTTCGACAATTCCATGGAACAGGAACCATTCCTGGAAATTATACAGGAAGCTCTCAAGACTTTACAACTGCGGTTAGTGGGTTTACTGTTAATTGGAGTGCTTCCTATAGTAGGTGGGAAATAGTTGTACCAGTTACTGGCTTTTCAGGCTTTTATTTAACCTCTGCCAAAATAGCTCCAGTACCTGTGCGTTTGCAATATTTTAAAGGGATACAAACGGGTACACAGCATTTACTCAGCTGGAAAAGTGAATGTACAAGTTCAATGGCTAGTTTTGAATTACAAAGAAGCGGTGATGGCATACACTTTAGTAGTATTGCCAATATAACAGCAACGCAAGAACGATGCGCACAACCCTTTGATCAAATTGATAGAAGTCCTTTGCCCGGGATTAATTACTATCGATTGAAATCAACAGATGTGGATGGTAAATTTGATTTTAGCAATATTGTTACACTCACTGCAAAATCCCGTGGCTTTACAATAATGACGCTAAGCCCTAATCCTATCGGAAGAGAAAACGCATACTTGAAAATAAATGCAGGTGATAAGGCAGAAATGAAAATTAGTATTGCTGACTTTAGTGGTAGAGTGATGAGTAAGCAAACAGTTCAAGTCAACAATGGAATCAACGCTGTTTTATTGCAAACTGCTGGTTTGTCTAGCGGGGCCTATCAAGTAATAGTGTATACTGCTAATGAAGCACCACAAACCGTTCGATTTATAAAGCAATAATTCACCTTAAAAATACAAGCCCCTGTTTACAAGCAGGGGCTTTTTTTATTCTGTAGTAGGATTCATATAAGCCTGTAGGGCTAATACATATGCTTCAAAAGCATCGATACCTTTTTTAGTCATTTTGCAACTGGTATGTGGGTAATTGTCTTTGAATTGTTTCGTTACCTCTACATAACCTGCCTCTTTTAGTTTATTGATTTGTACACTCAAATTGCCCGCAGTTGAATTGGTTTTCTCTTTAAGAAAAGTAAATTCTGCTTCTTTAACAGCAATGAGTAAGCTAACAACGGCTAACCTTAACTGTGAGTGTAATATGGGATCTAGTTCTTTAAACATGTGCCGGTAATGACTTTTTAAATTGGCGTCTTATTATAATACCCGGTATCAACCAAGCAGCTATTGCTGCTATAGCCGTCAATAACATATCCCATTCAATGTTTGTAAAAACGGATATAACACAGCATATCCAACAAATTACTCCTCCATATAACATTGGTTTCATTTTTCTGCAAGTACCAGTAATGATGGTCGGTATTCCATATAATAGCAAAAAGAAGGAGGTAGCGAAACTGCTGAAATTGGGACTTGGAGGAAGTCCACTTTTCGAATTATAAACTTCAAATACTGGTTGGAGTGTTTTGGCTATATTGGCATTGATAAAAATGAGCAAAAATATACTCACGCCAAAGACCATCCAAACGGTATCAAGTATATCGTCATCATAGCCTTTGGCTTTATTAATACGATTTTCTCTGATAGCAATAAAAATCTGGGGAACAATGGCTACTAAAGTAAGCAACCAGATATCAAAAGGTAAACTAAATTGATAACGGATTTTAAAATAGGTTACTAAACTGCAAATACTTATTACAGCGCCCCAAAGTATTGGTCCAATACCGGAATCATGATACCTGTTTTGTGCCTTATTAATCATTTTGCTGATTAATTCAAGGCTTTCTTTTTCCGTCATATTTGTTTCTGTCATGGTAATTGATTTTCCTGCTTGTATTTTTTACGTAAGAGATAGCCGGGTATAATCCAGGCGGAAATTACAGCAACTGCCAGTAGTAATAAAGTATATAGTGTTGGAATAAAGGCAGCTACTACTGCTAATATCCAGCAAATGACACCGCCCCATTTTAACGCTTTGAATTGCATCACAATGCCCGACAAAAAAGTAGGTGTACCATAGAGCATAAGAATAAGTGGGTAGATATGTTGCCAGTCATTATCTTTTCCAAATTGAATACTGACAATGCACATGCAAATGCCAAAACTCACCCATATATAGTCAATGATTTCGTTGCTATATGTTTTTACTTTTTCTTTCTTCTTGTTTTTTGAAAGATAAATCACCTGTAGGATACCTGCCAACCAACAAGTTGACCAAATCAATTCTGGATGCTCCATCCATTTTAATTGAATCAATAGAAAATGACCCAAGGAGCAAAATAAAATAATCCATCCCCAGAGCAAGTAAAGAAATCCATTTTCACTAAAACGACGCTGGGCCTTATTAATCATACTATTGATCAACTGGAGACTTTCACTGGGAGAAAATTGATTTTCAGGCATGGCTTCAAATTTATAAACAGGAAACCGTTTGTACAACGGTTCCACATTAAAGTTAGTTTAATTGGCACAATCCTTCAGGAGTTGCTCAACAATTGGTTTTCCCCAGTTTGGATGAAGTTCACTAGCAGGAATAAACGAAGTAAATTTTTCCAATGCGGTTTTTAATTCCACACTTGCTGTTTTGCATCCGCCACCAAATTGTTCGGGAGTGAATTTAAGCGCTTGGCCCTTTAAAAAATAAGGCCTAGGATTAGTTGGATCTTGCTCAATGGCCTTGTCTAAATTGCTGCTACTTTCTTCACCGTATTGTTGCCAGCGTTGCATGGGATTAACCATCATGTGACAGCTTGCAATCATACTTTTAATACAACTGATTTCACTGTTATTATTAGCCAATGAATCAGCTTTATTAATTAATTCTGTAGCCTTATCTGCTATGCCATCAGTTTTGGAATTATCTTTTTCCATAAAACCTACATTTACCTGGCAAAAAGCAGCATAATAATAAGGCAACCATTGATTTTTTTCTGCCGTTGCAATGCGTTCAAAATTATTTGCCAGCGATAACAAATTGCTGGGATTGGCAAATGCAGCATCCATTTCTGCAATGTTTTTTTTCATGGCAGCAATATATTTTTCACTTTGTGCCGATGCCTGCAAAGTGAAAGCTCCCAGTGCGAAGAAGAGGATTATTTTTTTCATTTTTTATAAATTTTAATTGTTTATTTTTTTTCGGAATTTTTTAATTTTTCATATTCCCTTTCTACCGTATTCACTTTGTGAAATAAATAAGCGCCTGCAAAGTGGAAGGCTAGTCCAATGCCCCATCCAAGTGTAGTCCAAATTGGCCAGGGATAATGACTAGTGCTCCAGTCGCCTATATCAATTCCTTTGTGTTGATTGCCCGTAAAGAACCAAAGGCCCCATAGAAAGGCATTGACAATAACATAAGCAACTGCATGACTTTTGAAACTGGCTCTTTTCTGGGCGATTTCCCAAAGCTCAGGATCTTTGCCTTCAGGTGCGGGTTGATGATACTTTGACATAATAGAAGTTTTAAGTGTATAAATAAAATAATTATAAATTGTTATTAATGGCGTCTTGCGTGCGGTCGGTACCAAAGCTTAAAAAGCAACCAATGAAAACAAACCTACGACTGGTTGGGCCAACGGGCTCTTTCCGCTTCCCATCAGTGGAATAATTGTAAGTATATACTTGCGTTTGTCCAAATACGTTATTAATACCCAATACCCATACTGCAAAATTGCGCGAATTCTTTTTGCCGATGGTAGGGAGATAATTAGCGCTAAAACTGCAACTGTTGAAATTAATCGTTTTGCCTTGGTCGGTAAACTCATTTTGATTCGTAGTAGAATTAAAGGCAATGCGGTAATAAGGCCGGCCGCTGGCAAAATTATAACTTAGGTTCAATTGTGTTTTCCAAGGTAGGATGAATTTTTTTACCACCAACGCTGCAGTATGTTTAGCCGCAAAGGAGGGTTGAATTAGGGAAGGATAATTCAAGTAAATCCTTTTGGTATCTAGGTAAGAATAAGAAATCCAGTAATCTACCGATTTGATTGTTTTTTTATCTCTCCAAAATAATTCAAAACCTTTCGCATAGCCATTGCCGCTAGTTCCAGCTGCATATTCTCTGCCATTGTTATTGAAGTCTGTTTTGTAGAGCGCGTCATAATTTTTATAAAACAGTTCAGCACGGAGGGTTTGAACCCCAGTTAACATTTGATATTGCAATATATAATGAGTAGATTTTGAAAAATCCAATGCAGCTTTACTTGGTAGTAATTTTCTTTCTGGATTTTGATAAAAAATTCCATAGGCTAGTCCAATAGAACCAAATTTTCCCAATTGTTGCGCAAAGGATATTCTGGGTGCCATATTCCATTGTTTGAGCAAAGCGGAATACTCACCACGTAATCCGATTTTGGTAGCCAACTGGTTGGTTACATAAATGTCTGATTCTACAAATCCGGCAGTCATAGTTTCTTTCACTGTTTCTTGATATTGACTGCCATCAAAAAGGGTATAGCTTGATTTTTCTGTGCTATGGCTTAATTCCGTTCCAAAACGCAGGGCACTCATGGCCCTCCATTTTTTTTCTAGTACAATCCTGTTTTGAAGGTATTTGCCTTTAGTTACCAGACTAAAATTTTTAAAAGCAAGATAAATTGGATTGATAATGATTTGTTGCTGATGGGAAGCGTCCTGCAATTCGTTACCGATTTCATCTTTATTATTGCTCAAAGAAATACCAACATTCAATCTCCACTTATTAGCGAGTGGTTGTTTCCAACTTATATTGTGGTAATGATTAAGATTGCTCAAAGAAAAAGCATTGTTCAATGTATTTGAATCAATATCTGCTGTACGATATCCCACTTTGGTACTGCTGAGATAAGAATATAATTTAATCATACCTCCACCTTTTACTTTAAACCGGAAATTGGCATCACCATCCCAAACAATGGGTACTTTAAAGTATTCTTGCTTTTGTTTTATTACAGCAAAGGCTAGGCCCAGATTGGCATAGTTGCCACTAAATCCCCAGCTAGATTTTTTATCCTTTGCCAGGTGTTGAATACCGCCACCTACTCCGATTATACTTAGGCTCAAATCAGCCTCCGTTTTTTCGGGAAGATCCTTGCTTTCTAAAATGAGGGCTGCGGATAATGCCTGACCATATAATGCAGAATAGCCTCCTGTGCTAAAAACTGTTCCTTTGAATAGAAATGGATTAAACCTGCCTCTTTGTGCAATGCCAGGGGTGCTGCTATAAAAGAAATTATTAACCTGCGTACCATCAATAAAAATCTTACTCTCTGTGGCCGAACCTCCCCTAACAAATAGGCCTTCCGATTCACCCACTTGCTGGGCTCCGGGAAGCGACTTAAATGCCTCTGTAACATCGGCATTGGCGCTAGGGGTAGTAACAATGTCGATATCTGTTAATACTGCTCCCTTTTTTTTGTCACTTGCTTCAAAACTACCAGCTGTTATAACTACCGCCTTTAATTCAGTAATTAACTCTTTCATGCTGATATTCAATTGAATAGGGGTATTAGTGAGTGTTATTTCTTGTTCAACCACCCTATATCCCGAACTAGTGAAAACAATCAATTGAAGGCCTGTTTCACTTGAATTAAATGAATAATTTCCTGCCGAATCTGAGGTGGCACCATCATAGCTGTTTTTTAAGCTTATGCTCACACCTACCAGCGGTTTATTCTTATTGTCGGTAACCTTACCGGCAATTTTAACCTGCGTAAAACCTATTTGGGTTAGTAAAATAAGTACTAAACCTAGCCCATATTTCATTGTTGTAAATTTATTACAAACGTAGAGTAGTTTATGATATAAACCAAATATTTACTAAATTATTTTTTTATTATTTAAGTAGAAATTCATGAATTTTTATGGTAAAAATATTTTATAAATTATTGAAATACAATGATATAGATCATGTACGGAAAGCCTAATAAATATATGTTTAGCCATTAAAACTTATTCACAAGCCATAAAATTTATTTTTTTATGTGGGGTAAAATTGTACTTTAGCAATAGAATTTAATGGGTTAGTAAGTATAAAGGGCTGTCAGAAATGATAGCCCTTTTACTTTTTATAAGTTTTAATGAATGAGTTGAAAGCATTTTAATTTCTACGTTAAAAAATGGTTTTGCAATTTGTTTTTTATGCTTCCTATTTATCTTAATCATCCTTTTTTTTATTTTTTCTATCATCAGCATCCAATCTTACTCAATTAACTTTACAACATGAGTAAAACGAAGTCAAGTTTTTTTTGCAGTCAATGCGGACATGAATCTGCCAAGTGGATAGGAAAGTGTCCTTCTTGTAATACTTGGAACAGTTTTGTTGAAGAAGTGATTGTAAAAGGAACAGATAAAAAAACGGATGCAGGTTGGAAAGATTACCAAGTAACTGAATCGGGCCATCGTTC
This sequence comes from Chitinophaga pinensis, assembly GCA_943367825.1. Lineage (GTDB taxonomy): Bacteria > Bacteroidota > Bacteroidia > Chitinophagales > Chitinophagaceae > Ferruginibacter > Ferruginibacter pinensis_J. The sequence continues at coordinate 49,572 of CALRKF020000006.1, forward strand.
CAAAACAATTTCCATTAATGAAGTAAGCAGTGCAGAGGAAAAAAGAATTATTACTACAGATGCAGAATTGAATCGGGTATTGGGCGGCGGCATTGTATTAGGAAGCATCGTATTGGTAGCTGGTGAACCTGGTATTGGTAAGTCAACTTTGTTTTTACAAAATGGGTTGCAATTAAAAAACGTGACTACACTATATATAAGTGGAGAGGAAAGTGAGCAACAAATAAAAATGCGTGCAGACAGGATTGGCGCACAGAGTGAAAATTTTTATTTACTAACTGAAACCAATACACAGACTATTTTTCAGGAAATAAAAAAACTGAAACCACAATTGGTTATTGTAGATTCAATTCAAACCCTGCAATCTCCATATATAGAAAGTGGTCCTGGCAGTGTTTCACAAATAAGAGAATGTGCTGCTGAATTACAAAGGTTTGCCAAAGAAACCAATACACCTGTATTTTTAATAGGCCATATCACCAAGGATGGAACAATTGCGGGTCCCAAAATTTTGGAACATATGGTTGATACGGTATTGCAGTTTGAAGGTGATCGTCATTATGCCTATCGGATATTACGAACACTGAAAAATCGTTTTGGTTCCACTGCTGAATTGGGTATCTATGAAATGACGGGTCAGGGTATGCGGGCAGTTAGTAATCCCAGTGAAATTTTGATTACACAAAAAGAGGATGCCTTAAGTGGAATTGCCATTGCTGCTACTATTGAAGGTATGCGCCCTTTACTAATAGAGGGACAGGCATTGGTAACACAAAGTGTATATGGAACACCGCAAAGAACAGTAAGCGGATTTGATTTACGACGATTACAATTGTTATTAGCCGTATTGGAAAAAAGAGGCGGATTTCATTTCGGCGTAAAAGATGTATTTGTGAACATTGCTGGTGGCATAAAAGCAGAAGATCCCTCTATTGATTTGGCGATTGTATCTGCATTGCTGAGTAGTTATGAAGATGTGCCATTGCCTGCACATATTTGTTTTGCAGGGGAAGTAGGATTAAGTGGCGAAATCAGGGCTGTAAACAGAATTGAACAAAGAATCGCAGAGGCTGAAAAATTAGGATTTGAAAAAATTATTGTCAGTAAATACAATACCAAGAGTTTACCCAAATTATCCAGTGCCATTGAGATAATAGCATTGAGTAAGGTGGAGGAACTTTATCAATATTTATTTTAAACAGTAACCGTATGCTAACCTTTCAACAAATGCTACCGGCAATCCGGCAGTTGTTCTATCCTCATATATGTATAGGTTGTAGTTCAGACATAATTGATGAGCATCAATTGCTATGCTTGCGTTGCATGCGCGCTTTGCCTTATACACATTTTGCCAATCAGGCCAACAACCCAGTTGAGAAAATATTTTGGGGAAGATTGCCTGTTAAATCAGCGCACAGTGAATTTTATTTTAGCAAGGAATCGTTGATGCAACAATTGATACATCAGTTGAAATACAAACAGCACTTGGATATTGGATTATATTTAGGTGAGTTAATGGGATATTCAATGCTTCAATCCTCCCGTTTTTCGGGAATAGATATATTAGTGCCATTGCCACTGTATCCCGATAAGGAAAGAAAAAGAGGTTACAATCAGGCAGCCATTATTGCCACAGGGATCGCTACTATTATGAATTTACCCATTAGTAAACAAAACGTAGTTCGCAAAAAAGTTACTGCCACCCAAACCAAGAAACACCGAATAGAACGTTGGGAAAATGTAGCTGAAAGCTTTTCAGTAATACGACCAAAAGAATTGGAGGGCAAGGAAGTATTATTGATAGATGATGTATTAACAACTGGAGCCACCATGGAAGCATGCGGCAGGGTCATAATAAATGCAGCTAACTGTACTTTAAGCATGGCTACCTTGGCCATAGCAGAAAAGTAAAGAGGTATTATTAATAAATATATAAAACTCCAATATTTAATCTGGGTCGAACCAAAAATCTTTACATTTGAAAAATGAAATATTCCTTTTTAATACTGTTTTTTTTTGGGAGCTTATTGATGCTTACCAATGGCTGTAAAAAAGATAGTTTCATCACAAGTGGAGATGCCAGGCTAACAGCCACAGCTGATACTTTACATTTCGACACCGTTTTTACAACGACAGGTTCCATAACAAAGTCATTCAAAATCATCAATGAAAATAACCAGCGGCTTCGGTTAAATAAGGTTAAACTTATGGGCGGACTTACTTCTGCTTATAAAATGAATGTGGATGGTATTTCAGCTGCCGAATTAACAAATATTGATATTGATGCCAATGACAGTATCTATGTATTTGTATCTGTTACTATCAATCCAAATTTGAATAATCTGGCGTTTATTGTACGTGACAGTATTCTCATTAATTATAATGGAAATAATCGATATGTGCAATTAGAGGCATTTGGGCAAAATGCCAATTTTTTACGAAACAGGGTCATTACAGGCAATGTGGTTTGGACCAATAATCTCCCCTATGTTATTTTGGGAAGTCTGCGTGTAGACAGCACCGCTAGTCTTACCATTCAAGCCGGATGCCGCATTTATTCCCATGCCGATGCACCATTGATAATTGATGGTACAATGATTGTAAATGGAACTAAAACTGATAGTGTAAGCTTTTCAGGCGATCGACTTGATCCGGATTATAAGGATTTGCCGGCTAGCTGGCCTGGCTTATATTTTAGAGGGACCAGCAAAAACAATTCACTCACTTATGCCGTAATCAAAAATGCTTATCAGGGGGTGGTGGTAGAAAAACCTTCTGTGAATGCCAACCCGAAACTACAAATTTCTCAATCTATAGTAGACAATGCTTATGATGCAGGATTTTTATTTGTGAATACCAGTGTGAACGCAGACAACTGCCTCATTAGCAATTGCGGCAGTAATATTGCAATTGCTTACGGTGGTGCATACACGATAACACATTGTACAGCTGCTAGTTTTTCCAATTATTATATCTCGCATAAAAACCCTGTCTTACAAGTTAACAATTATGCTATTCAGGGTGGCAATATTGTATCAGCCAATTTGAATGCCGTTTTTCGAAACTGTATTTTTTGGGGAGAGGAAGGCTTTGTGGAAAACGAGTTGCTGGTAAACAAACAAACTGGCACCAGCTATGCAGTTTTGTTCGACAGGGTATTGTACCGAGGTTCAGTATCTCCCAATGCTACTTATAATAATGCTATTCAAAATCAAAATCCTTTATTTGATAGTATTGATGTAACTAAAAAAATCTATGATTTCCACACAAGTAAAAATGCTGCTGCACCTGGTATTAATAAGGGTGTATTAACAGCTTTCTTAAAAGACCTTGATAATCGAAATCGGAACAACGGACTTCCAGATTTAGGTTGTTATGAAAAATAGGTGTTTTAAAATCTTCGGGCAACACAACAAATCTTTTTATTTGTTGTTATTAAAAAAAAATACATGATAAAATTATTCACACTGGCAGCAGTATTATTGTCCTGCTCCGCACAAACAAGCAATAGCCAAACAACCATGTCACCAAGTACCATTAATCCGGTTGCCACACCGGCATCTATTCATTCTTTTAAAGTAGAAAGTTTGGATGGAGGCATAATAGACTTCTCACAATTCAAAGGAAAGAAAATTTTAATTGTAAATACGGCCAGCGAATGTGGCTTTACACCTCAATATGAAGGTTTACAAAACCTCTATGATCAATACAAGGAAAAATTGGTGATTGTGGGGTTTCCTGCAAATAATTTTGGAGCCCAGGAGCCGGGTTCTAATGCCACAATCAAAGCATTTTGTAGGAATAATTATGGTGTTAGTTTTCCGATGGCAGCCAAGATTTCTGTTATGGGAGAAGACCAGGCGCCTATTTATAAGTGGCTTTGCAATCAGTCTGAAAACGGTGTACTGAATGCTAGCATTAAATGGAATTTCAATAAGTTTTTGTTGAATGAAGAAGGGCAACTCATGAATTATTTTGAGAGTGCTGTTGAGCCGATGAGTTCAACTATTACCAGTAAATTATAAAAACTAGAAGAATTCAAAGCCATCCGGAATTAATCATTCTGGATGGCTTTTTTATTTTATTTTGCAGCATGATTTTTCAAAGTATAATTGGTCAAAAAGCTACCAAAGATCAATTACTCCAAATGGTGCAACAGAATCGCCTGAGTCATGCTTTATTATTTTTAGGTAAAGAAGGAGTTGGTGCATTGCCCATGGCCATGGCATTTGCTCAATATATTACCTGCGAAAAGGTCAATGGTAAAAACAATATTTCAAAACCAGCACCTTCCTTGTTTGGAGACCCAGCGCCTGAAAATTCTGAGAATCAATCCCCAGCCTTTTTGCAAGATGCTTGCGGTGAATGTTCGGCATGTAAAAAGGCCAGCCAAATGGTGCATCCCGATATTCACTTTTCTTATCCTGTTATTACAAAAAAAAGCGGTGAAAAGCCAATAGCCACAGATTTTATAGTTGAGTGGAGGGATTTTGTTTCCAAAAATCCATATGGTAATATTTATGATTGGCTGCAGTTTATTGAGGCGGAAAACAAACAAGGAAATATTACAGCTCATGAATGCAATGATATTATTCGCAAATTGAGTTTGAAGAGTTTTGAAAGCGAATATAAGATCCTCATCATGTGGATGCCTGAATTTTTGGGGAAGGAGGGGAATAAATTACTGAAATTAATCGAAGAGCCACCTGCCAAAACCTTATTCATATTAGTGGCCGAAAACGAAGAATTAGTATTGCCTACTATTCTTTCACGAACGCAATTGGTAAAAATTCCAGCTTTAGCTAATCTGGAAATTGAAGCTGCTCTGGAATTAAGGGCCGGCGTACCGATGGAAAAAGCTAGGCAAATTGCCGCAGTAGCAGAAGGAAACTACCGGGAGGCATTACAATTAATCCAACATAGCGAGGATGACTGGCAAGCCATATTGAGAGACTGGTTGAATGCTATTGTAAAGACTGGTCCTGTTGCACAAGTAAAATGGATAGAAGAAACCGCCAAGATGGGAAGGGAAAAGCAAAAGCAATTTTTAAAATATTTTACGCATTTGTTGGAACAGGCCGTAAGATTGAGAGAAATGCCTACTTCAACTGCTGTAGGCTCTAACCCTGAACAAGATTTTGCAAGCAGACTTAATAAGCTTTGTACCCATTACCAGCAGGAGGCCATTATTCAGGAATTGGATAAAGCCAGTTATTATATTGAAAGGAATGCCAATGCTAAAATGCTATTTCATGCCTTAACCATCCGGCTTTGTCATATTATTAGTAACAATTCCTTAATTTTGGTGCAGTGAGGATAAGAGTTTGAGGCTTTTGAAGGGGAAATCGGCGATAAATCAATATGAACCATCTTTTTCAGCTATACTATTTTCGATTGCTGGTGTCAAATAATGATTCAGTCATTAGCCACTCGAAGGCTGGGACTATGTATATATAATAGTGCATAGATAGAAAAGATTAAGGACTGATTGATTTTCGTTTTACATTCCCCACCAATTTTTTTTAACATTATTTAATCATTCACTATGGGATGTGGAAGTGGAGCTTGTGGTACCAGTGCCGGAACGCCAGGTGGTTGTCAAAGCCATGGCAGTTGCGCCAGCGGTGGTTGCAATAGAATGAATGTACATAATTGGCTAGCCAATTTACCTTTCAGCGACCCTGAAAGTAGTTGCCGTATTGTGGAAATTAGCTTCAATAATGGTAGTCGCAAAGATTACTTTAAAAATACCAGCACTAATTTTTATGAAAAAGGTGATATGGTTGCTGTAGAGGGTGTAAGTGGATTTGATGTGGGGATGGTTAACCTGACAGGAGAATTGGTTCGGTTACAATTAAAGAAAAAGAGTATTGATGAAAAAAGCCCTGATATCAAAAAAATTCTACGCCGTGCCAATGATTTTGATTTAGGGAAGTTAAAAGAATCCAAAGCTAGGGAGGCACAAGTGCTGATTCGTAGTCGCGCCATGGCCCGCCTACTTAAATTGGATTTAAAGATGGCGGAAGTAGAAATTCAGGCTGATGGAAGAAAAGCAACTTTTTTTTATATCGCTGATGATCGGGTGGATTTTCGGGAACTCATCAAGCAATATGCAAATGAGTTTAAAGTAAAAGTAGAAATGCGTCAAATCGGTGCTCGCCAGGAAGCTGGAAAAGTAGGTGGTATTGGAGCATGTGGTAGGGAACTTTGTTGTAGTAGCTGGTTAACGGATTTCAAAAGTGTGAATACAAATGCAGCCCGATATCAAAATTTGAGCATCAATCAAACAAAATTAAGTGGGCAATGTGGCAGATTGAAATGTTGTTTGAATTATGAACTAGATACCTATTTGGATGCGCTACAACATTTTCCAGATGATTGCGATATGATAGAAGTTGCTAAGAGTCGTGCTTTTCTAGTTAAAAAAGATATTTTCCGCAATTTGATGTGGTATACTATGCCGGATAGTAATAAACAATATCCACTTTCTATTGAAGGAGCAAAAAAAATAAAGGAGCTCAATCGGCAAGGTATTAAACCCGAGGAATTGGAAACAGTAGAAGTGGTCAGTAGCAAACCAAAAGAAGTAGAGCCCGAATTTGTTGATTTAGTTGGTCAGATAAGTTTAAAAAGTCTTGAAAAAAACAGTCGAAAAAGAAGAGATAGAGAAAGAAGCCAACAAGAAAGGCCAGGTAATAATCGCCAACAAGGCAATAAACAGGAAGCCAATCGCCAACAAGGCAATAGACAAGCTGCTACTGGTCAAAATGACAATCGGCAACAACAACAAAACAAAGGGCAAGGCAACCAGCAGCAAAGAAATAATCGTGCTGGTAACCAACAACAAAGACAACAAAGACCGAATAATAATAGAAATTCAAATCTGCCTTCCTCTAATCAACAAAAGGGGAATCAGGATGGTGGCGTAAAACAATAAGGCAAGATTAGTTAAATTATACTGCTAATTAAATTCGGTACTGAGGTAATTATTTTCCTGTAAACTAATTTTCTGCTATGTCTATTTCTGTTAATAATATCACTAAAATATACGGCACACAAAAAGCAGTAGATGGTATTTCTTTCACTGTAAATAAAGGCGAGATTGTTGGTTTTCTTGGTCCAAATGGAGCTGGAAAAAGTACGACAATGAAAATGCTCACTGGCTATATTCAGGCAGATGGAGGAGCGGCCAGTATCTGTGGCATCCAGGTGAGTGAAAATAATAACGAGACCAAGAAAAAAACAGGATACCTGCCCGAATCAAATCCACTGTATAATGAAATGTATGTAAGGGAATATTTGCGTTTTATTGGCAATATTCATCAAGTGAAACCATTGGAGTTGGAAGTTGAGAAGGTGATTGAAATGGTTGGATTGAAATTGGAATCAAATAAGAAAATTGCTCAACTTAGTAAAGGATATAAACAAAGAGTAGGTTTGGCTGCTGCATTGATTCATCGACCTGAAGTACTGATTTTGGATGAACCTACTAGTGGATTAGACCCCAATCAAATTGTAGAAATCAGGGAATTGATACGTAGGTTAGGGGCTGATAAAACCGTTTTGTTTTCTTCCCATATTTTGCAGGAGGTTGAAGCAATTTGTGATCGGGTTATCATCATCAACCACGGACAAATTGTAGCCGACGATTCCTTACAAAATTTGCAACAATCCAATCCTGCTATTCAAAAAGTAGAAGTGATTTTTAAGGAGTCAATTGAAAATGCTTGGATAGAAAAAATGGAAGGAGTGGAAAATTTTACCATCATTAATTTCAATACTTGCATCATTCAAACTAGTCAGGCTGATTTAATAAAAAAACAAATTATGCAATTGTCCATTGATCATCATTTGAATATTGATTCCCTGAAAAGCAGTGCCCAAAGTCTGGAGAATATATTCAGAGAATTAACAGGAAGCAAAATATAAGAGCTGATAAGAATCATTCTATATTTCGTTTGCTATTCTGCTGCATAAAGCTGAAATTTGTAAAGTAAAAATACACATCATTAATAATTAATAATAATATGAGTTACATCGCCTCCATTCACGCACGTCAGATATTAGACAGCCGTGGAAATCCAACTGTAGAAGTTGATATTTTAACTGAAAACGAGCATTTGGGAAGAGCTGCTGTTCCAAGTGGTGCCAGTACAGGTATTCATGAAGCTGTGGAGCTTCGTGATGGTAAAAAAGATTATTTCGGTGGTAAAAGTGTATTAAAAGCGGTAAAGAATGTAAATACTATACTCGCTGATAATTTATTGGGTTGGGATGTTGCGGATCAAACAGGCATTGATGCCATGATGATTGCATTAGATGGCACTTTGAATAAGGGTAAATTAGGCGCCAATGCACTTTTGGCCGTGAGTATGGCGGTTGCAAAAGCAGCTGCTCTGGAAGCAAACCTTCCTTTGTATCGTTATATCGGTGGTACCAATGCAAAAGTATTGCCAATACCAATGATGAATATCTTAAATGGTGGTGCACATGCAGATAATAAAATAGATTTTCAGGAATTCATGGTAATGCCAATCGGCGCTAGTTCATTTAGTGAAGGATTGCGTTGGGGGGTAGATATTTTTCATGCCTTGAAAGCTGTATTAAAGAAAAAAGGATTCAGTACGAATGTAGGTGATGAAGGAGGTTTTGCTCCCAATATTCAAAGCAATGAAGAAGCCATTGAAACGGTATTGACCGCCATTCAGGCTGCCGGCTATAAAACAGGTTCTCAAATTATGATTGCCATGGATGCTGCCAATAGCGAGTTGTGGAATGGCAAAGAGAAAAAATATATTTTCCATAAGAGTGATGGAAAGAAAATGACTAGTGAGCAGTTGGTGAAATATTGGGAATCTTGGGTAAAACAATATCCTATATGTTCTATTGAAGATGGTATGGCAGAAGACGATTGGAAAGGCTGGAAAATGTTGACAGAGGCTGTTGGAAAAAAATGCCAGTTAGTGGGTGACGATTTGTTTGTGACCAATGTAACCCGTTTGGAAAAAGGAATCAAGGAAGGTATTGGTAATGCATTGCTGGTAAAAGTAAATCAGATTGGAACTGTTACCGAAACCATTAATGCAGTGAGTATGGCCCAAAATAATGGCTATAATACCATTATGAGTCATCGCAGTGGTGAAACAGAGGATACCACTATTGCTGATTTAGCAGTTGCCCTTAATTGTGGTCAAATTAAAACTGGCAGTGCCAGTCGTACCGATCGTATGGCTAAATACAACCAGTTGTTGAGAATTGAAGAAATGCTTACTGACAGTGCTATTTATCCCAAAGGAAAGATTAAATTTGGTAAGTCTTAATTATGACTACCAACGATAATTTTATATGGAATTAAATAAAGAACATATTGAATCCTTAAAACCCCTCCCAAAGAGGGGTTTTATTAGGTTTGCCCTCATTTTCAAAAGCAAATACCTTTTGGCTGGAATTGGGTTTTTAGTATGGATGCTTTTTTTCGACAAAAACGATTTTTTTCAACAATATGAAAGGATTCAACATGTACGAGAATTAAGCAAAAATGAACAACATCAGGTCAAACAGATAGCAGATACTAAGAAAGAACTGTATTTTTTGATCACGAATGCTCAAACTATTGAAAAATACGCCAGAGAACGCTATATGATGAAAAAAGATAATGAAGACCTTTTTATCCTTCCCAACACCCAAAAAACTGAATAATTTTTTATAGGGTGCAATATTCCCTTTCCTTGGTCGTTTAATAATCGGATTTGGATAATATATTTTTAACAAGAACTCAACTTGTCTATGCACAATTTTACTCCGGAAGATTTACTTCAGTATTTGTATAAGGAAACTTCCACCGAAAAAACAGCTAGCCTTCAAGCTAGTATGGAATCCGATTGGAATTTAAGAGAGCAATTTGAAGTGATTACGACTGCTCATGGCAGATTGGAACCACTGAGGCTTTCTCCGAGTCAAAGAACAATCAATAGCATATTAGCCTACGCCGAAAAATCGGTAAATGAGTTAAGCCCATTGGCCTAAAAGCAATTTGATTTTAACTAATTTTAACCCTTGCCTTAAGCAAGGGTTTTTTTTATGACAAAAAAAGAGCGCTACCAGTTTATCATTGATTATTTTTTGGAACATGCCCCCGATGCAGAGACTGAGTTGATGTATGACGGTCCCTTTCAACTACTGGTTGCAGTAATATTATCAGCTCAGTGTACCGACAAGCGGGTTAATCTAACAACACCTGCCATTTTTAAAAAATATCCCGATGCTATGGCTATGAGTAAGGCCAGTTTTGATGAATTATTCCCGCTTATTAAAAGCATTTCTTACCCCAATAATAAAACAAAGCACTTAATTGGCATGGCCACCATGTTGGTAGAGCGATTTAATGAAAAAGTGCCCATGACAGTTGATGAACTGGTGCAATTGCCTGGGGTCGGTCGAAAAACAGCCAATGTAATAACATCAGTTATAGATGCACAACCCAATATGGCGGTAGATACCCATGTTTTCAGGGTAAGTGCGAGATTAGGGCTCACCACTAAGGCTAAAACAGTATTAACTGCAGAAAAACAGTTGATAAAAAATATACCTGCTGAATATGTACATAAGGCACATCATTGGTTGATCTTGCATGGAAGATACCTTTGTACTGCTAGAAACCCTAAATGCAGCAAATGCCCATTTATAGGTATTTGTACCTATACCCATAAATAGAAAATAGCATTGAGGGTATTTTAAAAAAAAATCGTTTTATTTGTAAAGTGCATAGACTGCTACTCCTATTAAAGCTCCGTTAATTACATTCAATTATCATAAAATATTTTTTTTACATGAAAAAAATATGTCTTTTTTTGGCTGTTTTGATATTCATTTCGGGTTCCTTCATGCAAAAAGTTGATGCGCAGTATTATTTTTATGATAATAAGTACTACGATAATCAGTTTTTATATGAAATCGGTGGGTCTGTGGGAATGATGAACTGCCTAACAGATTTAGGAGGTAAAAAAGGAGTTGGTAAAAAATTTATAAAGGATCTGAATTTTGGGAACACCAATTTTTCTGGAGGTATTTTTTTATCCGGAACCTATAAATACATGGTTGCATTTAGATTGGAGGGTACTTTCGGCCAGGTAAATGCTTATGATAGTATTTTAAAAGATGTAAAATCTACTGTATTTGGACGGTACGAACGTAACTTGAGTTTCAGAAGTAATATTTCTGAAATCAGTCTGACGACAGAAATACATCCGTTATTTATTTTTGGCAACTTTGAAGGCAGAGAAGCAGAGCCACCCAGATATTCTCCCTATCTTTTGGCAGGTATTGGGTATTACTCCTTTAATCCTCAGGCTAAATTGCAAAACACTTGGGTAGATCTTCAGCCTTTGAGTACCGAGGGACAGGGCTTTAAAGAATATCCGAATAGGAAGGTTTATAAATTACAACAGGTTAATTTTCCAATTGGTCTTGGAGTAAAATATGAGCTATCTACTTTGTTTAATTTGAGAGCAGAATTTGTATATCGGGTTTTAACCAACGATTATCTAGATGATGTGAGTAGTAAAGATTATGTAGACCCTTCGCTCTTTTCCAGTTATTTCAGTGGCAACAGATTAACGAATGCATTATTATTAAATGATAGACATTACGAATTAAATCCTACTTATATTCATACCAGTGAGGAAAGAGGTAATCCTAAGAACAATGATGGGTATTTTTCTTTCAATCTAAAGTGTAGTTTAATTTTTGGAAGAGAACGAATAAAGAAATAATTGAACCAATCGGTAGCGCAACCAATCTTTAGATTGGTTGTTTTTTTTTGTGCAAACTGGCCAATTCTTCAATAGATCCAGTAGTGAATATTTCTTCCTTACTTTTTAATCTTTTATGGTTCAAAGTTTTCAGTGCAATGTTGGTATGCTCATTATTAATGGGTTCCCATTCAAATAAATCATTGGGAGTACAATTAAAAAGTAGGCATACTTTTTCCAGATATGCAAATTTGATATTGCTATCTGAACGGTTGCTGATTCTATGCGCAACATTGGGGCTAAACCCATTTTTAATCAGAAATTTTTGCAGATTTGGTATTTTTTTTATTTCCGCGATTCTTTGAAGATTAAGGAATAGCATACCAAATGTTTTAAAGTTGATAATTTAAAATTGTAAAAACCTGCAGGGTGAAAATACAAATTTTGTATTGGAGATTTTGCTCCAGCGTTGAAAAAATTAATATTTATTAAAGTAGTTGGGTTGAAATTTATCAAATAAAAAAACCGCTTTAGCGGTTTTTTTATTTGATAAATTATTTCAATTTACTTAAAGATACTTGGATAATGCTTCCACCAATTCTCCTTTGGTAATGGGAACCCCCATTACTTTATTGTAAGGTTTAGCATCCACAAAATATACATCTCGGATAATTTTAACCAATTGACCATTATTAATTTCTGGAATAATAACAGTATCGAAGTTTTTAATGATTTCACCTAGGTTTTTAGGGAAAGGACGGATATACCTTAAATGCGCATGGCTTATAGATTTACCAGCATTCTGTAATTCGGTACAAGCACTCTTGATGGCGCCATAAGTACTTCCCCATCCAATAACCAATACCTTACCTTTTTCATTCCCGCTGTCCAATGTCTGATCAGGAATATAATTGGCAATCAAATCAACTTTTTTCTGCCTAGTATTCACCATATGTTGGTGATTGGCGGGATCATAACTGATATTACCAGTGATGTCTTGCTTTTCAATTCCACCTACTCTGTGTTCTAAACCTGGAGTGCCTGGGATGGCCCAAGGTCGGGCAAGTTTTTCGTCCCTTTGATAAGGTTTGAATTTTTCGCCATCTGTCAATTTTTCTGCAAAACTTACTTTTATTTCAGGAAGGTCGGCAGATTTTGGAAATTTCCATGGTTCAGCACCATTGGCAATATAACCATCAGTTAAAAAGATTACTGGTGTCATGTGTTGAACAGCAATTCTCACTGCCTCGTATACTGCATCAAAACAATCATGTGGTGTGCTGGCACTAATAACGGGCATAGGACATTCTCCATTACGTCCATAATAAGCCTGCATTAAATCACTTTGTTCTGTTTTAGTTGGTAAACCTGTACTTGGTCCACCACGTTGTACATTTATAATCAGCAAAGGGATCTCCAACATAACTGCCAGACCCATGGCTTCGCCTTTTAGCGCAATACCAGGTCCAGAAGAAGTGGTGATACCAAGATTACCTCCATATGCTGCTCCAATTGCAGAAGTAATGGCAGCAATTTCATCTTCAGCCTGAAATGTTTTTACACCGAAATTTTTGTATTTACTTAATTCATGCAGAATGTCACTGGCAGGGGTGATAGGGTAAGAACCTAAAAATAAAGGCAACCCACTTTTTTGTGATGCTGCAATTAATCCTAATGCAGTGGCCTGATTGCCCATGATACTACGATAAACACCCGGCTCCATCCTTGCTTTAGCTACTGTATATTTAGTAGTAAAAGTTTCAGTGGTATCTCCATAATTATAACCAGCTTTTAATGCCCTTACATTACTCTCAAAAATTTCTGGTTTCTTACCAAATTTCTCTTGGAAAAAGCTAATAGTATTTTCCATTTCACGTCCATACATCCAATATAAAAAGCCGAGCACAAACATATTTTTTGCCCGATCCTTTTCTTTGGTACCCATGGTGATATCTTTCAATGCCTCACGGGTCATTTTGGTAACATCCATTTTAATGAGTTCGTAACTATCCAAACTGCCATCTTCTAAAGGATTAACTCCTTCAGGATAGTTCGCAAGCCGTAGGTTTCTGCTATCAAAGCCATCCGAGTTAGCAATGATTTTACCAGCTTTTTTCAATGCAGTCAGATTGGTTTTTAATGCAGCTGCATTCATACATACCAATACATCACAGGCATCACCAGGTGTGTAAATTCTGTCAGAAGAAAAACGTAATTGGTAACCACTTACACCAGGGATGGTACCTATTGGGGCCCTGATTTCAGCAGGGAAATCTGGAAAAGTTGCTAAGTCAATTCCTAGTAATGCAGTATTATTGGTAAACTGGCTTCCGGTAAGTTGCATACCATCTCCACTATCACCGGCAAATTTTATTACCACTTCCTGTAAAACTTCTTCTTTTACTGTCATTGTATATTATTTTTTGTATCTAAAAAGTATTTTTATTTTTTAGTTTGCCGAAAATAGAAGCAGGTGTTGAAATGGGTGCTTTGAACAGCGGTTTCTCCTTCCCAGCGATTTGAGACCACGAAGTTAATATTTTACCTAATCTGAAATTAATATTTTAGGTTTGCCCAAACATAATTTTTAATGTACGACCTACACGATTTCCTATTACCCATCAATAAAGATGTGTTGAACAACGACGCCGGCTATAATGATGGCCAGTTGGCCAAGCATGTGGCTATTTTTGAGACCGATTTACCAGATATTGCCGAAACAGACATTGTATTGGTGGGAATTTTGGAACAAAGAGGTGGCGGCTTTATTTATGATGAAACCAATGCCGCTGATATTATCCGGAAAAAACTGTATGAATTGTATTACTGGCACCAGGACATCCGAATTGCAGATATTGGCAATATCCGCACTGGTTCTAGTCTCGCAGATAGTTATGCTGCTATTAAAACGGTCATGGCCGAACTCTTGCGTTTAAATAAAACGGTTATCCTGATGGGTGGTACCCATGATAATACCCTGGCACAATACTTTGGCTATAAGGAATTGGGTAAAATTATTGAAGCCACCTGCATTGATGCCACTATTGACCTGCGTGGTGAAAGTAATCTACGTACCGAAAATTTTCTGCTAGAAATGCTTACCGGTGAACCGAATCTTGTAAAGCATTATAACCATATCGGTTTTCAAAGTTATTATGTGCATCCCCGGTTATTAGAGACGATGGACAAATTGCGATTCGATTGTTTCCGCTTGGGGCATGTTACCGAAAACATGGAAGAAGTGGAGCCGGTTTTGCGCAATAGCAATATGGTTAGCATCGATGTGAATGCTATTAAATACAGTGATGCTCCTAGCAATGCACTCAGTGCAAATGGATTCACCGGAACAGAAATATGTACCCTCACTCAACAAGCAGGACTTAGCAGTAATGTTAGTAGCCTAGGTATTTATGGGTACAACCCCAATACGGACGTAAAAGAACTTACTGCCTCACAGATAGCACAAATGATTTGGTATTTTATAGATGGAAAGTATAGGGGTAAACAAGAAGCCTCCTTTGAAGAAAAATCGCAGTTCAACGAATACCATTGCAATTTTACCGAAGTAGACACTGTTTTTTTACAAAGTAAAAAAACGGGTAGGTGGTGGATGCAATTACCGGATAAAAAAATGATTGCCTGTAGTTATAAAGATTATATTATTGCCAGTAGGAATGATATACCCGAACGCTGGCTTAGGGCATTGGAAAGAGGCTAATGCGCCCATTTTTTAGGTTCAAAGACCTAGAGTAATTTTTTTGCTTTTTCAATTTGCTCCAGACTACCCATAATGATTAAACGCTGTCCAGACTGAATACTATCACCTGGCTGCGGATTGAATACATATTCATTGGCCGATTTGATACCCATGATGGTACAACCTGTATGTTGCCATAAATTTAGTTCGCTCAGCAAATGATTGGTTTTCACTTCTAATTCAGCTAATTTAAAATCCGGATTATTTTTTGTTGTTAGTTGAGAAATAAATTCAACCACATCTGGAATTAATATAGAAGTGGCCATTTGTGCACCACCTACTTTTTCGGGCATGATTACATTATTGGCGCCTGCCACTTTCAATTTGCCTACGCTGCTATCCTGCGATGCACGGCTGATAATGGTTATATTTTTGTTTAATTGTCTGGCAGTCAGCACTACAAATAAATTATTGGCATCGATGGGCAATGAAGTGATAATAGAACTGGCATTGATGATGCCTGCTTCGATTAAAATTTCGTCCTTGGTGGCATCTCCATTGATAAAATACTTGACTTCAAATTCATCAAATTCAGAAGCCAATTCTTTGTCATCAATGACCACAAAAGGAATATTGTTATTGTGCAATACCATAGCACTTTCTCTTCCATTGCGGCCAAATCCGCACAAGATGACATGGTTTTGTAAATGGCGGATGCTCTTATCCATTTTTAGTTTTTTAAAACGTTTAAGGAATTCTCCATCCATAAAATACCGGGTAAGGAGTGTGATGAAGTAAGTAAATAAGCCCAGGTTAATAATGATTAGAATAATGGTGAAAATGCGACCAGCATCGCTCAGCGCTTTTACTTCACTAAAACCTACTCCCCCAATAGTGATGATTGTCATATAAAAAGCTTCTAAAAAGCTGTAACTTTCTATCAACATATAACCCATGATACCAAATACTATCAATCCCCCCATTAGGCTAAAGGGAAGGGTAAGGTTTCGAAGTAAATATAATTGCTTAACCAATGGGCAAAGGTTAGTTTCAATATGAAAATTATAACTTTAAGCTGTATTAACGAAAACAAGTTTATGAAATGCAGGTTTTTAGCGTTGGAGCTAGTTCTTTTTATTTTTTTATTAGGGTCCTGTTCCATCAATAAAAAAATTTCCAAGCAGGCAAATTTATTGCTGATGAATGATACCTCGATCCGCACTGGTCATATAGGTATCAGTTTATTTGAACCTTCTACTAATACTTACTGGTACAATTATAACGCAACTCATTATTTCATTCCTGCCAGTAATACTAAATTATTTTCTTTTTATACCGGCTTGAAATACTTAAAAGACAGTTTAGTAGCTGCTCGATACGATGTGATGGAAGATAGTATACTGGTGTTAGATGCCATGGCAGATCCCAGTTTTTTGCAACCAGCATTTTCTTATCAACCCTTGTTTGATTTAATGAAAAAATACAAGCGAACTGAGTTACATTTTGAACCCTATCGCAGTACACCCCAATATGGCTATGGATGGGCTTGGGATGATTATGAAGAAACCTATATGCCATTGCCTAGCCAGTTCCCCATTTATGGTAATCAGGTAAGAGTAAAGAAAGAAGCACAATCGGTTCGTATACAGCCTGCTTATTTTGAAAAGGAGTTTACTAATAATGAACCAAACAGCCAGTCAGGCTTTCAGGCAAGGAGAGCCTTTGGGTCGAATACTTTTTGGAGCTATTCAGGTAAAAATAAAATGCAGGAAATCCCTTTTATTGCTGATATCAATACAGTAGTTAATTTATTACAAGATACCCTGCATACAAAAGTGGAATGGAAAGCACTCGACCTTTGGAATGCAAAATATAAATACTGCTATTCACAACCCACCGATACATTATTGAAGCAGATGATGCATCGAAGTGATAATTTTTATGCAGAGCAGGTGTTAATGATGGCCAGTAAACTGCAGCTAGGCACTATGAATGCAGAGAAGATGCGGAAATACATGTTGGAAAATTCCCTGAAAGATATACCCCAACAACCTAATTGGGTGGATGGATCGGGTTTGAGCAGGTATAATTTATTTACACCTATGAGTATTGTTTATTTACTGAATAAAATGAAGCAAGAGTATAGTTGGGATAGAATAACAAACATATTGCCAACTGGTGGGGAGGGTACAATTCGGAATTATTATTTCAAAGACAGTGGCTATATTTTTGCCAAAACTGGCACTTTGAGTAATAATTGTGCTTTGAGTGGTTATTTAATAACCAAGAAAGGGAAGTTGTTGATTTTTTCCATTCTTGCCAATAATTATATTGGTCCCGCAGGTCCTGTGAGAAGGGCCGTAGAACATTTTTTGGAAACAATCAGAGCCAAATATTAATGAATAGGATTCATTTTTTATAAAAACCAGTTTTTTCAGGCAACATTTTAGAATAAGGGGGTATCTACTTATTGGTCCGATACCTTTTAAAAATCCTATTCACCAACAAAAAATGACTAAGATGAAAAAATTATTTACCCTGCTGTTACTTGCCCTGGCAGCATTTTCCTTCAAAGCCCAAGCACAGGCAGGCACCGTCTGCAATGCAGATTTTACTTCGCAGTTTCTAAGTAGCTATACTGTTAAGTTTACCCCGGTGGTTTTGGGTGATTCAATCAATACCAGCCATTACTGGAATTTTGGCGATGGTATTAATTCTAATATACCCATACCTACCCATACTTATGGAGGTGCAGGTAC
The DNA here is from genome assembly GCA_943367825.1 of Chitinophaga pinensis. Lineage (GTDB taxonomy): Bacteria > Bacteroidota > Bacteroidia > Chitinophagales > Chitinophagaceae > Ferruginibacter > Ferruginibacter pinensis_J. Next base: position 67,778 of record CALRKF020000006.1, read on the forward strand.
TTACAATGTAAAACACATCATTATTAGGCGAAATCCCAATGGGGTTGAAATTTGCCGTGATTCAATGATTAAAACATTGCAAATACAGGGTGCTTGTAACCTGGTGGCCAATTTTACCTGGTACAATGATTCTATAAATGTATTCACAGTACATTTTCAAAACACTTCCACTCCCTTGGATCAAACCGATTCTATTCGCTGGACTTTTGGTGATGGCACAAGTTCTTTGGATGTAAATCCAGTTCACAGTTACGCCAATGCAGGTGTATACACAGTTTGTTTGAGAGTTAAGAAAAACAATTCGCCTCCAGGAACAACTCCATGTGTACAGGAAATATGCAAACAGGTTACTGTGCAATCTCCTACCAGTTGTAATTTGATTGCTTACTTTACTTGGCATGCAGACTCTTTGAATAGTTTGAAAATATGGTTTACCAACCAATCTACTGGTGCTAGTTCAGCTGATTCAATTCGTTGGACATTTGGGGATGGCACATCTTCCAATAATTATAGTCCCGATCATATTTATGCTCAACCTGGTACTTATACTGTTTGTTTACGCATAATAAAAAGAAATAATGTTGGGGGGCTCACCAACTGTATCAGTGATATTTGCAAAACAGTTATTGTTCAGGCTCCTACCAGTTGCTCATTACAGGCATATTTTAACTGGCATGCCGATTCTGTAAATGCACAAAAAATTTGGTTCACCAATCAAACCGTTGGTATTGCTACTGGTGATTCTATTCGCTGGACATTTGGGGACGGAACCAGTTCCAATGTATTTAGCCCAGATCATATTTATACACAACCTGGCACTTATACTGTTTGCCTACGTGTTATAAAAAGAGGTTTAAATGGAGGCTTAACCAATTGTATCAGTGAAATATGCAAGACCGTTATTGTTGGTTCCAATTGTAACCTTATTGTAAATTGGAATTGGCATGCTGATTCAATTAATACAAGAAAAATTTATTTTAATAACCTCACTGTATCAACAGTTGCAGGTGCAACAGCTACTTGGACATTCGGCGATGGCACAGCGGCTTCTAGTTGGAATGCAGTGCACGAATACGCACAACCAGGTTATTATCGTGTATGCCTTAGGGTTGTATTGAACAACACTTGTGTTAGAGAAAAATGTGACACTATTTTAGTAGTGGCTACAGCCCCTCCTTGTAATAATCAAAGCAATTTTGCTTTCGCAAAATCTACAAGTGATAACCAACAATACAAGTTTACCCCTGCTTACCAAAATCCTACCGCCGTTTATACTTGGACCTTCGGGGATGGAACCGGTAGTCATGATATGATTGCTGTACACCGTTATTCACAACCCGGTACCTATACAGTATGCCTTACTGTTTGGCGCAGTGCTAGCTGTGCAAGTACAACTTGCAAAACAGTAGTAGTACAGGCTCAATTGGATTGCAATGCTATTCAGGTTAGCTATAATTATCAGAAAGATCCATTTGTACCCAATAAAGTATATTTCTATGCCATTAGTAATTTCCCGATTTTGGATCAAACCTGGACGATTCGAAGAATGCCATTAACTGCTGCAGGCACGCCCATTATTTTGCATCAAAATAATCCTGTGTTTGTATTTCAAGATACTGGTTATTATCAGGTATGTCTGAGAGCAATTACACTCGGTGGTTGTATCAAAGAGTACTGCAATATCATTCACATTGAACAAGTAGCACCACAATGTGTGTTACAAGCTTATCCGAATCCGGCAACAAGCCTTATCAATGTAAATGTTGCGTTGACTCAACCCGAAATGATTCATGTGTATATCTACAATACATTAAATGTGTTGGTAAAAGAAAAACACCAGCAGGGTAATTCTGGCAACAATGTTGTTTCTATTCCTATTGCTGATTTATTGCCTGGTATGTACAATATGAAAATTGTTTATGGCAATAAAACCTGTACTGCAAGATTCCAGAAAATTTAATTTTAACTGGGTTATAGAGTAATGTTAAAAGCCCTCTGATGATTCAGAGGGCTTTTTTATCGTCCAAAAATTTTATCCAGTTCTTCTTTTTTATATTCAATAAAAACGGGTTTGCCGTTGGCTGTGATGGCTGGAACTTTGCAAGCAAATAAATCCTCTAACAATTGTTTCATTTCTTTTTCTCCTAATGAAGTGCCCGCTTTGATGGCTTGTTGAATAGCAAGCGTACGGAGTAATTTTTCTCTTTTGCTGAATTTTATATCGGTACTAAAATGCTTATACTGTTCCAGTATTTTTTCAATAGCATTTTTTTCGTTGCCTGAGGCCAGGTCTGCCGGGCTTCCTTGTACTACGAATGTATTATTTCCAAAAGGTTCCAATTGAAATCCTAATTGATTTAAGTCTGGTAATAATTCCTGTAATAATACTGCATCCGCTGCTGTCATTTCAATGGTTACTGGAAACAAACTTCTTTGAGCGGTAATGGGTTTGCCTTCAATAGCATTGGAAAACCTTTCATACAGTATGCGCTCATGCGCATTTTGTTGTTGTATTAACAGGTACCCATTGCCGGTAGTAGCAAGCAGATAGCTGTTGTGTAATTGCATGAGCAATTCAGGTGTCCGATTAGATGGAGCTGGTTGGTACAAAGGTTGTTGTCCAATAGTTTCATCCGTTGAATGTTGGTTAGATTGCACACTTCCCATCAAATCTTTCCAATTTTTTAAATCACTTTTACTTTCTACAAAATGGGCTTGATTTTTTTGGGTAAATGTTTTGTATAAAGAGGACGAAATCGCCCCGGATTTTTTTTCTTCCGTAAATGGTTTGCTAACAGCATCTAAATGTTGAATGCCGGCATCCAGTTCAAAATCCAGTGTGGGAGTGATGCTAAATTGTGCCATAGCATGTTTGACAGCACTTTGCACAAAAGCATAAATTATTTTCTCGTCTTCAAATTTAATTTCCTGTTTGGTGGGATGTACATTGATATCTACCTGTGATGGATCTAAGTCAATGAATAGGGTATACATTGGAAAGCTATCCTTGGCAATCATTTCATCAAAGGCGCCCATGACTGCATGGTTCAGATAAGCACTTTTAATAAAACGGTTATTGACAAAAAAGTACTGATCACCCCTGGTTTTTTTCGCAGTCTCCGGTTTACCCACAAATCCATAGATATTCATATAATCAGTTTCTTCCTGTACGGCTACCAGTTTAGATGCATAATTACTACCTAAAATTTGTATGATTCGTTGTTTCAATGTTCCTTTTTCTAAACAAAAAACCTGTTGTCCATTACTCGTTAAAGAAAAGAATACTTCTGGAAAAGCCATTGATACGCGGATGAATTCATCTACAATATGCCTAAGTTCTGCGGGATTGCTTTTTAAAAAATTTCTCCTGGCAGGTACGTTGAAAAATAAATTTTTCATTGCAATACTGGTGCCAGTTGGGCAGGCCACTGGCTCTTGCTTTACAACCAAACTATTTTCTATTTCTAGGGAAATGCCAGTTTCGTCTTCGGCTCTTTTAGTTTTTAGAACAACCTGTGCTACTGCTGCAATACTGGCCAGGGCTTCGCCCCTAAACCCCATGGTTTTAATCCGAAATAGGTCTTCAATATTGCTGATTTTACTGGTGGCATGTCGTTCAAAGGCCATTCTTGCATCTGTTTCGCTCATGCCTTTCCCATTGTCCACTACTTGAATGAGCGCTTTGCCTGCATCATTGATGATTAATTGCACATTTGTTGCACCCGCATCCACGGCATTTTCCAATAGCTCTTTCACTGCGCTGGCAGGTCGTTGAATAACTTCGCCGGCGGCAATCTGATTGGCTATGTTGTCGGGTAATAATTGTATGATATCGGCCAAAATCCACTAATTTAGAACGTCAAAAATAACACTTAGTTATCACTCTATAATTTTATGTGCTGTATGAAAAAAATATTCCTTGCTTTTTTGGTATTGGTAACTAGTAAAGTTAGTGCTCAGTCTGTAGCCACCCTATGGGCAGACAGTGTTTTTAAAACCCTTTCTGCAGAGGAAAAGATTGCACAGTTAATGGTAGTACGATTGACAGAAAGAAATGCAACTGGTATTACTTATTACGATAAACAGGTAGGCGAATTGGTAAAAAAATACAATGTTGGTGGCATCTGCCTCTTTCAGGGTGCTCCTGTTTGGCAGGCAACTGCAGTGAATCAATTGCAATCAATGGCAAAAACACCCATACTTGTTTGTGTGGATGGAGAATGGGGATTGGGCATGCGTTTCGACAGCATACAATCCTTGCCTAAACAAATGATGTTGGGTGCGGTATCTGATCCTTCAATAGTATATCGATATGGTCAAATTGTTGCAGAACAATGCAGGCGTGCAGGCATTCAAGTGAATTATGCCCCTGTGGTAGACATCAATAATAATCCTGATAATCCAGTCATCAACGACAGAAGTTTTGGAGAAGATAAATACAAAGTAGCCGCATTTGGTATACAGTATATGAAAGGCATGCAGGATGGTGCAGTAATGGCTTGCGCCAAACATTTTCCAGGTCATGGTGATGTGTCAGTAGATTCGCACAAGGATTTGCCCATTATCAATAAAACGATGGAGCAATTGGATTCTTTGGAATTATATCCATTTCGCGAAATATTCAAGGCCGGTGTTGGAAGTGTAATGAATGCGCATTTATCAATACCTGCCATTGATAATGCGCCAAATAAACCTACTTCTATAAGTTATAAAGCTGTTACGGAGCTATTGCGCAATCAATTAAATTATCAGGGATTAACTTTCACCGATGCTTTAGAGATGCAAGGTGTTAAAAAGTTTTATCCAGATGGAGAAGCCTCCGTACAATCATTGATAGCAGGCAATGATATGCTTTGTTTACCTGGCGATGTGCCATTGGCTATTAGTAAAATTCTTTTAGCAATAGAAAATAAACAATTATCCTGGGATGCCATTGAAGCACATTGTAAAAAAGTATTGGTTGCAAAATACCAATACGGATTAGCTGCACTAAAGCCTATTAATACAGAAAATATTACCGTAGAAATCAATAGTAAAGTGCCTGCTATGAAAAGGTTGATTGCAGAAAATGCCCTAACCGTATTGCAGCAAACAGATACTGAGTTTTTTCCACTTACTGTACCAAGCAATCCTACTACTGATATTGTATACTTGGCTATTGGTATGAGCAACGATAATGCTTTTGCTGCAGGTATGCGCAATATCTACAATGCAGATGTATTGTATTTTAATTACAAACAAGATAGTAGCAGTGCAGTTGCGTTAATCGACTTGATTAAACAGAAGTATAAAAAAGTAGTAATTGGCATTCACAATTTCCCCAGAGTGCCTGCCAATAATTTTGGTATGAGTAAAACAGTGGTTAACCTGGTAGCTCAATTGCAGGCAGAAACAAAATCCATCAGTTTTGTTTTTGGAAATCCATATGTTATTAAAAACTGGTGCAATGCCAAAAATTTAGTGGTTTGTTATGAGGATGATGATATCATACAACAAACCGCATTGGATTTATTGCAGGGGAAAATACCTGCAAAAGGAAAATTACCAGTGACAGTTTGTGATGCATTCAAATACGGAGCAGGAATTGTTAATAATGGTTTTTTTTTATCTCCAACAGTCAATTCCAAACAAAGCCCTGACCCTTCTGTAAAATTTGCAGCTGTTGACTCTATTGCATTAGATGCTATCGCCCGTGGTGCTACACCGGGTTGTGTAGTGCTCGTGGTAAAAGATGGCAGCATCGCCTACCATAAAGCCTATGGTAATTATTCTTACGGCACAAAGGAACCCGTTCAATTGGAATCCGTTTTCGACATGGCCTCTGTTACAAAAATTTGTGCTACTACCATTTCGGTAATGAAATTGTATGAAGAAGGAAAAATAGACCTTACAAAAACCCTGGGTGATTATCTTCCTTGGGTAAAGGGTAGCAATAAGGCGCCACTTAAAATTGAAAAAGTGCTCCTTCATCAGGCCGGTTTGGTATCCTATATTCCCTTTTACAAAGAAGTAATCGACAAAGAAGGCAAGCCTAAACCTGAATATTTTTCAACTACTTACAGTGAGGCATACCCGATAAGAGTAGCGAAGGATCTTTTTATGCAGGCTGCCTGGAGGGATACTATTTATCAACGTATTTTGAAAAGCCCACTGGGTGATAGTAATAAATATGTATATAGCGATAATGATTTTATTTTTTTAGGAAAAGTAGTGGAAGCTGTTAGCGGTATGACCCTTGACGAATATGTTCAGAAAATATTTTATACTCCACTAGGCTTAACCACTGCAGGATTCAAACCCATCAATCGTTTTCCGCAATGGCGCGTAATACCTACCGAAGCTGAAAAGTTTTTTCGATTACAGACATTAAGAGGCGATGTACATGACCCGGGTGCAGCCATGTTTGGTGGAGTAGCAGGGCATGCCGGTTTATTTAGCAATGCCTATGATTTATCGGTAATCATGCAAATGTTGATGAATGGCGGAACATTCAATGGAAAAAAATATTTCAATAAAGAAACGGTTGATCTTTTTACAGCATACCATAGTTCTGTGAGCAGAAGGGGTTATGGTTTTGATAAGCCTGAAAAAGACAATGCCACCAGGGCAGAACCTTATCCCTGTTTACTGGCATCGCCTTCCACATTTGGTCATACTGGTTTTACGGGTACTTGTACATGGGCTGATCCAGTAAATAAAATTGTGTATGTTTTTCTCAGCAATCGTGTAAATCCTATTGGTGGGGATAACAAAAAACTACTCAATTTAAATGTACGTCCTAAAATTCAGGATGCTATTTACAAAGCATTTGGCCTATAAATAAATTGTTACCAACCTATGCCATAGTCTTCTCCATTATTGGAAGAGCCTCCCCACAGGCTTCCATGTTTTACATCAATATAAATGGCATTGATAGGACCGCTGGTACGGTCACCAAAGCTTAACTGATATCCTTTTTGAATTAATTCCTTTCGAATATTGTCTTTAGTTGTATTGGGTAACAATATACTTCCAGGTCTTGGCCTGCGGTCATCTAATTTAGAGCCACCAAGCGATAGCCATAATTGGTTGGTATTGAAATTAGCTGCTTCCGTTGCTTGTTGAACCGTCATGCCAAATTCAATCATGTTTAAAAAGAACTGTAATAGGTTTTGATCTTGTGTGTCACCACCCTGTACCCCAAAACACAAAATGGGATGCTGGTCTTTTAGTGCAAGCGTTGGCGTTAGTGTTACCCTGGGCCGCTTGCCAGGCGCTACTACATTGAAAGGATTGAGCGCACTGTCTAATACAAAACTTTGCATTCTTTGGCTCATGCCTACACCGGTATTGCCTGCAATGCAAGCTGGCAACCAACCCCCGCTAGGGGTAATGGATACAACCCAGCCGGCACTATCGGCGGCTTCTACACTGGTGGTACCGCGCCATAGCCTATCCATATAAGCGTCATCAATAGCAAGGTCTAGTTGCGATTGATTACTATTCCAATTGATATCATGACCTGGCAGGATATTTCTATTGCTACTGTCAAGCTGATTTTTCCTGTCTACTAATAATTGTTGAAAAGGATTCTTTTCTCCCTGATAAGGATAGGGATCACCTGGTTGTATGTTAGGATTGTTTTTATCCGCCTGTATTAATAGGGATCTTTCTTTCGCATAAGCCTTACTGAGTAAACCATTCATCGGCGACTTAGGAGCGTAATAAGGGTCACCATAATAAAAATCGCGATCGGCAAAACTCAGGTTCATCGTTTGGTACAATGTATGAATATATTCGGGGCTATTGTATCCCATTTTTTTCAAATCGAAATTTTCCAGGATATTCAAAGATTGTAATAACATAGGCCCCTGTGTCCATTCCTGTAATTTGTATACATCAATGCCTTTGTAATTGGTGGAAAGGGCTGTTTCTTCAATGGGTTTCCATTTAGCCAGATCTTCTAGTGTAATTAATCCGCCTTGTTCCTTACAGCCTCTTACAAATTCTCTTGCGATATCGCCTTTATAAAATCTTTCATAGGCCGCCATAATAGCATCTTTTCTGCTTTTCTTTTTCTTCAATGCCATTTGCTCAGCTTCTACCATTTTAGTAAGGGTTGCCAATAAATCTTTTTGAACAAAAATTTCACCGGCTTCGGGAGCTTCCCTTTTTTCTCCAGCATGTACTAAGAATGTTTTGGTAGAATAAGGCCATTCTTTAATCAGTTTTTTATTTCTTTCCATACTATTGGCAGTTTGTGCTTCTATTGGATAGCCTGCTGCTAATTGCATAGCAGGTGCCAATACTTCTTGTAAGCTCATGGTGCCATAATTAGCCAACATATAACATAGTCCACCAGGAGTGCCAGGTGTTAATGCTGCAAGCGGACCATATTCAGGCGGAAACTGATAACCTTTATTCTTAAAAAAATCAACGGTTGCTCCTGTGGGTGCAATGCCCAGGGCATTGATAGCAATTACTTTTTTTGTTTTGGGATTATAAATCAATGCCTGTGTTTCTCCTCCCCAACTCAATACATCCCACATGGTGCAAGTGGCAGCAAGCATGGCACAAGCTGCATCAACTGCATTGCCTCCTTTTTGAAAAATCATAGAGCCTGCAGTTGCAGCGAGGGGCTTGCCTGTAATGGCCATCCAATGCTTACCATGCAGGGCTGGCTTTTGGGTGGTTTGGGCTTGGCTATAAACGGTTACAATAGTTGTTAATAAAAACAGTATGATTTTATATTTCATAATATTTGATTGATAATAAAGATACAAGCAAACAAATGAAGAAGAGCAGAAAATAACAGCATAAAAAAACCGGTGTCGATTGACACCGGTACAAGAAACGCTATGAAAAAAACGACTTTATAAATATTAGAACTCGTAGCGAACAACAAATTCATGTGCATTGAATCCGTTGTCAAAACTGCTCAATGGTGTTTTGTAGGCGTCGAAGGAATAGCCAATTTTCAATTGATTATTTACTTTAAACCCTGCAGATGCCATAAAGCTTTGTTTTAATTTAGCAGATAAGCCCCACCAGATTATATTGTGGTGTTCAACTGTAAATCCACCTTGAAATTCAGTAGGAGCATTGGGAAGATAGGTTACCAATAGATTTGGAATAATATTAGTAACGCCATCAATATTCCATTTGTAGGCTGCGTGTAAATAATAGTGGCGATATAATCTTGCCTCTTCAGTTCTTGTTAGATTGCCACTATAGAATTGCAATTTAGATTGTACCAATTGTGATACCGATGCACCAATGGTTAATTGCTTGCCAGCATACGCTACTCCAAATCCTGCATCAAATTTCATTTTGTTATCAGCTCCTGCCAATACAGGATCAGCCGACATAGAAGAAGTTAATTTGTTTTTATCCAAAGAATATTGTTGCAATTTTGCTTCAATACCTAAGGATAATTTTTCACCTTCTCCCAAATCAATGTGTTTGGCAAGATCCAAGTTCAACCCCCTGCGAGCAGTTGGACCAGTTACATCATTGAACAAATAACCGCCAATGCCAGCACCCATTTTGGGAATGGCAAAAGATCCATAAAGGGTGGCTGTTTTAGGAGAACCACTGATACCGGTCCACTGTGTACGATAGGTAGCTGCTACTATATTTTTGCTTTGAACACCCGCCATGGCTGGGTTATATAATAACCCCTGCATATCATAGAAGGACGAAGTTTGTAATTGCTGTGCAAATACAAATGAGATGCTACAGATGCTTATAAAAAGCAAGGTAATTTTTTTCATCTTTTATTTTTTTAATGTTTTAAAAAGAGTTTGCGTTGATTATCTTAATACCGTAACATCTCCTTTTAAAATTTGGCTTTTGCCATTGATTAATTTGTAGGTGATTACATAATAATAAGTACCATCGGGAACAGGTTTTCCTTCGTACGTACCATCCCAATTGTTTTGGTAGTTATCATTTTTGTAAACCTGGCTTCCGTAACGATTAAATACTGCGGCAATAATCTGATTCGTACATCCAGTGCCGTTAGTAACCTTCCATTTGTCATTGATGCCATCGCCATTGGGAGTGAACGCGTTTTCTACACTTAAGCAATAGGGGATTACAGTAACAAGGGCCTGATCGGTAGAAGTACAACTGTTATTGTCTACTACTGTTAATGTATAGTTAGTAGTAGTAGCTGGTTTAGCAATGGGTGTAAATGTATTTGCACCAGTTAAATTACTATTGGGTGTCCATGCAATTGAAACTGCATTGGCACCACTACCATCCAATTGTACATCATCACCGAAAACGATAATTTTATCGGGTCCTGCGTTGATGATAGGGTTTGGTTTGATAGTGATTTTAATATTAGCTGTTCTAACACATCCATTTAATGATGCTGTTACAGTGTAAGTAGTAGTTGCATTATTAATGGCAATTGGATTACTGATGGCTGCATTAGATAAACCGCTTGCTGGTGACCATGCATAAGTATTGGCCGCACTGGTAGCAATCATTTGAACAGGTGCGCCCGCACAAACAGTGGTGTCATTGTTTTTTGTCAATGTTAAATTGTCTGTAAAGCCTACAGTCACTTGTTTGTTTACTATTCCGCAGAAAGCATCTTTAATGCTAATGGTTTTTACACCCTGTGTTAAACCAGTAAATACATTTGAAGAAGTATATGCGCCTCCATCGATACTGTAGGTATAAGGAGTAATACCACCAGTTGCATTCACGGTAATACTTCCACCTGAAAGATTTGTACAAGTAGCATTTACAACAGTTTCTGTTGAATTAACATTGATATTAGCAGGATTGCCATATTCCATGATAGGTGCGCCACTGATATTTGGTCCGGCTACAAACAACCTGCGATTAACCATTGAAATGGAAGGAGGTACAAGTTTTGGTGCAAAGGCTAATGCTGTTGTAAGTGTAGCAGTAGGCCCAAGATCCATTGTCCAGGAAGTTCCACCATTATTTGTTTTATATAATACTCCACCCGGTACACATACATAGCCGTTATTGGCATCATGCATTAAAATACCATTCAGGTTTCCGCCTGATAACAGATCGATATTACTGGAAATATCTGTCCAGTTGGCACCTCCATCGGTTGTTTTATAGATGCGGCGGTTGTTTGCAGTCGTGAACATATTGCCCACTACAAAAACGGTATTGTTATCTAACGCTAAGATATCAGTATAAGTAACAGCCGAATTTGCAAAACCTGCAGGAGAAATATTCAAGGCTGGGAATGGACTGATATTAGTCCAGGTAGCACCAGCATCAGTAGTTTTATAAACAGCACCTCTGTTACCACAAGCATATCCAACTGTTTTGCTTGGGAATTCAATTCCTCTGAATGTAACAAATTGTTGAGCTTGTGTACCGGTAATACCTGTGGGCCCTACTCTGATAGTATCCCAACTGGCGCCATTGTTAAAAGAGCGATATACTAGACCAAATCTTTGGGCAGATGTTACAGAGGTTTGTTGTGCACCGCAAGCCCAAATACTATCTGTTCCAATAACAGCTAAATCATTGATAACGGATGTTCCACCATAGTTATCAATGAATGCAGGCGTAAGATTGGTACCCTGATTAATGGAGCGATAAATAGTACCAATATTAGTTGTAAAAAATACTTTATTTACTGCTGGATAAGTTACAGAAGTGATATTGGCAAATAATCCTGCCAAAGCACCATTTGCTTTATCCACCCATGTCTTACCACCATCAGCAGTAACAGTAATACTTGAACCACCTGCAGCAATACCATTATTGCAATCTGCAAATTCCATATCATTATAACTTGCTCCTATCGGAACGGTTACATAATTACTTTGCCAGGTTCCTCCTGAAGTAGAATCGCCAACAATCCCGTTATTACCCATCACCAGTAATTTTCCGTTTGGTGCAAAATCAAGTGCAGGGGCTGCAGCAACCGGACTCCAGTTACGGCCCTGCGGATAAACACTGCGTTGTACCCATGTACGGCCGGTATCCGTGGAGGTCCACAAATATCCGGGTCCACCAATATTGTTGTAGGTTCCTGTTACCAATGTACCGGCAGTATTGCGGATCATATGGTATGGATTGGAGGCAAATAGATTTTGTACCGGAGGGATTGGTGAGCCAGCTTGTGGGCCTTGTGTAGGCGGGAAAGGGAAATTAAGTATTTCATATTTGCCCTTTTCAAAAACTCCGGGCGCATTTATATTGGCTGTAGAATCATTTCTGCCGGTTTTAACTTTAACAACCGTATTATTATTAAACGACATCATCACCACAGTACTGTCATTTATTACTTTCATTGCCCTGTATGTTTGGGTAATGGGCGAAATATTTCCATAAGTAGTAGTACAATTGATCGTATTGGTATTAATACCTGAGTAGCCAAGCCTCTCTTTACTGATTGAATAATCGGTAAGTACGCCGCTTTTGAATTTCCAGAGCAAGCTTGCAGCCATCGACCCTGAGGTTAAGAATGTGGTTAGTGGGGTACAAACTGTAGTACTGGTGGCCCTAAAACTAACACTCGGGAACAAAGTAACTCCATAAGAGTTACTGCCACAAACATATCCTGTACTGTCATTGATGAATTCAATACTGTATATGGATTTCAGCTTCGCATCTACCGGCCATAATGCTGATGGTATATTTGGGTTACTAATATAGCCCACTCGGGAAACCCCGTTAATAGCAGGGGGAGCTATGGAATCCCAGGTAGCCCCGCCATTCAGTGTTACATATAATTTTGGTAGGGAATCAGCTGCATTATTTGGATCCCCTCCTATATATCCCTTATTGGCATCCAAAAACCAGCAGGCATTGATGTTTTTACTGTTAGGGAACAAGGGGTTATTTACAAAGGTCCAGGTGGCACCACCATCGGTGGTTTTGGCCATGGAACCGCGGTCACCTACTGCATAAGCAACATTTGCTGTAACATAATGCACATCATTAAAGGTGGATTTTGTAGTAAATCCCTGTGGATTTACATAGGTAAATGGCCCATAGGTCCAGTTGGTACCACCATCGGTGCTTTTGGCAATACTACCATCAGAACCTACTGCTAACACATTATTGTTATCAAAATAATCCACATCCAGCACAGTAAATCCAAATTGTTTCGGATTGCTAAACCGCCAGTTGGTGGTATTGTAGAATCCCTGACCGGACACCATGTTAAAGGCAAACAAAAATAATATTGCTAATAAACAATAGAATTTTTTCTGCTGGTAAATCTTGCTCATTTATTGAAGTTTTAGTTTTTTGGTATAAAAGTGCTGCAAGGATAATTACTGTTGAATAACTTAGCAGTAGAATTAATTCTACAAGGCTTTAGGTTGGTAAGCTGGAATTTAGCAGTATCAATAAAATCATGACAATACGTATTCCACATAGCTTGTTGATTATCATGCTTGTTTTTACTGTTTATAACAGTACAGCTCAGAATAAATCAAACAGAGGAAAGGAATTTTGGCTAGGCTATAGTTTTAGTTCCAATTTTTTTGCACACGCTGGACTTTCGGATCCTGTTAATCAACAAGAACTTTCCTTATACATCAGTACTCAAATGGCTGCCAATGTAACAGTCAGTATTAATGGAACAAGTTGGACTCAATCTTTTTCAATTCCTGCTAATACTGTAGATGCTTCTATTATTATTCCTAAAATAGGTGCCGATGATGCACGCATCCTTTCAGATGGTTTATCCAACAAAGCTATTCATATTGTCAGTGATGTTCCGGTAGCAGTATATGCACATGAATATGATGCCATGTTTTCTGCGGCAACCATGTTAATGCCATCAGAAACCTGGGGTTTTCTGTATTATTCAGTGAATTATTATCAAACACAGGGTCAATCTAACCCTCCCATTACAGCAAGTAATCAAGGGATTAATTTTCCTGATTGGTATAACTGGTTTTACATTGTAGCAAAAGATGATAATACGAGGGTTTTGATTACTCCATCCGACACCTGTAAAAATGGATGGTTGCCAGGACAAACCTATACTATCAATCTAAACAAAGGAGAAATATATACAGTTTTTGGTAAAGCCAATTTTGCTGCAGGATGGTTTTCTGATACAGTTAATTCAAGTAAGGATCTTACAGGTAGTAAAATATTATCTGTCGCAGGTGCCGATGGTAACTGTCACCCCATTGCCCTTTTTTCAGGAACGGGTGGTATGCACGTTTGTCAAAGGGATGGAGGAGAAGCTGTGCAACAGCAAGTATTTCCTGCGCAAGCATGGGGCACCCGTTATCTTACCCATCATACAATCAATAATTTTTCAGGCGATATCAATGCAAGTTTCAGAAATTACTATCGCATTTGTGTGAAAGACCCTACAACGGTTGTAAAAAGAAATGGGATAGTTCTAACTGGATTAATACGAAACTTTTTTTACCAATATTTGGATTCGACAGGCGGGGATTATATTGAAGCAGATAAACCCATCTTGGTATCTCAGTATACACCTAATCGAGCTCAGTGTTGGATGAATATACAACCAGCTCAACTGGCCATTGGTGACCCCGAAATGTTTTATTTAAGTCCAATTGAACAAGGGCAAAACTCAGTATTATTTTATACCAGTTCACTTAATTTGATTTCGAAATCCTATGTTAATATAATCATACCAACTGCAGGAGTTAGCACAATGTTGCTAGATGGTAATCCCATTCCACCTTCAAAAATTAAATTACATCCTAATAATCCTGCTTATTCAGTGGCTATTGGCGATTTATCAACTACCATGGATATGCAGCATATCATCACCAGTGATTCTGCATTCACTGCGACCGTATATGGATTGGGAGCCTATGAAAGTTATGGTTATAATATTGGTTGCAATATCAATAACCTCAATGTCAAAACTGAAATTAAGAATGTATTCAGTATAACAGGCAACCCAGATACAATTACTTGTCCTCAAACTCCATTCAGAATTTTTGCTAAAATTGGGTACAGGCTTTCAAATATTCATTGGAAATTTAGTCAGGTACCAGGATTGACGCCTACTGCTGATTCAATTATTGCGAACCCCATTCCTATTGATTCTCCCTTTATCAATGGAAGAAAGTACTATACTTATACAGTACAGCATGATTTGCTATTTGCAAATGCCGGAACCTATCGCATTCCTTTTAGTTATACATCACCCAATATTGATGCATGCAATAATACAGAAACTGATACCGTGGTAGTTGTTGTGCAACAAGGCCCAAAGGCAAATTTTAATTTTACCAATCCTGTTTGTTTAAAAGATACCGTATATTTTACTGGCACTTCTACTGCCAATGGTTTTACCATTTATGATTATTTGTGGAATTTCGATGACGGTAGTACTCAATCTACAGTGAATGCTAAGAAAAAATATTTTACAGCCGGCACACAAAATGTTCGCTATCGGATTTTTGCAACAAACGGATGCGTAGGAGATACTACTAAACAACTCACCATATTTGATTCACCCATTGCCCGACTGGGTGTTGCTTCACCCATTTGTCAAAAAGATTCTGTTTTAATTGCTGACACTTCCTCCATTGGCATTGGAACCATTGCCAACTGGCGATATGATTTTGGGGATGGTAATATTATTAACCGTACCAGCCCAGCTAATTTTTATCATCATTATATTAACCCAGGTACATACCAAGTTAAACTGATTGTGTCTTCTAATAATAGTTGTAAAAGCGATACCAGTTATCAAACAGTTGTTGTTAATGCCTCCCCAATTGCCAAATTTGGCTACGACCGCAATATTTGTGTAGGCGATTCAATACATATTACCGACACTTCCTCTATCGCCATTGGCACACTTGTCGATTGGCGATATGATTTTGGAGATGGGAATTTGCTAAACAGGACTACCAACAGTGCTTTTTATCATACTTATGCCAATCCGGGTACTTATATACTGTCATTGGTAACTGTATCTAATTTGGGTTGTACCAGCGATACATTCAGGCGTACTATTACTGTAGCGAATAAGCCCAGTGCCAGCTTTAGTTATACAGGCCGTGCCTGTGTAGACAGTGGATTTACTTTTACTTCATCCTATACTACCGCAACCAATACTACCTGGCGCTGGAATTTTGGTGATGGCAATACAGCCAATAGTAGTACGGGTAATACTACCGTTCATGCATACGCGAATTCTCTGTCAAATATACTTGTAAAACATGTGGTTGATATTGGCCAAGGCTGTGTCAGCGATACTGTTTTTCAAACCATCCCGCTTGTACATCCAAATCCTACTGTTTCGTTTACTATTAAAAAGGATACCGTTTGCGAAAATAAACCGGTGCTCTTTACATCCAATACTGGTGGTATCAGCAGCTGGAATTGGAATTTTGGCAACGGATCAGGAAATGCTGTTCCGCCCTTTACCAGAACATATACATTAGCTGGTATCTATCCAATTCGTTTAACCGTTACCGATACCAATGGATGCGGATCCTTGCCTGTTACAGATAACCTACAAGTTTATCCTGTTCCATTGGTAAATGCAGGGCCTGACAAACTCATTCAAACAGGTACGGGGGTTTTATTGAATGCTACGGTAAGTCCAGCATTGCCGTTTAATTATTTATGGACACCTGCTTCCAGTTTAAACAGCGCAGGGATTTTGCAACCTTTGGCGAGCCCCACCAGCACCACTAATTATATTCTGTTGGTAGAAGACCCGGTTTCTCATTGTAGCGGTACAGATGATGTAACTGTAAATGTGGTGTCTAAATTATTTATCCCGAACGCATTTACACCCAATGGGGATGGAAAAAATGAAAAATGGATTATTCCTGGCATAGCTTTGTACCCAGAAGCCACTGTCACCATTTATAATCGCTATGGTCAAAAAATTGTAGAATCAAAAAATTATAGCAATCAACCATGGGACGGTAATTATCAGGGAAAAAAGCAACCCATGGGGTCTTATGTTTATATAATTGTTTTGCATGATAATAAAAACCAGGTCTTTAAAGGGCAGGTGACGATTATCAGGTAAATATTCAAATCAAATTCAGATATTTAAAGCATCGATGCAACCTAGTATACTTATAGCAGATGACCACAGTATGATCCGGAAGGGGCTGAAATTATATTTACAGCTCAACTTGGGTTATCAGGATATACAGGAAGCCGCTACCTGCAATGAATTGATGAAGGAACTCGTTAAGAAAAAATACACACACCTTGTATTGGATATTATTCTTTCAGACGGAAATACATTGGAAGTAATTCCCAATATTCGCAGGGTATATCCCGATTTGAATATCATGGTTTTTTCAATGCAACCCAGTGAAGTATATGGGGAGGCATTGAAACAATATGGCATAAAATATTATCTCTCAAAATCAGTTGGGGAGGAAGAGATTATTCAATTACTGCGACAGTTTTTACAAAATGAAGATCCAATTGCTCGGCATCCCATCATTGCATTTCAAGACAATCCCTTTTCTACCCTAGCTCCCAGAGAATTAGAAATATTGCATTATGTATTAAAGGGAATCGGCACCAAGGACATAGCTGAAACGCTTAACCTGAAAATGAACACTATTTCCACTATCAAGAATCGGATTTTTGAAAAAACCAATGCTGGTAATATTAAAGAATTAATGGAATTGGCTACTCTCTACAATGTAAATTATTGAAGGCTTTGCTGTAACTTGTTATGGCAATTATGAACAGTATTCAAGCATTTTTTATCAGTCTGCTTTTTTTATCTCTTCCTGCTTTTGCTCAAGAGCCAGGTAAGGCACAAGTACAGGAATTTACCACTGAGAATGGACTACCCTCCAACGGGGTTAAGGGCTTGCAATGGGACGAAAATACTGGTTTTCTCTGGATGGCAACAGAAGCTGGAATTGTAAGATTCAACGGGGTAGATTTTAGGTCCTATACAAAAGAAAATACCAAGGGCATTGCTTCAGAGAGAATGATGTTCATGCTCAGAAATCAACAAAATGAAATTTTGATTTCCGATATGGCGGGGAATATTTTTTCTGTCCGGCAAAACATGACCGATTTGAAATACAAGGCAATCCCAAATTCAAATCCATATAGCGGAAATTATTATTTAGTTGGTACTTCAGATCGTTTTTTTCTACAGCATCGTAAAGATGCTATTCCATCAAGATTTTCAGTAGTAACAGAAAAATTTATCAGCCTTAGTGATACCGCCTGCCTTATTTTACAGGGGGGCAGTTTATATTACAATTCAATTTCTTTAAACAGTCCAAGGCCTATAATAATAGCTGAAAATAATATTAGTTCATTCTTTAAAATGAATGGTCAGGTATTTGTATTTAATAAAGAAAAAAAAGCTTTTATACTTGATGTAAATACATTTAGTCTAACAGCTATTGCTATTGAAAATAGCCAAGCAGCATGGATGCCAAAATTTGGTTTGCAAAGTAAAATCTACTGGGAAACCGGTATGACCCATCCAATTTTAATTGAAAACGAAAATGCTTGGGAAATCAGTTACGAAAAAAATCGATTGGTTACAAGGCTAATCTTTTCCGGAATACCCTCGGATGCTTTAATACGTTGTGTGCAATACAGTGCTGAAAAGGGATTGTTATTTATTGGTACGGATTCAAAAGGTTTGATTGTATTAAAAAAATCAACGGTTGAGACTAAGAAACGGGCAACAACAAATGCAAAAAATCGGAACTCTTATTACTCTCAATTAGCATTGCCCAATGGCAGTATATTAACTAATGAAGGGGATATTATTAATGGCAAAGAAGCATTTAAGGGGGATTTGCCTATTAAGGGGAAATTTACTTTTTATGTTTCCATCACCAACGATAGTTTACTTTGGTATTCTCAAGTGGATGAAAAGCTAGGGTCTAATTGCATGCATCAATATAATTTGGTAAGCCGTAAAACCAAATTATTTAATAAAATTAGGCAAGAGCTTGTTATACTTTCCACTGAAGGGAAATTATTTGCTGCTTCAAACAGTGGCGTGGGTTATATCGATAATGATAGTTTGAAGTATTTAAAAAAATACCCCAATAATGCAAATATTATAACCTATGATATTCAGGAAATAGCGCCCGGTATACTTGCAATTGCAACTTGTGCTGGTGCATTTAGATATCAAATTAATTCGAATAAGCTCGATACTTTATTTCAAAAAGACAATGCATGTGTTCGAACTATTTGGAAGTACAAGGACTATGTATTTATGGGCACTTATGGATCGGGGTTCTTTATTTATAAAAATGGCATTATTCGTCAAATGCCATTAGATAAAAATAAATATTTGTCCTATGCACATTGTTTTATGCCTGATGGCAAAGGATTCGTTTGGATAAGTACTAATAGGGGCCTATTTAAGGCTAATTTAC
Organism: Chitinophaga pinensis; assembly: GCA_943367825.1. Classification (GTDB taxonomy): domain Bacteria; phylum Bacteroidota; class Bacteroidia; order Chitinophagales; family Chitinophagaceae; genus Ferruginibacter; species Ferruginibacter pinensis_J. The sequence goes on from CALRKF020000006.1 coordinate 87,115, forward strand.
AAGAATTGACAGACGCCTATGAATCCAATAGCAACATGGTATATTATCATTATTTCGGCAGGAAAGATGGTATGGAAATGACAGAGCTCAATGGCGGCTGTAAACCTTGTGCATTAAGACTGCAAAATGATATAATATCTTTTCCCTCAATGGATGGCCTGTTATGGGTAAACCCCGACTATGCCAATCCTATATTTCCATCTGGCGAAGTGTTTATTGATGAAATAATAGTTGATAACAAATTAATTGCTACTTCAGAATTGGCTAGCCATCCATTGCCTGCAAAAACAAGTGATATTGCCATTAAGCTGGCTTATTCCGCCTGGTGTAATAAAGAAAATATCTATCTGGAATATCAATTAAACGATACCGTACAATGGAAGCCTGTGGCATATGGAGATGCAGCTGAAATTCGGTTTAGTAACCTTCCCTCAGGGAACTACAAACTAAGGATTCGCAAATTGAATGGGTTTGGACATAACAATTACTCTTATAAAGTATTGGAGTTTTCTATTATAACCCCCTGGTATAAACGCTGGTGGTTTTACGCTTTACTAGCATTGACTATTACTGGCTTATTTGCACTTTTCTTTAGAATTCGTACCAACCAATACATCATCCGTCAAGAAAAACTGGAAAAACAGGTAGCTGAAAAAACAAGCGAATTACAGGAGCAAAATGAAATCTTAGAAAAAAATAACTCTATTAAAACCAGATTGATTTCAATTATCAGTCATGATATAGTTACGCCCTTAAAATTTGTTGCAGTAGCAGGGCAGAACCTACTGGAAAAAAAGTCCATGATGTCGGAAGAATTACAGGACGAAACCATCAGGGAAATGACCAATACTGCCAGAGAATTACAATTGCTTTCTACCAATATTCTTAATTGGATTAAATACCAGAATGAAAACAGAAGGTTGACAAAGGAACAATTTCATTTGTATGATTTGGTCAATCAGGTAACCGGAATACTTCATTCCATGGCCAAACAAAAACAATTGCATCTAGTAAATAAGGTAGATGAGCAATTGCAGGTATATCAATTCTTTGAACCATTGAAAATTTTGATTTATAATTTATTGACTAACGCTATCAATTTTTCAGAGAAAAGCGATATCCATATTAATGCTGTATTAATAGATGGAAAAATTACCATTACAGTAAGTGATCAAGGTGTTGGCATGAGTGCCGAACAAATTAAAAATATAATGGCTGATCAGTTTATTGTTTCCTCAGCCAATATGGATAATAGAAAAGGTAACGGGCTTGGATACCTGATTATTAAAGACCTGATTAAGATGACAGGCGCTACACTTTATATTAAAAGCGAAAAAGCTGTCGGCACAACTGTGTCAGTAACATTTCCCAATACAATTGTAGATAAATCAGATAACCTTCATTAAGTGTTTTTTGTAAATACAAGGCTCTAAAAGTAATAATTAACTGGCAGTAGCCACTCGTGTAGTGAATTTACAATTCGCACTTCTTTTAATTTAACTTTATTTTAAATAGTATACCCTGTGGTGGGTAGTACATTGGTAAAACTCTTTAATACATTGCATAAAATTGTTGTATGGCTAAATTATTTGTATTGCCGGTTTTGTTTATTTCAATTCAAATAAATGCACAAATAACCACTGTGCAAAAGGAAAAACATTCTATTCGTATTTTGAACCAAATACCCTGTAGTGCTGTAAAAGACCAATACCTTTCCTCTACCTGCTGGAGTTTTGCGGGCAATTCATTTTTTGAATCAGAATTGATTCGAAACGGAAAGAAGAATATTGACCTCAGCGAAATGTACACTGCTCGTTTGGCATGGTTACAAAAAATTCATTTGCACCTTAAAAAAAATGGGTTGAATTGTTTAACACCAGGAGGCCAATTTCATACTATACAATGGGTAATGAAAGAATATGGAATGGCTCCAGAAGAAGTGTATAACGGAAAACCTGCAGGAGAGATACATCACAACCATACAAATTTAGATACAGCAATCACCCGTTTTGTAAAAAAACTAGTCAGACAAAAAAAGCAATCACCTGATGCGGCAGACTGGCGATATATTAATTCAATACTGGATAGATACCTGGGAAAATTACCGGTAAAATTTACCGTTCAAGGGCAACAATACAATCCCAAGACTTATATGCAACAGTATCTCCAAATTAAGCCAGAAGATTATGTAGAAATAACATCTTATACGCATCATCCTTATTATAAGGGCTTCGTATTAGAAAATGAATATAATTTTTCCGATGACTTATACATGAATCTGCCTTTTAATGAATTAAAAGCCATTACAGATAGTGCGTTGATGCATGGTTATACGGTACTATGGAATGGAGATGTAAGTGATGAAGGTTTCAATTTTGCAAACGGGGCAGCTTATTTAGACAATAAATCAACAGATATAGTAAGTGCTAGGCAATCTGCGTTTCAAGATAGTACCAGTTATTTAGACCATGTTATGCATATAGTTGGTTTGGCCAAGGATGAATTGGGACATACCTGGTATTATGTAAAAAATTCTTGGGGAGTACAAAATGAATTAGAAGGGTTTTTATTAATGGATGAAAATTATTTCGCTATTAAAACAACAGCAATCGTAGTTAACAAAAAGGCCATTCCAATTGCAATAGGGAAAAAAATAAAATGGTAATTTTTATTTTTTAATTTCTTTGACCATTTTATCACAAGCACTAAGTTTAAGTTCTCCTTCATTGATTAGCAGCTTTTGGGCATCTTCATCAATTTCTATTTTATATTTATAAATACCCGCTACCAGTTCATACAGACATTCCTGACTGTTATTGGGAATTTTTAAACTTAAATTTCCAGTATAACTATTTCCAGTTCTTCTAAAAAGGCTTATGTTGACTGTGTTGCCGCTGCTGTTTTTATAACAGAGATCAGCTAAATTTTTGATACTGCAACTATCCGCTATTGTGCTAGCTGGGGAATTAGCGATTAAACTATTTTTCGGCGTTTTAATAACCCTTATTAGATCAACCAATGTTTTACTGCCTTCTATAATATTGGCTGCCATATTATTTTGAGCATTTAATGATGCGCTTGCTATCAGTAGCAAAATGAAATAATACATTCTCATCGTTCGTTTTGTTTTATAGTAGGAGGATGCATTTGCCCTTATAATTACATAATTCAATTACATTTGCTCCAAATAATTATTATGAAAAGATTACTGAAAATAGTACTCAGGACCTTGCTGATACTCTTTTTATTCATCAATATGGTAACCGCATTTCATGCCTATAAATTCACTCATTTTTATGATGCTGGTAGTATTACTGTAAAGCCAGATTCATTAAAGAGTGGTTGGGATAAAACTAAGGAAGCATTATTTGGAATTAATTTTGCCAAACAAGTTAATAGTGCTCCGGATTCGGGTATACAAGTAGTACAGCTTACCACTAAAGCTGGATTAAAGCTAGAAGCTTGGTATGGCCGTGTAGAAAATGCAAAAGGCACTGTCTGTTTATTTCATGGGCATGGTGGAAAGAAATCAGGCACAAATGAAGAAGCAATTGCTTTCCGTAAAATGGGCTATAATACATTTCAGTTAGATTTCAGGGCGCATGGGGGAAGTGAGGGAAATACCTGTACTATTGGATTTGATGAGAGTGAAGACGTGCAATTGGCGTATAATTATATAAAGAACAAACAAGAACAAAATATCGTGCTATGGGGTATCTCAATGGGTGCTTCCACTATACTTAAAGCCGTTAAGGATTATACATTACAGCCCAACAAAATTATGCTGGAAATGCCTTTTGGCTCTATATCAAAAGCGGTGGAAGGTCGCATTAAAATGATGGGATTACCAAAACAGCCCTTGGCTACTTTACTTACCTTTTGGGGTGGTGTAGAACATGGCTTTTGGGCATTTAATATGAACCCTAGTGAATATGCAAAAAAAATATCCTGCCCAGTATTATTACAATGGGGTGCTAACGACCCTAGGGTTACCCGCGGTGAAATAGATGATACTTATGAAAATATCAGTACTGCAAAAAAACTGGTAGTGTATGAAAATAGTGGTCATGAAAGTCTTTGTAAAAAGGAAAATGAAAAATGGTTTAAAGAAGTGAATAATTTTTTACAATAATGCATCCCCGACATTTAGCTATTAAAGACTTCACATATAGTTTGCCTGATAGTCAGGTTGCATTATATCCATTGGAAAAAAGAGATGATGCCCGACTTTTATTATACAAAGACGGAGTAATAAATTGTTCCACATATGAGCATATCGCTGATTTTATTCCCACAGGCAGTTTACTAGTTTTTAATAATACAAAAGTGATTAAAGCCCGGCTATTTTTTCAAAAGGTATCCGGCACCATCATCGAAATATTTTTATTGGAACCTTTTCAGGAAGAGTATAGTCGGTCCTTTTCTCAATCAAGCAGTGCAACTTGGAAATGTTTTATAGGGGGTGCAGCAAAATGGAAAGATGGGGAACTATTACAGGTATTAGAGAAAGATGGACAAGCTATTAACTTATATGTAAGTAAAATACAACAACAAACCGAGGCATATATAGTTTCTTTCAGATGGGATGCCGGGCTAAGTTTTGCTGAAATACTTGAATTAGCGGGAAATATTCCGCTTCCTCCCTATATCAAAAGAGCTGCGGAGGAATCAGATAAAGAAAGATATCAAACAATTTATGCCGAACAGCAGGGCTCGGTGGCAGCGCCCACTGCTGGATTACATTTTACAGAAAATGTATTTGATACATTCAAACAGAAAAAAATTGACAGCAATTTTGTTACACTGCATGTAGGTGCAGGAACATTCAAACCGGTAAAGGCAGCAAATATGGATGGGCATGAAATGCATGCTGAATGGATGGATATTAATAAAGCCACTATCCAGTCATTAATTGACCATCAGGGTCAGCAGATTTTTGCAGTTGGAACTACCTCACTTAGAACAATTGAGTCCCTTTATTGGATGGGCGTAAAAACAATGCTAGATCCTGCGTGTACAGACCTTACGATTCATCAATGGGATGTATATGAACCCCGATTGGTGAATCAGAAAATAAATACCATTCAGGCATTACAATCGTTATTAAATTGGATGGATGCAGGTGCTTTGCATCAACTCATTGTACAAACACAAATATGCATAGCCCCTGGATATACATTTAAGATGGTAAATGGGATCATCACGAATTTTCACCAACCTCAATCTACTTTATTATTGTTGGTGGCAGCTGCCATTGGAGATGATTGGAAACGCGTATATGCCTATGCGTTAGAAAATAAGTTTCGTTTTTTGAGTTATGGCGATGGCAGTTTACTCTATATAAAAAATCATGGTTGAATAGAAACCTTGGTCCCCAATTGAATATAGCTGAAGAGGTCTTGCATTTCGGTATACTTAACCGAGATACAACCATCGGTCCAATTATAGAAATTATCCACTGTCCATTCTTCCTCTGGCCTTGTAGCATGAATGGCAATTCCATTACCAATTCTGGCATTTTTACTTACCAATCCTTTTGATTTCCTTTCGTTGAATTTTTGAACGCTGGTTTCGTTGGGGTAGTCTAGTAATAATTCTGGCCCCCATTTGGGATGTATTTTCTTGATTATAATTTTAAAATTTCCCTCAGGTGTTCTGCGATCTCCTTCCCTCATTTTATCACTGAGGTCTTTGCTGCCAAATACTACTGGGTAGGTTGCATACCAGCCATCTTCGTCGTACACCTTCAATTCATAATCACTCTTGTCAATAACAATATAGTATTGGTTATCCAAAGAATCTGCTTTGGCTATTGGCAAAGGTTTAGTAATACTGGCCACCACTTTAGTTTTTGAGACAGGCTTTTTCTTTTTCCCTTTATCTTGGGTAAATGAAAATAGGGTCAGCACGCTGATTGATAAAATAAAAAAATAGGTTTTAAAAAACTTCATAAGGTGATTAAATTACTTACAGCCTTCTTAGCAAACGCTGTGCCATGTAAAAATATTTTATTGCTCTGAAAAACATTAACATTCTCTGATGAATGTGGAAAAAAGCCAGTTAAATAGGAAAGCCGCAGTGAGTGCTGCGGCTTTCCTATTGTAATCCAACCCTTACCTGCTTTCTCCATGGCTACGGCAGGTGTTGGGCTGGAGGAGAGAGCATATTTTACCAGTTACTCATACGAATACCGATTGTATATGGGCGAATATCCATCCCTTTTTGATAGAAGCTATTAGGGCTATAGGATCCATAGAAACGAACTGGGCCTAAACCTAATTCAGCGATATAACTGAATTTAAATCTTTCCAAATCATAATCGCCTTTATTTCTGTCCTTCCCACGTTCGCCACTTTTTTGTTTATTGCGTTGACTGTATAAATATCCAGCGCTAACACCGGCACTCAAACTGATACCTTTCTTTTTACTAGATGGGTTACTATTAAGGTTAATCATCAGTGGGATGGTCAGGTAATCGGCAGCCAATTTATTTTTGGTGAAAGAAATAGAGTCCCTGAATATAAAGGGTGCATTGGTTTGCGTATTAGTATAAGGAACGGCACCACTTTCTTTATAGCTAATGGCTGATTTATAACGATAATTATTTAATTCGATTCCAAAGCCATATTTCAGGTTTACATAATGGTGAATTAAATTCAGGCGTTGCATAAAGAACCAAATATTAACATTCCTACTCTTGCCAGCATTTAGTTTAAAATCGCTTTCTCCTAATGCAGGACTACCAGGTTTATTGATAAGATAATTTCCTGTGTTGGCATAATTAGTTTTATCAATATAATTACTGAAACCTAAATCTACAATCCACCAGTTAGTACTAACATTCGCATTTTGTTTGCGGGTCGATTTATTTCTTCCCATGGTAATATCTACATCCGATTTGGTCTTCCCTTTTTTAATGATAACAATATTGCCAATACGAATTGTATCACTGCTTTTTGATGGGATGGAATCTGTGGTTTGGGCCTTGCTATTATTGCATAGAATGGCCAGGGCAACCATGGTAATGATCTGTTTCATTTGTCTGTTGATTTAAATATTTATTATTTGATGGCAATATCGAACCCGGCTACTTTAATGCCATTGCCTGTTTTGATATTGGTATTTCGTTCTAATACCCTTTTTACTTTTCGAAGGAAACCACCCAATTTAGTTTTCTTTACTTTTTCATTAGAAAGTGTAAGCAAACCATTATTGTCTGATTCTTCTGTATCCGGATTTGTATAAACGGTATTGATAGCATAATTGTTTATCGATGGCTCTGTAGCGTTTACAGCCATTGCATTATTATTAATCGGATTACTTGTCACAATTTTTATTTTATTTACAGGTTCAATTGTTGTTGGTAATACGGCTGCAATCGTTGATTGGTTACTATTGTTAACGTTAAAATTTTGTAAAGGCTTTGGTAAGTTATTAGATTCCTTTTGTGGGGTTTCATTTTTAGCAATGTTGTTTGATTCTCCAACTTGCTTTGTTTGATTTTTGCCGAATGTTGAACGATTGTTTTGGGCATTTGCAGAAAGCGTTGTGGATGTAGTAGCATTTTTTTCTGTAGAACTAGATTTTTCAATAGTATTGGTAGCAGGGCTGAC
>CALRKF020000007.1:0-90065 GCA_943367825.1 Chitinophaga pinensis
GACAATGAATTTATAGAACCACTGGATACTTTTAGCGGCGCAACGCCAGATGCAGTGGATGACCTACCATTCTAATTTGTTGGATAGGTTTTGAAATCATGCAGCTATTAAAATTTCCGGAATAAGTATCCGGCATTCATACCATGCAAGAAAAATTAATACTCCGACTACTTCCTGAAGAAGCTGTTAATGACCGCTCCATAAAAAAACTTATTGCAACAACTTGTCAGCTGCAAGAAAGTAATATTACTGGATTTCATTTATTGAAAAAATCAATCGATGCTAGGGCTAGTACCATCTGGGTCAACCTAACAGTCAATGCATTTATCAATGAACCTTACCTAAAAAGAATTGTTCCACCACTTGCATTTAAAGATGTAAGAAAAGCAGCCAAAAAAGTAGTTATTATAGGCGCTGGCCCTGCTGGTTTATTTGCTGCCTTCCAATTAATAGAAGCCGGCATTCAGCCCATTATTTTAGAAAGAGGAAAAGATGTTCGCTCCCGCCGCCGCGATCTGGCCGCATTAAACAAAGATGGTATAGTAAACCCCGAAAGTAATTATTGCTTTGGCGAAGGAGGGGCAGGTACCTATAGCGATGGCAAGTTATACACCCGCAGTAATAAAAGAGGTGATATCGATCGAATCCTTAACAGATTTGTACATTTTGGCGCCGATGAAAATATCCTGTCGGATGCACATCCACATATTGGTACCAATAAATTGCCACACATCATAACGGCAATGCGTACCAGTATTTTAGAATGCGGCGGTCAAATTCATTTTGAGCAGAAAGTAACCGACTTCTTATTGCAAAGGGATACTATCAAAGCCGTTAAAACTGATACTGGTGAAACCTTTGAAGGAGGTGCTTTTATCTTGGCTACTGGACATAGTGCAAGAGACATTTTTGAATTATTGCAAGAAAAAAATATCCTCATTGAATCAAAAGCCTTTGCCTTAGGAGTACGTATTGAACACCCACAAGAATTAATCAACCAATGCCAATACCGAAGAAATGCAAAAAGTAAATGGTTGCCACCCGCTGCCTATAGCCTTGTGCAACAAGTGGAAGGAAGAGGGGTATTTTCATTTTGCATGTGCCCTGGTGGTATCATTGCTCCGGCATCCACTGCACCGGGCGAACTGGTTGTTAATGGATGGAGCCCCAGCAAAAGAAACAATCCATTTGCCAACAGCGGCATGGTAGTACAGGTGGAACAAAAAGATGCCCTGCCATTTGCAAAGGCTTTAAAAAATAAAACCGGCATCGATAATCACCCCCTTGTATTAATGGAATTTCAAAAGAAAACCGAACAGGATTGCTTTATTGCCGGAGGTGGTAATTTAAAAGCCCCGGCACAAAGAATGACCGACTTTAGTAAAAATTTATTTTCATCCAGTTTGCCCGATTGTTCCTACCTGCCCGGCTTAGAATCTAGTTCGCTAAAAGAAATATTACCCGATTTTATTTATCAAACCCTTGCTAAAGGATTCATTGAATTCGGAAAAAAAATGCCTGGCTATTTTACAAATGAAGCCGTGGTAGTGGCTACTGAAAGCAGAACTTCTTCGCCAGTTCGAATACCTAGGGATAACCAATATCTATACCATCCTCAAATTAAAAATCTTTATCCCTGCGGAGAAGGTGCTGGCTATGCGGGTGGTATTGTAAGTGCGGCCATGGATGGTGAAAGGGTAGCCAAACAAATTGAAATAGTATGGGCATAAACCCGATTTACCACTCATATAATAATTAAGCTTCAAAATCTTAGCATTCCGCTATTTTTACGCATTCAATCTAAAAACTTATTTGATGAATATTCTGGAATTACAAAATCTCAAAAAATATTTCGCCACACAAAAAGCAGTGGACGATATCAGTTTGCAGATTCCCAAAGGAAGCATTTTTGGTTTATTGGGACCCAATGGTGCCGGCAAGACCACCCTTATTCGAATGATTACGGGTATTTTTTATCCCGACTCCGGAGAGATTTTATTAAATGGGAAAAAATTCGATCCTGAAAATGACGTGCGCAATATTGGCTATATGCCGGAAGAAAGAGGACTCTACAAAAAAATGAAAATTGGCGAACAAGCGCTTTACCTGGCACAATTGAAAGGACTCAGCAGGGCTGAAGCCATGAAGAAAATACAAGATTGGTTTGTTCGCTTCGATATGCAAAGCTGGTGGAATAAAAAAGTAGAAGACCTTAGCAAGGGCATGGGACAAAAATTACAATTTGTAATTACGGTATTGCATGAGCCTTCTTTGATTATTCTGGATGAACCTTTCAGCGGACTAGACCCTGTGAATGCCAATTTAATAAAAGATGAGATTTATCGTTTGGCACAAAAAGGTACTACCATTATTTTTAGTACACACCGTATGGAACAGGTAGAAGAAATATGCAATCAAATTGTTCTGGTGAATAAGGGAAAAAAAATATTGGATGGCACAGTAGAATCAGTAAAACAAGATTTTAAAGAAAACCTATTCAGTCTTCAACTAGAACAAATACCTACTGGTATAGCTAGTCCTGTTTTTGAATTGGTGGGTACCGATAAAAATGAGTTGATTGTAAAAATTAACCAAGGCTTTAAAGCTAATGATGTAATCTCTCATTTTATCAATAACGGAAGTAGCATTATTTCATTCAAAGAAATATTGCCATCACTCAATGATATTTTCATCAAATTGGTAGAAGGCACCCCTTCTGCCCGACAATTTCAAAAAGTAGAAGACTAACACTATAATTGACTATTAATATAATATTATTATGAACAAGATAATGCTGATTATACAAAGAGAATACTTGACCAGGGTAAGGAAAAAAACCTTTATTATTGGCACAGTGCTCTTCCCTTTATTATACATGGGATTGATTTTTGGAACGGGATATATTGCTGAGAAAAGCCAACCTGATTTAAAAATCGGACTGATTGATCATTCTGGTTTATTTACTTCCGAAAGGCTGAATAAAGTCAATGCCGGAGATAGTCTTAATAAAATCAATCTGATTACAACTGGTATTGATCAATTTAAAGAAAAGTATGTAGAGGATGGCTATAATGGTTATCTAGAAATTCCTGCAAGTATCAACTGGAAAGGCAAACTGGATAGTTTAAAAATGAACACCAATAAAACCTATGGTATTGGTGCCAAAGTGCCCATTGAAAACAAATTAAATAAAATTTGGACAAACATTAAGAACGATAGTTTAGGAATAGATGATGCCAAAAAAGAAATTCTCAGTAGTCAGATTAACCTAAAAATGCTCAATGCCAATAACCAAACTGCCAATGCAGGTATTGCAACCATTATTGGTTATGTATGTGGTTTCTTGATGTACTTTATCCTTTTACTATACGGAAGTCAGGTAATGATGGGTGTTACTGAAGAAAAAACCAGTCGCATTGCAGAAGTGGTGGTATCCTCCGTAAAACCCTTTCAATTAATGTTGGGCAAAATTATCGGTATTGCAATGGTAGCCTTAACACAGTTTATGCTTTGGATTGCATTTATATTTATAGTGTACAATGTGGGCAAAAATACTGGCAATGCTGGTGGCAATATGTCAGCAATGGTTGGCCAAATTCAATCTGTTTTTACCAGCGTAAATGTTCCCTTGGTGTTGGGTACATTTATATTTTATTTGTTAGGAGGCTTCTTCTTCTATTCGTCTTTGTATGCAGCCATTGGCAGTGCAATTAATGAAGACATGCGAGAAGCACAATCATTGAGCTTCCCAATCACCATGTTGGTAATATTCTCGATTGCGTTAATGACACCAGCCATAAGTAACCCAGGAAGCCCGGTTGCAGTTTGGGCTAGTATCATACCTTTTAGTTCTCCAATTGTGATGATGGCTCGGATTCCATTTGGTGTACCTACTACTGTACCCTGGTGGCAGCTTGGTTTATCGATGGCTTTATTGATTGCAGGATTTATTTTCACTACCTGGTTTGCGGCAAAAATATATAGAACGGGAATCCTAATGTATGGTAAAAAACCAAGTTGGAAAGAAATGATTAAATGGGCATTTAGAAAATAATAAGCACTCAATGCACGAGCGTTGGTTGAATATAAAAAGGCATTTCAATGAAATGCCTTTTTATATTCAATGCCATATTATTTTAAGTGCTGGGAACGGGATTGTCTTTTTTGACAGATGATTTGCTGGCTTTTTCAATCGCCCTATTAACTTCTTCTTCTAAGTATTTACTAATAATTTTAAAGCTTACTAATACAATTCCAATAATGGTTCCTAAAATAAATCCAATAATGGCAAAAAAGGTAGTAGATTTTTGTGTTATATCATAGGGGCCTTCAGGCTTATCAAGAATTTTTATAATTGGTGTTTCTTTTTGTAATTTATAAGCAGCCGCTTCCCGATTATTAACAGCATAATAATATTGCTGTTGAATGGCTTGTTTATCAGAAGCCAGGTTTAATTTGGGAAGGCTGTATCTTTTTAAATCTTCTGGAGTAAAGAAAGTTGTTTCATCCAACTTCACCATTCGGCCATCCAGTTTATTCAATTCATTTAATAATGAATCGGCCTTCATTACTGCAAATTGAAAATCCACTTCTGCCTTTTCTTTTTTTAATTCCACGTAGAAATCAGAAATATTTTTCACATAGGCATAACTCACTAATCGCACTAATTCCTGACTACTGTTGGTATAACCCATTTCCAAAATGCCATTTTTATTAATTTTTGCTGAGAATCCACCTTTGAGGATATTGCTTGCAATATTAATCAGTTGTTGACTATCGGTTGGTTTTCTAATTGATTCATACCGCATAAAACCAGTATGCCTATTAATTTCATCAATCAATAATTCGCCCATCATTTTGTTTTTGCTTTCAGGTACACGAGTAGCAGCAACGGCTTCACGGGTACGACGACTCAAAGCGAGTTCAACAATATTAATAGAAGCTTCGCCACTAAATGATTTAGGCGCATCAGATAATCCCAAGATATTACTGATAGCAGAATTCGCAATGGTATTATCCCCTGCACTGTTTAATGGAAATACAGTGGCTTTAGAAGTATACGTAGTAACGCCTCTTTTGGCCATATAAAAAAAACCGGCTGCGAATATTAAAGCCAATAAAATAATCAGCCAGCTAAATTTTTTCAGTCGCTTTAAAAGCTGTTTTACCAATTCAAAATTTGTCATGATGCTGCTACTTTTAAAATTTGCTGACGATTTTTGCTAACAGGGTTGCAGTGGCCAGGGTAATGGTGGTTTGCACTGTTCCCTTCAGTATATCTGAAATCTCTTTTCCTTCCTCTCTGAATGGCACTACGATGGTTGCTCCTTGTTGTACCTTAGGATAAAAATGGAAGAACATAAAATTCTTGGTGCGTTTGCTTTTACCATTGGCATATTTAACATAAATCCTGCTGCGCCATGGCCTTAATCCGTATCCACCTGCTTTATCAATATAATAAACAAGATTTGTATGCTCTTTATCGTAATTCAATTTCAAAGGAGCTTGTACAGTACCGGTAACACTTACAAATGGATTTATTTCTGGTACAAATATTACATCACCCTCTTGTAAAATAATATCATATTTTGAATTTTTATTTTTAAGTGCTTTGTATAATTCAATGCTCACTGGCTCTTGTAATGCCTGCTTATTTAGATCTGTGCGAGAACTATCAAACAAATTTCCCAATGTATCACTCAAAGACCTTCCCATAGAATCCACATGCTTTATTTTCTCTGATACATTCTCACGGAAATATTCAGTTTTTTTTCTAAAAAGAATAGCCCCACTCAAATCAGCATTTTCTTTTATCCCCCCTGCTCTGGAAATATAGGAAGATAGTCTTTCATATTTATCCAATCGTGGATAAACGCCGGGGTACAATAAAAGTCCATTTAGTTGAACCAACTGTTGCATTTCAAAAGTCGGATTTTTTCGTATGTAAATCTGATCGTATGGCTTCAACTCCAGTTTTGCCGATACACTGTCTAATGTTAAGTCTGGTGAAATTTTAATTTGTCGCAAACTTACCTTAGTTGGTTTTTGTTCCTGTTTGGCACTATCAATGTAAAGCACACTTGAAATTTCAATTCTTCCAAATTCAGCTGATTGTTTCAATCCACCGGAAAGGAAAAGCAGGTCCTGCAAAGTCATACCAACATAACGGTTAACCTTACCCGGTTTTCTAACTTCTCCAAAAATTTCTACGTATTGCCTGTCGCCAAATTCATTATTATTGAACAGCAATATCTGATCGTTGGCATTGAGTTCTACATTGTACTTACTGGCGGTATCATTGGTGGTAATAGCAGACAAATCAACTTCCACTTTACTCGCTTTAATATTAGTACTATCCCCTCCTCCTCGGAAGATATAAGCACGGGGCAAATAAGTATTACGGGTAATACCACCAGCACGATTAATCAGGTCGAATAATTTATCTCCTTTGCGAATTTCATAAGCCCCAGGGTAAGAAATTTCACCCTTGATTTCCACTTTATTCATCAACCCTGGGTTAACAGGGATTACTTTAATAATATCTCCATCTACTAAATCAAAATCAATATTTTTTAACCGATTATCATTAGTAGGGTTAATAATTGCAGTGGCATTGACATCTTTCACTACTTGCTTCTCCAATTCTGTCCTGTACACTTTTACACCACTACTGAAGGCATCTTTGGTAAGTCCCCCAGCATAGCGTAAAAGATCCTTCATTCCCTCCCCTTTTTTTAATTGATAATACATGGGTCTTTTAAATTTGCCTACTGCTTTGACCGTTTTAGCACCTGTTTGCAGAATTACAAAATCATTGTTCTCCATGTAAATATGCTTGCCAAAATCACCTGTAGTCAAATATTTATAAACATCCAACTGGTCAATTATTTTTCCATTTCTTTTGATGAGTATTTCTCTAAGATTGGCCAAATCTGTAGGGCCGCCCGCCAAAGCAATAACATTGAAGGCATTGGTAAAGGCCGAAACAGTAACGGGTCCTTGAGTATTTACTTCACCGGCAACATTTACATTGATGGTTCTTGGAGCACCCAGTGATACAGTAATATTGGTAGAAGGAGGCACAAAAGTTTTAAAGCGATTGATGATGAGTGATCGCATATTTTCAAATGTGAGCCCTTGCACATAAATTTTTCCTATTCCACTGGGAAATATTGAACCATCCCGAGCCACTCTATAATCTACAGTTTCTTCTGCCCCGCCCCATAAGGAAACCACAATTTCGTCATACACGCCAATTGGATAATCCAGCGGTGGTGTTGATAATTCTGTTATTTCAGCTACAGCGCCTCCTTTGAAAAGATTCATACCATAAATATCATCTGTAGTATTGTTGGATTGAGGGGTATTTTCTTTGACCAAACTATCTTTATCAATCCTGTTTTTTTTATCAAGCGAACCATTTTTTGATTGCCCTATTGTTTTAGGAGTTGGATTATTTTGAGGGTTATCTTTCAGTAAATCATAAAGACCACCTGGACTCATAGTAGTAGGCAATTGTGCTGGAGCATTGTTAGGGTCGCCTACAGGTGGCTGCCCTTGGGCCTTCACAATGAAGGAAAATAGAAAAAAACAAGCAATGCTAAAAAATTGTATGAGTATGGACTGTTTAGGTCTTTTTGATAGTAACATTTGTTTGGGTTGTATCATTAATTAAATCGCGGCAAATATAATATATTATTTTAGTGGGTTGCGAAAGCATTCGTCAAAATCTGACCTTATTTCTTTTAAAATATCAACAACTGGCATAATCTTATCTATTAAAACACTTACCTGTCCAATTTCCAATTCACCTTCTTCCAAATCTCCTTCAAACATACCTCTCTTGGCTCTTGCTCTTCCTAATAATTCTTCCATTTGTATTTTATCAGCACAAGCATCTTCTGCAGCTTTAATGTCGAAATAAAATTTATTCTTTAATAATCGAACTGGCGTAAGTTGCTTCAAACTCAACATGGTATCTCCCTCTCCTGCCTTTATAACCGCTTGCTTAAATTCATTATGTGAGGAAGCTTCTTCACTGGCTACAAATCGACTACCAATCTGAACACCCTCTGCTCCCAATACCATTGCTGCAAACATTTGTTTACCTGTGGCAATGCCGCCTGCAGCAATTACTGGTATATCAACAGCAGCTACAACTGCAGGAATCAAAACCATACTGGTCGTTTCTTCTCTGCCATTATGCCCACCGGCTTCAAAACCTTCCGCCACTACTGCATCACATCCTGCCATCTGTGCTTTTATTGCAAACTTGCTGCTACTTACAACATGCACTACTTTAATGCCGGCTTCTTTCAATTTACTTGTCCAGGTAGCGGGATTGCCTGCACTAGTAAATACAATGGGTACTTTTTCCTCCTTGATAATCGCAATATGTTTTTCAATATCGGGGTATAACAAGGGAAGATTAACACCAAAAGGTTTCTCCGTTGTAGCCTTACAACGTTGGATATGCAAACGCAGTACTTCTGGATACATACTACCTGCTCCAATCAATCCCAATCCGCCTGCATTGCTAACTGCACTTGCTAAACGCCATCCGCTTGCCCATATCATACCGGCCTGGATCAGCGGAAATTCAATGCCAAAAAGTGTCGTTATCCTGTTTTGCATCATCAAATGTAGCACATCTATAGAACTGCCTATCAAGACAATTAAAAGTACTTTGAAACGCAAAGTAAATAGTTTTATTTTATACAACCAAGAAATTTTTATTAAAAAAAGGGAGTTATTCCTTTCCGCCACCACCCAAATCGATGGCAGTATTGTCGCCAATATTGAGATTGCGACTAACGCCTAGCACTTCAGCATCATTGCCAATCAGGGAATTATTAAGCACTATTTCAACCAGATTGGAAAAGGAACCTATAATGGAGTCTTTAATAATGGAATGATTCAATCGGGTATTTTCTCCTATGGCCACATTAGGGCCAATGACCGAGTTCTTGATATCACAACCTTCTGCTATGCTTACAGGAGGAATGATAATGGTATTTTCAAAATGGTGATTACTATTAATATTGCCCCCGAATTTTTTTAATAAAGTGGCATTGCTTTCTAAAAGGGTTTCTTTCTTGCCACAATCAAACCAATTTTGAACTTTAAAGCTTTTAAACTTGGCACCCCGCTGAATCATGCATTCCAAAGCATCCGTCAAATTGAATTCATCATTGCTTTTTATTTCTTTTACAAACAATTGCCGGAGACAATCAAATAGAAAATCAGTTTCCTTGATTTTATACAACCCAACCAAGGCCATATTGCTTTTAGGAATGGCAGGTTTTTCAACCACTTTACTTATAAAACCATCTTCACCAATTTCTGCCACACCAAAATTGCGGGGATCATCCACTTTTTTAACACCGAGCATACTATACGGCGTATCCAATACCTCTTTCAAATCATATTCAGCAATAGTGTCGCCTAATACGATAAAGACCTCGTCATTACCCACAATTTCTTTTGTCAAATCAATGGCATGACCTGTCCCCTGCCTTTCACTTTGATGTACAAAATAAGTATTCAATTCAGGGTATTTTTCATTTACATAATCCTGAATCTTATCCCCCAAGTAACCTACAATAAAAATAAAATCGGTAATGCCTGAATCACGCAATTGATCAATGATAATACTAAGAATGGTCTTACCAGCCAATGGAATCAAAGCCTTGGGCTGTGTATAGGTATGGGGGCGCAGTTTGGTACCTGCACCGGCAACTGGAATAATGGCCTTCATACTCATGCTTTTGTTAAGGCGATTTTTGTAAAAGGCTGTGAAGGTAATGATTTTTAATAACAGGATGTGTATTGTTTACACGCTTCAGATTTATTTTGCCTTGCTGCTTCCCCTTATATTTGCAGCACCAAATTTTTTTTATGCAAAGAGATACCGCCATTTTTACATTAATTCAAGCCGAATTAGAACGTCAAAGGCATGGCATTGAGTTAATCGCTTCAGAAAATTTTACTTCTTTACAAGTGATGGAAGCCATGGGCACATCACTAACCAATAAATATGCCGAGGGCTATCCCGGCAGGCGTTATTATGGCGGCTGCGAAATTGTAGACCAGGTTGAACAATTAGCCATTGACCGATTAAAACAAATATTTAATTGCGAGTATGCCAACGTACAACCTCATAGTGGTGCACAGGCTAATGCTGCCTTGCTATTAGCTATTTTGCAACCTGGAGATAAAATACTCGGATTAGATTTAAGCATGGGTGGACATCTTACACATGGATCTCCAGTAAATTTTAGTGGCAAATTATATCAGCCAATCTTTTACGGGGTAAAACAAGATACTGGTTTGTTGGATTATGAAATGCTGGAATCAAAAGCCCGTAGCGAAAAACCCAAAGTGATCATCTGCGGAGCCAGTGCATATAGCAGGGATATTGACTATGCCCGTATCAGAAAAGTAGCGGACGAAATCAATGCTTTTGTATGGTGCGATATGGCACATCCTGCCGGACTGATTGCAAAAGGATTATTAAGTTCCCCCTTTGAACACTGTCATTTTGTTACCAGTACTACTCATAAAACATTGCGTGGACCAAGAGGGGGAATCATATTAATGAAAAAAGATTTTGAAAATCCTTTCGGACTCAAAGATGTAAAAGGAAATATTCGACTGATAAGCAATTTGCTCGACATGGCGGTATTCCCAGGTACGCAAGGTGGCCCACTGGAACATGTGATTGCTGCAAAAGCCATTGCATTTGGAGAAATTCTTTCAGATGAATTCACTGTATATGCCAAACAAATCATTGCCAATGCACAGGCCATGGCTAATGCATTTATAGACAAAGGTTACAACATTATTAGTGGTGGTACAGATAATCATTTAATGCTGATTGACCTGCGAAATAAAAATATCAGTGGAAAAAAAGGGGAACAAGTACTGGGAAAAGCCTGTATTACGGTCAACAAAAACATGGTACCCTATGATGACAAATCAGCTTTTGTTACCAGCGGTATTCGAGTAGGCGTGCCAGCTATAACAACCAGGGGCATGAAAGAACAAGACATGTTAAAAGTGGTCGAATTTATTGATAGCGCCATTATACATGCAGATGATGAACAAGCACTAGCAGGTATTGGTGAATCAGTCAAAGCATTCATGAAAGGTTTTCCGCTCTATCCAGAACTAGCATAAAATCAATTCAACAGGCTTCAGAAGGATTTGAAGAGGTATGAAATTTACTCGGACTCTTCAAATGCTTGTAAAATAGTAGCACTACCCACAGCAATCCATTTTTTAAAATCTGCAGAAAATGGAAACACCCCGATGGTTGTAAGCTTATTGCCATCATATGTAAATTCCAACCCTTCCTTATAGTAAATATGGTCGCCACTATATCCATCATAACGAATGGGGATATAAGGTGTT
Organism: Chitinophaga pinensis; assembly: GCA_943367825.1. Classification (GTDB taxonomy): domain Bacteria; phylum Bacteroidota; class Bacteroidia; order Chitinophagales; family Chitinophagaceae; genus Ferruginibacter; species Ferruginibacter pinensis_J. Next base: position 11,413 of record CALRKF020000007.1, read on the forward strand.
TTCATTTTTGCAGCACACTTATTCATGTCGTCAAAAAATCGAATGCCATTTTTTAGCACTACTTTTTTTGCCAAGTCTTTTTCTACCCCATAGGTTGTAACTGTAATATAGTTGAGTCGATGTTCTAAAAAATACAAGGAGTAAACAGGCCAGTTTTTGGGCAGGGAGCCAGCATAGGAAGCAGCAGAATCAAAACCAATTACAAACTGTGGAATACTGTCGATGGAAAAATGATCCCCATAACTTTTAAAGGAACGCATTTCCCCCATATAGGATTTCCAACTTAAGTCGCCACCTAGTAAGTCAGCTGCTGCTTGTTCGCTCATCCCTAATTTCAATGCCCCAATTCCAACACCCGGAGTTATGACAAGACTGGCTGTTTTTGAAACTTTATTGATTTGTGCTGATGCTTGCATGCAGAGAGCAAGAATAAATAATGCAAAAAATATTTTTTTCATGTTTCAAAAATAGGGACTTTATATAAAATAGGAATACCCAATGAAGGGTATTTTAAAAGAATTAAAAGCCGCCAATCTATCATTCATAAAATTTTATATCTTTAGCCCAATCATATATTCCAACTAGCCATTAAACTGTTCTTCGCATGTGCAAATACCTTATTGCTGTCTTATTGCTATGTTCCTATTTTACCCAAGTGGAAGGTCAATCGCTGGCAGTAAATACAGATGGAACTCCTGCAAATGCCAGTGCATTACTGGATGTAAAAAGTAATAATAAAGGAGTTTTGATTCCTAGATTAACTGCTGCAGAAAAAAATGCCGTTCCACTCCCTGCAACTGGTTTATTAGTTTATCAATCAGGTCCAGACAGCATCGGCTTTCACTATTACGATGGCAGCAAATGGAACTGGATGATTAGCAATTTCATGAACGATACCCTTGCCTGGAAAACAAAAGGAAATGCTGGCACTTTGGCTACTACTCATTTCTTAGGCACCACCGATAATGTGCCCTTACTCATTAAAACGAATAATCAGGAAAGAATGAGAATAACCACCAACAATGAGGTAGCCATTGGTACACCCACCCCCAATTCAACGTATGGCTTTGCCAAAATGGAAATTGCCTCTGAAGGATTTTTGGCCCCCTGTGACCTATTAATAAGAAATGCAGTGAATGACGCTGGTTATGCACCTGCAGTAATATTGCAACATTCCAGAGGTAATTTAGCTAGTCCAGTATCCGTTAATAACGGAGATTACCTTGGAGCTTTTGGCAGCATGAATTACGATGGAACTAATTATATCCAATCTGCAGGAATAGACATCTTTGTTGATGGACCAGTATCAACCAATAAAGTATCCTCCAAATTATTGTTTAATACCAGAGATACTGCTGGTAGCTATGCAGGTAGGATGGTCATAAAAAGCAATGGCAAAATCGGCATCGGCAATTTAAATCCATTGGCCTTGACGCAAATAACTGGAGGAAATTTTTTAGTGAATGGAATAGTGGGTACTAGTAGCTTATTAGAATTTAGTGGGGCTGGTACAAAAATGTTTTTTTATCCTCGAAAATCTGCATTCAGGGCTGGCACAATCAATAGCACCGAATGGGATGATGCCAATATTGGGAATTATTCAACTGGACTGGGTGTAAATGCACAAGCAAAATCAGATTACAGTGTTTCAATTGGAGAGGGAAATATTGCAGAAACAAATCCTTTTGCATTTGCCATAGGAAGACAAAACCATAGTAGCGGCTTTGCTGCGATGGCGATGGGACATTTTTCGGAAGCAACGGGTGATTATAGTACGGCTATCGGCCTTAGAGACACCGTATCAGGATTTGGCGCTTCTGCACTTGGAAGTTGGAATAAAGTAACCAATACCTATGGTTTTGCGGCAGGCTATACTAATACCGTAAACGGCGTTTCTGCCTCAGCGTTAGGTAATAATAATTTCGCTCCCTCCTTTGGCGAAACAACCATTGGTAATTATGCAAGTACTTATACCGCCTTAAACGCAGGTGATGTCAATCTTGCAGACAGGGTATTCACTATTGGTAATGGAACAGCCACCTCCAACCGATCCAATGCAATGGTAGTGTTGAAAAATGGCAATACTGGCTTAAGCACCAGTACACCGAGCAGTACTTTACAGGTAGCCGGTACAATTGCAGTGGATACCAGTATGAATATAGTAGGTGGCCTTAATGGATCACCAGTTATTTTGTCTACACAAAAATCCTATATAGGACTTACACCAGTAGGCAGTAATCAATATTTTCAATTACCCAACCCCGGTACTTGCCCAGGTAGAATTTATTATTTGCGAAATAACGATAATTTAATAGATGCTTTTTTAGGCACCGCCTCCGCGCAAATTTGTCCGGGTGATGGCAACTGTATACCTGCAGGCAGTTTTATCCAAATGGCGGGTACTGGCTCAAGAAAAACCTTGGTTTGTATATCAGACGGCGTTAACTGGACGGTTGGCAGGTTTGTGTATAATTAGTTTGGAAACCATCTCGCTGACCTCGTAATAAATAGTAGTAAGAAATTGATGCACCCCTTTATAGCAGGCAATTTTCCACATAATTTCGTAGTTTAATAAATTTCTATATCTTTAGGGCTGAGGATATACAATTCTCCCTTTGGTTAAACCCTATTCCTTAAATCCTTTTTCTACTAAGGCCGGTTTGTTTTAAATCCGCATATTTTATTATTCATCTTTAATTACATGCTCATGAGAATAAGTGTACGCTATTCTTTGGTCTTTCTTATTGGTTTATTTTTTTCTCAGTCGCTATCTGCGCAATCATTTAGTGTTAATACAACGGGCGCTCCTGCCGACCCCAGTGCCATTCTGGATGTATCCAGCTCCAATAAGGGAGTCTTGGTACCCCGAATGAATAAAACACAAAAAACTAATATTGCTGCTCCTACTTTGGGCTTATTGATTTTTCAATCGGGGCCCGACAGTATTGGCTTTCATTATTTCAATGGTAGTGATTGGGTTTGGTTATCTAATGCGAATAGTAGTATTGGTTGGTTGACTACCGGAAATGCCGGTACTGATAGTGCAATCAATTTTCTGGGTACGCTCGATAATAAACCTATCATGCTTAGACAAAATAATCTATGGATGGGGCAACTAAATAGTAGTCAGGGAAATTATTTTATCGGAGGTGGAGCAGGCTTTAATAGTATAGCTCAATATAATAATGCCTTGGGTGATAGCGCTCTTTATAATAATACCACAGGTGTAGGCAATACAGCTATTGGTAGTCGTGCTATGATTGGCAGCGCTGCCATCACTGGTAATGTAAACGTGGCAATAGGAAATAATACTTTAGCCTATATTACTACAGGCAATCAAAATGTTGCAATGGGTGACAATGCCATTACAAGAATGACCACTGGCAATGCTAATATAATCATTGGAGCAGGTTCAATGGAATCTGCAACAAAAGGTTCAGATAATATCGGACTTGGTTTATGGGCATTAAGATCTAATGACTCTTCCAGTAGAAATATAAGTATTGGTACTACATCCTTATATTATAATAAAAGAGACAACAATACTGCAGTAGGACATGGAGCTGGGGCATTTAATAGTTATTTACAAACTGACCCTACATTGGGTATTGAAAATGCTTTTTTTGGATATGCCAGTGGTTATTATCCCAATACAGGCAGTAAAAATACAGCAGTAGGACATAGGGCTTTACAGGGTTCGGGTTATTTTGCATCTGGTGGTGAAGGGTATTACAAAAGAAATACTGCCATCGGCGATAGCGCTGCAGTACTCACTTATGGCAACGATAATACAGCAGTAGGATATCTGGCTTTATCTAAAAATACTTTTATGAGTCAGCACACTGCCATTGGTAGCCGTGCATTGACCAATACCACTGCTTCCTACCCCAATACTGCCGTAGGTTATCTTAGTATGGATAGTGTAACTACTGGAACTGCTAATACAGCAGTGGGAAGCTATACATTAACAGTTAATAAAACGGGAGGAGGTAATACCGCTATTGGTAATGCAGCTATGTACCTAAGTACAACAGGAGGAAGTAATACTGCAGTAGGTAATGATGCCGGTCGACTAATAAATTCAAATTATAATACTGCTATTGGTGCTGCTGCCCTACGCAACGATACTTCCGGTAATTTTAATACTGCAGTAGGATTTAATGCACTGAATACAACTAGCAAGGGTGTTGAAAATGTAGGCCTTGGTGTACAGACCAATTTATATGGAGATTCTACCAGTTATACAACAGCAGTTGGAACCAATGCTGCCTATTATAATAGAAGAAATAATACTACTGCAATGGGATGGGGCGCTTTGTTTTATAATTCTTTTGGTTCAAATTCAGCTCCCTATATATCCCCTAATTTAGAAGAAGGAAAAAGTAATACAGCGGTTGGGTATCAAGCCGCCTGGTACAATAATCAAGGCTCAAGAAATACTGCCCTTGGATATAGGGCATTTTATGGAACTAATATTTTTAATCCAAGTGGTATTAGAAATATTGCCATTGGAGATTCTGCCTTGGGCTATAACATTTTTGGATTTGGTAATATCGCTGTAGGATCGGCCGCCCTTTCACAACATTATAATGGCAATGAAAATACCGCTGTAGGTGATTCTGCCATGGCCTTAAATAATAGTAGTGGTGGCAATGATGCTTTTGGTCATAGAGCACTAAAAAATATAAAATATTCCGTTACAGGAGGTACCTATAACGGATATTGGAATACTGCGATTGGAGGAGAGTCAATGGAATTTGATTCTCTCTCTTTCGGAACAGTAGCATTAGGCTTCCGTGCTTTAAGAAATCCCGGCAAAGCATACGAAAGTGTCGCAATTGGTGCGGGTGCACAGGAATTTGGAGACAGTACTTATTGGAATGTAGCTGTAGGACGAGGTGCCATGTTTAATATAGGACATGGATACGACAATACAGCTGTAGGCACCTGGGCCATGTCGCAAAAAAAAGAAGGTTATTATGGAGTAGCTGTTGGTTATGCTGCACTTGAGCAAGACTCTTCTGGAATAGCCAATGTAGGTGTTGGAACTTCGGCGTTTAGAAGTAATAAAAAATCAAATGACAATGTTGGTGTTGGTTTAAATGCAGGTTATTTTGTTACTGGCACGGGCATTAATGGAGGTAATATATATATGGGCTCTTATGCAGGCCAGGGTGTAGCTGGTAGCAGTACAGGTGTTTACAATGTTGGTATTGGTTTTCATAGTATGGAAAGTAATACTACAGGCTATTCGAATGTAGCAGTTGGTACCTATTCTCTTAAAGGCAATACCACGGGTAATCAAAATATTGGTATTGGTGATTCTGCCTTGCGTTCCAATACTACCGGTACATTTAATACTGCTGTTGGTTTCCAGGCATTACAAACCGGTACTGCCCTTAACTCTAATTCTGCATTGGGCTATCGGGCGCTGACAAATTATAGCGCAACTGGACCAACTTTTAATAACGCTTTTGGTGATTTGGCTGCAGAAAATCTTGCCAGTGGCACACAAAACGTAATAATGGGATCCTGGGCTTTTAGAAATCATACTGCAGGAACTTATAATACTGCTATTGGGAATGCTGCTATGCAAAGCGGTACGAGTGGCAATTACAATACTGCCATCGGAGGCCTATCGCTTTTATCAAATAACGGTGATTATAATACTGGCCTAGGATATAATACCTTAATTAATAATAACAGCGGACAAGGCAATATTGCTTCAGGTGCCTTTGCCTTACAGTTAAACTCAACTGGAAGTTGGAATACCGCCATTGGTTCTTATGCCATGATCGCTAATACTACCGCTGATGGTAATACAGCTGTAGGCCATCGTGCATTAAATTCAAATAGCATTGGAATTGATAACGTGGCTACAGGTTTTTATAGTCTTTTGAATACAATTGGTAGTTTTAATACAGGAATTGGTACTTACGGAGGAGCTGGAATTACTTCAGGCACCCTAAATGTAGCTGTTGGGCGTCAGGCATTAAATAATGGTAATGCCTCCTTTAATACCGCCATAGGTGCGAATTCGCTTCTTAATTCTTCCGGAACAAATAATACATCTGTAGGTTACAACTCATCTACAGCCATTACAACAGGAACCAATAACACTGCAGTTGGAACCAGTGCTGGTTTAAATTATTCTACGGGTTCACAAAATACCTCTTTAGGAGCAGGTGCTTATGCTTTATTAAATAGTTCTAATTATATGGCACTGGGGTATAATGCAGGTGGAAACTGGTCCAGTGCTAGTAATGTAGTTGAAATTGGAAATACAAGTGTTACAAAAATTGGAGGTGCTGTAGGTTGGAGTATTGGTAGTGATAAACGCATAAAAACAAATATTAAAGAAGATGTTCCTGGTTTATCATTTATCAATTTATTAAAGCCTGTAACATACAACCTAGATATACACAAACAAATGGAGATAACAGGTACCAATAAGAAAGAAGGTTTCAAAGAATGGCCATCCATGTATGATATTGAAAAGATAAAGATGACAGGGTTTCTGGCACAGGATGTTGAAGCTGCCGCAAAATCGATTGGGTATGATTTTAGTGGTGTGGATGTTCCAAAAAATGCTAATGATTTATATAGTTTAAAATATGCCGAATTTGTGGTACCCATGGTAAAAGCCATCCAAGAACAACAAAAAATAATCGAGGATCAAAATAAAAAAATTGAAGCCCTTGAAAAAAGATTAGAAAAAATTGAAAAAAAATAATCTATCCAAAAAAAATATTATGAATAAAATTACCATTTTGATATGCCTTTTAGGATTGGGTGTTGGAGTAAATCATGCCAATGCTCAAATAGCCAACAAGGCCAATAGTGCCGCTCTATTACCAGATAAAAGCAAGGTACTAACAGCAACAGGTATTCCACCCATAACCAACCCGGTGGTGGTATTACCAGCCCTAAAACCTGTTGAGATGAAAAACAATCCTTATGTGGGTAAATATTTATTACCCGTAACTGATATTCCAATTGGTCCAATTCCTTCCACTATTGATCCCAATTTGCCGGCAAGGCCATTCATGGGGGGAACAAAACCAATTAGTATTAATATTATCCCGGCAACAAAAATAGCAGTGGCAGATTCTATAAAATCCGGGCCCAATGGCATTCAAAATACCAAACAGTTGCACCCATAATGCATCCCCCAATTGGGGGATGGTGATTTTTTAAAAAAAAGCTATCTTTAATCAACTGTCGTATATGAGAAAACTATTTTTACTCCCATTTATATGCATTGCATTGAGTAGTCATGCCCAACAAATCGCGCATGCTAACAACGTGCAATTGGTAAGTACACCAGGTGTAAGAATTGTTGCACAAGGTGGCATTAAATTTACAGGTACTACTAGTTGGAAGGATAGTGGCACTACAACTTTACTTTCTAATCCAGCTGCAAATATTTCAGACTGGGTAGATAGTACTGCAACGGGCGTTTTAGTAGGCAATATTGGAACAACCATATTCAATAATACTGTTAATACGCAAGAGCTTATTGGAAGCACAAGTTTTTATAACCTAACCTTACGCAACAAAGGGGTAAATCTTCATCAAAGCAATAATGTAAGAAATTTACTTGCACTCGATACAGGACTGGTTTATTTTCAATCTGCCGCAGATAGTATTTATGTAACCAATCCTGCCATTGCCGCCATTAGTTCTACTTCCTCCTATTCAAAAAGTTGGGTACATGGAAAATTAAGCAGACTGGCAAATCTCACTGGAGCTGAATATCTTTTTCCTATTGGAAAAATAAAAGCACCCGACAGTTTGTATGCACCAGTAAAAATAGATAAGGCTAATACCAATAATGCCACTTACACTGCTATTTATTTCCCTACCCTTCCGTTTGATAATACCAATATATTAAGCCCTCCTATAGACCATATCAGTTATGTAGAAAACTGGGAAGTGTATAGCAATGCCAATGCGGCCGATGCCAATGGTATATTATCTTTGAGCTGGAGAGGTTATAGCCGCGTAAGTGCCAACCCTGCTATCAGAGATAGTTTATTAATAGCCCAATACATTTATAACCCCGGCGCCAAGTGGGAGCCCACTGGAGGCGGTTGGATTACCGGCTATGCCATCGGACCAGATTCTCTATCAGGTTATGTAAAACAAAATTCTTTTGGTGTTGGTTATAGCTATACAGAAAGAAGATTCACACTGGGCACCTTAAGTTTTTGGAATGCATTACCAATAAAATTATTATACTGGACTGCAACCGCAGATGGCAATAAAGTAAGACTGAACTGGAATGTAGAACAAGAACAAAATATTGCTCAGTATGAAGTAGAAAAATCACTAACCGGAACTAATTTCACTCACTTGCTGACTGTGCCTTCTTTACAGAAAGCAGCATGGTTGTATACCGCATTCGATTATAATCCTGCAATAGGATGGAACTATTACAGATTAAAAATTACTGATAAATCCAATAAAGTAACTTATGCGGGTATACGAAAAGTAAAATTCGACAAAGGATTGCAATCTGTCAATATTTTCCCCAACCCTACTACAGACTACCTGAATATTCAATTACCGGGTGATTATATAGGTAAAGCACAATTACAACTCTATGCTGCAGATGGCAAATTGATTACCGCCTTACAACCTAGTTCTGCTGCCATTTGCCTGAACGTACAAAACTTAGCTGGAGGCACTTACATGTTGAAAATTCTGTACAATGATGCCAGCAAAACATATCCATTTATTAAGCAATAGATAAATTCGAAAACACTCTAAAGGCCATCCCAAAAGGATGGCTTTTTTATTAAGGATGCATAACGTAATTTTATAAAAATATCCACCATGATACAACGCATTCAATCTGTTTGGTTATTGCTGGCCGCTGTGGCAGCTACCCTAAGTTTTAAACTTGAATTCTATAGTGGCATCAATAGTATACACCCATCATTGTACAAAATAAACGCAACGGAGAGCATGTTTACTTTGCTAGTAACCGTTGCCGTTAGTGGATTGGCTTTTTTTACCATTTTTCTTTTTAAAAACAGGAAACTACAATTACGCCTTTCTATACTGGGTATTTTACTAGAGGCACTCTTGTTATTTGTGTATTATACAGTGGTAAAAAATTACACTTATGGATCAATGTCCATTTGGGCATTATTGCATGGTGCCATTGTATTTTTCTTTTTCATGGCTGCCAGGGCCATCAACAAAGACGAAAAACTTATTCAGGAATCGGATCGATTAAGATAAGTATTGATTGAAATTCCTTCGGCCAGTCCTTAATCAAGAAAACGGGCGGTATGGCTAATAGTTGATTTTTTTAAATCTGTTGGTTTGCCTGCAAACACCAATTGCCCACCTGCATCGCCCGCTTCTGGTCCTAGGTCAATTACCCAATCGGCCGATTTAATAACATCCGTATTGTGTTCAATCACAATTATAGAATGCCCCTGTTCTATCAATGCATTAAAAGAAGCCAGTAATTTTTTTATATCATGAAAATGCAAACCGGTTGTGGGTTCATCGAAGATAAAAAGCATATTCCCTTTACCATTCACATCATCTGCCCTTGAACTTCCTTTACCTTTTCCTAAAAAGGAGGCAAGTTTTACTCTTTGTGCTTCACCACCCGATAAGGTATTAGAGGATTGTCCCAATTTCACATAACCAAGACCAACACTACTTAAAGGTTTAATCTTATTTGCCACTGCCGGTTCATTGGCAAAAAAGGAAATGGCTTCATCTACACTCATGTCTAATACTTCATAAATATTTTTTTGCTGATAGGTAACTTCCAACACTTCTTCCTTAAAACGTTTTCCATTACAAATATCACAGGTGAGGTGTACATCTGCTAAAAACTGCATTTCAACAATTTGTTCCCCTTCGCCTTTACAAGCATCACATCTTCCTCCATCCACATTAAAAGAAAAATGCTTTGGCATGAATCCACGCATTTTACTCATCGGCTGACAGCTATACAAATCCCTGATTTCATCATAGGCCTTGATATAAGTTACCGGATTACTCCTGCTTGATTTTCCAATTGGATTTTGGTCTACCATTTCAATTTGTGAAATAAAATCAATATCACCACTAATGTTCTTATGCAAACCAACTTTATCAGCTACTTCTCCTTTTAATTTTTGAAGCGCAGGATATAAAATTTGTTTTATTAGTGTTGTTTTTCCACTTCCGCTTACACCACTAACCACTGTTAAACAATTCAATGGTATAGTAACATCAATATTTTTCAGGTTGTTTTGTGCAGCACCTTCAATTTTTATACTCCTATTCCATTTTCGAATAATAGCAGGTGGCTCAATTTTTAATTCATGCGAAAGATATTTTCCAGTAAGACTGTTCTTATTGGCAATGAGTTCCTGATAGTTTCCGGCAGCAACCACTTCTCCGCCCAAATGAGAGGCTAAAGGCCCCATATCGATTATATAATCTGCCTCCCGCATCATCATTTCGTCATGCTCTACCACCACCACCGTATTACCAAGATCACGAAGATCTTTCAACACCTTGATCAACCTTTCTGTATCACGTGCATGCAAGCCAATGGAGGGCTCATCCAAAATATACAATGAATTGGTAAGATTACTTCCCAAACTACGGGTCAATTGTATTCGCTGACTTTCGCCTCCGCTGAGGCTATTGGCTAGTCGATTCAGCGTTAAATAGCCCAGGCCAACATTCAACAGTGTTTGTATGCGGTTGTGAATTTCTATTAATATTCTTTTGGCAACCTGGCTGTCAAAAGCATTTAGCTCAAGTGCATCAAACCAATTTTTCAAATCTTTTACCGGCATTTCACATAATGCTCCAATATGAGCCCCGCCCACTTTTACATATAAGGCTTCTTTTCGCAAACGATAGCCTTTACAGGAAGTGCAGGTTGTTCTACCCCGATACCTACTTAATAATACGCGATATTGTACCTTATATAAATTGGCCTCCACTTCCCTGAAAAAATCATCAATGCCATTTACATGCTCATTACCTTCCCATAATAACTGGTATTGTTCTTTGCTAAGATCCATAATGGGCTTATGAACCGGAAAGCCTGTCTTCTTGGATGCCTTTATAAAAGCCTCTCTCCACATACCAAGTTTTTCGCCCTTCCAGGGTGCAACAGCGCCCTCAAATACACTCAAGCTTTTATTGGGAATCACCAGATCGGTATCAATACCAAGAATTTGAGAAAAGCCTTCACAAACAGGACAAGCACCAAATGGGTTATTGAAGGAAAATAAATTAGGAACGGGCTCTTCAAATTCAATTCCATCTGCTTCAAATTTATTACTGAATTGTAATACCGATTCACCCGATGCAATATCCAGTAACAATTCACCCTCTCCCTCATAAAAAGCAGTATGAATTGAATCGGATAAACGATGCAAATCATCTTCATCAAAAGCTTTCACAATAAAGCGATCAATTAATAGTGCATAATCTGCTTCATTTATTTTACCTGTTTTCTTTTCTAATAATTCCTCTATGCGAATGATTTCTTTATTAACATATAAACGACTAAACCCCTTCTGTAATAAAATATTCAGCTCCTCTTTCCAATCTCTATGTGCCTGTTTTTTGAAAGGCACCAACAATAATATCTTGGTGCCAGATCTCAAACCACTAATTGCTTCCACTACATCTTTTACATCATCTTTCTTTACTTCCTTACCACTAACAGGTGAAATGGTTTTCCCTACCCTGGCAAAAAGCAATCTTAAATAATCATATAACTCTGTCATACTACCCACCGTACTACGAGGAGTTCTAGTAATTACTTTTTGTTCGATGGCAATGGCAGGGCAAAGGCCCTTGATATCATCCACATCTGGCTTATTCATGCGTTGCATAAACTGCCTTGCATAAGCACTTAAACTTTCCGCATACCTTCTTTGGCCTTCTGCAAATAAAGTATCGATGGTTAAGGATGATTTACCCGAACCAGAAACACCTGTAACAACAACCAGTTTATTCCGGGGGATAGTAACCGTTACATTCTTAAGATTATGCACCCTGGCGCCCTTAATCAAAATACCTTCCATTGAAGAAATCTTCTTTTTGATACCAATTGATTTACTTGTTATTAGCTCCATTCAACAAAATTAAGCCAGCAAAGTTGCGCTGCCCTATAATTGTGAAATTTTTCTTAAAGCAGTAGGCGGCTTTGCAAAAATGGACAACCTTTTGGTATTTTTACGAAGAAGAAAATGGATTAAAAATCGAGTATTTTTACTTGTTTTCTTTTAAACATTATTTCTATATTTGTAGTCCAATATCCAAAAAAGTGAAAAGCCGCAGATCGCCTATCATTTAGACTTCTACGCATTTTCCCGTTTTTTGGTCCTGTATCAAAAGTCCTTAACACTTAAACTGTAGAAGTTATGAAATGCCTTAACAACCTTACCGACCAACAATTAATTCATCTCTATGTAGATGGAGACGCTGATGCATTGGCCACCATCGTAATGCGTTACAAAGACAAAATTTACACCTCTATTTACCTATTGGTAAAAGACAAGTATCTGGCTGAAGACATTTTCCAAGATGTTTTTATCCGAGTAATTGACACTTTAAAAGGTGGTCGTTATACCGATGAGGGAAAATTCCTACCATGGGTAATGCGGATTGCGCACAATATGTGTGTAGACCATTTCCGTAAAGTAAAACGCAGTCCAACTATCAAAACCAGTGACGATCGTGATATTTTCGAAGTTTTAAACTTCAGTGAACCCGGAGCAGACCATCGCATGATGGCTGGTCAGAGTCATGATCGCGTTCGCAAAATGGTGGATATGTTACCAGAAGACCAACGTGAAGTAATCATCCTTCGTCATTATGCAGACCTTAGCTTTAAAGAAATTGCCGACCTTACCAGTTGCAGTATCAATACCGCCCTTGGTCGTATGCGTTATGGTTTAATTAACCTTCGCAAAATGATGACTGAAAAACAAATCGCATTATAAGTTTTGTAACCCCCAAATAGAAATTAAAACCCTCCTTTTCGGAGGGTTTTTTTATGACTACTTCCAGAATAAGTTTTGGTTTGTAAATTCAACAAGTTGTACCTTTCCTAAAGCACTAAAAAGCAACACCCACATTTATTCTCTCGCATCTTATTAATGCAGGCGACGACCGTGAATTGAGCGTTTTGAAAAAGTTATAACATTAGTGAGCTTTCTCAAGGCTCAAAATATTGCTCCATCGGTTTTATAATTCTATTTACTAAATCATACAACATGAAAACAATTATCAGTATTTACCTTTTATGCTTCATTTATCTTTCGGTATTTGCCCAAAATAATGTTGGCATCGGCACTAATACACCCCTTGCGCGACTGCATGTATTAGATAGCAATGTTCTTTTTTCAGCTACTGGTCTTGCACCCATAACGCCAGGCAACACTCCGATTAGTGGTGCTGGAAGAAGATTGATGTGGTATGCAGACAGAGGAGCTTTTAGAGTTGGCTATGTTAGTAGCAATAAATGGGACCAAAATAATATTGGTTTTTATTCTATTGCGGCAGGCTATGACACAAAATCTTCAGGTACTTATTCCATAGCAATGGGAAATGGTTCTACTGCTCTTGGAGAAAGTGCTGTGGCAATGGGCGGAAATAATACTGCTTCAGTAGATTTTTCTACAGCCCTTGGTGCAGGCACTACTGCATCAGGATTATATTCAACTGCAATGGGGAATAGCAGCCTCGCTTCTGGTACCAATGCTATTGCGATGGGACAATTAACCCATGCAACCAATAATTCGGCCACTGCCATGGGAAACAATACTACTGCCTCAGGTACTGTTGCCACCGCTATGGGATTTAATAGTCTTGCTGGTGGTGCATATGCAACTGCGATGGGAAATAATGGTAGTGCTTCCGGTGAAAGTGCTACTGCCTTGGGTAATTTCACCACTGCTTCTGGCTTTTATTCAACTGCCTTGGGCAGCAATACCATTGCCTCAGGTGACTTCTCTGTTGCCATGGGCGAATTTGTAAATGCCCGATCTGCCTATGAAACTGTGCTTGGAAAATACAACACGGTGTACACTCCTTCAAGTACCACTTTTTGGATACCCAGCGACCGATTATTTTCTGTAAGTAATGGCACCAGTTCAGGAGCAAGGTCAGATGCATTCACTATTTTAAAAAATGGGTACTTAGGCATGGGTACTTCATTGCCCACAGCTAAACTACATATCAAACACAATTCATACCCCGACCCAAGCCTTTTGATTGAAGAAACTGAAAATGATTATACCCGAATGGAATTCAGAAATACAAGTGTCAACTCGTTTTGGCAAATGAATGCCAAGGCCCAAACAGTGGCTGCCAATGCACAATTGGAATTTTGGAATAGTAGTGCCGGAGTGCCTACTACCCCCCTCATTATTTATGGAAATGGCGATGCCACGCTATCTGGAACACTTACACAAAATTCGGATAGCAGATTAAAAAGAAATGTTGAACCATTGGAACTCAATCTTGAAAAGCTGATACAAGTGAAGGGGTATAATTATTACTGGAAATCTGAAGCGGCAGACCAAGAAATTCAAACAGGTGTATTGGCTCAGGAATTACAAAAAATATTTCCATCATTGGTTAAAAAAGACAAAGAAGGAATTTTATCAGTCAATTATATTGGATTAATTCCAGTTTTAATAGAAAGTGTAAAAGAACAACAAAAACAGATTGATGAATTAAAACTGCTGGTAACACGATTGCTTAAAAATCAATAGGCCATTTGATCAAGTACATATATAAACTACTCAATTAGTTTAGACTATTAAATACCAAACAAGTGATTGAAGATTTTTTTGCCATCTTCATTACCTAATTCCAAACTGGTTGCTCTTTCGGGGTGTGGCATCATTCCAAAAACGTTGCGTTCTTTATTACAAATACCCGCAATATTATGAATGGCACCATTCGGATTACTGTCCTGCGTTATTTTACCAGCTTCATCGCAATAGCGGTACATAATTTGACGATGCATTTCAAGCTGCTCCAAACTTGCCTCATTGGCAAAATACCTTCCTTCGCCATGTGCAACTGGTATTTGAAGGGCTTGGCTTCCTTCGCCAGCTGCCTCTTTCATAAAAATATTTTTACACACGAATTGTTGCTGTGCATTGCGTAACAAAATTCCTGGCAATAAACCACTTTCACATAAAATCTGGAATCCATTACATACACCCAATACCTTGCCGCCTTTTTGAGCAAATTCAACTACAGACTGCATCATGGGACTAAATCGGGCTATTGCACCACAACGTAGGTAATCGCCATAACTAAAGCCCCCAGGAAGCACAATGCAATCCTCCGTTTTAAACATACTGAGGTCTTTATCTTTATGCCAGAGGGAAATAACTTCCTGTTGCATATCCTTTTCAAGGGACTCCATCATGTCTCTGTCGCAATTACTGCCTGGAAAAACTACTACACCAAATTTCATATATGTTTACTTTATAGTTGGAGACAATTATTGCAAAAGTACAAATAGCCAATTAATTATTTGACTAAAAAACTTATCGCTAATACCAACGCAACCAATAACCAATGTAAAAAACCCGGAATCCACCTGATGGTTGGATAATAAAATGCTGCTGCCATGAGTGCTGCCAATGGAATAGCGGATAAAATCCAATATTGAAAACTATGTGTGGCGTTGATAAAAGGTACAAATAATGCTATGAGCAGGTATAAAAAAAGAAGGTTCCAGCTTTTTCGGGCCTGAATCAATTGACGCCTGAAATTTTTCTGAACATAAAAAAATCCGATCAATGCCAATAATGCTATGATGATAATGGCGGTATAGGACCAGCTTGACTCACTAAAATGAGGAGCAGTTACGGCAAATCCTGGAAAACTATACCCCTGCCATTTATCCGCCAGAAACACATAAGATAATAGAAAATAATAAGGGGTAATAATGCCCAATAATGCCAATAACCATTCAGCCAGTTTAAATGGCCGAGTTATAAGTAATCCAAAAATGATTAAAGCTGTAAATGATAGTGAAGGAAAATAAAAAAAAGTACAGATTCCAATGGCCAATCCTATATTAAAAAGTGTTGTTTTCGGGCTTTGTGAATTATGCAAACTACTCATTCTTGCCCATACCCATAAAAGCAATGAATTGATGATTAAAGGGGCAGATAATGTATTCCAATCACTAAATAAAGAACTTAATAATAAATAGCTCATGCCAGTTAGGTAGCCAGGACTCTGTAACAATCGCAAATCAGATACTAATTTATTGAAGATAACCGCTTGACTATATAATAAAACAAAAGCCAATAATGGGTAAATGATGGGTAAACTCGTGCCGAGTGGATGAAGCCAACTTAAAAAAGCCCGGTATAAAAACCCATCCACCTGCTGTTCTTTTGGTACCACAGGCAGTAAGAACATGGGGAGTTTCAACAATAGTCCATATACCAGTAGCAAGAAGGTATTATAAGGATTGTTGGCTTTAAAAGTAAGAGTCAAAACAAATATGAATTTTGGAATGGCGAATCAAACATCTGCGGCAAAATTGCATAATTATTTTTTAACAACCCTATTAAAAATCAATTTTGGCAAATAGAATATATCCATTTCGATAGGTACAGGGTACCAATAATTGCCGAGCACCTGTTTGTTTGGCAAACCGAGGCATAAAGCGATAGCCTTTTTCCTCACTTTTTAAAGTGGGCTTTCTTGTTAAAGTGCCATCAGGTAAAATACTATGATTGGCCACTAATTGTGTTTTTGCCCCATCATTAAATAAGTAGCTAATTTCTCCGCCGGTATTGATTGTGCCAAATGAAAGGTAATTGTCATCGTCGTCCTCAAATTGCTCTTTTTGAATAACATTAACCCATTGCAATGAAGCATTTTTATCCAAACTCAACACAATAACATTATCATAATAATATCGGGTACTCTGGTTAGCAAAACTATTAGATGGCCGGTAGTACATATTATAGGGTGAATTGAAATTATAGTAATCATACCTTGATAGGTAAGGAGAATATAGATAATCATACCTGTTCCAACTATTGTTGGCACCCCTGGTTTGTGAACTGAAATCTTCCGCTGTAAGAATATATCCACCATCTTTTTTTACCACTATTTGCCGAATCATGAAATCATTAAATGCAAATCTTAATTGACCATCTTTCTTTGCCTGATTGCGTATCGAATCTGAAAAAGGGATACAAACTGCATAATTTTTTGAAGCAGTCAAAGCACTATAAGAATAAGCAAGCAAACCTTGAATATTGCCCCTTTTTTCCTGATAATAAAAGCTATTAACAAGGTATTGTTTATTGAGGTTATCAATTTTTAATTCGATATCATCAATGTATTTATCCAGTAAATCCACTTTAGTATATTGAAGGGTATCCTGCAATGGGTGTTTGATTACAAGGTCTAGCTCATTGATATAATCGCGGTTGCCAGATTTATACCCTCGAGTGAATAATATGTTACCAGCATTATCAATTTTCAAATCATTAAGTATATCTCTTCTTTCATCAAATTCCATTGTATTTCTACTTTTGTGTAACAATTGCAATTGGTTGTCATATAGCAATGTGGTGAGGTGAAGCTTTTCGTTTCTTTTTTGAATTTTATAGACTAGTAATTTTTGTTTATCCTCACTGGCAATAACCGTATAAATTTTATTATCAGAAAGGAAGCCAATACGGGTAGTATCCATCTCAAAGGGTTCACCCAATTTTTTGCCATCGGCTCCAATATTAACTCCCATACAATAAAGAATACCTTTTTTTTGGTATTGATAAATCATATAAAAATGATTGGGAAGTACAAGGAAGTCGACATTCAGGGTTTTCTCTGGCATAAATTCTAAATCCAATTTCTCTTGCTGTTGCATGTCGGCACTGTATACTGTAATATTATGCCGCCAACGGATATTTTTATATACCAAAAAATTTCCATTCATTTTGCCGATTATTTCAAAATTAATATCCTTAATATCCTCCCGATTATAATCGGACCAGGTAATTTGCTGAGCCACCATCGGTGAACCCGCTAGCATCAAAAGAAAGCATAAAATGTATTGGCGGCCATTCATAAACAAACTATTTATTAGATAAAATTACGATTAATTGGAGAATGCATTTAGATTACATTGAACAAGATGAGCATTTAGATGTTATTACATATCATGATAGCTAATATTATACCATGAATACAGTATTAATTACAGGAGGAACAGGATTGGTAGGAAGAACCTTAAGCAAATTACTGGCTGAAACTGGTTACAAGGTCATTGTATTAACGCGAAAAATCCCCTCCCAATCATCCCCTATTCCTGCAATTAGTTATGCTAAATGGGATATTAAGAAGGGTTATATTGATCCAATTGCTATTGAGCAAGCTGATTGTATCATACACCTTGCAGGTGCCGGGGTAATGGATCATTCCTGGACGGAAGCCTATAAAAAAGAAATCCTTGAAAGCCGTGCAGCTTCTGCCAGATTGATAATAGCATCCCTTCAAAAAAACAGTCACCAAGTAAAATCCGTCATCAGTGCTTCCGCCATTGGTTGGTACGGAAAGGGTAAGCAGGCGCACATAGAAGAAGAGGATGCCGACAATTCTTTTTTAGGCAAAGTATGCAAAGAATGGGAAGCCAGTATGCAACCTATTCAACAAATGGGTATTAGATTGGTCACACTTCGAATTGGAATTGTATTAAGTAAGGAGGGTGGTGCACTAAAAGAATTTTTAAAACCTTTACAATTTAGAGTAGCTGCCATACTCGGCAATGGAAAGCAAATTATCAGTTGGATACATATTGAGGACTTGTGCAGGTTATTTTTGTTTGCCATTGAAAATGAAAAATTGAAAGGCATTTATAATGCAGTAGCACCATTACCAGTAAGCAATAAAACACTCACTATTACGCTGGCTAAGAAAAAAGAATTTTCGATATACCTGCCTTTGCATATTCCTGCATTTATTTTGAAATTATTAATGGGTGGACGAAGTATTGAAATATTAAAATCGGCCGATATCAGTAGTAAAAAAATTGAAGCCACAGGGTTTCAATTTAAATTTGAAAGTATCGAATCTGCCTTGACTAATATAGTTGCCCCTTAAAGATCAGAATGTACAAATTTGCGTTTTGCCCAAAAATAGAAAAGAAACATATAAGCAATCGCCAATGCAAATACAACCCAGGTATAATCTGTAGGCATAATTGACTTACTCATTGCTTTGAAACTATTATTGGGAAATGCCAATAATCCATCTGCTGCATTCATTGGCAAATAATCACCTATTGATCCAATATCCGTTCCGTTTTCGGCTTTAATTTTCATGCTTAACACGTCGAGCATTTGAGAAATAATATTTTCTGCACCCAAATAAATAAAGAATACACCTGTAGCAAAGCCTGTTCGCTTAATGAGTACAGATATTAAAATTGCAATAAGGTTATAAGAAAATGCTTTCATGAAAAAATAGCCCAGGTATTCTATTCCTTTGATGGAAAAAGGGGTGCCAGATCCAAAGCCAAATAGCAATGCAGTAAGGGCAACCATTAAAGTGGCCACGAGGGCGAAAATAAAGCCCATCATAAATTTTACATCAATAAATTGTTGTCTGCTCCATCCATCAATGATATTCTGCCGATGTGTTTTATAGGAATATTCATTGGTAAAAAGCATCAACAATAAAAGGGAGGGCAACAATAAAATAAAGCCAGTAACATAACTGGTCGTTTGCCAGGTGCTGTCAAAATTATAGGGCGAAAAAGAAATTAAACCACCTGCAGGCACATTGCTTACCACATTTTTATTAAAGCTGTACACAATATAATTGGTGGCGATAACTCCGATGATAAAACAGATTGCAAGCACTTTGAATGCAGTATATTTTTTTACTTTGAGCCATTCAATAGCCAGAAGTTCTTTCATTGTCTTTCAGTTAATAAAATTGATAAAAATTATTTCTCACTTTTGGTTCCAGTAATTTCAAGGAATCTTGCTTCCAATGATTTGCGTTTAACATTTAACTTGCTCAGCACAATCCCCTTTTCGAAGCAGAACCGATTGATTTCAGTTGATTGAATGGTATCTGGACAAATAAATGACAATCCATTTTCATCTTCAGTCAAATCGCTTATATAATGCAGTGAACCTACCAGATTCTTTAATGCAATAATATCATTGGCAGCTATCTCTATTAAATTCGTACCTGTACTGGCACTGGTGCCATCGGTATTCATTACTTCTTTTACCGAGCCTACTGTTTTCAGTACCCCTTTTTGTATAATGGCAACATGCGTACAAACTTTTTCTACCTCATCCAGTATATGACTGGCCATGATAATGGTCTTCCCTTTTTTATTCAACTCTTTAATCAATTCCCTGATTTCTGCAATTCCGGCAGGATCCAATCCGTTGGTGGGTTCATCAAATACCAGTACATCAGGGTTGCCTAATAAGGTAGAAGCAATGGCCAAGCGCTGTTTCATACCCAATGAAAATGTGCTGAATTTAGAAGTTTTACGTTGGTCGAGATTTACAAGCTTCAATACCTGATCAATATCTTCCATTCCTCTTCCTTTGATGCTTGCTGCAATTTTCAAATTATCCTCGGCACTCATGTAGTGATAAAAATTCGGGGTTTCCAATAAAGTGCCAATTTTTTTACGCAGTTCATTAGAAGCCGTTTGTCCGTCCCAACTATAGGTTCCATCGGTTGCCTTTAAGATGTCCATCACGATACCCAATAAAGTAGTTTTACCACTTCCATTTGGGCCCAGTATACCAAAAACGGTTCCTTTAGGAACAGCAAAACTCACATTGTTCAATGCTTTAATAGCACCGTAATTTTTTGAAAGATGATCAATTTGTAAAACAGTCATGGCAGAAGACTAATTAGATATAAATAAATTAAATGCTTCGAACTGGAAAGTTATCATTTTTTATAATGCAATAATTCGAAATTATTTAAAGGATTAGCCCGGCAAATGTTTTTCGTGCCATACCCCACTAAATGCACCCAAAACAGCCAATCCATATTTGTTGAACCGGAGTTTGTTTAATCGCAATGAATAGATATCGGTAGTTAATACTTTTCTTGAAAAGGGATTCATTGTTCCACCTGGCCCCAATGGCTTAGCACCAGGGTCGTATTGAAAATCAGGATCAACCAATGTTCCTCTTGGATACATAATGCCGGGTGCACCTTTGCCCCTGATATCTAATACATCAGGGTGCACTAATCCAAGTGAATGCCCATATTCATGTGCTGCAGTAGTTGAATGATTGAGCAAATTGTCTAATTTAAAATAGCCGGTATTTGAATGAATGTCATCCACGAAGGATATATTGCCATTAACGTATTCTTCTATTCTAAAATAATTATTACGGGGGTTTTGGTTTGTTTGTACCATTTGGGGCGTCAATCGTTTTGACCAAATTCCTTCTATCTTGAAAATAACCGCTAATTCCTTTCCTTGCACTACTTCAGTAGCAGCAGCTGCATTCCAATGGGCAGCAATATCTTGGGCAACCTGACTGCTTAATTCATCAGTGGCAGCATCGCCATAAAAAAAAAGTACTGAATGAATGATTAGTTGTTTATTCGGCACATTAATCTCTACCTCACCCATTTTTTATTTTAAATTTTGCATAAAATAATCAGTGACCTTTTGATACAAATGCGCCCTGTCTTTTCCCAAAACATTGTGTTCATGTCCGGGATATATCATATAATCAATCTGCACACCATTATCAACACAAGCTTTTACAAAATTGACAGAATGTTGTTGTACCACTACGGGGTCTTGTAAGCCATGAATCAATAATAATTTATCTTTTAGTTTACCAGCCTGACTAATTAAATTAGTTGCAGCATAACCTTCTGTATTTTCAAGTGGCGTATCCATATATCTTTCTCCATACATGATTTCGTAATATTTCCAATCCATCACGGGACCACCGGCAACTCCTGCTTTGAATACGGCAGGATGATGTAGTAAAAAATCTGTTGTCATAAATCCACCAAAGCTCCAACCAAATAAACCCATCCGATCTTTATTAACATAGGGCAGAGTACCCAGGTATTCAACGCCACTCATCATATCCTCCATTTGTGCTTCGCCTAATCTTCTGTGAATTATTTGTTCAAATGCCTTCCCCCTATTATCGCTACCCCTTGTATCCAATGTAAAAACTAGATATCCACGCTCTGCCATATATTGAAACCAATAATCTCCCACTCCTCCATTCCATGCATTCAAAATCATTTGAGCATGAGGGCCTCCATACCAATATACCAATACCGGATATTGTTTACTACTATCAAAATTGATAGGTTTATACAATCGGCAATACAAATCATCGCCCGCCTTGTTTTTGATCGTAAAAATCGAAAGCTGTCCCAATGCATATTCAGCCAATGGATTGGAAGCTTGCAATAAAAGCGCTGATTTTCCTGTTTTTATTTCTGTACACTTAATCGTTCGTGGATTACCGTTAGTACTATAGGAATCCAATATAGTAGACCCATCTGTAGAAACCTGAGTAGCATGTACGCCTGTACTATTGGTGATTCTTTTACTCAGCCCCGACTTTAAACTGAGCTGGTATAAATTTTTGGTAATAGGTGATTCTTCAGTTGCAGTATAAAATACATTATCTCCTTTTGCATCAAAGCCTTTTACTTCTAATACTTCCCAATTGCCTTTAGTAAGTTGTTTAAGCATATTGCCATTTATATCATAGAGATATAAATGATTCCATCCATCTCGATTGCTTTGCCATATAAACTGATTGGGATTATTCTTTAAAAATAGCACGGGCACCAGTGGTTCAACATATTTTGTATCCTTTTCCTCGAACAAGGTTTTTACAAATGCGCCAGTAGTAGCATTGTATTGGTTTAATTTCATGTAGTCCTGTTGCCTATTCAAAATGGCGATGAAAAGCCATTTATCATCTGGGCTCCACGCGATATTGGTGAGGTATTGTTCAACCGGAGCTCCTGTATTAATCCAAACAGTATTATTGATTACTGCATTGTATACTGCCACCGTTACCTGATGGCTCTGTCCCCCTGCCATCGGATATTTTATATTTTCATTGACTGCAGGATATTGCGACCAATCAATAATTGGATAATCGGTTACCATTGTTTGGTCCATCCTATAAAATGCCAGTAATTTTCCATTGTTACTCCAGAAAGTACCTTTATTGATTCCGAATTCGTCGCGATGTACCGATTGAGCATAGACGATATTTTTGCTACCGTCAGTAGTAACTCTTTTAGTATCCTCGGGGCTAGCGACAAATAAATTGTAATTATCAACAAATGCAGTGTAACCTGCACTGCTTTCTTCAACGGCTTCTTTATCGGCAATGGTAGCCGATATAATTTCTCTTGCTTTATTAGTAATAGGATTCAATGCAATGCTGGCGCCATTTATTTTCATAAACCACTCTGGGCCTCGATTGAATGAAATAGCAGGCATAGCTTTCACTATTGTTAAACCAGCAGCTTTCAAATGCTCATTCAATTGATCCAAACTAAGAAAGTCAATTACTGTGGACTTTATATTTCCTTTAACCCAAACGTCACCATTATCTATTTTTTTCAGATACACATAATCATTGGTGCCATATAAAAATTGTAACTGTTTTAAATTTTCTGGTGCCAGGGTAGTTCTGTTTTTGACCATTGCATCTTCCATGGTCAGCCATTTATTTTGCGCCTGAACAGCCATACTACTGATTAACAATAGCAGTAAACATATTTTTTTCATAACAAAATTTTCGATGAGTAAAAAAGTGGAAATCAATCTCCACTTACTATGACAAATGTATTGAAAAAAAAAGCACCGGTTTATTTCCGGTGCTGGTATAATTGTTTTTAAAATTAGTTTCGGATGGGACGGCCTGTTTTCAAAACAGCCTGTATCCTTTCTAATGATTTCTTTTCACCGCATAAGCTTAAGAAGGCTTCCCTTTCCAAATCTAATAAATATTGTTCCGAAACCAAGCTGGGTTCACTCAAATCGCCGCCACACATTACATAGGCCAGTTTTTTGGCAACGAGTGCATCATGTGCACTTGCATAATTGGCTTTTTGCATGCCATTGATACCGGCTAAAAGGGTGCCTAAAGCCGAACGTCCCAATACTTTTATATCGGTGCGTTGAACAGGCATTACATATCCATCATTGTATATATCGATAACAGCCTGTTTACCTTCTGCTATTCTCCTTCCCAGATTAATACTTACCTTATCCCTGCCGCTTCTATAAATACCCAAACCATAGGCCTCTTGTGCGCTGGTAGCTACTTTAGCCGTAGCGATGGTTAAAAAGCGATTCTGCAAAGTCAGGGTATCTACTTCCCCTTCATGCATTTCATCGGCTGCCCTTAAAACAAATTCTTTTGTGCCTGCACCACCGGGAATGACACCAATACCTACTTCCACCAAACCGGTATAAGTTTCAGCTGCTGCTATTACCTTGTCGGCATGTAAACTCATTTCACATGCACCACCCAAGGCAAGTCCATGTGGCGCCACCACCACCGGTATACCCGAGTAACGGACACGCATAATCGTTTGTTGAAATTGGCGGATAGCCATATCTATTTCATCATAATCTTGCTCAATAGCCAACATAAAAATCATGCCCACATTAGCACCTGCGCTGAAGTTGCTGCCTTCATTGGCAATCACCAATCCTTTGTATTTATCTTCTGCCAATGCAATGGATTTTTGAATACCCTCCAATACTTCACCACCAATACTACCCATCTTGGTATACCATTCCAATCCTAATACATCTTCACCAAGGTGATAAGTTCTACAAGCACTGTTTTTCCAAACGGTTTCATTTACAAAATTTTTCATCACAATAAATGCCTCTCCACCCGGAATAGGTTTGTAGGATTTCGTTGTCACATCATAACAAAGTCTTTTGCCCGCTTCTATTGTATAAAATTTTGTATGTCCTGCAGCTAAAAATTCTTCCACCCAATTGGCAATGGTATAGCCTGCCGCTTTCATCGCTGCAACTGTTTTACTTACGCCTAGGGTATCCCAAGACTCAAAAGCACCAATTTCCCAACCAAAACCTGCCATCATCGCATCGTCCACACGATAGAGTTCGTCACTGATTTCAGGTATACGGTGACTGATATAGGAAAACAAACTATAATGAAACTGACGATAAAATTCACCGGCCTTATCTGTTCCTGCACAAAGTGCCTTGATGCGTTGAGCAAGGTCTTCAATGGGCTTGGCTGTTTCCAAAGTAGCAAATTTTGCCTTCACCCTGGGTGCATATTCCATGGTGCTAAGTTGCAAAGTAAGAATCTCCTTTTCACCAGATGCGGATTTTGTTTTCTTAAAAAAACCCTGCCCTGTTTTATCACCTAGCCAATTATTTTCCACCATTTTATTCAACCATGCAGGAATAGCAAATATGGCCTTTGCCTCATCAGTGGGACAATTATCTGCCACGCCCTTAGCAACTTTAACCAGCGTATCAATTCCCACAACATCAGCAGTTCGGAATGTAGCCGATTTGGGGCGCCCAATAATAGGTCCGGTTAGTGCATCAATTTCGTCTATGCTTAACTGTAATTTTCCCATTACATTCATAATGGCCATCATGCCAAATACACCTACGCGATTGGCGATAAATGCGGGAGTGTCTTTACACAACACGGTGGTTTTACCCAATTCAAGACTTCCATACTGCATTAAAAAATCAACTACTGCAGGGTCTGTATAGGGTGTGGGAATGATTTCCATCAATCGCAAATAGCGGGGAGGATTGAAAAAATGGGTGCCGCAAAAATGCTTTTTAAAATCATCTGAACGACCTGCTGCCATTAAATGAATTGGAATACCTGAAGTATTGGAAGTAATCAGTGAACCTGGTTTACGAAATTTTTCAACTTGTTCGAAAACAGATTGCTTAATATCCAAACGTTCCACTACCACTTCTATGACCCAATCGCAGGTAGCGATGTCCTTCATATTATCAGTAAAATTTCCAGTCTTAATTTTCTTCACCACATCCTTTGTATATACTGGTGAGGGATTCGATTTAATCGCTGCCATTAAAGCATCGTCCACAATTTTATTTTTTGCCGCCGTACTGGCATCCGCAGGTAAATCCTTAGGTGTAATATCCAATAATAATACTTGTAAACCTACTCCAGCAAAATGACAGGCAATGCGGCTTCCCATCACACCACTACCTAATACAGCTATTTTTTTTATGATTCTTTTTGACATATAACAAAATTAGTTAGTTAAACAACTATTTCAATAACGAAGTTAACCGTAAAGCGGGAAAAAGTAAAATTCGATTAGGAATTAAGTTATTTCGCTGATTTGGGGGCCAATTTTCTGATTTAATGAAGAGATTGCCAGAAAACTAGAAAAAATAGAAGAAATTCCTCCTTGCAGTATTAAAAATCAGGGAATTGGAATATATTTAGACAAACTTTGCAGTTTTTATACCTGAGAAAACTCCGAATCCAAAATCAAGATAATGAATAACCAACTTACCAACAAGGAAGGGAGTGCGAACTCGAATTTATCCATCAGCTATCTTTCACCACAGTTGCCGCAGCAGTATAATACTGCAGTGGACAATATACTTACTACCGATGCCCATTTCTATATCACTGGATTAAATACTGCAGCTCAACAGGTGTATGGACAACCACTTAATCAATTGCTGGGCAAATTATTATTTGAAATCAATGAACTGCAAATCAAAAACGAAAGTATTACAGATGTACTCACTGCTATTTTGAAACATGGGTATTGGGAAGGCTTGATTAGTTATAAACGTTTTGATGACAGCATCATTTATTTTCAAACAAGGGCGTCTGTAATAAAAGACGCAGAGGGGAATACACGGTCAATTATTTTTGTGAGCCAACAAAACAATATTGTCAAGCAAGAACAAAAAGCATTGGACATTGCCAATGACAAGTATCAAACGGTCGTTCAATCGCTCCATGAAGGAGTCCTGCTCATCAATAAAGACGGAAGTATTGGAACAGCCAATAAAAGAGGTGCGGCAATTTTGGGATTAACCGAATCTGAAATTAAAGGTCGCAAGGTTGATAGTGATCATTGGAATGCTATAAAAGAAGACGGACAAATTTTTCAACCAGAAGAATTCCCAGTATTACAAACCCTTAAAACAGGCAAAGCATATAATGCAGTTATTATGGGCTTGCAAAATGAACCAGGTATTACAACATGGATATCGATCAATACTCGCCCCATCTTTGATGAAAATAATAATTTGCCAACAGCAGTAATGGCCATTTTCAAAGATATCACTGAAGAAAAAAATGCACTGGAGAAACTGAAAGCCAGTGAAATGATGTTCAGTAGTTTTATGAATAATACATCGGCATTTGGATGGATCTATGATGAATCAGGGAATTTTTTATATGGCAACCCAGAATTCATGAAAGTAGTGGGTCTATCACCAGAAACTATAGGACAACATGTAACTGCCATTGCTGCAACCCCGCAAGTGGCTAGCATGGTACTTCAAAATATAGAGGCCGTTTTAGCAAAAGGAAATACCATTATTTCAGAAGACCGTCTTCCTGATAAAAATGGCACTTTTAGAAATTATCTTGCGCAATGGTTTTTGCTTTGTCTTCCCAATGGCAAAAAACTAATTGGAGGTCAGGCGGTTGATACTACTGATCTTATTCTTGCTCAACAGCAAATTGAAAAACTAAATGAACAATATAAATATGCTTTAAAAGCAAGTTCAGACGCTATTTGGGACCTGGACCTAACCAGTAATTATATTTATCGCTCTGAGAGTTTTACAAATATTTCAGGATATTCAAGAGCAGCCATTGAACCAAATCTGGATTGGTGGTTTGAAAAAATACATCCCGATGACCGGGAAAGAATTAAACAGAATACCCTTCAATTTTATAATAGCAAGCAGGTACAATGGCAAGATGAATATCGCTTTTTGTATGCCGATGGAACTTATGGTTATTTAATTGACAAAGGTTTTTTTATTTACGAAAACGGCAAAGCGGTGAGAATGATTGGGGCTATTCAGGATATCACAGAAAGAAAAAAACTCGAAGCTCAATTACTTAATGAACAAATACAAAAACAAAAACTTATTAATCAGGCAACTATCAAGGCACAGGAAAAAGAAAGAAGTATGATTAGTGAGGAATTGCATGACAATGTTAACCAACTTTTAATGAGTGCAAAATTGCATATTGGAGTGGCTATGAATACAAAAGAAGAACAAAAAGAAATTTTAGAGAAAGCCTCCGAATATTTGCTTATGGCGGTAAATGAAATTCGCGCCTTATCGAAAAGATTAAATAGCAGTTTGGTAAAATCTGTAGGGCTGGAGCAGAGTATCATTGATATCTGTAACAATATGAAGCAACTCAATCAGATAACAGTGGATACAACTATTGATGAAAAATTATTGGCAAAATTGAGTCCCGAGCAACAATTAATGGTCTTCCGAATTATTCAGGAGCAAAGCAGCAACATTATTAAGTATGCCAATGCCAGTAGTGCCGAAATAATTATTAAGCAAAGAAATAATCATTGTATCATGACTATTAGTGACAATGGTATTGGCTTTGATAAAAATGAACAAAAAGTAAAAGGCATTGGCTTTATCAACATCTTCAATAGGGTTGATGCCTATAATGGGGACGTTGAAATAATCAGTTCCAAAGGAAATGGCTGTACATTAAATATTCAATTTCCGCTGGAAGACTTGGGATTACTTATTTAACTAACACCTGCACCCGGCTCAATAATCGATTCCGGTTTAACAAAATGAAGTTTACCAGTATTGTCCTCGGCCATTAAAATCATTCCATTGCTTTCTATCCCTTTCATTTTTCGAGGGGCGAGGTTAGCAACCACCACTACCTGCTTTCCAATAATCTCTTCTGGTATAAAATGTAAGGCGATACCGCTTACTATGGTTCTTTTTTCAAATCCCAAATCAACTTCCAATTGAAGCAGTTTATCGGCCTTCTCTACTTTTGAAGCTTTTAATATGGTTCCCACTTTTAAATCAATCTTCGCAAAATCATCATATACAATAGTGGGTTTAACTGTATCGGGAACTTCCACTTTGGCTTCCTGCTGAGTGGCGGCATTATTTTCTGCTGCGGCAGTTATCAAACCATTTTTTAATTTATCAATCTGCTTACTGATTTCTTCGTCTTCAATTTTTCTGAACAATAATTCAGGCGCACGTAGTGAATAGCCTACACTCAATAATTTCATTTTACCTGCATTACTCCAATCCAATAATTTGTCTACCACTTTCATCATGGACAACATTTTCTTTGCTGTATTGGGTAAGAATGGATTAATTAATATGGTAAGGTTGGCTGTTAACTGCAAACACAGATGCAGGCAATTATCAATACTTTGCTGAGCTGCTGGATTTTCAGCCAATTGCTTTACCACGATCCATGGTTCTTTTTCCTGCATGTATTTATTGCCCTTTCTGCTGAGATCTATTACTTCAAATAAGGCATCCCGAAATTTAAATTCTTCCAGTAATTTTTCAACTTTCTCCTTGGTTTTACTGATCTCTTCTATCAATACCCTGTCTTTATCATCCAATATAGCTTCATGCAAGGGTGGCACCTTGCCTCCACATAGTTTATGCATCAATACCCAAGTGCGATTCACAAAATTGCCAAAGATGCTTACCAACTCACTATTATTTCGATCCTGAAAATCTTTCCAGGTAAAATCATTATCCTTGGTCTCGGGTGCATTGGCACAAAGCACATAACGCAATACATCTTCTGCTCCTTCAAAATCTTTTATGTATTCGTGTACCCATACCGCCCAATTTCTACTGGTAGAAACTTTTTCTCCTTCAATATTCAGGAATTCATTGGCAGGAACATTATCAGGCAGTACAAATCCACCATGTGCTTTTAGCATGGCTGGGAAAATAATACAATGGAAAACAATATTATCCTTTCCAATAAAATGAACCAGCTTAGTATCATCCTGGCACCAATAATCGGCCCATTGTGAAGTCAATTCTTTGGTGGCACTGATATAACCAATGGGCGCATCAAACCAAACATACAATACTTTACCCTCCGCATCTGGCAATGGCACTTTAATTCCCCAGTTGCTGTCTCTCGTCATGGCCCTACTTTGCAAACCGTTGTCCAACCAACTTTTACATTGACCATATACATTATTTTTCCATTCCTTATGCCCTTCAATGATCCATTCTTTTAACCATGGTTCATAATTTTGCAAAGGAAAATACCAATGCTTGGTACTTCTTTTAACTGGCACTGCATCGCTCAATGCACTGCGAGGATCTATCAATTGTTCGGGAGATAGCGCGCTTCCGCATTTTTCACATTGATCACCATAGGCTTTAGGATTAGCACATACAGGACAAGTACCAGTGATATAACGATCTGCCAGAAAAGTATTTGTTTTCTCATCATAATACTGTTCTGTAACTTTTTCTTCAAACAAACCATCATCATACATTTTCTTAAAAAATGCAGCGGCCGTTTCGTGGTGTGTTGAATTGGAAGTACGAGAGTAGATGTCAAAAGAAATACCCATTTGTGCCATGCTTTCTTTGATGATTGCATGATACCGATCCACTACCTGTTGTGGTGTAATTCCTTCTTTCATAGCCCGAATGGTAATGGGCACTCCATGTTCATCACTGCCTCCAATAAATTTCACATCACGCTTTTGAGCGCGCAGGTATCGCACATAAATATCGGCGGGTAAATAACAACCTGCTAAATGACCGATATGCACAGGTCCATTTGCGTATGGCAATGCTGCCGTTACAAGGTATCTTTTGGGATTATTCATTTGGCTGCAAAAATACCTAAACAATATTCAATACCGAAATTTGAGTAACTTCATCTGATGCAACGTAAAAAATTTATAGCGGGCCTATTTACTGCTGCAGCCCTTCCTGTAGTAGGGCAAACTGCTTCGATTTTGTCAAATTTGCCTTTGGAACCAGGCAATAAAGAAGGAGGGAAACCAATAAAAATGCCCCCCTATTTGAAACCAGGAGACTGCATCGGTATAACCTGTCCCGCAGGATTTATCACCCTGAAAGATATTCAACCAGCCATACTGAAATTAAAAGAATGGGGCTTTGAAATAAAGATCGGAGAAACTGTTGGCAAAAAAGATTTTACACTCGGAGGCACAGATGCAGAAAGATTACTTGACTTTCAGCAATTACTAGACGACAAAAATGTAAAAGCCATTCTTTGCGCACGTGGGGGCTATGGTGCCGTGCGTATAATAGATGATATTGATTTCACACAATTCAAAAAAACACCAAAATGGATAATAGGATTCAGTGATATAACCGTACTACATTCGCATATTCATGCAAATTTTGGCATTGCCAGCTTGCATTCTAAGATGTGTAATAGTTTTCCTTCCGACTGGAGCAAGGCAGAACCTATTCAAATTGAAACAATTCTTTCTATTCAAAAAGCTTTGCTGGGAGAGCAACTACAATACGAAGCAGTGCCCAATGAAAAAAACAAGAACGGAGAAGCCAAAGGGCAATTGATTGGAGGCAATCTCAAAACTATTGAATCACTTGCTGGCAGCAAGAGTGATATTCATACAGATGGTAAAATATTATTTGTAGAAGATACTGGTGAATACCTTTACAGTATTGACCGCATGTTTTGGAACCTGCAAAGAAATGGAAAATTGTCTAATCTAGCGGGACTGATTATTGGTGGCTTTAAAGTAAAAGCTGCAGATACCCCTGATGAAGAATTCGGAAAAAACTTGTATGATATTGTATTAGAAAAAACTAAAAACTACCACTATCCGCTCTGCTTTGATTTTCCGGTAGGGCATCAAAAAAATAATTTTGCTTTGAAATGCGGCATCACCCATCAACTTTCTGTTACTGCCACCAAAGTTTCCTTATCAGAAATATAACTGGAAATTATTTTATGATTGTTACAAATCCAGTAATTGGTTTACGTCCATTGCCAGGTTCAATGATATAATAATAGGTATCCATTGGCAATGTTTTTCCATTCTTCGTACCATTCCAAGGATTACCATAACCTTTTGAGGAACTATATACCAATTGCCCCGTACGCGTAAATACCTGTACCCTGCAATCGGGATAATCATTCAGGTATTTAATCAGCCAACTATCATTGATTCCATCATTATTCGGCGTGAAAGTATTAGGAATTAATGGAGCTTTTAACACTTTTACAAAAACAGCATCCGTTACTGCACAACCACCTTCAGCAGTTACCGTAAGAGTATATGTTATATCAGCAATTCCTTTAAATGAAGGAATCAATACCGTATTGTTATTATTTACAATGTTCATATTGGGTGTCCATAAATATTGCAGCAAATTGCCAGATGCTGTAGCAAATGGACTTACTACATCTCCCTCCAATACAAACAAATCTCTCCCAGCATTTACTACCGGATATGGATACACTATGATTGGTTTAGTAACCGTATCACTATTACAACCAAAGCCATTAATAATATATAAACTAACAGCATAATTTCCAGTAGCATTGTATTGATGCGTTACAATGGGCGTATTGCCTGTACTGCCATCTCCCATCAACCAGTGCCAGGAACTGATGGGAGCACCCCCATTGGTACTGGCATCTACAAACACAATGGGTGTACCCAAACAAATAGCTGCATTGCTGATAGTAAAGTCGGCCTTGGGTTGAGGATGAATACTATTCACAATGATGGAAGTATCCTGTAAACAACCAGCGCCACTAGTAATTTGAAGATTAACTATGAATGGTCCGACTGTGGTATATTGATGCAAAGGATTGATGGCAGTTGAACTATTATTTATGCCAGACAATGGGTCGCCAAAATTCCACAAAAAAGTAAACTGATTTTGTGTTCCATCTGCAATAGTACTTTGGTCTGCAAACTGTACCAATGCATTGGGCAAACAAGTGCTTGCAGTAAAACTAAAATTCGGTTTTGGTTGAGGTTTTACAACTACTTGCTTTACTTTGGCAATACTGATGCATCCATTATTGGTAGTTACCACTAGGGACACATTATAAGTACCTGCAGTAAGAAAGGTATGCGTAAATGTATTCCCCGAATTTCTAATTAAGGAGGGTGTGCCATCACCAAAATTCCATGTCCAGGTAGTCAAAGTTCCTACTGGAGTAGCAGCACTACTGCTAAAATCTATATTCTTTGTTTCGCAAACAGGTGCACTAAAAATAAAATCACTTACCGGCGGAGCCCAAACAGTTATTGTATTGCTAATAGTATCTGTACAAAATGCAGCAGTAGAAGTATACGTGTATAATATTCTAAAAGTACCTGGCCCTGTAATGGCTGGGTCAAATATGCCTGATGATGTAATACCAGGACCGCTAAAAATACCTGTACCAGGTACCCCTGCTATTTCAGCAGCCTGTGTAATTTGAAATGGCAATGCATCCAAGCAAGTTGGAGGGATGGCTGTAAACTGCAGTAAAGGTGCTGCATTTACTACAATGGTTTTTATTTTATCATTGACACAGGTAGCACCGGAATAGGCACGGTATCTTATGTTGAAAATTTTTGTAAGCGGATTATTAAAAAGCGGATAAAGGTGCTTGTATATTTTACCAGGCGACGGATTATTATCTGTTTCAAATACCAAGGGCTGATTGATGGCATCCCAGTATATTTCTACTGTAGTGATATTTCCAAAATTTACAGTACTAACATCTTGAATGGCTACTGAATCATTGGCACAAAGGCTGGTAGGATTAAGGGTATTAAAATTGGCCACTGGTATATCGCCATTTACTGTAAACTGCTGACTGATTGTTTGCGTACATCCCTTATCGGTAGTAACGGTTAAGGTTGCAGTATACAAACCAACGGCATTGTATTTATGGGTTGGATTTTGCAGTATGGAGGTATTGAGAATGCCCGACCCTGGATCTCCAAAATTCCAAAGCCAGCTATTGATTATATCGGGCAAAGCCACTTTACTAGTATCGATAAATTGTGCGGAAGCATCTGTCAAACAAACTTCAGGATTGATAAAACCTAGAACGGGTTGTGGATGTACGTTTACCGGCAGTGTAAACGCTGCACTAGTACAACCTTTATTTGTAACTACTATTAAACTTGCATTATAAGTCCCTGCACTTGCGTAAGTATGTGTGGGATTTTGTAGTGTAGCAGTAGTAGCATCTCCAAAATTCCATTGCCAACTGTTGATGGTTCCCGCATTAGCAATAGAAGCATCTGTAAAATTAATTTGCCTTGTTTCACAAACAGGTGCACTCACCGAAAAGTTGGCAGTAGGTAATGGATTAACCACGATTGTTTTGGTCATTGTATCGCTATTACAACCTCGCCCAGTAACAATCCAATGTTTAATGGTGTAAGTACCTGCTAGTGCATATGTATGGGATGGATTTTGCAAAAAAGAACCAGCTGCATCACCAAAATCCCAATGCCATTCCGCTATAATATTTCCTGGAAGCGGATCGCTGGTACTTGTAAATACAGTTACGTCATTCAAACAATTTTCGGCGTTAACTGTAAAATCAGCATGCGCTTGTGCATATACATCTATGATGGGCAAGCTAATACTATTCTCACAACCTGCCGGGCTTTTGGCCAATAGGGTTACTGTAAAGGGACCAGCTGTTGAATAAAAATGTGTTGGGTCAGTTAATATACTCGTATTATTTGTTCCACTGGAAGGATCTCCGAAATTCCAGGAATATGTCAATGGACTTGCATTGGCAATTGCAGAGGTATTCGTAAAATTAACCAACCCGTTGGGCAAACAAGCAGGAGTGTGAATAAAATTGGCAACAGGTAATGGGTTAATAATAACCTGCTGAGTATGTACTGCACTAACACAACCTAAATCTGTCGTAACAACCAATGTAACAGTATAAGTGCCTGCATTTGCATAAGCATGTGTAAACGGGTTGCCATTGTTTAAATTTAAAATAGTACCATCGCCTAAATCCCAGTTCCAATTATTTATAATACCGCTATTTGCAATAGATGTATTGGTAAATAATATATCAGCTCCTGCACAAAGAAATCCTGCGACAGGCGTAGCAGTGAAGGAGGCAGTTGGTAATGCATGCACCGTGACTATTTGAGTAGCCGTATCACTAAAACAACCCTGACTATTTACAATCCAATGCTGTACTGTAAATGAACCGCCATTTGCATAAGTATGAGAAGGATTAGAAAGTGTAGATCCACTTATATCACCAAAATCCCAATGCCATGAGCCAATGGTATTTCCAGCAAGTGGATCACTGGTACTTGAAAAAGACATCGGATTACCTGCACATACAGGGCTATTGGAACTAAAGGAAGCCAAAGGTTTTTTTACACTAAAAGGGAAAGCTGTCCCAGGTGCAATAGCATTTCCACAGGCATCTAAAAAACTATTTCCATCAGTACCATTATTAACGATTAATTGATAATTGCCCGGTGGTAAATAAGCAGGTAAATTAAGTGTCATTACTCTGATAGAATTGACACCATTGGAACAATCGGAGCTGATATTACTAATCGGCAAATTTCCCGGCTGAATTAAAAATTCGGAACCAGTACTAGTAACACTCGTGCACAATACATCTTTTGAAAAACTGATATTAATAGCATTACAACCTGCATCGATTGTAGTAATATTTGGGGGGATAGGATCAGAAATTACTGCAGTACCACCTGAAAAATCAAGGTTATAACCCCCTACTCCATTCCAATTGGTTACCATCAATAAATAATCATGCCCTACCGTTATGGTGGGCATTTTATTAAATCGTAATCCAACCTCACCAGAACAAGTCATATCCGAATTACCGGCATTAGAACAACCAGTAGCTCCATTGTTTCCGGTGGCACTTCCAAATAAATTAAAGGATACTTGCAGGCTGGCATCGGTATATACATCATCGGGATTGCGGCCAGTGATATCCGTCATTTCCCAATCAAAATCATTTGAATTAATTACCGGTGTAATTGTAAATCCCAAAGTGCCGGACTGATAACAATGAAATTTATACCAAAAAGAATTATTTGAAGTAATAACATCTGTGGGGCAACCAGAATGTGGAATAAAAGGACCAGTACAATTATTTACCGCATTTTGGGTGAAGACAGTTGTACCACAAACAGCAATGGCAGTACTAGGTGTCATCCCAGGAACCGTGCTACAGGCAGGCCCCTGTGCCACAGAGAATATTGGTGCAAAAAAAAGGAGGAGATAAATTAATCGCATAACTTGCTGTTAAAGAGTAAAAATACAATATTTATGCTGCTTCCCCCCTATCTAAAAAAGGGCCAAACTATTGGCATCACCTGCCCTGCAGGGTATATGAATAAAGAAAAAGCCCAAGCCTGTATTGAACAATTACAAAAATGGGGCTTCGATGTGATGGTGGGTAAAACGCTTGGGAGTGATTCTAATAATTACTTTAGTGGTACTGACGAAGTTAGAAGGGATGAATTGCAGGCAATGCTAGAGGATGATAGTATCCATGCCATCCTTTGCGGCCGAGGCGGTTATGGCACCGGAAGAATTATCGAACAATTGGATTTCAGTCGATTTCGTAAAAAACCAAAATGGATTATTGGATTCAGTGACATTACGGTACTGCATTGCCATTTGTTTAGTAAATATAAAATTGCAAGCCTGCATGCGCCAATGGCTGCCGCTTTTGCCGAAGGGATGAATGAGTTTAACCAATCCTTACACAAAGCCCTAACAGGGAAAAAAGCAAGCTATACAACAAGTGCCCACTCCTTTAATAAAATAGGAAAAGCTAGCGGAGTATTGGTTGGTGGAAATTTAAGTTTATTTACACACCTGATTGGAACTAACAGTGAAGCAGATACGAAGGATAAAATTTTATTCTTAGAGGATATTGGTGAGCAGATTTACAATATCGACCGAATGCTATATCAACTTAAAAGGAGTGGGAAATTTAAATCCTTAAAAGGACTTGTCATAGGAGGTTTCACCGATATGAAAGATACTGAGCGCCCCTTTGGACAAACTGTACATGAAGTAATCCGTGACATCTTTGCCGAATATAATTATCCCGTATGTTATGGATTTCCGGTAAGCCATGAAAAGGAAAACTTTGCTTTAAAAGTTGGAGGACAATATGAACTGAATGTTGCTAAATCAAAAGTGACATTGAAAGAAATAGCCTAAAGCATCAACGCAGTAAACTATCCAACTTTTGCTGAAACAAAGGAAAATCATTCAAATTATGATGAGTTCCCTTTTCAATTGTAATGAACTCATCCTTGTTTTTTAAAACTGCCTTCAACCGTATTGCACTTCTATAAGGAATCACGCCATCGGCAGTGCCATGAAAAATACTGATGGGCGATTGTACATTTTGTAAATATTGATAAGTAGGAATCTTATAAATAGAAAGTATACTCGTTGGATAGATGGGTGCATAACAATCAAATAGTGCTGGAATACTATAATAAGGTGTTTCTAAAATCAGTTTTTTACAGGCCCGATTCGAAGCTGTATATGCAGCAATACCAGTGCCTAGGGATTTGCCATAAATGATAATACGATCTGATGAAAATCGTTGTGCTGCCAAAGCATAAATCAACAGTGCCTGTTGGTATAGATTCTTTTCAGTTCTTTTCCCCTTACTCTTGCCATAGCCAGGATAATCTTCCATCCAAACTTCATAGCCATGGTCTGTAAATCGATCAGCAAATTTTGCATATCGTTCCAGGTTTTGTTTATTACCATGAAAATATAATACTACCCCTTTTCTAGTGCTATCATGAGGTAAAAATTTAACCAAATCAATACTGTCTGATGCTCCAAAAGGAATTTTTATCTCTTCAAAAGGGACCTTAAAATTAAATTGGTAATTGGACGGAAGGGAAACAGGATGAAATAGAAACAGGGTTTGCAGGAAGTACAAAGCGATGCCAATTAAAACATAGGACAGTAGCCCTATAACTATCCAGCGAAGGAATTTATTTTTCATGTTTTCCTATTGTACTCAATATTGCAAAATATCTCGAATAAAATTATGGTATTCGGGAAAGCTAGGCAGGTTATTGTGACCACCACCTTGAATGCGAATTAAAGTAATTTTCCGGGGATTGATAGCCTGCAATTCTTCACTGTGCCGGAGCGGTATCAACCAATCGCGGGTGCCATGCAAAATATAGGTATGGCAATTGACTTTACTTATCCACTTATCAGTACGTAAATGATATCTTAGTACATACTTTACCGGTAGCATTGGTAAAAATCGTTCTACTACTTTCCTAAAACTGAGGTATGGTGCATCTAAAATTAAATAACGCGGCTTATTGTCGGATGCTAATTTACAGGCAAACCCACTCCCTATACTTCTACCATAAATAATCATATGATGTTCATGATACTTGACAGAAAGTGTATCATAAACAAACTGCATATCCGTAATCAGGTTTTTTTCGCTGCGCTTTCCAGTGCTTTTGCCAAAGCCTCGATAATCTACCAGTACCACATCATAATTATATCGATAAAAATCTTTTGCATATTTTGCCCAACCCTTGATACTTCTGCTATTACCATGAAAGTAAAGAATCAAACCAAGTGGTTTGTTGACTTTAAAATGCAGACCATTTATTCGAACGCCCTGTTCTACCTCGAAAAACAACTCTTCAAATGGAACATCATAAACATACTTAAAATCCTGTCGTAGCTTTTCGGGTTTGAAAATGAGTTTCTCCTGTACGAAATATGCAATTACAGAAAGTACTGCAATGCCCGCAATGATATAAATGATTATGGAAAGCAAGCTTTATAATGCTTTAATAAGAAATGAAAAAAATGCAATTACGAAGACTTATAAAACTAAAAATCTTCTTCATCGGTATAAATCCTGCTTAATTTTAATTTAGAGAATGGCGCTACAATGAGTGGAAATTTCTCCACCACTACATTATTTTGCTCTAACCCAAATCCCTTTTCTTCACTCAATGATAGTTCTTTCATGGCAAAATGCAATTGCATAATTACTCTTTCAAAGAATGGCAACTCATTATCTTGGCTGAGGAATTTTTCCATCACTACAAATTGGAAATCGCCCACCACATTATTTCTTTGCTGACTTTCGTAACGGCTGGTTACATTCACTTCTCGATTGGCTACCAGGTCTTCCACTACTTTCTTGAACATTAAATTGATCTTGGGTGCAACCCTAAATCCTAATCTGAATTCCACTCGAATAATATCATTGGGGATAATATGATCCACTACATATTCGCAGGTATAGGGTTCATCAATTGTATCTACGTGCACAAACCAATAAATATCTGCTCGTTTTGGTTTGCCCCTTAATATGCTATAAATAATTTTATGTTCAATTTCTTTACTATTATTGGCACTGGATAAATACACCAAATGAGTAGCATATTTTGGCACTGTGCTATCATTACTTAATTCTTCCAAGTTAGAGATATAATCTTCCAACTTAACAAATTCTACATACCTATTTTTAATTTTCCGAGCACGATACCAAACATACATTATAATAAATAAGGTACCCCCTACAATCAAGGTTACATAACCGCCATGTGGAAACTTATCAAGGTTCGCAATTAAAAACCCTATTTCAATAGCCAAATAAACCAATAAAAAGAGATAGATAAAAAAAGGCTTGCTCCTTCTGGTAATCATAAAATTGGCGAATAAAATGGTGGTTGCCAACATGCATAAAGTAATGGCCAATCCATAGGCAGCCTCCATTTTACCTGATTCTCTAAAAAACAAAACAATACCAACGCAACCAACAAATAACATTGTGTTGATGGCAGCTATAAACAATTGCCCCCTCGCCTCAGTTGGATATTTAATGCGCATCTTTGGCCAAAGGTTCAGGCGCATTGCCTCACTAATTAAAGTAAAGGAACCACTAATCAATGCCTGACTCGCAATAATTGCTGCCGCAGTGGCAATGATAATGCCCGGAAACACAAACCAAGTAGGCATCATACCATAAATTGGTTTTATGATTTCTTCCGCATGTGGAAACAGCACTCTTAATTTTGGCAAATCAGCTTTTGCAGCAAATACAGCTGTTTTATGGTGACTCAATAACCAGGCTCCTTGTCCTAAATAATGAAGTACCAAACAAGTCTTAACAAAAACCCAGGATACCCGTATATTTTT
This sequence comes from Chitinophaga pinensis, assembly GCA_943367825.1. Lineage (GTDB taxonomy): Bacteria > Bacteroidota > Bacteroidia > Chitinophagales > Chitinophagaceae > Ferruginibacter > Ferruginibacter pinensis_J. The sequence goes on from CALRKF020000007.1 coordinate 51,680, forward strand.
CCTTCCACAATGCCCTAAATCACTATACAAGGCTTCCGCACCTGTAGTACATAAGAAGACCGCACCTAATAACCAGAAGCCATGCGGATATTGTGTTAATAAGCGAACTGCCCAAACAGGGTTGAATGCTTTGAAAACACTCCAGTATTCGGGAATCTGACTTATGCCCAAAACAGCTAACATCGCAAACCATATAAACATGATGGGCCCAAATAATTTACCAATACCAGCAGAACCAAATTGCTGCATGGCAAATAATATCACCATGATACCAATAACGATATAAATAATAGTATTTTGATGTATGGATGCCAGGCTAGGAATATTTCGCAAACCCTCCACTGCTGAAGTAACTGAGATGGGTGGTGTAATCATACCATCGGCCAACAATGCTGCTCCTCCAATCATAGCTGGTAAAACCAACCATTTTTTTTGACGACGAACCAATGTATATAAAGAAAAGATACCGCCTTCCCCTCTATTATCTGCTCTTAATGTAAGCAGTACATATTTGATGGTCGTTTGAAGGGTAAGTGTCCAGATGATACAGCTCAATGACCCAATGATTAGTAAATCATCAATTGGTTTGCTGTTGATGATTGCATCAAACACATACAAGGGAGAAGTTCCAATATCACCGTAGATAATTCCTAGTGCAATGATTAAACCAGCTGCACTTACTTTATTAATATGTTTGCCCACGAAAAGAAATTTTATAATAGGTCCTTTTAAGTTAAAGGGTAATACTCCGAAACCCTTTTTTCAAAAACCTTACAAATGTAGAGTGAAAATTGAAATTAAACGGAGAAATAATTTATCCCAAGGCTTTACTTGTCAAGTTGTGGACGCAAATATCCTATCTTAGTCATTCAATCAATATAATATGGAATTTTCACTAAGGCCCTGGCAGTTGGAAGACGCCACTAATCTCGTAAATGCAGCGAATAATCCCAATATTGCAGTATTCATGACCAATCAATTCCCTCATCCCTATACAGAAGCAGATGCGATTCAATTTATTGAGATGGCCAGTAGTAGAAAGCCTTATTCGATTTTTGCAATTACTGTAAAAGGAAAAGCAGTTGGAGGCATTGGCTTACACCTTCAAGCTGACTTGCATTGTAAGAACATGGAACTGGGCTATTGGTTGGCTGAAACTTACTGGGGCAAAGGCATCGTTTCGGAGGCTGTACAACAAATGGTAAGTTATGGTTTCAATAATTTTGATATTAACCGAATATTTGCCCGACCATTTGGCAACAATATAGCATCGCAAAAAGTGTTAAAGAAAGCCGGTTTTAAATTAGAAGCGTTCATGGAAAAAGCTTTTTTCAAAAATGGAGAATACATAGATGAAATGATATTTGCCATTCGTAATAACTAATGATAAAAAACAACCCCACATCAGTGGGGTTATTTTTACTAAATACCTTTACCCATTGGTAGGAGGTAGGAACACAAACAAAAGCTCTTTATACAAGTCTGCCGGTGACCTTGTCACCGGCAGTTATATTTAATCAGGTTTTTTCCCGTCTAAAAAAGTATTGATAGTAGAAATAGCAGTATTATTATTTTCATCCGTTTTTACGGAATAATTGCTATAGAAACTTTCTACATCTGCGATGGAATTGTGTAATTCCATGTTGCGGCGGAGATAAGCGGGTACCGTTTCAAACTCATTATTAGGATCAGCTGCATTCGCATTGAAGGATAAATTCCTCAACTTTGCAATCCGCTCCATAGCCCGGCGCCTAAGCTCCGCTGTTTCGTCCTGCATCGCAGGTTCCTCAACAACAGGAACAAAATTGGGCTGAGTCTGTTGATCATCGTTAGGCTCCTCCGCCGCTTGAATGGACTTAACCACCAGTTGCATTTCCATGGCAGGTTCGTCTTCCTGAACCGGTTCTTGCAAAGGCAGTGGTTGCTCCACAGATTTGGATTCCTGTTTTGGCATATCCTCCACATAAATTTGTGAAGGCTTCGCCAAATAACCTCCTGACGAAGGGAGACTATTGCTAGCTACTTTAGTTACATTAATTGAAGTTTCAGTGCGGGTAATCGCAGATGTCTTGGTTTTATCGGATGGGATTTCTTGTTCTGGTATATCAAATGCCACAACAGGTATTTGATCGGATGCCGAAGATATTTCAAAAAATATCTTTTCCGCTTCCAATTTTTCCCCAGTAGTTTTACTAGGTATTTCTACTGCTTGCTCTTCTTCCACCATTCTTGGCATCAACTCATCTTGTAACAGATTCATTGGTGCAGCTTCCATGATTTCTGCAATTGCTTTTTCTTCTTCTTGCTCATCAAAATCAGCAATAGGGGCTACAACTGGAAGAACAGTTTCAACTACTGGCTTTTGCTCTTCTTTATTGGGCATTTCCAATACCATTACAATCTTATCATCTTTTTTCTCGGCCACTGGCTTTTCATTTTTTGCAAAAGGATCTTTGTGTTCAAATCCTGTGGCTATTAATGTAATGCCAATGCCTGCACCCAAGGAACTATCATAACCCATACCCAGAATGACGTCTGTATCTTCCCCAGCCTGCCCTATCAAATAATTTTGAATTACTTCTACTTCATCCATGGTGAATTCATATTCGCCTTCGGCAGAATTGATATTAATTAATATCCATCTTGCTCCACGAATATCATTATCATTCAACAATGGTGAATTCAATGCATCTTCAATGGCTTGTTGTGCACGATTTTCACCTTCTGCAATAGCGCTACCCAAAATGGCAACCCCACCATTACTCATCACTGTACATACATCCGCAAAATCAACATTGATTTGGCCTGTACTATTAATTACATCGGTAATACATTTTGCAGCAGTTGCCAACACATTATCTGCTTTGGCAAAAGCTTCTTTCATTTTCAAATTACCAAACTGATGACGTAGTTTATCATTGCTGATGACCAATAAGGTATCAACATGGTTTTTCAACAACATCACACCTTCCTCTGCCTGTGCTATTCTCTTTTTACCTTCATAGGCAAATGGAGTGGTAACAATACCCACTGTAAGAATGCCCAGGTCCTTACAAATTTTTGCAAGAATAGGCGCTCCGCCTGTACCAGTTCCACCACCCATACCTGCGGTAATAAAAGCCATCTTGGTATTGACTTCTAGAATGCGTTTGATTTCTTCCAAACTTTCTTCGGTTGCCTGCCTTCCAATTGCAGGATTGGCACCAGCACCCAACCCTTGAGTCAGGTGTGGGCCCAACTGAATTTTATTAGGCACTTTACTTTGTGCAATGGCTTGTGCATCCGTATTACAGATGATGAAGTTGACGCCTTCTATATTTTGCGAAAACATATGGTTCACGGCATTGCTACCGCCACCACCTACCCCAATCACCTTGATGATAGAGGACTGTTCTTTTGGCAAATCAAAATGTATCATAGTTGTTTGTTTTGATAACGCAGGCATTTTTCAACGCTGCTGTTTTGAATAAATGGGTTATATAAGAGTTCGATTAGTCATTTTATTGCTGCTTATAAGATATCTTATAATTTAGCATCTTCTTCTTCCTTGAAAAGGTCAATTAATCCAATTTTAAAGGAATCCATAAAACCTTTAAGGGTCTTTCTGCTTTTGATTTTATGCTCCTTATTTTCTTCTTCCGGAATATCCAACTTTTCGTCTACTGGTTGCTGTTGTAATCCTTTTGGAATTTTAATTTCTATAAAATTCGGATCCAATTGTCTGTTTTTATTTTCATAGTCATTGTATCCTTTTAGAATCAATCCAATACAAGTGCTATACATGGGTTTTGACAACTCATCAATATGTCCACCAGCCAAGTGTTCATTGGGGTATCCAATGCGCGCATTTAATCCTGTTACATATTCCGTTAATTGAATCAGGTGTTTCAATTGTGATCCACCACCTGTTAATATTACACCTCCGTTCAACATCCGATTGTCTAATCCTACTTGCTTCAAATGATAAGTAACAAAATCCATTATTTCACTCATACGAGCCTGAATAATAGCTGCTAAATTTTTCATTGAGATTTCCTTAGCTGGCATACCTCTAAGGCCTGGGATTGTAATAAATGCATTTGATTTTGCCTCGTCAGATAAAGCACTTCCAAATTGAACTTTCATTTGCTCTGCCTGCGTTTTCAAAACACCCAAACCGGTTTTGATATCATTGGTAATATTCTCTCCACCGAAAGGAATCACTGCGGTATGCTTTAAGATGCCTTCATAAAAAACAGCTAAATCTGTAGTGCCACCACCAATATCTACAATGGCAACTCCAGCTTCCAAATCCTGATCGCACATTACTGCTGCAGCTGAAGCCAATGGTTGCAAAACCAAATCCTTGGTTGTAAGTCCAGCTTTTTCTACACTTCTATTGATATTGCGTATGGCATTTTTATCACCTGTAATAATGTGAAAGTTGGCGCCTACTTTTACCCCGCTATATCCAATAGGATTAGGGATATTTTGAAAATTATCAACCGTAAATTCCTGAGGAATAACATCAATGATTTGATCTCCTGCAGGAATATAGGTACGGTATTGATCCGCTACTAAACGATCAATCTCATCCTGCCGAATTTCTTCTTCAATACTTTGCCTTACGATATCTCCCCTGGTTTGAAGGCTTTTAATATGATGGCCTGCAATACCAACAAATACCTCTCCGATTTCCAGGTCGGGATTCGACTTATAACAATTTTCCAAAGCTTGTTGGATAGCTTTAATGGTTTGGTCAATATTTAACACCATACCATGTTGTACTCCATTGCTATTGGCTCTACCAAAGCCCAATATCTCCAGCTTTCCGAATTCGTTTTTACGACCGGCAATGGCTGCAATTTTGGTGGTACCGATATCGAGACCTACGATGATGGGTTGTTCCTGGTTCATAATTGATTTGTTTTGTGTTTGTGTGTATTTAGTATTTTTTAATATTCATTTTTCTTTGGCATCAATACCCTTGGCTTCGGCTTTACTGGCTTATCGCGAGGCTTACTGATTATTGTTTGTGCCGGTTTATTTTCGGGCTTTTTAATTGGTGCTGTTACAGGCATTGATTCCGGTGCTGATGCTGGCTTTTCATTTTCCACCACAGGATCATTGTCATTATCATCTCGCTGTATAGATTGCAATACCATTGTACTGTCGGCTGTATTATTAGTATTATCATCCGTGAAAATGCGCACCGAGTCGGCTGATTGTGTGGCAGCCTGTGCTGCAATCAAGTTCATAATTTGCAGCGTGCGCAAGGAATCAGCAGTAATATCTTCCGAACCTCTTCTTTTTGCCACAACCTGTCCCTTGTATTGCAGGTTGATAACACTGTAATAACTCAGTCCGGAACTCCGTATAATATTTTTATAAAACAAAACCAACTTTGCTAATTTTTCTTCTATATTATTGGCATCTCCAAACACAATAACCTGATTACCTATTTTAGGAATCATTTCAAAATTCCTTTCAGCATCAATGTCTATCTGATCAATCATTGCATTACAGAAAGAATCTTTCTGAATAGCCAGGCTTAGATTGCTTATATCTTGCAATAAACTACTATCCGCAGGTGAAAGAATTATTTGATCTGTAGGGAACCCAGTAAACACAGGCAAATTCGCAGAAAATTTTTCACTCAATGGAAGCCGCATTAGTCCTTTATCAATGTAATAAGTAGCCCCCGTATTGGTAAAAATTCTCGCCACCGGTTCCCTTTCGTTGATATCTACTACTAATACTGCATTATTATCAATAAATAATTGCGCATCAGCAATCCAAATATTTTTCTTCAACTCTATTTCCAGTTGACGCAGATTGAAGCTGCTGCAGATTTTTCCAACTGGATTACCACCTGATAATAAAGTCAAGGCATTCAAAACATCTTTTTCATCAATGAAAAAATTATTTTTTACACCCCTGATATGAATATCTACTGCAACACATTTTTGAGCATCTTTTTTACGGACACCTGCTACCAACATTACCATCAGGCCTGCACTAATCAATACCCAAAGGGCGCTGATTAAAATATTTTTAATTCCATATCGTTTTTTTTCAGCCATCATTATATTCGATCCAAATACTTATTTATTTTCAATACTTTTTTTAATGGTTGATACCAATACATCGATATCGCCAGCACCAGCCGTAATCAATAATTCAATTTTATTTTCTTTTATCCATTCTAGCACCTCTTCTTTCTGCATCAACTGCTTATGAGGTTGTTTCATTTTATCAAAAATGATAGCACTGCTTACACCCTCCATTGGCAATTCTCTTGCGGGATAAATTGGTAACAAAATGATTTCATCTGCTATATCCAAACTACTGGCAAACCCATCCGCAAAATCTTTTGTTCTACTGAATAGGTGCGGTTGAAAAATGATTGTACATTTTTTATCCGGGAATAATTTTCTAGCGCCTTTCAACAATGCAGCCAATTCATCCGGATGATGTGCATAATCATCTATATACACCTGTTGGTCATTTTTAATAATGTACTCAAAGCGTCTCTTTACACCTTTAAAAGAAGCAACGGCAGCTTTTATTTTTTCATCAGCAATACCAAGTGTATGTGCAATACAAATAGCAGCGAGCACATTCTCAATATTGTGCAGTCCCCCCATGTGCAAGGATACTTCCTTCAATTGCCAATCCTGCACCTGTACATCAAACTGATAAGAGCCATTGAACATTTTAATATTTTCTGCATGTACATCTGCAAAGGCATTGTCGAGGTGATAGTTCAATAGTCGATCGCCCTTTAATGCCAGCGATCTTTTTAATCCATATTTACTCAACAATAAGCCTCCGGTTTTTACTCTTGCAGAAAAATCAATAAATGCCTGTTCTACATTTTCTGCTGTTCCGTAGATGTCGAGATGATCAGGGTCCATAGCTGTAATAACTGCTATATCCGGACTTAATTTCAAAAAGCTACGATCGTATTCATCTGCTTCCACCACACATACATTGTTTTCACTGCTCCAGAAATTACTATTATAATTTACTGCTATCCCACCCAAAAAAGCATTGCATCCAAATCCACTGTCTTGCAATAAATGTGCAATCATACTACTGGTAGTTGTTTTGCCATGCGTGCCCGCAACACAGATATTAAATGCACTATTGGTTATTGCGCCCAAAACATCACTTCTTTTTACTACTAGATAATTATTTTGCAAATAATAATTCAATTCTTTATGGTCTACAGGAATTGCAGGTGTATACACTACCAGTTCTGCTGCTGTTTCCAATAAATCCAAACTGTCTTCAAAATGCACCTGTATTCCTTCCGCTTGTAATTGTTTTGTCAAAGCGGTTTCAGTTTTATCATAGCCAGCAACCGATACCCCCTTTGCGTTGAAATAACGTGCTAGGGCACTCATGCCAATTCCACCGATACCGATGAAATAAATTTTACCTATATGGTCGATTGTACTCAACTAATTATTTTTATAATTTCTTTGGCTATAATTTCATCTGCATTGGTAATACCTAGCTTCGCAATATTATTTTCCAACATTGTTATTTTTGTTTCATCTTTTGCCAATGCAATGATGGCAGGCACTAGACTATTCAACGCTTCTTTATCTGTAATCATCAGGCCAGCATTTTTATTAACTAAATTTTGTGCATTTACCGTCTGATGGTCCTCTGCCGCAAAGGGATAGGGAACCATGATAACCGGTTTTTTTACGACACATAATTCAGCTATAGCCATTGCACCACTTCTAGTTATAACCAGATCTGCAGCCGCATATGCATATTCCATTTGGGTGATAAAATCGCCTGCCCAAATATTGGTTTTACCAGTTGTTATTTCCTTCGCTTTTGCTGCAAAAGTTTTACCCGATTGCCATATCAGTTGAAGATTGTTTTCTTCAAACTTATTCAGCGAGGCTGCAATGGCTTCGTTTATTGTTTTTGCACCAAGGCTTCCTCCAATGGAAAGAATGGTCTGTTTCGCAGGATCTAAACCAAAAAAGGTAATCCCTTCTTCCCGTTTGATAGCCGATTGAACAATGGCAGCTCTTACGGGATTACCCGTAATCTGAATTTTATCAGCAGGGAAAAATTTTTGCATCCCATCTGTTGCAACAAATATGCGGGTTGCCTTTTTACCCAGTAGCTGATTGCTTTTACCTGCAAAAGAATTACTCTCATGAATAAAACTGAGAATTCCTTTGGATTGTGCATAGCGCAAGACTGGATAACTCGAGTAGCCCCCTACGCCAATCACAGCCACAGGATTGAATTGTTTAAAAATGTTTCGTACCTGTAAAAAACTTTTAACCAGTTTAAAAGGCAAGGCAATATTTTTGATCAAAGAGCTTCTATTGAAACCTGCAATGTCCAACCCTTTAATTTGAAATCCTGCCTGGGGTACTTTCTCCATTTCCATTTTTCCCTTGGCGCCAACAAATAAAAATTCCGTGTCTGGTTGCAGTCTTTTAATAGCATTCGCAATGGCAATGGCAGGAAAAATATGTCCTCCAGTACCGCCACCTGCTATGATAATCCTGTTTCCCATTTTTTGACCGTTCTATAATTATTTTCGTTTATACTATACTGTTACTTCTACCGGAGCATTCCCTTCCAATTGCTCCACATTTCTGGCAACACTTAAAATAATGCCAATAGACAGACAGGTAAATAGAAAGCTACTTCCTCCCATACTCACCAAGGGCAGTGTAACACCAGTATTAGGGAAAGCATTTACTGCTACTCCCATATTGGCTAATGCCTGTATCACCAACATAAAACTGAGCGCCAACGCAAGAAATGCCCCAAACGCATAAGGGCATTTCCTGTAAAGGCGGATACACCTGTATAAAAACAACAGGTATATAAATACCATGAACGCAGCTCCCATTAAACCATATTCCTCGATTATGATGGCATATATAAAATCACTATAACTATGTGGTAAAAAATTTCTTTGTTCACTATTACCAGGACCTTTTCCAAAAAAACCACCCTTCGCAATGGCGATTTTGGCCTGGTTGGTTTGGTATAATTTTTCACTGTTGACCTCATTGGCCCCATAAACAAAAGTTTGTACCCTTCCGATCCATGTTTGTACGCGGCCTACTGAAAAAACAGCAGGTAATTCTTTGGGACGATTGTTTTCCTTGTCATAATATTTTAATGCTACAAAAAACAAGAAGAACACAGGAATTGCTGCAATACCAATAGTCATCAAAATATGCTTGGTGCTTACTCTTCCAATAAACATGAGCAAAATACTAGTAGCACCAACTAACATAGCTGTTGATAAATTTGCAGGAGCTATCAACAAACAGATTATTACAACAGGGGTAATAATAGGGATAAATCCTTTTTTAAAATCTTTAATAACCGATTGCTTACGACTTAACTGTCTGCTTAAAAACATAAAGAGTGCAAGCTTAGCAAAATCGGAAGTTTGAAAAGTCATGTTAATGACCGGCAACATAATCCACCTGCTACCATCATTTATCTTTGCTCCAAAAAAGTAGGTATAAATCAATAATGGAATTGAAACCAAAAACAATAATTTGGCAAGTCTGGAATAAAAAGTATAATTCACTCTGTGTGCGAAATAAATAACCATTACCCCCATAATAATAAAAGCAAACTGCTTGAAGAGATAACTCTCCGTGCTCTTACTATATTTATAGGCCAATGAACCAGTGCTACTGTACACCACTAATAAACTCACTAGTGTAAGTATCACTACTATCCCCCATATCACGCGGTCTCCCTTGGTTTTATTGGCAAGGTTGCCGCCCATTGTATTGATATTGGGCGTAAAAAATTGTTTTATGTTAATAGGTTCCGACAATTACAATGATTTTACTGCTTGTTTAAATTGCTTTCCTCTGTCTTCGTAATTTTTAAATAAATCAAAACTGGCGCAAGCCGGGCTTAACATCACAACATCACCTTTCTCAGCAAAATGAAAAGCAGCTTGCACGGCATCAGTGGCTGAATTAGTATCCACGATATGTGGTACAATTGCCTCAAATGCATCATGAATTTTTTGATTTTCAACACCCAGGCAAACAATGGCTTTTACTTTTTCTTTTACAAGTTCTTTCAACAAACCATAATCGTTCCCTTTATCTACTCCACCAAGAATTAAAATGGTAGGTTTATTCATGCTTTCCAAAGCAAACCAAGTGCTGTTCACATTGGTGGCTTTACTGTCATTGATAAATTCTACGCCTTTAATACTCATCACGGTCTCCATACGGTGTTCGAGACTTTCAAAAGTTTGTAGTGCTTCTCTAATTTTTTCTTTTTTAATATCCACGGCTGTGGACGCCAGACTTGCTGCCATACTATTGTATTGATTATGTTTTCCTTTTAATGCGAAATCTTCGATGCTCATTTTCATTTCTTCGTTTTTCCATTTCAAATGCATTTTCGCGTTGGCCAAAAACGCACCTGTTGGCAGTTGGTTACTCATGGTAAATGGGGCTAGTGTTGATTGAATGTGATACTGATTGATATTTTCCATTGTGACCAGGTCATCCATACAATAGATAAAAACATCCTGGGCAGTTTGATTTTTGGTAATACTAAACTTGCTATTAATGTATAATTGCATTTTATATTCATACCGATCTAGATGGTCTTCTGTAATATTCGTAAGCACAGCTACATCTGGCTTAAAGGTTTTGATATCATCCAATTGAAAAGAACTGATTTCTGCAACATACAATGGCTTGGGATCTAGTGCCACTTGTTTGGCAAATGAATAACCGATATTGCCTACCATGGCACAATCTGCACCACCATGTTTACAAATATGATAGGTTAATGCAGTGGTAGTAGTCTTACCATTACTTCCTGTAATGGCAATGATTTTACTATTACCCTTATACCGATAAGCCAATTCAACTTCGCTAATTATACTTATGCCGTTTTCTCTAATCTTTTTTACGAGTTCATTCTTTTCAGGAATTCCCGGGCTCTTCATAATTTCATCTGCATTTAAGATGAGTGATGCAGTATGCTGGGATTCTTCAAATTCAATTTGATGTGCGATTAATTCATTTTTATACACTTCTTTGATAACAGACCCATCACTAACAAAAACGTCATAGCCCTGTTGTTGAGCGAGTATAGCTGCGCCCACTCCACTTTCACCTCCTCCCAATATGACCATTCTTTTTTTCATCAATTGAAATCCTTGTTTTTTTCAAGTTGGTTTTTCATTCATTGCATTTGATACACTGTAGAAGGTTACTACCTATCAACAGTATTAAAATAATGGTTCTTCAACAGCATAGAATTTAACGGGTTGGCATCTTTCACTGGCTCTTCATCCAAGGAATTGGTTTTATTGGAAATAATGAATGCCATTTCAGCACATTCCCAATGTTGGTTTTCCAATACTTATTTCAAACAGTTGTTCAACAGTGAACAAGCTGCCTATCTTAACTTCAATGTCACAATTGCCAACACCACACTCAAAATGGTAACAATCCAAAACCTTACAGCAATCTTACTCTCATGATACCCTTGCTTTTGATAATGATGATGCAAGGGACTCATTAAAAATATCCTTCGACCTTCCCCATATTTTTTCTTGGTGTATTTGAAATATGTTACCTGCGCCATAACACTCAATAACTCTATAAAGAATACTATACAGAATATAGGAATCAGTAATTCTTTACGAACGATAATTGCCAATGCTCCGATAATACCACCGAGTGTCAAACTGCCTGTATCGCCCATAAATACCTGTGCGGGATACACATTGTACCATAGAAACCCTATACAGGATCCTACAAAAGCGGCAATAAAAATGGAGAGTTCACCCAAATTAGGTATGTACATGATATTGAGGTACTCAGCGAATTTGATATTTCCGCTAACATAAGCGAAGATGCCCAATGCAATACCAATGATAGCACTAACACCTGTAGCCAAACCATCCAATCCATCTGTAATATTGGCGCCATTACTAACTGCTGTTACAATAAATATTACTATGAGTATATATAGTATATAGGTATAATCACGCCAGGCTGGTGGCAATAATTTTGCATAATTGAATTCATGGTTTTTTACAAAGGGAATAGTAGTAATCATTGTTTTTACTGATACATACTCATGCACTTTACCATCCAATATTACCGTATCAAATTTGGTAGCTCTTTCTTTCGGTCCCATTTGAATTTTACCCATATTCTGTTCATTAGCCACTTCTCTTTTAACTACTACACTTTGATTGAAATATAAAGTGGCCCCTACAATGATTCCCAACATCACTTGTCCAAATATTTTAAACCGACCTGCCAATCCATCACTATTACTCTTTTTATAGGACTCTCCCTTTGCCTGTGCCAGTCTTTTAGAACGAATTTTTAAATAGTCATCAATAAACCCAATCGCCCCTAACCACACCGTACACAATAACATTAAGCGGATATATACTTTTTCGAGATTGGCTAACAATAAGGTTGGAATCAGAATGCCCAGGATAATGATAATGCCGCCCATGGTGGGAGTGCCCTTTTTTTCTTGCTCACCTGCCAAGCCTAAATCACGTACACTTTCACCCAATTGCTTTTTTTGAAGAAAGCCAATTAGCTTTTTACCATATACAGTTGTAATAAGTAAACTTAATATAACGGCTAACAATACACGAAATGTAGTGAACTGCCAAAGTCCACTACCGGGAAATTTAAACCCCTCGTCTGTTAACCATCTAAAAAAGTGATACAACATATTGCTTAAAAAATTGGTTTCTTTTATTTTTATTATTTCTCTAACAATTCAAATATTTCTTTCAATACCTGCTTATCGTCAAAGTCATATTTTACTCCTTTTATTTCTTGGTATTTTTCGTGACCCTTACCTGCTATCAATACAATATCTTCAGGATTGGCTAAACTGATTGCGGTCTTAATTGCCTCTTTTCTATCTACTATCGCAATCACTTTCTTTTTGGCCACTGCATTCACACCAGCCTGCATATCATTTAAAATTTCTGTCGGATCCTCATTTCTTGGATTATCAGAAGTGAATATTACTTTATCACTGTGCTCACAGGCCACTTCTGCCATAATCGGGCGCTTTGTTTTATCGCGGTTGCCACCACAACCAACTACGGCAATAATTTTTTCGTTTCCTTGGCGCAATTTTTTAATTGTAACCAATACATTCAATAATGCATCAGGTGTATGTGCATAATCCACAATACCAATGACTTTATCCTTTGGACTTATGCTATAATCAAACCTACCTTCTGCACCATCTAAACCGCTCAGCACTTGCAATACAGTTGATTTGTTGGCACCCAAACAAATGGCAGCTCCATATACTGCTAACAAATTATATGCGTTGAATTCACCTATTAGTCTAAAATGTACTTCTGTTTCATCTACAGTTAAGTGCAGACCAGTTAAACTATTTTCCAAAAGCTTGCCTTTAAAATCAGCCATTGTTCGAAGACTATAGTATTTTTTTCTGGCAGCTGTATTTTGCAACATCACCATACCTCTTTTATCATCGGCATTGCTAAGTGCAAATGCAGTAGCGGGTAAATGATCGAACCATGATTTTTTAACTCGAATGTATTCTTCAAATGTTCGGTGATAATCTAAATGGTCGTGTGTGATATTGCTAAACAATGCCCCTGCAAATTGAAGTCCTGCTATTCTGTTTTGATGAATCGCATGGCTACTCACTTCCATAAATACATAGGCACATCCGGCATCCATCATTTGCTTTAGCAATTGATTCAAATGAATCGCATCTGGCGTGGTGTGCGTAGATGGTATAATAGCAGGGCCAATTTGATTTTGTACGGTGCTGATTAATCCACAGGTAAAACCAAGATTGGTATATAACTTAAATAATAAAGTAGCAATGGTAGTCTTACCATTTGTGCCGGTTACACCCACTAATTGCAATTTCAAAGTAGGGTCACCATAAAAATGATGTGCCATCATACCGGCTGCTATTCCTGTGTTTTCAACTTCAACGTATACAATGCCAGGTGAAAAAGAGGCAGGCATTTGCTCACAGATAATAGCAGTTGCACCTTGTGCTATAGCAGTTTCTATATAATGATGCCCATCAATTGCAGCTCCACGAATAGCAATAAAACAAGTACCTGGCTCCACTTTTCTGGAATCCAGTTGGAGTGCAGCAATATCAATTGCTGTTTGTCCCTGTACGGAGCGAATGGCCACCTGATATAGAATATCCTGTAATATCAATTTAATATAATTGAAATGTGTTGTCCTTTTGTTATTGGCGTTCCAGCTACTAATGACTGACTGACTACTTTACCTCTACCCGTTACCGCTACATTTAAACCCTTGTTTTCAAGTACTTGAATGGCATCCTTTAATCCCATACCAATCAATGACGGAATAGTTCTGGGCAATTGATTTGAAATTTCGTTTAGCTGCATATGCATGGCTGTTTGTTGCCAGGGAAATAACTCTTGCAATACATGTATGTCTTGCTTAGATGCATAATAATTGTACTGAAGTGTATCATGTAAAGCAGGCGCAGTGTATTTTCTCGTACTTAAAAACCGATAATAAATTTTATCACTGATTTCTTTGAATACAGTTCCTGAAACATCGGCCCCATAAATCAGTTTCGACTGATTGCTATTTTGAATTACCACTGCAATGGTATAGGCTGGTGCTGCTGCAGGGAAGTAGCCAATAAAAGATGCTTGATAAATCTTATTGCCCTTGTTATAACCTTTATTATTTAAGGCAGTTACCGCTGTGCCTGTTTTGCCAGCAATGGCATAAGCACTATCAAAAATAATTTTATGGGCAGTACCATGTGCACTGTCTACTACTGCGCGCAAACATTCCCTCAATTGTAGCAATGTTTCCTCGCTACAAATTTTGTCAACCAGTATTTCCGGCTGTATTGTTTTTACATCTACCCCAAATTCACGAACTGCATTTACCAAATATGGGCGCATCATTTTTCCATTATTAGCAACCGCATTATACAACATCAACATATTAAGGGGCGTTACCAGTTCTTCATAACCATGCGCCATAAATGGAATAGTGGTATTGGCCCAATTTCTGTTACTTGGCTTTTTGATATAGGGCTTCCCGGAGGATGCAATGATATCAATACCAGTAAGGGTATCTAAACGGAGATGATGGAGGTGTGCAACAAATTTGGATGGTTGTGCATGGTAATACTGGTCGGCCAATTTTGCAAATGCCACATTACTACTTCTATAAAATGCTTCTTTGACTGAAATACTGCCAGTACCCAAATGGGAGTCTTTAATTTTTAATCCATAAAATTGTTTGGCACCCCCTTCACAATCGACAATAGATTTTATATCGACATATTTATCTTCCAGCAAACTTAATAATGTAGCTAGTTTAAAAATGGAACCAGGCTCGGTGGCTTTACCAATACCATAATTGAGATCTTCTGTATAAGTGCCGTCTGATTGTTTGCCTAGATTAGCAATGGCTTTTATTTTACCAGTAGCTGTTTCCATTACAATGGCAGTACCATGCAACGAATTATTATTCACCAGCATTTTCATCAATGCATTTTCAGCCACATCCTGCATGTAAGTATCCAGGGTAGTAATCAGGTCTTTTCCGTGTTCTGGCGCTACCACTTCGGCACCTTCCACTGGTAAATAAGCCCCGGCGATATAACGCATCAATCTTTGGCCAGTACTGCCTTTTAGCAAACTATCATAAGTGCGTTCTAGTCCAACATTTTTGGTACTATCCTCTCGCGATAAACCGATGGTACGATTGGCTAATAAAACATAGGGATTAATCCGTTTGTCCCTTGGGTCAATAATAAATCCGCTTTTATTTCTACCCTCTCTTACCAATGGAAAATTTCTCAATTCCTGGAAAGCAGCAAAGGATATTTTTTTCTTCAGTGAAAAATACCTGTCTTCCGCCTGATAAGCTAGTTGCAATTGTCTTTTATAATCTGCAGCAGTTTTATCCTTAAACAAATTTGCCAAAGAGATGCTCAATGAATCAATATTATTTTTAAAACGCTTACCATCTTTTTCTCTAAGGCCTGGGGCACCAAAATCAATAAATACATCAAATATGGGAACAGAAGTACTGAGCATATTGCCATCTTCGCTATAGATAGTACCGCGTTCTGCTTCTATGGGCATATACTTAAGGTGCAAACTATCGCCCATTTTTTTCCATTTGCTACCTTGTACCCGTTGAATATAAAAAGCCTTGCCCAGTACCACCAGACCGATGACAATCATCCCCAGAAAACAGAGATACACTCTCCACAATATGTCTTTTTTTACATCCATTTATAATTAATCCCGATGGGTTATTGTTTTTTTCCTGAATCCACCAACAGTATCGGTGCGGTGGTTGGTTCTTTTAATCCCAATGGAGCCACTGCCTTTATTAGTTCACTTGCTTTACTCCTAAAAATCACTTCACTTTTAACTGTTTTGTATTCGTACTCTAATTCTTTAATATGTTTTTCTGTATTCGATGCCCTTCTAGTCAATTTGTCGGCAAAATGTCCGTTGTAGATATAAACAACTGCCAGTGCTGCCAAAAAAAGAAAGAAAGGAATATTCTTTACCACCCAGGTATAGTTCAGCATTCGTTTCCAATCAAATTTGGGAGCATTGTTTTGCTCTGTATCTTTTGTATTCATGATGACTATTAAGTAGGCAATCGTTCTGCTATTCTTAGTTTTGCACTCCTGCTTCTTGAATTCAGCTTCAACTCTGCTGCACTAGCCACAATTGGTTTTTTGTTGATTAATCGAAAAGGACTTTTTGGTCTATTACCAAATACATCTACTTCTTCCATTTCGGAAAAGGTTCCGCTACGGAAAAAATTTTTCACCAACCTGTCTTCCAGAGAATGAAATGTGATGATGGCCACGCGACCGCCGGGCTTGAGAACAGAAGGAATTTGTTGCAACAATTCTTTTAACGCACCTAATTCATCATTCACCTCTATGCGCAACGCCTGAAATACCTGGGCAAAGTATTTTTGAGGATTCCCTTTCACTACGGACTGAATGGCTTGCTTAAATTCATTGATTGTATGTATCGGTGCTATTGAACGTTGGGCTACAATAGTTTTTGCCAAGGTTTTGGCATTCGTTACTTCGCCATACTGTTCAAACATTTTATGCAATTGCAATTCAGTAAACTCTTGAAGCACGGTAGCCGCAGTAACCCTTTGACGCTGGTCCATCCGCATGTCTAATGCTGCATCAAATCGTATACTGAAACCCCTGTCTGCCTCATCAAACTGATGACTGCTTACGCCAAGATCGGCCAGCAAACCATCCAGTTCAAAGAGTTTGTGCAATCGTAAAAAACGATAGAGGTGTTTGAAATTTTGTGGCACAAACAAAACACGCTTGTCATCGGGAAGATTTTTTTTGGCCGCTTCATCCTGATCAAAAACAATCAACCTTCCATCTGCATGCAAGTTTTTTAAAATGGCGCGGCTATGTCCGCCACCACCAAATGTGCAATCCACATAAACCCCCGATGCTTCAATTTGCAAACCTTCAATGGTTTCCTTTAACAAAACTGGTACATGATAATCGGCCTCGTTGTCAGCGGAGGAGTGCATGTGTTTATCTAATTTTTGCTCCTGCATGCTTTTCGCTTTTTGCTGATTAACTGTCTGCTTTCTTGTTCATCACATCATTTGCCAGATTGCTAAAAGATTCCGGTGAAAAAGATTCAAAGAACTTGGTATACTTACTTTTATCCCAGATCTCAATTTTGTTGACTGCACTAACCAATACAATGTCCTTCTCCAATCCCGCATGCTCAATCAAACTCTTTTGCAGTAATATCCTACCGGCACTATCAGGCTCCACAATGGTGGCCCCATTCAAAAAATACCTACGGAACTCCCTAACTTTAGGGTCAAAATCATTCAGTGCACTAATATTTTTAAAAATGGGCTCCCAACTTATCATTGGATATAAAGTCAGGCATTTCTCAAATCCCCGGTTAATTACGAACTGGGCACTACCATCCTGTGGCAGCTGCTTTTTAAAGCCGGCTGGCAACAGGAACCTTCCTTTCCCGTCTAAAGTGCTCTCGTATTCACCAAGAAAACCAATCATTTATACCAATTTGATACCTTTATAACATTTACTGACACAAAATAACACATTTTCCCACTTTTAACGCGAAAAGACAGCGTTTTATTTTTTCCACAATGGGAAACTCAGTGTCCCATTGGCTCTCCTGCCAAAAAGGGGCTTTTTCGTTAAAAAGAGTGTGAATTAGAGTGCAAAAGCTGTGGATAACCCAAAAAGCTACTTTTATAGGGTACCTTTTCTGGATCGGAAACAGAAAAAGGGTTCATGCTATAGATTGAAACGGAAGGAAGTCCGGTTACTATTTTTTGTGTATTATTAGGTAGCACTACCCCATAAAAATTGTTTGCGTATTTTCGTGTAGCCATTTACGATAGCTAAGATGCGGTAGGAAATAATAAGGTAAAACTACTGCCTTTTCCAAGAATACTATCCGCCTTAATGCTGCCCTGGTGTGCATGCACCATCGTTTTCACATAACTAAGTCCGAGTCCAAAACCTTTAACATTATGAATATTGCCTGTATGTGCACGATAAAATTTTTCAAAAATCCTATTGAGTGTTTCCTTATTCATCCCAATACCATTATCCTCAATTCGTATTTGTAGGTGCTTACCAACATTACTGGTAATTAAATTTATTTTCAAATGCTCCTCGCGTGAATATTTAACTGCATTATCCAATAAATTATTAATGAGATTGGTGAAATGTACTTCATCCGCCATGATCGAATCGTTACCCGCATTCAATGCCACTTCTAACTGACCTTGCTTCTCTTCTACCTGGAGTCTGATATTATTCAAAGCACTATTAATCATATCATGTGCAGATAGTTTTTTTAAGTTCAATTGTACTTCCTGCTTATCCAATAATGCTGCCTGCAAAATTGTTTCTACCTGCTTATTCATCCGCTTATTCTCTTCCTTTATAATTCCGGTGAAATAGGCAGTCTTCTCTTCATCTCTTTTTACCTTTTCATTTTTCAAAGCGTCCACTGCAAGCGAAATAGTAGCCAATGGTGTTTTGAATTCATGCGTCATATTATTGATGAAATCGGATTTAATTTCACTTAACTTTTTTTGTTTTAATAAAGTACGAATCGTAATAAAAAAAGCTGTAGTAATAATCAAGGTAAAAAGTATGGCACCGATGATGAACCACAACATTTCCTTCCAAATAATATTTTTCCGATGGGGCATCAATACCACGAGCCATTCATCCCTTGCCAAATTTTCATATTCACTTCCGGATGGTGGAGTAAGCAAATAGGCATGTATCAGAGAATTGGAACTATCCTTCTCCGCCTCTTGTCGGTATTCAATATAACGAGCCGTGTGTATTTCATCCCCTGAATAAGAATTATTGGTAACTGCCACTTCAAAAGGAAATTTCTTCAAACCCTTTTTCTCAAAAGACTTTCGAACAATGGCCTGAATTTCATCAATAGAAAACCGCTGCATCACCGATGGCCTGAAAATATTCAGTTGCATTTTATCTGCAGGGAAAAGCAAATCATTTTTTTTAATCAGCGGCTGCACGCCTATTTTCTCCGACATAATCTCCATGCCTGCATCATCCAATGCTTCGATAAAACTTTTTTCAATTTGCTGGTCCTTTATATCTACAGCACTTTTTATCCAAAGCCATTGGAAAAAAATCATACCCAACAGGGAAAGCAAAATCAAAATGGTAATAATGGGAAAAATTCTCTTCATGCTAGGCAAAAATAATTGAATAAGTGCAGCTATGATAATCAGCCAGCCCTTACAAGGATTAAATTTAACGAAGGTTTATAAGAACTACTAGTAAAAAATTTAAATCAACTTACCAGCTATAAAGAATTAAGTATTATTTTAGAATCATGATCAACCCAGCCGCCGGTGTTTTATTGATAGCAGACCCCTTTTTAAAAGACCCCCATTTCATGCGGACCGTTGTATTTTTATGCGATCACCAGGAAAAGGGAACGATTGGCTTTGTACTTAACAAAGCCATCGAACAAACCCTAGATGAATTGATGAATGATATGGAGGACTATCCAGTACCCGTTTACTTCGGAGGGCCGGTACAATTGGATACCATTCATTTTATTCATCAATATCCCGACCTTATTCCTGATAGTTTTAAAGTTGCAGAAGGCATTTATTGGGGAGGCAATTTTGAAACAGTTACCAGCTTACTTAAATCCAACCAAATAGATTTATCTAAAATAAAATTCTTTTTGGGCTATAGTGGATGGGGAGATGGGCAATTGGATGCAGAATTAAAAGAAAAAAGCTGGATTACTGCTAACTCCACTACTTCGCTGGTATTTGACACCTTACCCGAAGCAGTTTGGAAGGAAAGTCTAAAACATCTAGGAGGTGATTATGAAATGCTGGTGCACTATCCCACCGATCCGCAATTAAATTAATAAAGAAAGTCTATTCAACCCAATCTTTTTGTTTAGGAAGAAATAATTAACTTCCCATTTCAAACCAAACAACTTGCTGTATTCCTTCGTAAAAATTATTGCTAGACTGGCATTAAGAATCTATTGCAGGGATATCTATATCAACCGCAAAGAATTATTGCGTCACCAAGGACCAATGATGCTGGCTGTGAATCATCCCAATTCCTTTCTAGATGCCATTATCCTTTGTACGCTCTTCGATAAACCTGTATTCTCACTAGCAAGAGGAGACGCTTTTAAAAATAAATTCTTTGCCAATTTACTTTACCAACTTAAATTATTACCAGTTTACAGAGTCAGCGAAGGAGTAGAAAACCTTGAAGAAAATTATAAAACCTTTGAACTGTGCAAAAAGATTTTTAAACAAAATGGAATCGTACTCATCTTCAGCGAAGGTAGGTGCATGAATGAATGGCATTTAAGACCACTTAAAAAAGGAACAGCCAGATTGGCCATCAGCAGTTGGGAAGATGGAATTGACCTGAAAGTATTGCCCGTAGGCATTAACTACAATTCATTTAAAAGGTTTGGCAAAAACGTAAAACTATATTTTGGAGAT
Organism: Chitinophaga pinensis; assembly: GCA_943367825.1. Classification (GTDB taxonomy): domain Bacteria; phylum Bacteroidota; class Bacteroidia; order Chitinophagales; family Chitinophagaceae; genus Ferruginibacter; species Ferruginibacter pinensis_J. The sequence continues at coordinate 72,769 of CALRKF020000007.1, forward strand.
TTTATCAACAGTAAATCTATTGACTATAAAGATAGCCATGGCAATGCCATACGAGCATTCAACGATGCATTGAGAAATCAGCTTTCGGGTTTTGTATATGAAATTAACAGTGCTGATAAAATACAGCTGCACCAAGCGTTTTATGTAAAACAATCACTGTTAAAAAAAATAGTCCTCTTTATACCTGCAATAATAGGCGCTATCATGCATACACCTTTATATTATTTTACAAAATCAATCACTAATGCGTTAATAAAAGAAGCAGGACATTTTGATTCTAAAATGGTTGGGTTTTTATTTTTATTGTACCCCATTTATTTGCTGCTGATTAGCTTCTGTGTATTGCTACTTACAAATAACTGGCTATCATTGCTTTTATTGTTAATATTGCCATTTACCGCTTGGGCTTATATTCAATTAAAAAAACAATTGGATTAAGTATTGTTTTACATTGATACAGTTTCAAAATATAGCTTTGAAATTATATCCAAACCACAGATTACTGTTGTGTTAAATTGCCCTGTACTATCAAAGTAGAACCTGCTACCACAATTAGCCTTCCTCCAAATCCAATAGTAAACGGAATATTTAAAAAGCAGGTGCCCCCCGGCGTATTAATAAGTATGGTTCCGTTAAAAGGCAATGGCAATGGAGGCATTATATTATTACTCCAATTAGTAGGATCATTCCAATTGCCATTACCAGTAAATGTATACGTTGTAGGAGTGGCTGTATTGGAAACATAAATCGACTTTTCTTGAGTGGTATCAGCGAAATAACAGGATGTACCTGGACTACTCATATGAAGCTTGAATTTGAAACTATATGGTGCATTGGTGAATATTATCAAACTATCACCCACATAGCTATGTAAAGTTGTTGGCACCGGGGTTGTATAAATAACAGTTGGCACACCTAGTCCTGCTGGTGTGATTTTATATTTGAGTGTATCGCTATTTGTTAAACTGTAAACTGAGTCCCTATAGGAAAGAATGCTAATCTTGGGACGAGTACTAGGATTTACATTATAGAAATCCATATTACTGCTTACTGAAGTATTTCCGCAAGGCGTTACATTAAGAATTTCGGCACGAATATTATCACCATACCTGATAGCCTCAATGGTTTCATGGTCTGTTATTTTTCCTGGAATTTCAACATTGTTTCGATACCATTTGTATTGCAGGGTAGTTAATGAAAAATGATTGTGATCAATCCTCATCTCCACATTTGTACTGTCGCAATAAGGCCCCTGTGTAACTGCTTCCAGTTTGATAAAAGGTTGTGCTATTTCAGTCAAAATAAATATAGAGGGGCTTGCTATCCAGCCACAGGCAGTTCTTGCAATAAGTCGGTAACTGCCAGGTGTAGTGATAGTAAGTGTTAATCCATTTGCACCAGGAATATTATTCAAATTCTTTTGCCATTGCATACCTGTCAAATTACCTTGTAGTGTAGCCGTAAGTGTTAGTGAACTACCCGGACAGATTTCTATTTTATCCTGGTATGGAGATAAGGTTATTGATGCTGTACTATTAATTGCACAAGGAGAAACAGCATCAGCACCAATATCTACTGGTGAAAAATTATTTCTATTCTGTTTATCAAAATCGGTTGGTATTGGACTTATGGATGGAATGCCTGCTGAGTCTGCAGCATTTAAAGTCTGCAGGTGAAGATTTAAAGCAAGGCTATCTCCTGCTGGATTGATATATTTTGGATCAGCAATAATGGTATTTGAATCGCATTCGCAATTGGTTTTCCATAATTGTAATTTAGTATTGATGTCAGCATCGTTGGTAGAATACCAAATATTATTATTGGCAACTACACTGTTGTTGGGGGAATTAATACTAGAGATATAAGATTTATTATCACCAAAATAAATACTATTGCGGTCCATTTCAATAATATTATTGCTGATAAACATATCCTTTTGTCCATTTGAATAATTATTGATTGGTATATCAATTCCTTTATCATTGTGATATCCGGCTCCGCCGATATAGATACTATTATGTTCAACCTCAGCTTTCTTTACATCATATACATCAATACCTGTGCAGGTTAATTCCATCGAATCGGAACCTGCGCCTAATGTATTGGTACCAAGGCTAATCATATTATTGTTGATTCGAAATCTTAACCCCTGTGCAAAAATTCCAGTTAACGGATATATATAATAATTGGATGGGGAAGTATAATCCATCCCATAAATTTTATTACCAGTTATGTTGAGAATACCGGTATCCCTACTGGGAATATTAAAGGTAGATTCTAAAGATGCACCACCTATACCAATAATACTAGTGGGATTATTGGCACCCTGAAAATTACTTGGACCCCGACCATGTAGTGCATAAATATTATTGTTACTGATATGGTTGCTATTTACACTACTGATGCGAAGAAAAATTCCAATAATCGATCTTCGTCCATCAAGATGATGAATATTATTACTATCGGCAAGGGTATGCTGGTTTACTACACTTGAATAGGCACTCCATTCATATATTATTCCCAACGCACTCAAGGATTCTGATGAAAGGCCATGGATTTCATTCTTTTTTAACTCCATATTCTTAATCCCTAGCAAATCAATTCCAATCATGAGTTGATCAAATTTATTGCTATTGATATTATTCGAACCACCCAAATCATTTCCTGTAATGGTGACACTATCCATAAAATAACAACTTACCATTTGTCCGTCTGAATTACCTCGCATACCACTAATAAAGTTGTTGTTGATACTAGTATTTTTTCCATTGTTGGTATAGATGCCAAGTTGTGTATAATTTGAAAAGATACTATTACTTGAATCTGCTGTTCCTATTTTATTATTGTTGATTACACTTTTCCCAACTGCATAAATTCCGCCAAACTGCCTGTATCCCGAAATATTAATATTCCCAATTTCATTATTTTTTATTTCCACCAATTCGTTACTCGCTAAAGGGGAACTACGGTTTACCCTAATTAGATAATATCCGCTGCTGGAATTGGATATATCCTGACTCCAATTACCGGTACCCCAGGCCGAAGCTGCGCCTCCGATTTTATTACTGTCTACTAAAAAATTATTCTTAACATTTGTAAATACCATCACACCCTGGCCATTGCCGGAATACGGGTTAAGTATGGATGGTATTGGTTCAGGTTGATAAATACGGTTTTTCACAACACGGCTACCCGCACCACCCTCATTATAATTAACCGCTTCTTTAAAAAATCGATAAAACTCATTTTCTCTGATGATATTACTATCGCCATTTTCAATCACAAGACATTTGAATGTAAGACCAGACGCAGGACCAATTTTACAATTATTGATTACCGCTCCATTTACAGAATAGTTATAAGTTGAATTAATAAGGGAAGGGTCTCTTTGTCCCATGAAAAGAAGACCATTATTATCACTTCTACTGGCACCTTCAATTTTTACAAAATGCACGCCTCCTTTATTGGCATTATTCATAAAGGCAATGGCCGGTTTATTGTCATTGGCCTGCCGTATAGTTAGTACACTATTAATACCTGTACCACCTGCCCTGCCATCAATATGAACATAGGGAAGGCTGTCAATTGCAAATAAGGAATAATCACCAGTATTATTGAGTAGTAAGGAGGATACAGAAGCTGCAGGACGGATTGTAATAGACCTGATCGTTTTATTAGTATTTATGGGCTTGAACCTTACCACTCCACCCTCCGCAGCAAAAGAGTAATTTGGCTGTAATTCAATAACCAGATCAGGCCCCATGTGCTTACAACTTGCATCCTGTAATAATGCATTGATAGTTGGGTAATCACCCGGAATGGTCTTTACACCAAAAATTAATGGCATTGGAGTAAGTACAGTGGCTATTGTTGTATCAGAACTATAGAAGCCATTGCTTGCAAAACACCGAAAAGTATACAAGGAATCTGGTTTAGCAGCTGTTTCATCATGTGTATAGAAAGTACCTGTGCTTAAAGTTGTAGTGGAGAATACTCTTTTGGAAACAATATAATTATTGGGTTGTGTTTGTTTTTCAAGATTAAAAAAAGATTCATTAACGGAAGAATCTTTCATATTTACTGTAAAGCAACCTGGTAAAATATTAGTTATTTGTATGCCTGGCCTAATTGGCTTGAGGGTATCGGGCTGAAAGGTATACCTTGTTTTTAAAGGGATGCCTTCATTGTTATCAATTATAGTATTATAATTTACTAATGGCGGCAGTGGAATGGTTTGCACATCAATGCATGCAAAAGCCCTTTCCCCCAATATATTAGTTTTGCAAAAAGCATTGTATTGTCCAAAACCTGAAAAGGCAGAAAGGCTTTGGTTTACAAAATCAATCCTTCCGTTGGTTTCATACAACCAAACTTGGAATTTTGCAGGCTGGCTGCCAGCACCGGAAGAAAAGGTACCACTCCACTCAACAACAAACCTTCGGTAAGGTGCAGCCCCTGTAAGTTTATAGGAACAACTAAACAAAGAAAGTTGATTGCTAAAAGGAACTATAATTGTATCCTCATTGGTATAATTGTTCAACCTAACTTTAGACCCCAGTTTCATCCAACCATAACTACTAATTGAAAACTGGCTGTAGGACTGCATTCCAAAGTGAAATTTCAAACCAGCTGGAAAAGAAATAGTATCGGTTGCTCGAATACCCGATACAGGAAAAGTAACCGGAGTTGCACCAACCATATTCTCAAGACTGATAGTATCAGTACTAAGCTTAAAACTGACGGAATTCCATACATTATTTTGACAATAAGAACTAGAAAATAAATGCAGAAAAATTGCAACCAATAAAGGGCCAACAATTTTTTTCATGTTGAATTTTTTACTGTCCAAATATAAGGCGATTTGTATTTGGCAAATGTTAATATATATTATGCCCTATTTAGAGCATATTCTGTTGAAATATTTGCTGTATTGATAAAACAAAACCCCTAAATTAAATTCAGGGGTTTGTACGATTAATTAAAAATCAATTTAAATTTCCTCCGCACCTTCTACTAATACGATTGTCTTATTATTCAACACCTCTACAAAACCACTTTTAATAGTATAGGAACTGGTTGCGTTTGTTTTATCATTCAACACTTTCAAATTACCTTCTTTCAATGCACTTACCAATGGAGCATGCTTATCCAATACTTCAAAGGATCCACCAATACCAGGTAATTGAACACCATATACCTCACCACTGAAAATTTTACGCTCCGGAGTTAATATTTCTAATACCATGAATCAAGATTTTAGTAGCAAGTATCAAGACCCGCCATTTTATTTTTCTAAACTATTGTAAAAACCAAATGTCATCTTTTGAAGCGTTGCAATCTTTTCGGAAAAATTTTGCAACTGCTCATCGCTTATATAATTGAATTTATAGGCCAATAAAAACTGTGTTTCTAATTCAAAACAAGAACCCATTGCAATACTAATAAAGTGCTGAAATTCTTTTTTTGACACCCTTCCACTTCCTTCAGCAATATTCGACGCAATTGAAACTGCACATCTTTGTATTTGAGATACTAATCCAAATTTTTCTTCCTTCGGAAATGAATTAGTAAGTCTATATGAAAGTGGCGCAATCTCCATTGCATTTTGCCATATCAACAAATCTTTGAAGTTGTGTGCTTTCATATCGCTAACTTCCTTCCTGCTACTTGCTACCTGCTTCTATACTTATTTTTATGCTTTTGCAGCAGCCATCAGTTTTTTACCTTTCTCAATTGCAGATTCCAAGGTACCTACCAAGTTAAAGGCAGCTTCTGGATATTCATCCACTTCTCCATCCATAATGGCATTGAAACCACGAATGGTATCTTCAATGGGCACTAATATACCTTCTAATCCAGTAAACTGAGCAGCCACAAAGAATGGCTGACTAAGGAAACGTTGTACTTTACGTGCTCTTGATACAGTCAGTTTATCTTCATCACTCAATTCATCCAAACCAAGGATGGCAATAATATCTTGTAACTCTTTATAACGTTGCAAAATCAATTTAACACGGTTGGCGCAATTGTAATGCTCGTCCCCAACAATGGCAGGTGTTAAAATTCTTGAAGTAGAATCCAAAGGATCCACCGCAGGATAGATACCCAAATCCGCAATCTTACGACTCAATACGGTGGTAGCATCCAAGTGAGCAAAAGTTGTTGCAGGAGCCGGATCGGTCAAATCATCCGCAGGTACATACACCGCCTGAACGGAAGTGATAGAACCATTTTTAGTAGAAGTAATCCTTTCTTGCATCAATCCCATTTCTGTTGCCAATGTTGGTTGATAACCCACGGCTGATGGCATACGACCCAAAAGGGCAGATACTTCAGAACCAGCCTGTGTGAAACGGAAGATATTATCTACGAAGAATAAAATGTCTTTTCCTTGTCCGCTGCCATCTCCATCACGGAAATATTCAGCAATTGTCAAACCACTCAATGCCACCCTGGCTCTAGCTCCTGGAGGTTCATTCATCTGTCCAAATACGAAAGTAGCTTGTGATTTTTTTAATTCTTCCATATCTACAGAAGCTAAATCCCATCCGCCTTCTTCCATACTATGTTTGAACTTATCGCCATATTTCATGATACCAGCTTCAATCATCTCTCTCATCAAATCATTTCCTTCTCTGGTTCTTTCACCTACACCGGCGAATACGCTCATACCGTTATATGCTTTCGCAATATTGTTGATCAATTCTTGAATCAATACTGTTTTGCCCACACCTGCACCACCGAAAAGACCAATCTTACCACCTTTTGCATAAGGCTCAATTAAGTCAATAACTTTAATACCAGTATACAAAATTTCAGAGGCTGTACTCAACTCTTCAAATAATGGTGGCTTAGCATGAATAGGACGACCACCTTCTTTGCTAACCTGTGGTAATCCATCAATCGCATCACCTGTTACATTAAACAAACGACCGTTGATGGCTTCACCAGTTGGCATTGCAATAGCTTTACCTGTATCTACTACCACAGCACCTCTAACCAAACCTTCCGTACCATCCATTGCAATTGTACGAACACTGTCTTCTCCCAAATGTTGTTGAACTTCCAACACCAGGGTATCACCATTATCGCGTTTTAATTCCAACGCATTGAGGATTTCAGGGAGTTTGCTGCCGCTGTCAAAATGCACATCCACCACAGCGCCAATCACCGATTTTACTTTGCCTGTATTAGCCATAAAATGTTTATTTAAAGAAGGTTGATTTTTGAGCCGCAAAGGTAAGGGAGGAGGCTGAAAATAAGAAACGAAAAATCAGAAAACTGGCTTTCCAATTCATTTTATGCCCAACATTGTAAAAAATCATTGATTTTTAGCATCTTTATCCTGACTAGAAAGTCATTTTTAACTTAAAAAAGGCCGAATATGCTCAAAAAACTCAGAACGGTGGTTTACCATGTATCCGACCTTTCCGCTGCCAAGGACTGGTACCAACAAATAACCGGTATTGCTCCCTATTTTGAACAACCCTTTTATGTTGGTTTTGATATTAATGGCTGTGAATTAGGACTAGACCCAGACCTAACAAATATACAAGTCGGTAATCATTCATTTGTTTATTGGTCAGTGGATGATATCCAAGTAAGTGTTGAAAAAATAACCCTTGCAGGAGGAAAATTAATAGACCCCATTCAATCAGTAGGTGAAGGCATTCAGGTAGCTGCCCTTGAGGATCCCTGGGGCAATGCTATCGGCTTAATAATGGAAAACTAAAATTTAATAAACAGGAACTCAAAATAGGCAAGGAACTTATTTCACTTCCTGCATATCTACCAGTCGTTTATAAAATCCATTTTGAGCAAGGAGCCCATCATGTGTTCCCCTTTCTACTATTTCGCCTTTTTGTAATACAACAATCTCATCGGCATGTCGTATCGTCGACAAACGATGGGCAATGACAATTGAAGTTCGATTGGTCATCAGATTATTGATGGCATCTTGTACCAATCTTTCACTTTCAGTATCGAGGGAGGAGGTAGCTTCATCCAAAATAAGAATGGGTGGATTTTTTAAAACAGCCCTTGCAATGGTCAGTCTTTGCCTTTCGCCACCACTGAGTTTACTGCCACGGTCACCAATATTGGTTTGATAGCCTTCTTCTTTTTGTTCAATAAAATGATGGGCATTGGCAATACTGGCAGCATGCTGAATGGCTGCTTCAGTAGCCACTTCATTTCCCAAAATGATATTATTAGCAATGGTATCATTAAACAAAATCGGTTCCTGGGTAACGATGCCCATTAGACGACGTACATCATTCAATGCGTAATCTTTAATATTAATACCATCAATCAACAATTCACCACTGGTGACGTCATGAAAACGGGGCACCAAATCGGCCAAGGTACTCTTCCCAGCACCACTACTGCCCACCAATGCCACCGTGGTTCCTTTTGGCACCACTAAATTGATATTCTTTAAAATAATATCATCTCCATAAGCAAACCCAACATTTTTAAATTCAATTGAATGCTCAAATTGAGTAATATGTTTTGGATGTACTGCCTCCTCTACAATTAATGGAGCTTGTAATACTTCTTCAATTCTGGCGATGGCTGCACTACCCTTTTGCATATTATAGAAGGAAGTGGAGAGTGCTTTTGCCGGATTGATGATTTGTGTAAATACACCAATATACATAATAAAGCCCTTGTCGGTTAAACCGCCTGCATTGCCTCCCAAAACCAATTGGCCCCCAAAATACAGAATGGCAGAAAGTACTAATACCCCCATAAATTCAGAAAGCGGGGAAGCCAGATCTCTACGGTATTGCATCCTGTTTTTAATATGAAAAAGGTCTTCGTTATTCTTCCTGAAACGATCTCCAATAATTTTTTCTGCTGTAAATGCTTTGATAACCCGCAGGCCACTCAAGGTTTCATCCAACAATGATAATGCCTCCCCTTGTTTGATTGCTGCCGCATTGGATTGTTTCTTTAATGAGCGGCTGATTCTACCAATAATAAATCCGGTAAGCGGTAGAAAAATAAATAGAAAAAGGGATAGTCTTGGACTAATATAAACCAATACAGAAAGTAAAATGATAATATTCAATGGGTCTTTAATCAACCCTTCTACTGTACCTACAACAGAGTTTTCCAGCTCTCCTACATCATTGGTCATTCTACTCATGATATCGCCCTTGCGCTGCTCGGTAAAATAGCCAATTGGCATTTGCAGGATTTTTTGAAAAAGTGCTTCCCTTAAGCGATTCATTACGCCATTTCGCATGGGTGCAAGAATGTAATACGATAAATAAGTAAAAAGGTTTTTTAAAAAAACTGCAATAATGACCATGATACAGATCAATGCCAGTACAAAAGCTGTATTGTGCTCCGCCTTTAATTCCTGTAAATGATAGCTAATATATTTGATTAAATCCTGAGAGGAAGCAATCTGTGCTGGTTCCACCAGTAATTCCTTTCCCTTTGTAAAAATCAAGTCCAGAAAAAAGGGCAATGACCCAATGGAGATGACCGAAAAAACGATGGATAAGAGTATAAATAGAAAATAGAGTACAATATTGGTTTTATATGCCCCAACGTATCTGAATAGCCTTGCGTATTTCTTCATTATTATTAATTCTGAATAGAAACAGCAAAGTAACTAATTTTACAGCAAACCTCGGCCTTGACTAAAAGCAAGGAACCGGTGCAAGGGTATCAAGCTTTAAAAAAAAGAATATGTTAGAAGGTAAAAGACAAAAGCAGGTAGCAGGCCTGTTGAACAAAGAATTAAACGAGATCTTCCAGCGGCTAGGACTGAATATGATGGATGGTGGTATGGTTTCTATATCTGGTGTAAAAATTACGCCTGACTTATTTGATGCCAGGATATATTTGAGTTTTTTTAAGGTAGCAGACAATGATCTGGCATTGAAAAAAATTGAGGAACATCACCATGAGATTAAAAAAGAACTTACTAGCAGGGTTAGGCACCAATTAAGAAGTATGCCAAAACTTAGTTTTTACATAGATGACACCCTTGAATATGTAGACAAAATGGAAAAATTATTCAAAGACATCAATAAAGAAGAAGGTAAATAATCGGCAAGTATTCGCACCGACTTTATTGAATTAACCGCTCAATTTATAAAGCTTGTATCTACAATTTGCCTGGAGGTATTTTAAATCAAAAAAGACTACCAATGCCATCAATATTATTGCTTGGGTAACGGTGGCAGTGATTGCCTTTGCAACAGCTTGCCAGCTTTTGGTTTTAACTGTATTCAACGGATTTGAGGGACTGGTGAAATCATTGTATTCCTCTTTTTATACCGATATCAAAGTGATTCCTGCGAATGGAAAAACTTTTTTGATGACCGATAGTCAATTGAAGCAAATTCACCTACAACCCTATATTGCCAAACTTTCGCTTATTGCCGAAGAAAAAGCCTTGTTGCAAAACAATGTGGGCGAAACACAAACGGTCATCAACCTGAAAGGAGTTGATGAGGCCTTTGAACAAACTTCTGGTGTTGCAGCAAGTACCTATAAAGGTCATTTTAATTTGGGCACTTCCGATCAAGCTGGATTAGTAATAGGAAGCGGGGTACAAAACAAGGCAGGCATTACCGTTAGTGAAGCGCTTCCATCTGATTCCCTCACTATTATTTTGCCTAAGAAAAACAGTGATAACAACGATCCACTGCAATCCCTTGGAGAAGGTAATGTTAAAGCAACAGGGGTATTTAGTATTCAACAGGAATTTGATGATAATTATGCAATCACCAATCTGGCATTTGTAAAAGCACAAATGGGCATGTCGGCAGATGAATACAGTGCTGTTGAAATTAGATTAACTGAAAATTCAAATATCCAAGATAAGGCCAATCTTTTGCAAACATTATTGGGAAATAAGTATCAGGTAAAAACCCGTTACCAGCAAAATATGAGCTTATACAATACTATGCAGTTGGAGAAATGGGCCATTTATGCGGTGTTAACTTTAATCCTGATTATTGCTGCATTTAATATGATCAGTGCATTGACAATGTTGGTACTGGAAAAGCAAAAAGATATCAGTGTTTTGCAAAGTATGGGAGCATCTACCGGGGCAATTCAAAAAATCTTTCTTTGGGAAGGTTTGTTATTGGGCATTATTGGTGCCGGCCTTGGTATCTTACTGGCCACCAGCATTAGCTTATTGCAGATGAAATTTAAATTAATACCACTCAGCGGGGGATCCTTTTTAATCAATTATTTCCCGGTAAAAATGTTGTGGAGAGATTATGTGTTGGTAAGCAGCACAGCCCTACTGATATCCTTTGCAGCTGCATGGTTTCCTGCCAGGAAAGCATCCCGGCAAGCAATTCTATTAAAATAAAGAGATTACTATTAGTAATCACCCAATGTTTCTGGCAATTGTGCCAATGCTTTGGCCAATTGTTCATTATTGGGTGCAATTCCATGCCATTCATGTGAGCCTTCCATGAAATCTATACCCTTGCCCATTTCTGTTTTCATCAATATTACAATGGGCTTGCCTTTTCCTACAAATGTTTTTGCATGGTTTAATCCAGCTACCACTGCAGCCATTTCATTGCCCTCCATTTCTACTACTTCCCAATTGAAAGCAAGGAATTTTTCTTTGAGGCTATTTAAACCCATCACTTTACTGGTAGGTCCATCAATCTGCTGGCCGTTTACGTCGATTGTTGCAATCAGGTTGTCGATTTTATGATGAGCTGCAAATAGTATTGCTTCCCAGTTCTGTCCTTCATCTAATTCCCCATCTCCATGTAGTGAATACACTATACAAGGGTCGTTATTCAATTTTTTGGCCAATGCCGCACCTGCTGCCACGCTTAAGCCTTGCCCCAAACTTCCACTGGCCATTCTTACACCCGGAAGATGCTCGTGTGTGGTTGGGTGGCCTTGCAAACGAGTATTGAGTTTACGAAAACTTGCTAATTCTGATACGGGAAAATACCCCGACCTGGCCAATACACTATAAAATAGGGGTGAAATATGTCCATTGCTTAAAAAGAATATGTCCTCGCCAATTCCATCCATACTAAAACCCGGATTTCTTTTCATTATATCAAAATATAATGCGGTTAAGAAATCGGCACAACCTAAGGATCCTCCTGGATGACCGCTTTGAACGGCATGTACCATTCTTACGATATCCCTTCTTACCTGGGTGGCGATAGCTGCTAATGCTGGCATAAAAAGATGTTTTTAGATATGCAAACCTACTTTAAAAGTCCATGCAGACCAATTAAAAACAATGCGTTCAATAAATTTAGTTGATAATAAGTTTAAAAAAAATGCGTTATCTTTTTGACAGTATAAGGAGAAACCCAGCCCAACAGCAAAATTCTCCACATTACATTAAAGAAGCAACGTTTTTTTAATATGAATGGTCTTAAATAAACTATTTTGGGCTTTTTTGCCCCAAAATAATAATATACTTTTGTAAAATAGGATTGTTACTAATAATAAACTGCATGGATTGGACTATAATTTTATTGAGTGCTTCGCTTGCCTTTATCATCACATTTTTCTCCATTCCTGTTATTATTCAGGTAGCTAAATCGAAGAAATTATTTGATGAGCCTGATGAACGTAAAGTACACAAAACAGTCATTCCAACCCTGGGTGGTTTAGGTATTTTTGCAGGTTTTATCCTTGCAACTTTAATGGGAGTACCTTCTGGTTCAAGTGCTGAACTACAATATATTGCAGCAGCTTGTATTGTAATATTTTTTCTGGGAATTAAGGACGATATTATGGTGCTGAGTGCCAGCAAAAAATTTGCTGGGCAATTAATTGCTGCTGTAATCTTAATTAAATTCGCTGGTATACAAATTACCAATATGTATGGTTTTATGGGCATTCACGAACTGCCTCCAGTTGCAAGTGTTGTTTTTACCATGTTGACGATAGTAGTTATTACCAATTCCTTTAATCTTATAGACGGTGTGGATGGATTAGCAGGAAGCTTAGGTTTATTAACCTCCTTGGTTTTTGGTGCCTATTTTGCCTTCAATGGAAATATTACCTATGCAGTCATTTCCTTGTCGTTGGCTGGAAGTATCGCTGGCTTTTTAATTTATAATTTCTCCCCTGCTAAAATATTCATGGGCGATACTGGATCCTTATTATTAGGCCTAATCAATTCTGTGCTGGGTATTAAATTTATATCCATTGCTGGTAATCCTGTAAGCCCCCTGCATTTGGATGCTGCACCTGCCATCGGTTTTGCAATTCTAATGATTCCTTTATTTGACACCTTACGCGTATTTACATTACGTATATTAAATCGTCGTAGTCCTTTTAGTCCTGATAGAAACCATGTTCATCATTTTTTACTCGACTTAGGATTTAGCCATAAAATGGTTACCCTAACCTGCGTATCTGTAAATATTGCTTTTATTGCCGCGGCTTATTTTATGCGTCACCTTCAAACCACTGCAGTGATGGGTATTTTATTTTGCTGCATCATCATTTTTATTAGCACCGTTTATTATTATAGCCGCCAGAAAAATAAATTATTGTCTAAAACCAGTGTAACCAAAACTGAAATGGTTAGAATTCCCCAAAGATTTAAACTGGCTGCTGAACCCACTCCCGTTGAAGTTGATTAAATCTGTGTTTCTCAAATATAATTTTTAACAGCCCGACCTTTTCGGGCTGATTTATTTTACAGCACTTTTAATTAGCTTTGCAACTACTTAACAATAATTATATGTCCTCAGACTTGAATACCATACAAACAGATACAGAATCTCATATGGTGAAAGCCATTGCTCACCTTGAATTTGAATTAACAAAAATCAGGGCTGGTAAAGCTAATCCGGGTATGCTAGCAGGTATAGTAGTTGATTACTATGGTAATCCTACTCCTATTGATCAGGTAGGCAATATTAGTATCATGGATGCCAGAACCTTAAGCATTCAACCATGGGAAAAAAATATGTTACAACCCATCGAACGCGCTATTATTGCTGCCAATATCGGCATCAACCCACAAAATGATGGAAATATTATTCGTTTAAGTATACCCCCGCTAACAGAAGAGAGAAGAAAGGAATTGGTAAAAAAATGTAATGGAGAGGGTGAGCAAGGAAAAATTGCCATTCGCAATATCCGCAGAGACGCCATTGAACATATTAAAAAATTACAAAAAGACGGACTGAGTGAAGATGCTGCCAAAGATGCGGAAGCAGCAATTCAGGACACTACCAACCGTTTTATTACACTTATTGAAAAGCACCTGGCTGCAAAAGACAAAGAAATAATGGCGGTATAATAGTTTGTTTATTCCCACGCTTAATTAAACACATGTACTCAAGAGAAACCTGGTTTCTGATTGTTTCTATTCCATTATATGCAATTGTCATTGGCATTGAAATTTTCATGAGCAATTGGCAAGGCAAAAAGTACTATAGTATTCGTCAAACTTTGCAAAATGTATACCTCACCTTACTGAATGCCAGTTTAGATTTGTTTTTAAGATGGGCTTTTTATATTAGCGTATTAACTTGGTCGTATCAACAACATTTTTTTCAGATTCACAATCACTACCTCTACTGGTTCCTACTTTTTATATTAGAAGACCTTGCATTTTATTTTGAACACCGGGTTGATCATTACTGCAGACTTTGTTGGGCTGTACATGTAACACACCATTCATCAGAAGAATACAATCTAACAACAGGCTTTCGATCAAGTGTATTTCAACCGGTATATAGATTTCTCTATTTCATTCCAATTTGTCTAATGGGTTTTAATCCTTTGGATATTGTATTTATGTATAGTGTCACACAGACATATGGTATTTTAGTACATACACAATACATAAAAAAAATGCCCCGCTGGTTTGAGTGGCTATTTGTAAGCCCCGCTCATCATCGAGTACATCATGCAAGCAATATCATTTATCTGGATAAAAATATGGGTATGTGTCTTATTATCTGGGATAAACTATTCGGGACATTTCAGGATGAATTGAAAAATGAACCAGTAAAATTTGGGCTCACCAAAGAAGTGGAGGGAATCGGTCATCCTGTAAAATTGGTTTTTCATGAATGGATGTCCATTGGAAAAGACCTTCAAAAGAAAACCAGTTTCTGGAATAAACTGCGTTATCTTTTTATGCCTCCGGGCTGGAGCCACGATGGATCCAGTAAAACAGCCAACCAAATGAGAAAAGAGTTGACTCAATCCACTTAATTTTTCAAAACAAATGGACTTTCGACAATCCTTCGAAGGGCTTATCTTTGTTGCATGTTAGCGATTAGTAAAAGAGGTCAGGCCATGCCTGCATCCCCCATCAGAAAATTGGTACCCTTTGCAGAAGCTGCAAAAAAAAGAGGCACCAAAGTATTTCACCTAAATATCGGGCAACCTGATATTGAAACACCGCCTATGGCATTGGAAGCTGTTCGTCGTTCTGATTTTAAAGTGTTGGAATATAGTCACAGTGCCGGCAATGAATCATATAGAAAGAAACTGACCCAGTATTATAAAAAAAATGGCATTGAAGTAAGTGCCGATCAAATAATCATTACAACTGGTGGTAGTGAAGCTATATTATTTGGATTTATGGCCTGTCTTGATCCGGGTGATGAAGTGATTATTCCCGAACCATTTTATGCCAACTACAATGGGTTTGCAGTAGCAGCAGGCGTAGTAGTAAAACCTATCAGTTCTAGCATTGAAACCGGATTTGCATTACCTCCTATTGAAGATTTTGAAAAAGCGATTACCCCCAAAACAAAGGCCATTGTGGTATGTAATCCCAATAATCCTACAGGCTATTTATACAGTGCAGATGAAATGGAAATATTGAAACAAATTATTCTCAAACACCAGCTTTTTTTATTTGCTGATGAGGCTTACAGAGAATTTTGTTATGAAGGCAAGCATACCAGTGCTATGCATTTGAAAGGAGTAGAAGAGCATGTAGTACTAATGGATACCATCAGTAAAAGATACAGTGCTTGCGGTGCCAGAATTGGTGCCTTTGTTACAAAGAATAAATCATTATTGGATGCCACTATGAAGTTTGCACAAGCAAGATTAAGTCCGCCAAGTTTTGCGCAAATTTTGGGAGAAGCTGCCATCGATTTACCCGATAATTATTTTGATACCACAAAGGCCGAATACAAATTAAGAAGAGATACCATTGTAAAAAGATTGAACAATATTCCCGGCGTTTTCTGTCCGAACCCAGGTGGTGCTTTTTATGCAATGGCGCAACTCCCGATTGACGATGCGGATGTATTCTGCCAATGGCTATTAGAAAAATTCAGCTGGAATAATCAAACAGTAATGCTGGCACCGGCCACCGGATTTTATTCTACCCCAGGACTTGGCAAAAAGGAAGTTAGGTTGGCCTATGTGCTCAATGTTACATCCATTAATTTGGCAATGGACTGCCTAGAAAAAGCACTGGAACAATATGCATTGGAAATGAAGCCAGCCAGTTAAGTAATTCTTTGTAAACAATATTCTTGACCAATTAAGCCATCTGTTTTTAATAGCAAGGGCTGTAACCCATATTAGCACCTATTCTACCCAAAATTCTTTGGGTGAATTAATACTTGCTTTTTAGTATTATTCCCTAACTTTAAGTTGTTATAAACTAAAACTACTATTCACAATGAGAAAACTAATCATTTGCTTAATGGCAATGTTAGTTTGTGCTTCTTTCTCGTATGCACAAACTATTACCGGTAAAGTGGTTGACAGAAACAACCAGCCTGTAGAAGGTGCCAGCGTAAAAGAAAAAGGTACTACCAATGGTACCAGCACCGACAAGGATGGTAATTATTCACTCAAATTAACCAATGCCGAAGCAGTCCTGATTTTTTCAGGAGCTGGTCTTATTGAACAAGAGATAAGTGCAAAAGGCAGAAAGTCAGCAGACGTTACCATGAGCTCCAATAGCATTAGCATCGGAGCTGTTGAGATGGTAGGTACTAGAAGCCTGCGTCGATCTGCAACTGAAACCCCTGTTCCTGTAGACATTATTCCAGTATCTAAAATCACCAATTCTTTGGGGCAAGCTGATTTGAATCAGATTCTGCAATATGTAGCTCCTTCGTTTAATAGTAACCGTCAGAGTGGTGCCGATGGTGCTGATCATATTGACCCAGCTACCTTGCGTGGCTTAGGTCCCGATCAAACGCTGGTATTGGTAAACGGTAAAAGATGGCACCAATCATCATTGGTAAATTTATTCGGTAGTCGTGGTCGCGGTAATACCGGTACCGATTTAAATACCATTCCTGCAGCTGCAATCGAAAGAATAGAAATACTCAGAGATG
>CALRKF020000008.1:0-80942 GCA_943367825.1 Chitinophaga pinensis
TTTATTTTGTAGGGCATTCATAAAAGTTATTTAAAGAAATATACGGAAAATTTCAGAAAATAAAAATTGTAGGTGGCTTAATTTTTCTGTGCTGATTGTTTAAATAAAAATTTCAAATCTTATAATTAACAATCATAGCAAACCCCAAACTGGTCTCCGACCAGCCGAAACAACTATGCATTGTATTTTTCCTATACCCATATTATTGCAAGGGAACAATTGCGCCAGTGATGAATAATACTGTTTCCTTTGTCACGAATCAGGGCATAGAAAAATGCGGTTTAAGAGATCTACATCCCTTAAACCGCATGGGTTATAAATGCTCGTTTTTTTATTTACTTGTTAGCCAAAAGTAGATAGCTAAGCCAATTATTATAATTGTCTTTAGGTTACAGAAACTAAGCTTGAATTTTGGTATAACCCTTTTGCAATGGTTGTTTGTGTATTCCATTTTTTTAAATTTTTGCTGTTTTAGAAATGGCCATTCCATAAATAATATGCCCTATCATACTGCCAATCATCATCAGCAATATAGACCCTTCCATTTTCGGCATGGATAAGATTGACCCCATGATCGCCAACATAATTTGTGCAAAAATGAAAACAACAAAACCAAAAACCGCCCCTTTAAGAATGAGCATGCTGATTTTTACTTTTGGCGCAAACAAATAGGCGTATGCAAAAGCAAAAATAATCCCAATCATAAAGTGCATGACCCAACCAATCCATTCAGGCATATCCAACATGCCCGCCAACATAGCTGCTGGCGACATTTTTGGCATACCCATCATGGAGGCAAAATACAATACAGCACTCATGATGGCCGTGCCTATGATACCACCTACTATTGATTTACTTATTGTAGCGTTCATGATTTGTATTTTTTAGTGAGATTACATTTTTGATTTGCAGGCTTCCGTACATACATGCCCTTTTTCTCCATGTGCGTATATATGTTTGCCGTTTTTACATTCTGCTGTGCATACATGGTTTTTCAAAGTCATTTTTTCTGCTTCCATATTCATACAGGCTGCAGTGCATACATGCTTCTTTTCGCCATGTGCATATACATGCTTGCCATTTACACAGGCAGTTGTGCAATGATGCCTAGTACTTTTAGTCTTTTTTGTGATAGTTTGGGCATTTACAGTTGCAGCGCTAATTACAGTAAAGATTACTGCCAGTCCGATTTTCTTGAATGTTGATACCATTTGTATAAATTTTAAATTGTTAAAAGATATACTTAAGTACCAAAAAATAGAAATAATCACCCAGCGCGGAAAAATATTTTTAAATTTTCTTTTTGTCTTCTGCTTCTTTAACTTTTCGGATTTGCTCTACACACTTGTGTTTTTGGTTTTGAGCATTGTGTTTGCTGGAATAACCGTAGTCTTTTTGAATTTGCTCAATAGGTTTGTTTTTGAAAAACATATCGTGGATTAAGCCCTTGCAATGTTCAGTAATTTGATGCAGGTAGTTTTGCAATTTGTCCCAATAGGTTTTTTCTTCCTCAATTGCCAGGGTAATTTCTTCATAGAATTGATTGTCTTGTATATCAGTAAAAGCAGTCTCGCGATTAGCCGTTCTCAATTTTTTAAACCATAAATTTTTTGCTATGGCCATAATATAGGTTTTTACCGATGCTTCCAACTGAAAATTGTCTTGCCGAAGCTTGTCCACCAGTACAATCATGGTATCCTGAAAAATATCTTCTGCATCGTAGCTGCTGCCACTATTATTAGTAATAAAGCGACTTACCAAACCAAAATAGTTTTTATACAATTCGCCAAAAGCTTGGTTATTCTCGCCTTTTAGATCACTAATGATGTCGGAGCTTGTTTGCATATACCCGACAAAACTACACTAATTAAATTCAAGTGTTTTTAAGGAATACTTGGTATTAGGCCCCGACCTGGTCCCCAACCAGCCGGAACCACTAGGCCATTGTTTTTTTCCTATACTTTTATTTTTGATTGAATTTTTGCGAAGCTAATTTTCAAATTGATGGTGGCTGGTCGGAGACCAGGCCACGGCAAGCCGAGAAGAGATCTTGCTATGAAGGATACGTTGGTTTTATAATTCCCCGATACAATCGGGGCAGGACTGAAAGGCACAAGTGATCCCTTCAATATTTTGTTTTGCATTAAAGATTGCGATGGGAACACTTGCGCCAGTGGGTAGCTTGTATAAAAATATAGAGTGGGCTGAAATTAACAACAAAGTGGATGTTCAATCTCAGATGAAAATCCTACAAAAGCCTTGCTTTGGCTGATATTGATTACCAACCAAGATAAGCCTTTTCTCCCATCCATATTTTTGTAAACTACACCCGATAGGGTATAAATAAATGATTTTATTTAATATTATACCCGATTGGGTGTAAAATGATTATTTTTTGTATATTTATACCTGAAAGGGTATAATATGGCATCAACAGAAACTAACAAAATTGCAAATTTTGTAAAGTATAACCGAGGTAAACTTCGGATGACACAGGAAGAACTTGCAGAAAAAGCAGGTGTAGGGCTCCGCTTTATCAGGGAATTAGAACAAGGGAAGGAAACGCTGCGGATGGACAAGATTAACCAGGTTCTTGCATTATTCGGATATGACATTGCACCCACATCGGGAAGGAAAATAGATCCTTATGATATAATGCTTAATCATTTCGTTGGAAAAAATGTCCATATTTTTTTAAAAAATAAAACAGAATTGATTGGTTTTATAATGAAGCCTATTATTGAAGACCTGGAAATAAAGGGTTGGAAATTTGTTTCGAATAACAGTGCAATAGAATACCAAAAAACAAATGACCCTAAATTATTACAAGATATCAATCATACTGATATTGAAAACATAAAAAATATAGATATAAAAAATTATGAAACGCTCAGGAAGAGTTTTATTAAGCGACAGGGAAGCGGGAGTGGTTTGGCAGGATGAAAATGGGTATGGATTTGAGTATAATTTGGATTATCTCAAATTAAAAAATGCAATCCCAGTAAGCCTTACACTACCGCTACGAAAGGAACCATATAAAAGCGATAATATGATCCCTTTTTTTGATGGCCTGATTCCTGAAGGATGGCTACTGGATATCACTGTTAAAAATTGGAAGACGAATCCTAATGACAGAATGGGCTTGCTATTAGTTGCATGTAAAGATTGCATAGGAGCTGTAAGTGTAGAACCTATAGAAACAAAAGAAGATAAATAATGAATAAGCATCGTTGTTTATATTGTTACCAGCTATTGCCAGAAAGCACTGTAGATTTTCATCCTGCATGTAGCTTGAAATTTTTCGGAACAGCAACACCACCAGCATTAGATTATGGCAATGCACAAATGCAAGAGTTGGCAAAGCAAATAGTTATAAGGAGTGTTGCAGTGACTGGAGTACAACCAAAGCTGTCCCTTAATATCGAAAAAGTACCTAATGATCCAAAGCGTTCAAGGTTTACAATTGTTGGATTGTGGGGTGGATATATTTTAAAGCCACCTACAGAGACATTTCCATATTTACCAGAAAATGAAGATGTGACCATGCATTTGTCGGAACTGTTTGGTTTACCCACTGCATTCCATAGTTTGATAAGGTTAAAATCAGGAGAATTAGCTTATTTAACCAAACGATTCGACAGAACAAAAATGGGTAAGATTGCTATGGAAGATATGTGTCAACTTACAGAGACCTTGACAAATGATAAGTACCGAGGTTCGATGGAAAAAATAGGGAAGCAGATTTCTAATTTTTCAACAAGACCGGGTATTGATGTTATTGCCTTTTTTGAAATGACGATACTTTGTTTCTTAACCGGCAATGCTGATATGCACCTAAAAAACTTTTCGCTGCTGCGAACAATGCAAAATGATATTATCTTATCCCCTGCTTATGATCTTGTATGTACTAAAATAGCAATGCCTGAGGACAAAGATGAAATGGCCCTGACAATAAATGCACGGAAAAGAAAATTAGAAAGAAGTGATTTTGATAGTTTGGCTAAAAACATGAAGATCCCCGAAAAAGTAATCGAGCATAGTTATCGAAAATTTGCAGATAAAATAAATGATGCAATTGGATGGATTGATGTTTCCTTTCTGCCAACTAAAATGAAAGACGAGTACAAAAATGTGATTATAGAGAATGCCAGGAAAATAGGATTTCAATGATAAGGAGCATTAATTGAATTTTTGCTCATGATGTGGTTAAAAATACAAATAAATATAGGCTCGTTTTATAATTCCCCGATACAATCGGGGCAGGACTGCAAGGCCCAAGTGATCCCTTTATTTTTCGTTTTGCATTAAAGTTTGCGTTGGGAACACTTGCCAGTGGTTAATCCCTTTCATTTCTTGCCTGTTGGGCAAAACGAAAGCTTAGTTATTGGCAGCAGTTGCGTAAGGTTAGATATTTTGTATTATTTCTTCAATAATTACCCTTTGATTGTGTTGGTCTTTAAAAGCAAATATCATTGCACTTATGAAAATAAATAGTGGAATAAATTGAAAATATTGATAGTATGCAAAACTGCAAGATAAAATAAATGATAAAATAAACCATCCAAAGATAAGGATGCTTAATAATCCAACACAAAACGAAGCACGAACTTCACGCCTCATCATTTTCTTATACTTAGAAACCAGATTTATTACTTTTAATCCTAGAAAATTTTGTTCTCTAATGTTTTTTAAAGCATTTCTAATAATTAGATTTGAACACAAACAATAAAGCCCCCAAAAAAGAAACCATATATTAATAATCTTAAAACCATAGAATGTATTTATATCATTGTATTCAAGAAAAAAGTTAGGAGATAAAATTGCAAAAAGTAGGAATTCAATTGCCGCTAAAGAAAAAGTGTAAATTGTTTCTTTTCCCCTGGGAATATGTGAAAGAAAAAGTGTTCCTAACATTGCTCCATCATATGTAACAAGCATACCTAAACAGCTAATTAGCCACAAAGAAATACGAAAACTGAAATCAAGCCAACTCATATGTGAATTGGAAATCCCCTTATCAATAAGTATATTAAAAAAAACAATTGTCGCAGCACTCAAACTTATTGCTTTTGCAATACTAAATATGAATTTTAGATTTTCTCTACTTAGGTCTTTAGCTCTTCGAAGTAATTCTGTCTTATCTAATAAGTGGGTCTCTTTAATTGGCATAGTAGAGAGTTTTGATATATTGCAGCTAACGGGAGTTTGTGAAAAAACCTCCCAATACATTATAAATATACACAAATGTTAATAGCTACAAATTTGCATAGTATTTTGGGGTGTAGCGACATGCAATATATAACAGGCCAAAGCGCCATCAAAGTTTTTTTGCAACATTGGAAGACCAGGTGTCATCCGATAATGCGGTACGACTCATGGATGCGTTTATTGAAAAGCTTGATTTACAACAATTAGGTTTTATTAATACAGTGCATAAGAGCGAAGGCCGTCCGCCGTATTCACCCGCTGTACTTCTAAAATTGTATTTGTATGACCCGTCCTGAAAAAAGTTGACCAAAAAATGATGATTGTTACTATGTCCGCCCAGCTTTTATAAATACCGATGTTATGCGTTCACCCTTTATTTTTTAGAGGTTTTCTTTTTCGATGCAGTTTTCTTTTTGGATTTTACCTTTTGTTTTTTTGGTGCAACAGGTGCAACAATTGCCGAATTAAGTTCTACAATTTCCTTCCATTTTATTGCACCAGCAGCATCACAATATTCTGTAGTAAACTCCTTAGTGAATTTGTTTATCATTTGCGAATAAGACTTTATAAAGTCGTCGTTTCTTTCTTTGGCTTTGTGTCCAAGGGGTTCTATAATTTCTGTATATAAATTTTTGTCCCCGGAAACAAATTCCCAAAATTTTTGTCCACAATATTTATAATAGTCTCCTTTATCTGGATTGTTGTCTCTTCCATAGCAGCAGCCATTTACTGCAACTATATTTAATTTTGAACTGCTTGTTCGCAAAGTTTTTTGAGCAGTTTTGAAATCTAAGGCCATTTTTTTAATTTGGGAACTGTTTCCCCAATTTGGGCCTGATTTTATGGTTACAATATATCGAGTTCCAGAATTATCAAATTCAAGGTCGATATTTGGAATGCCAGATTTTCTTCCACTATATACTTTGCTATTTATAAAAATAGCCAGCCCTTCTAACCAATCGCCAAAAATGGTTTCTTCGTTTGAAGAAATATGTGCGTCAACTATACTGTTGATTATTTTGTCGGCAGTTAAAACATATTTTGCCTTAAATAGGTAGGGATTTTTACGTTTTAGAACTTGAGATAGTTTTAAACCATCAAGACTTTCGATACGTTTTTTATGAAATGTTCCAATATTTTTCTCAACGTACTGCGTAACGTCTTTGAGGCTTAACTTTTTCATATTTCGCTTTTGGTTCTAATAAATATAGTTCTACAGGTTTAATTTTGCTTTTTATCATTTTATAATATTCGGGGGTTATATCAATCCCAATTGAATGTCGCTTCATTCTTTTTGAAACAAATAATGTAGTCCCCGACCCAACAAATGGGTCCAAAACAGTATCCTCTTGTTTTGTAAATAGTTTGATGAACCATTCTGGTAATTCTTCTGGAAATGCTGCACTATGATTTTTGTTATTGCATTCAGTTGCCAAGTGCAGAACGTTTGTTGGAAAAACGGTCTCTTTCCCTAACCAATTAGAAACATTTTTACCAAATCCACTTCCATTTTTTGCATTGTCTCTTACTTTATCAGTTTCACTTAAATTTTTAAGCCTTCCTTTAGCCCAATTTCCAATCGGTACCTTTACTTCGTTCTGGTACATATTGAAGTTCTTGTTTTTGTTGAATTGCAATAGCCTTTCCCAACTATCTCTAAACCGGTTTGGCCATTTACCAGGGAATGAATTTTTTTTATGCCATATAAATTCTTCGGTCCATAACCAACCTTGTTTTCTCATTGCTAGTATTAATTCCATCACATAAGTGCTACGCTCTCCATTAACGACTTTTTCTTTGATATTTAAAACAAAAGTTCCAGTAGGTTTTAAAACTCGTAGCAATTGTTCAGAAATTGGCAAAAACCATTCTACATATTTGTCATGATGTATGCCTCCATATGTGGCCTTTCTTTGGTCAGCATAGGGAGGGGATGTCACAATAAGGTCAATAGAGTTGTCCGGTAGATTCTTTAGTATTTCCTTGCTATCTCCCAAAAATATATCTGTCCTAATTTTCATTTTTTTACAATCTTAAAACAAATTTATGCTAAATTCTTTATCTTTTTCTATTGCAGGACTTGGAGTGTCGCAACAGGGTGAAGCAATAGTTTGTATTGTAGCATACAATAATATAATAAATATTTACTATAAATAAAGGCTAACTTAATTTACAAATGATTAATTACTCTAATATCGAACTTCTTCATATCTTAATAATATTCAATCATCTCACGCCCCGGGCCTGGTCTCCAACCAGCCGGAAACGCTAAGCTATTGTATTTTTCCTATATCTAAATTTTTGATTGATTTATCCCTAAGCTTATTTTCAAATTGATGGTGGCTGGTCGAAGACCAAGCCACGGCGGTTAATGGGCGAAAGTACTTGCTGATTATTTATTAAAGGGAACACCTATCGTTGCGAAAGAAGTCACCAAACATTGAGAAGGCTACTTCATTGGCGAACCTTTTTATTAACAATACGAATGATAGCTGAAGTATTTTCATTTTGTATTCTTGTCCTTAAATTATGGAGTAAAATTAATTAGCTGCAAAGAGTTTGTCCATTTTTTCTTGAAACCATTTTGTTTTTACTAGTTCAATTGGGTTTAAATTATATTTTTCAAGTAATGTTTTTTTAAAGTACGTCTTAACGCTAAATGATTTCATAAACACTTCAATGTCGTCTGACTCCAAATATTTAATAATTTCATTTTCGTCATTCTTAGATTTTAAATTTTCTCTCTCAATTTTAAATTCTTGATAGTTATCACGAGATTTTTTAAAAACAGAAACAATCTCCATTTTTTTATTGTTTTTTTGGGATATAATATCTTGAATATATATTTTTTTATCAAAGTCAACAAGCTTCAGTTCGGCAATGTTTTCAGGGTGATATAGATAATTCTCAAAGCAATAGTATTCTAAGATAAAATAGTTAGGATAAGTTTTCCGGATTTTCTCAATTTCAATATCGAGTAAAAAATCTCTATCTCGTAAACCAAAAAATTGAGGTCGAGTTCTTACTTGAAAAAATACAGAGGCGCTGTCTTTTTCTGCACAAAAAACAATGTTTGGAATATTAGCTTCTTTAAGTAAGCTCTCGTTCATATTTTCACAAAAAATCATTTTTTCCTCTGATAAACGACCCTTAATTACATCTGTGGTAAGCTGCAATACACCCACCTCTTCTAAGCTATTATTACATCTAATTTTTGTAAGTCCATTCATTTCATACCTTAAGAGGATATCGAATTCATAAAAATATGGTTTGTTTGATAACTTGCATTGAGAACAAATGCACGGAACCATCTCCTGAAACATTAGCTTATTAAAATCTTTATGTATTTCATTTATCGCCTTGCGTATTAAGAACAGGAATTCTTTTTTGTTTGGCCCCGAAAGTTGAATTGAAATTTTATTTTCAAAATATTTTTCCCGAATTATTGCTTTAGTACCTTGATAGTTTAGAATGACACCATATCTCCAGTAATAATTGTCTAAAATATCTTGATTCATTTTCACAATAAGCCTAGTTAAAATACCTTTTGGCATAAATTGATAGTGAATTTCAAATTGCAAGTTATTTGGATAATCTACCCATGAATGTTCTATTTCATCAACCGGAAGAAGCCTAGGAGCCAAATATTCACCTTGTGAAAGTTCAAAACATAAATCAAACTTCTTATTTTTCATCAGGGTAATAAGCTCTCTAATCTTGTTCTTATATTCTTCATCAGACCAAATCCTTTTTAGATCTTCAATTGAGAATCGTCCTTTTTGGTCAATTACTTTTTGATCATCTAATATCTTATAAACCCCAGTAGTTAACCATTCATGATTCAATATAACAGTGTCTTTTAAATCTATATCATCTTGAAAATGTAATAGTACACCTAAGTCATGAAAATATTCACTTAAAAACAGTGCACTCTCAGTTTTTCTGTAATGAGAACGACATATTTCCAAATACTGATGTTCGGATATATAATTTTTACCTTCAAGCTTTAGTTTTTCCAACTCAATTCTGATATCCACCCATTTCTTAGGAAGTGGATTGCCAATGTGTGGTAGATTGGAAGCAATAGATTTGAGATTATTTCTTAAGTCTGTAATTGTAATCTCAAAGCCAGGTTTTAAGCTTATTTTTTTAAAATTGGCTATATTGTTAAATGTTACAGAGAATTCTTTCACAGGTAATTCCTTAGTAGGTTGGTCACATTTATTCAAAACTAATATTACTGGGCTTTTATCACCAAGAAGTTTAATTATGTTTAACCAATAATAAAAGTCATCATGACTATCTTCTTTTCTTGATTCAGTGACCATCATATACATCGATCTTTTTGTTAAAAAGAATTGGTGTGTAGAATGGTAAATCTCCTGACCTCCGAAGTCCCAAATATTTATTTGTAAGTCTCTCTGAATTTTAGGATTTATTAGTTGTATTTCATCTTTTGGAATTATCCATCTATTAATGTTGATTCCTTCTGTGCTTTCTTCATCTTTGAGCGTAAAACATGGGTCAATTAATGCCTTTGATATACATGTTTTTCCAACCCTTCCCTCCCCAACAATAATTAGTTTGGCTTCATAGAGAAAATCTTTTTCCTCAAGTTCTATGAAAAAATTTCGTAAAGATTCAATTCCTCTAGCCACAATCTCAGGCGGAATCATTTCAAATGGATTTCCATCTAAAATGAGTTGCTTTAAACTAGGCATGTTTGCTATTTTAGCAGAAAAATCAGTTAATTTGTTATTTTTTAAGTTAAGAAACTCGAGAGATTTTATTTTCATTAAATTTTCGCTAATAGACGAAACCTTATTTCCAGAAATATCAATTCTATAAAGTTGTGTTAGGTTTATTATTTTATCAGGAATTTCTTTGATTTTGTTTTTATGTTGTTCTTCGCAATAGTCATCGTTGCTAAAATCAATACTGGTTAAATAGGGCATTTCAAAAATTTCTTTAGGAATTTCTGTAAGCCCACAGTTTCTTAATTCAAGTAAGCCCCATTCGCCTTTTCTTACTGTATCTAACTTGGTTCTGATTTTTTTTTCTAACAACATATAGTTTGGTTTGACTTATTTGTTAAGGTAATATAGTATTTCACTTCAAAATATTTGCTTGAATGTGCTCGGGAGGCATTTATATTGATGCATAAACAAATATAATATAAATTAATTATAAATAAAATCACAAAACTATCTGCCATCGTTATAAATAGTTATAAGTAAAAAATTAATCTGACAAACTAAATAACGACAGAGTTTTAACTTAAGCCCCAATTCTATAAATCCTCACCACACACCCATCCTCCACCCCCTCCCTCACAAACTCCATCCCAACTTTCTCCAACACTTTTATAGAAGCTTTATTATCTACATGTGCCCTGCCAATTATCAAGGGGAGTGATAATTTTTTAAAACCATATTCAACACAATGTAGTGCGGCTTCGGTGGCAAAGCCCTTGCCCCAATGTTCTTGTAATAAACGATAACCAAGGTCTACCTCATCCTTTTCGGCCAGGTACTTGAGTCCACACCAACCGAGGAACTGGTTGTTCTCTTTTAAGTGCAGGGCCCAGCGGCCTAAATTGTTTTTGTATTGAGGGAAGATAATATCGGTGAGTACTTTTTCGGCATCGGCAATTGTATGCAGGGGCGCTTCATGCAGGTACTGCATCACCGCAGGGTTGCTGTTTAGTTGCAATAAAGAGTCCGCGTCTGCCAGGGTAAATTGTCGCAATAGCAAACGCGGACTTTCAATGATAAGCTGCATGGTTATAGCAGTGATTTTATTTTGTCGA
This sequence comes from Chitinophaga pinensis, assembly GCA_943367825.1. Taxonomy (GTDB): domain Bacteria; phylum Bacteroidota; class Bacteroidia; order Chitinophagales; family Chitinophagaceae; genus Ferruginibacter; species Ferruginibacter pinensis_J. The sequence goes on from CALRKF020000008.1 coordinate 11,018, forward strand.
TCACTTCTTGTAGATGACTAATGTCCTGTCCTCCGGCTGTGGCAAGGTTCTTCTGACCACCACCACCACCTTTGATTAAAACGGCCACTTGCTCTTTGATAAGCTTGCCTGCATCCAGGTTCTTGGCCGCCACCACCGTATCGGAAATACCAATGGCAACATTGGCCTTGCCATCAATATTGGCACAGAGCACTACCAAATGATCGTGCAAGTGATTCTTTAAATCGAAACAAAGTTTTTTTAAGGCATCGGCATTATGCACTTCTACAATATCACCAATGAACGTTACATTATTGATGATCTCGTCTTTTTGCAATAAGGCATTTCTGATGCCCACCAATTGCCGCGCTTCTAATCCTTCTATCTTCTTTTTTAATTCGTTGTTCTCTGTTTGCAATCCCTCAATGGATTTTGCCAGCTCCTTCGGATTTTTTAATAAATCGCGGATGGCACGCACTTGGTCTAATTGCAACTGAATATAATTTTCTGCTGCCTTGCCACAAACGGCTTCCACCCGGCGCACACCTGCCGCTACTGCCGACTCTGCTTTTAGTTTAAACAATCCCAACTCACCAGTACTACCCACATGGGTACCACCACATAATTCAATGGAATAATTCGGATCCATGATGACTACTCTTACAATATCGCCATACTTCTCTCCAAATAATGCCATGGCACCTAATGCAACGGCTTCATCCTTGGGCAATGATTTTATTACTACGGGAATATTCTCCCTGATTTTTTCATTGACAATTTTTTCTACCGCCGCCATCTCTTCATCGGATACTTTGGCAAAATGACTAAAATCGAAACGCAGGTGCTCTTCATTTACCAGACTTCCTTTTTGCGCCACATGATTGCCCAATACCTTGCGCAGGGCCGCATGCATCAAATGCGTTACACTATGGTGAACCGTTATTTCTTTTCTTCTTGTTCGATTAATCGTTGCCGTTAGTTCGCCCGATAAATCAGCAGGGATTTTTTCGGCAAAATGTATGATCAGGTCGTTCTCCTTCTTGGTATCTACAATCTGAATGCTTTCATTGCCTAATTTCAAACTACCGGTATCGCCTACCTGCCCGCCGCTTTCGGCATAAAAAGGCGTGGTATCTAATACTAATTGATACAATTCTTTTCCCTTGCCACTTACTTTTCGGTATTTAACAATCTTACTCTTTGTTTCTACTGAATCGTAGCCCACAAATTTGGAGGAAGCCATATCATGTACGGTGATCCAATCTTCTGTTTCTAATGCAGTGGCAGCGCGACTCCTGTTTTTCTGTTGCTGCATCTCTTTTTCAAAGCCTGCATCGTCTACGGTTAAATTATTTTCGGAGGCAATCAATCGGGTAAGGTCAATCGGAAATCCGAAAGTATCGAGCAATTCAAATGCGGCATTGCCCTGAATGGTTCTGTCGGCACTGGCCTGTGCAATGATTTCATCCATTTTTTTCAAGCCCTTATCGAGGGTTCTTAAAAATGCTTCTTCTTCTTCCTTCACTACCTTGGCTACAAAGTCTACCTGCTGCTGCAATTCTGGAAACACAGTTTCGAATTGTTTGGCCAATACGGGTATCAGTTGATTGAGCAGGGGTTGTTTATAATCGAGGTAAGAAAAATAATAACGTACCGCCCTTCTTAAAATTCTTCTGATAACATAACCCGCACCCGTATTCGAAGGCAATTGTCCGTCGGCAATGGTAAAGCCAATGGCACGTATATGATCGGCAATTACTCGGAAGGCTACACTGGGCTTATCGTCGCCACCAGTATATTTTTTACCGGTAATTTTTTCGGTGGCTTCAATCGTACCACTGAAGATATCGGTATCGTAATTCGATTTTTTTCCTTGTAAAACACGCACCAGTCTTTCGAGTCCCATACCAGTGTCCACATGCGTGGCGGCCAATGGCTCCAGTGAACCGTCTTTTTTTCGGTTATACTGAATGAATACATTGTTCCATATTTCAATTACCTGGGGATGGTCTTTGTTGACCAGTTGCTCACCGGGGATGAGTTTTCTTTCTTCATCGGAACGGCAGTCAACATGTATTTCGCTGCAGGGGCCACATGGGCCAGTATCGCCCATCTCCCAGAAATTATCTTTTTTATTGCCGAATACAATTTGATTATCGGGTAATAATTCCTTCCATTTTGCCAATGCAACAGTAGAGGCAGGTATTTTTTCTTTTTCATCGCCCTCAAAAACGCTGGCATATAGGCGGTCCTTCGGAATCTTATATATTTCGGTGAGTAGCTCCCAACTCCAGGTGATGGCTTCTTTTTTAAAATAATCGCCAAAACTCCAATTGCCCAGCATTTCGAACATGGTATGATGGTAGGTATCTACACCCACTTCTTCTAAATCGTTGTGCTTGCCACTCACCCTTAGGCATTTTTGGGTATCTGCCACCCTTCCGTAGAGGGGCAGTTTATTGCCCAGGAAAAAATCCTTGAACTGGTTCATGCCGGCATTGGTGAATAAAAGGGTGGGATCGTCTTTTACTACAATGGGGGCAGAAGAAACGATGGTATGTCCCTTGTCCTCAAAAAATTTCAAAAAAGCAGCTCTTATTTCAGCACTCGTCATCATAATATCCGATTGTTTATTTGGGTTGATTTTTGGGTTGAATGGGGTTATATTTGCTACCCGTTAAATTCCGGACAAAGGTAATAAATCGGCTTCAAGCGGCAATTAATACAAGCCTAAGAGAATGGCAGCATGAAAAAAATAAAATATTACTATAATACCAATACACTGCGCTACGAAAAGCTGGTGACCCCTTTAAGGGTAAAGCTCCTGCGCTTTTTTGGTTTTATATCGGCTGCCATCGTTACTTCTGCTATTATCATTACCGTATACAATCGTTTTTTTCCCAAGCCCAAGGACAAGGAAGCGCAACTGCGTTACGAGGCATTGCAGGATGATTATGTAGCACTGAGTGGAAAAATGACTACCCTCGAACAACAGATGATTGCATTGGAAAAACGCGATAATGAAGTGTACCGAAGTATTTTTGAAGCCAATCCGGTGCCTGATAGTATGCGCACTAAATTAATTGAGAAAAAGAAGGAGCTGGAAAAAGTAAATGTGATGAGCGATAATGAACTGGCACATGGCATTGAAGCTACATTGAATAATATTGCGGCCCGCATCACGTATCAGTTTCAGAGCTACAATGCCATTGAAAAACTCATCAAAAACCAGGGCGATAAATTAGCGAGTATTCCTGCCATACAACCGGTAAGCAATAAGGACCTCACACGTATTGCCAGTGGTTTTGGCTATCGCATTCACCCAATATATGGTATTGCAAAAATGCATAGCGGACTCGATTTTACCTCTCCGCAGGGCACACCTATATATGCAACAGGCGATGGTATTGTTACCACGGCTGGTATGGGCACGGGTACGGGCAACCATGTAATCATCAATCATGGTTATGGGTACGAAACGGTATATATGCATATGGTGCGCATCAAGGCAGTAGCGGGACAAAGGGTGAAGCGCGGAGAAGTGATTGGTTGGGTGGGCAGCACGGGTGCCAGTACAGGACCGCATTGCCATTACGAAGTACATGTTAACGGTACACCGGTAGATCCGGTTTACTTTTTTTATAATGACCTGAATGCAGAGCAGTTCGACCGATTATTAAAAATGGCTGCATCGGGTAGTGCAAAAAGTTTTGACTAAATTTAGGTATGGCATTTAAACAAATTGCTTTTGCTTTTGATGATATTCCTGCAGAGGAAATCAAACAAGCACCTGTAAAGGAGGAGAAAGCTATTGTGGTAAAAGAGGAACAAATTGCGGTGGTACAAGAAGAGCAGGAACCGTTGGAGCTTCCAGTACAAGTTGTAGCAAAGAAAAAAACTGATAATAAGAAAGCCACGCGGGGTCGCATGCGCCTGAAGGATATGGATACGGGTGTTGATTTAATTGAAGTGCCCAATGATGAGGAATTGTTTAAGAAATTATATTATCCCATTGGCATGGTGGCGGAGATGTTTAAAGTGAATCAAAGCCTGATTCGTTTTTGGGAAAATGAATTTGCGGTTTTAAAACCCAAAAAAAATGGAAAGGGCGATCGTTTGTTCAGGCCCGAGGATATTAAAAACCTGCAATTGATTTATCATTTGCTGCGCGAAAGAAAATATACATTAGAAGGCGCCAAGGAATTTTTGAAAAACAATAAAAAAGCAGATGAAAAATTTGCTTTGATAGAATCGCTCAAAAAAATGAAGGCTTTTTTGAATGAATTGAAAGCAAACATGTAATCCTGATTTTTAAACACTTCATATCTTATCAGCTGTTTTATACTGGCTTTAACATTCCATCGTTTTTTGGCCGCATGGTATCTCTAAAAAAAGTTTAATATTACAGCCTCATTCATAATTTTTATCCATCATAATATGAAACAAGTTTTTATCAGTATGCTTTTTCTTGCATTAGTTCAAGTATCCTTTGCACAGGCACAGTACGAAATCAGTGCCGACCCCAAACACCCCGAGGTAAAAATATTAAGGGGACTGATCAATAAATATTATATACAAAACGATAGTTCCTTCAAGTGGTACCAATCCAATCAGGCTATTTATGGTCCGGATACGGCAACGCTTTCTGCATTAGAAAGCGCTAAGAGCAAAGTGCAGTATGTAGTATTTGGCGGCACCTGGTGCGAGGACACACAATTTATTCTTCCCCGTTTTTTTAAATTACAAGAAATGGCTGGAGTGCCCGATGACCGCATTACTTTTTTTGGTGTAAACAGAGAGAAGCATTCCCTCGGTCATATTGCCGAAGCCTTTGGTATTGTAAATGTGCCCACCATCATTGTAATGAAAGATGGCAAAGAAATTGGTCGCGTGGTAGAATATGGCAAAACGGGTAAATGGGATAAGGAGTTGGCCGACATTCTTAAATAGCTGCATGTATTCGTCGATGAAATTATATTGTATTACCGGAATCGTTTTTTGCTGGTTGAGTTGCGGGAGTTCTTCGCAACAAGTTCCTGCCATGCCCACCGTTAAAAAAGATACGGTGCCTGAAATTTCGGGTATGCGTGACAGTGATACGCTTTCTTTTTTGGCGGTAGGCGATATCATGTTTGGCAGCAATTACCCCGATGCACATTTATTACCTCCCAACGACGGAAAAGATTTATTGCAATATTTTAGCAATGAGATACAAGCCGCCGATATCAGTTTCGGCAATGCCGAAGGCGTTTTTTTAGATGCTGGCGGCGAGCCCAAGGGCAGTGGCGAAAATGTATATTGTTTCAGGCAGCCTACCAGGTATGCAAAATATTTTTCGGACAATGGTTTTGATATGCTGAGTGTGGCCAATAACCATGTATCCGACTTTGGTACTACGGGTACCAAGAGTAGCATTGCTACCTTACAAGTATTGCCCTTACTATTTGCGGGTTTGCAAAACCATCCTGTTTGCAGTACTACGGTGCGTGGTATTAAAATAGGCATGGCGGCTTTTGCGCCACACAAAGGATGTATACAGTTGAATGATTATGCGGCAGCCATTGCCAGTGTAAAAAAATTAAAAGCGTGCTGCGATATTGTTATTGTGTCGATGCATGCTGGTGCCGAGGGAAGATCGGCCACGCATGTACCAAAGAAAGCCGAACTATTTTTGGGGCAGAACAGGGGCGATGTGTACAAATTTGCACACGCTGTAATTGATGCGGGGGCAGATGTGGTCATTGGCCATGGTCCGCATGTACCCAGGGCCATGGAATTGTATAAAAATAAATTCATTGCTTATAGCCTGGGTAATTTTTGCACCTATGGCATGTTTAATTTAGAAGGCGTGAGTGGCATTGCACCCATGTTGAAAATAAACCTGACTACCAAGGGCGATTTTATCAGCGGGCAGATACGCTCTATCAAACAATTGGGGGAGGGTGGTCCCTTGCCGGATGAAAACTACGGGGCTTACCAGCTTATCAAAAATTTATCGGCTACCGATTTTCCGGGCAACAAACTGCGTTTCTCCGATAGCGTTAGTATTTTCAGGGATTCACTTTAGCCATTTGAATATCGAATGCCTGCATTTTTCCCTTAATGCTGATATGCATTTTTTCTTTGAGTACATTGAACTCGTCGATGGCTATTTTCTGCGTAAAATATTCTACCAAAACGGTGATACCGTTTTTGCTTAATTCGGTAATGAATACATTGTGGGAGCTCAGGAGGACTTTTTCTTCTTCCAGCATTTTTTTAATGGCAGCTTGAAAAGCTACCACTGTTTCTACGGGCGTATTCACTTCCAAATCGAGTTTTATTTCGGCCCTTCTTTGCGAGCGCATGCTCCAATTATCTACTACACTGTCCACCATTTGTTTATTGGGCACGGTCACGAGTGTTTTGTCGGTAGTACGAATGCGGGTGCTGCGCAATCCTATTTTCTCTACCCGGCCAATCACATTATTTATTTTCAATAAATCGCCGGTGATAAAAGGCTTATCAAAGAAGATGATGAAAGAAGCAATCAGGTTTTCGAGACTTTCCTTGGCAGCAAAGGCAATGGCAGCACCAATAAAACTAAGGCCGATTAATAACTGACCAATGGGCTGGTTGAAACAGGCTTTGATGATGAGCAATAAACCACCGATGACAATAAATATTTTTAAAAAATCGCGAAAGAATACAATGAGCTGGTCATCGCTTTTATCCTTGGTAAGGCTCGCTTTTTGTTCTAATACAATGGCAATAAAATCGATCATGCGCATGGCCAACCAAGTGAAGGCAGCGATGATGATGCCAATGCCGAGACGATCTACAATTTCTTCGGTAGAATGACTGTAAATATTGTAATCCCAGTCGGGCGGAAAATTTAGTTTGTCAATAGAAAAAACGGCGATTAATATTAATAGAAACCATTCCAATGGTTCTACCACCAGGTCGACAAAAGATTTTTTGTCAACATTTTTCCAAATACGATTGACAATTTTAAACAGCAGGGAAGCGATATACCTCGATAAGTATCTTTTAATAATCAGGGTAACCAGTATAATACCCGCTACTATTGCATAATTGCGGACGGAGTTATTGCCATAAATTTTATCTAAAAATTCCATTGCGTAAAATTAATATAAAGGGCCGGATTGGATTTGGTTTATAGTACAATTTGCATTTTTTTAATGCACTGAGTAGATATCAATGCCTGCATCTCTTAATAAATATATTTTTCCATTAACGGCTTTAATAGAAATGTATTCGCCAAAGAAGGCAGGTAATCGATATTCTTTCAGTTGTAGTGAACCCAGTTGGTAGCTTTCGAGTTGGTTATTGAAAAAACCGTAAACGGTATTATTGCTGATATTTACATCGGTCCATTGCAGAAAGCTTAGTTTATTTTTATAGGCGCCGAAATAATCGAAAATATAAAATCCTTTTTCGGGGTCGTAGAGGTAAACGAAATTTTCGTGGTCAAATATTTTAGTAGGCGAAATGGTTTCATTAAGCAGGAGTCGTATATCCACTGTTTGTTGCAATGATTTTCCTTCTTCACTAATTTTTTTAAGTTGGTATTCCTGTTCGTCGAATATCCAAATATTATTATCATAGGAAGTGGCCAGGCTATTGACAGAAAAAATATGTTCTTTGCGCAGGTTGATGGAATTGCGGATACTCAAAAAACGATCAAGGGTAATGATACTGGCAAAACTTTTATAGTAGAGTAAAATTTTCAATGGATTATTTACATCTATATAAGTAAGGCTGCCATATTTTTTTACATCATTGAAAACTCCCATTGAATCGCCGCGGCCATTGATTTTTTTTAATTGGTTATTGTCATCAATGAGGAAGATATTATCGAGTTTGTCTACTTCAAATGCAGTAAAATGTCCGGGTATCGTTTTAATGAAGGTAAAATTAGAATCGGATTGAGCACTGCAATAAAAACTGCTTAGCGTAAAAAGGAATAATAGCCCTATAAGCTTTATATGTAAAGCGCAGGCGATTGTAAAAACGGTATAGTGTTTATTATTTTTCACTATTGTAATACTTGAGTGCCAAAGTATCGGCTTCTAATACTGCATAGCTATCGTATTTTATCCAGTCCCCCAAATTAACATAAAGGCTATTCTCTCCAATGGGAAAGTGGATGGGAAGGTGCCGATGGCCAAAAACAAAAAAGTCGTAGTGCTCCTGTTTTAATACATCCTTGCAATAACTGATCAGCCATTCGTTTTCTTCGCCTAAAAAATGTTCTTCTTCCTTTCCGGCTTTAGCCCTGCTTTTGCGACTGAAATAATTGGCGGTGCCAATACCAATTCGGGGAGGTAGAATACCGAATAACCATTGACAAATGGGATTGCGGAATACTTTTTTTATAAACTTATAACCATGGTCACCGGGCCCGACTCCATCGCCATGGCCGATCCAATATTTTTTTCCATTGAATTCAAATGCCTTGGGTTCGAAGTACACAGCGATATTCATTTCTTTTTGAAAATAATCTTTCATCCACATATCGTGGTTGCCTACAAAAAAATGAATGGGTATGCCGCTATCGGTGAGTTCGGCAAGCTTACCCAAGATGCGCACATAACCCTTGGGCACTACATGTTTATATTCGAACCAAAAATCGAAGAGGTCGCCGAGTATAAATATTTCGGCAGCCGTTGATTTTATTTCGTCTAAGAATTGAATGATTTTTTTTTCGCGTTGCAGGCTGCTTTCAGCATTGGGTACACCGAGGTGAAAGTCGGAGAGGAAGTAAATTGTTTTATTTGCTGCAAGCTGGCTCAAATAGTATAGTATTTAAAGCGGCCGATTTTTTTCCTGTAAGTAGGCAAGCACATCACCTGTTTGTAAAACTGGTAAGCCTTCGGTGTTTCCATCATACCAATATATCCAGGCAATATGTGGCGTACTATTTTGATAAACGATGGCGCTCTCTCTTTTATACAATGATTGTTCTCCTTCTGCTGCACCGAGTCCTTCGTAATCATCTAATTGGCCGATGGCCCAGGAAAATTCTGCCGGATTATTTAATTCGTATAATTCACCAATAATAAAATGATCATCTTCGGTGGCAGTGGCAACAGGGAATTCACCTTGGTCGAATAATCGGCCTTTAACAACGGCTTCTCCTATGAGGTGAAAAAATCGGGTAAGGTATTCGTAAGCAGTACTACGGAATCCACTCCTCAGCGATCCATACACAAATAATTTATTGATTTCATTTTTCATTGAGCGCGTTAATTAGTTGTCTACAAGAAAGCAATATACTTCCTTTGGTCCATGTACGCCTGTCACCAATGTTTTTTCAATGTCGGCAGTGCGGCTGGGACCTGTAGCAAATGTAATCAATGAAGGCATTTGCTGATGGTATTTTTCTTTGAGCAACTGCAGGGCATCTTTAACATCATAAACCAATTGCTTCGTGTAGGCGATACAGATATGAACGGGTGCATATACGCTTACGGTGCGGCCGCTTTGTTCAGCAGCACTCATTACAATCGAGCCGGTTCTTGCCACCAGGTATTCGCAACCGGTGATGGAAAGGTCGCAGCTCTCGAGGTGGATGCTGGTGCTGAAAGCATTTTCCCATCGGTCATCCACACAAAATACCTTGGTCCAGTTACGGTCCTTGATTAATTGCTGTACCTGCAATTGCATGTCTGCTTCATCGATACAAAAAGCAAATTTTCCTTGTAGTTTGGTGAATTCTTCTCCAAAAAGGATTTCCAGTTCATCTTTTTTGGGAAGATAAACAGAATTGGTTCCTTCACTATTGGGAAAAGGCAAAGGCACTGGGTTACTCAGTGCCTGCCGAATTCTTTTTAATATATTTTCTTTTGCCGGTGAAACCGCCATTGCCAATTACATTTGAGTTGGGTTATTAATGGCATCCATGCCCTCGCCTTCATTTTTTGTTGGAGGCTCATTGACAGCGTCTTCAGGATTTACTTCTAATGATTTTTTTTCTTCAAAAGGTCTTTTGCCAATCAGCGATTCAACATCACTCTTAAACAAAACTTCTTTTTTAAGTAATTCCTTGGCCAGTTTTTCTACATCGCCTTTTTTCTCTGTCAGCAATTCTTTTGTTCTTACGTATGCCACTTCAATCAGCTTTCTTACTTCTTCGTCAATCATTTTACCGGTTTCCTCACTGAAGGGTTTAGTAAACATATTTTCCTGAGTGGGGTCGTAATAACTGATATTACCAATCTTATCATTCATACCGTAAACAGTAATCATGCTATAGGCAATCTTGGTAATCTGTTGCAGATCATTACTAGCGCCGGTGCTAATTTTTCCGAAGAAGATATCTTCACTCGCACGACCACCCAAGGTCATACAAATTTGATCCATCAGTTGATCGGTATTGTAGAGGTATTGTTCTTTGGGCGTGTATTGAGCATAGCCCAATGCAGCCGATCCCCTTGGCACCACAGTTACTTTTAATAACGGATACGCATGTTCGAGATACCAACCACAGATGGCATGACCAGCTTCGTGGTAAGCAATGATTTCTTTTTCTTCAGGAGAAATGATTTTATTTCTTTTTTCCAATCCGCCGATGACCCTGTCAATAGCATCTTGAAAATCGCTCATGTCCACTGCTTCCTTATTCTTTCTGGCGGCAATCAGGGCTGCTTCGTTGCACACATTGGCAATATCGGCACCTGCAAAACCAGGGGTTTGTTCAGCCAGTTTATGAATATCGAGTGTTTGTGATATTTTAATCGGAGTAAGATGCACTTTAAAAATGGCTTCTCTTCCTACTAAATCAGGACGGTCGATGGTAATCTGACGGTCAAATCTACCCGGACGAAGCAGGGCAGTATCCAATACATCGGGGCGGTTGGTAGCGGCGAGGATGATAATTCCAAGGTCGGTACCAAAACCATCCATTTCTACCAGTAATTGATTGAGGGTATTTTCTCTTTCATCATTACTCATCATCACATTTTTTCCTCTGGCGCGGCCGATGGCATCTATCTCATCAATGAAGATGATACAAGGTGCTTTTTCCCTGGCTTGTTTGAAAAGGTCGCGTACCCTGCTGGCACCAACACCTACAAACATTTCAACAAAATCGCTACCACTCAAACTAAAGAAAGGCACTTGCGCTTCCCCTGCTACGGCTTTTGCCAATAAGGTTTTACCCGTACCTGGAGGGCCTACTAATAAAGCACCTTTTGGTATCTTACCACCGAGTGCGGTGTATTTTTTAGGATTTTTCAGGAAGTCAACAATTTCCATCACTTCCACTTTGGCTTCATCTAATCCGGCAACATCATTGAAATTGATATTCACGCGGGTGCCTTTGTCGAAAAGGGTAGCCTTGCTTTTTCCGATATTGAAAATACCACCGGGTCCACCACTACCACCAGGTCCGCCTACTTTTCTCATCATGAGAATAAATACCAGTAAGATGAGTAGGATGGGTAAAATATTAGCGATGATGCTAAACCATTCTGGATCGTCATCATAAGAGGGCGACATTTTTGGAACACTAGGATTTTGGTTCAGCCAGTCTTCCAATTGTTTGATAAAAGTTTCATCCTTTACAACACCGAAATACAATTGAGGGTTTTCGGATTTGGCCAGCGCTGTATATTCATCGGCTGGTACAAAGGTTTTGTATAGGGCGGCCTTTTTAATCAGGCTGTCTTTTTTTATATAGACTTTTACAATTTTTTTATTGCGAATAACCACAACGCCTGTCTTTTGGCGTGGTTTAGCCAAATCGGTATCGATATCGCCATTGCGCAGAATTTCATAAAAATTCTGTTGGTTAATTTCAATGCCTCTTTCACTCACATTACGAACGAGGTTATAGCCTACGATGGCTACAAAGATGATTCCGTAGATCCAGTAAACATTAAAACGGGTTTTCTTTTTTTGTGGATCATCTCCCGTTGGAGGCTGGTTTTCAGGACCGTATTTCCTGCCCAGGTCATTTTGATTCTTATCGTTCTGTGCCATAGTATTATTAAAATCTCAAAAATTTATTAGTATATAAAACGGGAAATGTTAATCGTCATTGTGTTCCATGACGATGGCATCGCTCCATAATTCCTCCAGTTGATAAAACTTTCTTTGTTCGGGCATCATCACATGTACAACAATACTTACATAGTCAATCAAAATCCATTGCTGTGCATGTTTTCCCTCGTGTTTATAAGGTAGCTCGCCACATTTCTTACGCACATCTTCCTCTACAAAATTGGCAATAGCACTTAATTGGGTGCTATTGGTAGCCTGGCAAATGATAAAAAAATCAGCTACTGCTTCTGGGATTTTTCTTAAATCAAGGCTAACGATATGCTGCGCTTTTTTTTCCTGTATGGCAAGAATGATGTTCTTGAAAATTTTGCTGTTTCTGGTTAAACGTACCACACTGCTTTTTTTGCGGGTAGTAGTTGCGATCGAATTATTCAAATCAAAAAATATTTTAAGTAGTGGTTTGTTTTTGGCCGTATTTTTAAGGATTCATACAGTTTGTAAAACCGGCTCAAAAGTAAGACTTCTTTGCCATTTGTTTAATGATGACTACCAACAGGTTTATTACCATATTGGACAGCGTAGATAGCACCAACAACTATGCCATGCAGCAGGTACATGCAGGTATGGCAAAACATGGCATGGCCTTCATTGCCAGGGAACAAACAGCGGGGAAAGGGCAAAGGGGAAAAACATGGCAAGCAGCAGCAGGCCAGAATATCGCTATGAGCTTGGTTTTGGAGCCTATTTCCCTGAAAATAGCCGACCAATTTTGCCTTAGTATGGCTATTGCGCTTGCTTGTCGCGATTTTTTCGACCAATATGCAGGCGGTAATACTTTAATAAAATGGCCCAATGATATTTATTGGAATGACAGAAAGGCAGGTGGCATGCTGATTGAGTCTGTCATTGGGGCTTCCAATGGTGGAACTTGGAAATGGGCCGTGGTGGGTATTGGCATTAATATCAATCAACTGGATTTTGATCCATCCATTCCAAACCCCGTTTCCTTGAAGGCCATTACTGGTAAAACATATGATATAATCGATATGGGTTCGGCATTATATAAAAACATAATGGAGGCCTATGAGTTGCTTTTGCAAACACCGGCCGAAATACTAACAAATAATTATTGTCGCCAACTTTATAAATGGCAGCAAAAGCAATTACTCAAAAAAGGGGAAAGTATTTTTGAAACAACTATTCAGGGCGTTAATACCAAGGGGCAATTGCTATGCTCCGATACCATCGATCGATCTTTTGAATTTGGCGAAGTAGAATGGGTGATTGCTAAATAAAAAAGCTGGCCCCTCAAAAAATGCAGAGAGAGCGCCAGCTATGCAAAACCATCTTCTGATATTATTAATTGATAGCACCCTTGTCGACCCAACATTTTACAGAGTCTCTTACTGATGTAGGAAGTCCACCCGTTTGAGGCATAGTTCCATTCACTACTTGTAAAGAAATATTGGAGCGATTGCTAAAGGCACTGGAATAAGTGCCATCATAATTCCATTTACCTAAGGCAGATGCATTGCCGCTACCAGGTGCGTGACAGGCGGTGCAATTAGCATCCAGGATTCTTTTAATATTCGTGGAAAAGGAAACACTGAGGTTGCAGGAGCTTCCACCCGTGCCGCCTGTGCCAGTATTATTGCTTGCAGGACTGCTCTTGCTGCAACTATTAATACTAATGGTAAGGCATACTGTAAAACAGACCAAGATATATTTTTTCATATTTGAACTTTTATATCCTATTGAACGTAGCCACCATTTTGGAGGTTGCCTCTGATTGTAAAAATGAATTTATTTTTTTTTCAGCGCTGCCCAGGCTTCGAGTATTTCGGTAGCGTGTATTTTACTTTTTGGCTTCAAAAATATTTTTTGAATAATGCCTTTTTCATCAATAACAAAACTGGTACGCAGTAAGCCCATGTACTTTTTTCCGTAGAGTTGTTTTTCGCCCCATACGCCATATTTGTCAATGATGGTATGTTCGGGATCCGATAATAAGGTAAAGGGCAATTGATATTTTTCTGCAAATTTTTTATGCTTCGGGATGGGGTCGGGACTAACACCCAATACCACAAAACCATTTTTTTTCAGCAAGGCAAAATTATCGCGCAGGTTACAGGCCTGTTGTGTACAGGTAGGCGTATCATCCTGCGGGTAGAAATAAATAATCAGTTTTTGGCCCTTATAATCTGCCAATGAATGTGCTTGTTCGTTTTGATCTTTTCCTTTGAATGCAGGTGCTTTGGATCCTTCTTTTAAAGCTGTCATAGTTGAGGTACTTAGTAATGAATAATAAAACGGGTTTTTATAAAAACAAGGAATGCAGTTAATAGTTCATTGAACATCTATTTTTTTGCATCCTACTTATCTGGTAAAATGGTAGATCTTTGTTGATTGATTGCCTACCTGATCAGTCGCCACTATTTTTAATTCATGTTTGCCCGGCAAGCAGTGTTCGTCGAATGCATAAATAAATTTACTCCCCTTGTCATTGCTAAAACAAATCCACTCCCCATCAAGCCAGGCGCTAAAACTCAACTCTTCTGTATTATCTAATACAATAAAGGAAAGGGCTTTTGATTTGCTGCAGGACATGCCTTCTTTAAAACCAATGGGTTTAATGATGGGCGCTATACTATCTACCATTAATTGAAAATTGCCAAATTCCCGGAAACTGGCAGTGAACCATCCCTGATTCTGTACTGCTTTTGTATAATCATGTTTGTCATTCCAGAATCGGTGCATCACTACTTTGTTGGATGGAAGGGCTGGAGCAAATATAGATACAGGAAAATAACCTTGTACCGGAATATTACCATTAAATATAGTATATACAGGAAATGCGAATTTTGTATTCGGTGCTATATAGTTGAAATGAATAGCATCAAATAAGGCTTTTTCTGGTAGATAAAAGCGCAGCTGATTGTTTTCAAACACATTCAAATAGCCTGGCTGAAAGTAATAGCTATTATTGCTGGTAGTAGGTGCTATAGCAATAGTTGCAGCCTTTATTTTAAATTGAATAGTACTGGTATTACCAGCAGCGTCTTTTACCTGAATAAGGATGGAACTGCAAGTGCTTGTATCCAACTCAATTATTCCATTACCCGCCATTTCTTTGTATACGCCAGCAGGATAACCTGGTAATCGCGAAAGATGTTGTACAAAGGGTCCTCCACTATTTCTAAGTTTATAATCGATATGCGCGTTTAAATATCGGGTATCATCATAACTGATGCCATCCAATTGAAAACCTACAATGGGCTGGTCATTAGCAAATAAATCGGCTTCGTAAATGCCTGTTGGGTTAGTAGACCCCGAGAGGCGGTCAACAGCACTAATAGCAAAACTTACTTTATTGCTTTTAAAGCGAATGCAGGAATCTATTACTGTATAATAATCTCCTTTTTTTATTAAAGTATAAAAATTAGGCACTTGTTCTAGCGTGCTGCTATTTCTATCGTAAACGGCTAGACGAAATACAAGCGGTGGTACGGTGTCGGGAAGCGGCATGCCAAATAAAAGCGGATTTAGTACTCTGTCTGTTTGGGTTTCTCTTATTTCAAAATGAAGGTGCGGTCCCTGACTGCCACCAGTATTGCCGCTGTAAGCAATGAATTGTTCTTTGCTCACTGGAAATAAATCGGGCGGTATATCGATGAATATTTTCCATGATTGGGCTTTGTATTGTGCTGCTCTTACATAATTTTCCAGGGCTGGATAAAAATCATTCAAATGCGCATAAAGGGTGGTGAGTCCATTGGGATGATTGATATAAATGGCTCGCCCAAATCCATAGGGTTCTATTTTAACCTTGGCAATATAACCTTCGGCAGCAGCCAGCACAGGCATATTTTGTTTTCTGTCGGTCCTGCAATCCAGTCCCATATGATAGTGATTGGGTCGCAGTTCCCCGAAATTAGCCGCTATGCCAACAGTGGCTTTCACAGGCCATGCAAAATAATTGGTCG
This sequence comes from Chitinophaga pinensis, assembly GCA_943367825.1. Lineage (GTDB taxonomy): Bacteria > Bacteroidota > Bacteroidia > Chitinophagales > Chitinophagaceae > Ferruginibacter > Ferruginibacter pinensis_J. Next base: position 26,986 of record CALRKF020000008.1, read on the forward strand.
GGTATTTTTTTGGGGCAAAGAATTGTGCACTAGCGCTTTGATTGAACGCACTGATCCCTAAAAACAAGCCACTTGTAAATATTATAATTATTTTATGTAAAATAATTGATACTTTCATATGGCAAATGTAGGAAGCAACCTGTTTGTAAGTACAAGTTTCTATATTCAAAAAATAATTTATGAAAACAATCACACTAATTTTTATCAGCACTTTCTTTTTCTATCAGATCCAAGCACAAGAATGTACCGTTAAATTATTGCCCATTACTGGAAAATATACTGGAGATTGCAAGGATGGAAAGGCCAATGGAATGGGCAAGGCAGTGGGGCTGGATACCTATGAAGGAAGTTTTAAAAATGGATTTCCCGAAGGAGAAGGCACTTATACATGGAGTGTAGGCGATTATTATAAAGGCAGTTTTAAAAAGGGTATCAAGGCTGGTCATGGTGAAATGCATTTTAAAAGAAAAGGAATGGAAGACAGTGTGGTAGTAGGTTTTTGGAGCAAGGACACTTATAAAGGCAGATACGAGGAGCCCTATAAATTTATTGAAATCAGCAATGCAGTCAGCCAGAAAAGTGTGAACCGGCATAGCAATAAAACCAATTCTGTTACCGTGCTGATGGAATCAGGATCTTTTGGTACGGCCAATGTAAGGGCCTATCAGTTGATGGAAGGAAATTTTATCAGAACCAATATTCGCGATATGTCGCGCACACAGGTCATTGAATTTCAAGGGGTGAATTTTCCATTTCGGGTACGGTTTATCCAAGATAAGGGCCCGATAGACATCATATTTTATGAAGAGGGCGAGTGGAATCTTGAATTAATTCTTTAAGATTTTTCTTTTTGTGGTTTTGCCGTTACTTTTGCACGCCTACAAAGCGGCAAACTTCATATGCCCAAAGACAATTCCATTCAAACTGTACTTATTATCGGCAGCGGTCCTATTATTATTGGTCAGGCCTGCGAATTTGACTATAGCGGCACCCAGGCTGCAAGAAGCCTTCGTGAAGAAGGTGTAAAAGTAATCCTGATCAATAGCAATCCGGCTACCATCATGACCGACCCAATGATGGCCGATCGTGTATACCTGCTACCCCTCACTGTTGAAAGTATTGAACAGATTTTAGAAGAGAACCAGATAGATGCGGTATTGCCTACAATGGGAGGTCAAACCGCCCTGAATTTGTGTAAGGAAGTAGATGAACTGGGTATTTGGGAAAAAAATAATGTGCGTTTAATTGGAGTAGATATTAAAGCAATTGACAAGGCTGAGGATCGGGAGAAATTCAGGCAGTGGATGATTGAAATGGGCATCAGTGTTTGCCCGGCCCGTATTGCCAATAGTTTTTTAGAAGGAAAAGAATTTGCACAGGAAATTGGATACCCCTTGGTATTGCGTCCTTCCTTTACATTGGGAGGTACTGGCGGTGGTATTGTATTTACAAAAGATGAATTGGATGAGGCACTGAACCGTGCCCTGATAGCAAGTCCTATTCATGAAGTATTAGTAGAAAAAGCCGTACTGGGATGGAAGGAATATGAATTGGAATTATTGCGAGACAATGCAGACAATGTTGCCATTATTTGTACTGTGGAGAATTTTGATCCCATGGGTGTGCATACGGGTGATAGTATTACAGTAGCGCCTGCTATGACATTGAGTGATACTGCTTTTCAGGATATGCGCAATACAGCCATTCGCATGATGCGTAACCTGGGTAATTTTGCCGGCGGCTGTAATGTGCAGTTTGCACTAGATCCTCAAACAGAAAAGTTAATAGTTGTTGAAATTAATCCAAGGGTAAGTCGTTCTTCTGCATTAGCGAGTAAGGCTACGGGTTATCCGATTGCTAAAATTGCCGCCAAACTGGCGATTGGTTATAATCTCGATGAATTAAAAAACCAAATCACCCAAAGCACTTCTGCTTATTTTGAACCAGCATTGGATTATGTGATTGTAAAAATCCCCCGCTGGAATTTTGATAAATTCAAAGGCGCCAATGATACCCTCGGTTTTCAAATGAAATCTGTTGGTGAAGTAATGGGTATTGGCCGCAGTTTTTGTGAAGCCATTCAAAAAGCTTGTCAGAGTTTAGAAAATGAGGCCGTGGGACTGGGTTACTATGGACAAAGCCTGATGAAGGCAGATGAATTATTGGAATATATTAAGATTCCAAAATGGGATCGGGTATTTCGTATCAAGGATGCGCTCATGGCAGGTGCCAGTGTAAAACGCATTTGCGAAAGCACCAAAATAGATCGTTGGTTCATTTATCAGATTCAAAAAATATGTGATTGCGAAAAAGAGATTGCACAATATGATTTAAAATCCTTGCCGGATGAATTATTGACCAAGGCGAAATTGCTGGGATTCAGTGACGAACAAATTGTTCGTATCATGCGCGAAGAAAATGCTGAAATCATTTATGAGCGCAGAAAAGCAATGGGTTTAACAAGGGTATATAAAATGGTGGATACCTGTGCTGCTGAATTTGAAGCGAAAACGCCTTATTTCTATTCCAGCTTTGAACCAAAAGCCATTGCAGGTCCTGCCGAAATGCTGAATTCAAATGAATCAAAAATTTCGGAGAAGAAAAAAATAATTGTACTCGGTAGTGGTCCCAATCGAATTGGTCAGGGTATTGAATTTGATTATTGTTGCGTACATGGATTGCTTGCGATTAAAGAATGTGGATATGAAGCCATCATGGTCAATTGCAATCCCGAAACAGTTAGTACCGATTTTGATATTGCCGATAAACTTTATTTTGAACCAGTATTCTGGGAACATCTTTGGGAAATTGTGGAGCATGAAAAACCCATGGGTGTAATTGTACAATTGGGTGGACAAACAGCGCTTAAATTGGCCAAGCGCTTACATGAAAAAGGCATTGAAATCATCGGTACTTCATTCGATAATATGGATATTGCGGAGGACCGTGGTCGCTTTAGCGATATGTTGAAATTCTTGGAAATACCTTATCCAAAATATGGTACTGCCTTTAATACGGATGATGCGATTGAAGTAGCCAAAGAAGTGGGTTATCCTGTATTGGTACGACCTTCTTATGTATTGGGTGGACAAAGAATGCGGATTGTATTGAATGACGAGGAACTGGAAAAAGGGGTATTGAGTTTATTAAAACATTTGCCTGGCAATAAAATTTTGATTGACCATTTCCTCGATCGTTGTCAGGAAGCGGAGATAGATGCCATTTTTGATGGGGATGATTTTCATGTAATGGGTGTAATGGAGCATATTGAACCAGCGGGTATACATAGTGGTGATAGCAATGCGGTATTGCCACAATTTAACCTGAGTCCGTTGATTGTACATACTATGGAAGAGTATGCCGAAAAAATAGCACGTGCCCTTAATATCAAAGGCCTTATTAATATTCAGTTTGCTATCAAGGATGGCAATGTGTTTGTAATTGAAGCCAACCCAAGAGCAAGTCGTACTACGCCTTTCATTGCAAAAGCCTATCAAATACCTTATTTGAATGTGGCCACTAAAGTGATGATTGGCGCAGCCAAACTCAAAGACTTTGTCTTTGAGAAAAAGATGACCGGCTTTGCGATCAAGGAACCCGTATTTTCTTTTAATAAATTTCCGGGTGTAAACAAAGAACTAGGCCCCGAAATGAAAAGTACCGGAGAAGCCATTCGCTTTATCAAAGATTTGCGTGATCCTTATTTCAGGCAATTGTATAAAGAAAGAAGCATGCACTTGAGTAAGTAATGCATTTTTTCAATTTTGTTTGCATTTATCCTTTCTGTTTTGCAGGAATGAATTATCTTTTGTTGTGAAAAATTTCTTTTTCGGCATAGTAATTCACTTGTTTCTTTTGTGCATTGCGCAAGATGGCAATAGTCAGCCTATTGGCAATGATTTATTATTTGATTTGATTGCACAAAGGCCAGCACTGCCTGGGAATGCAGTGAATTTTATTTTTCAGGATAGTCGGGGTTTTTTATGGTTGTCAACCAACCGCGGACTTAGTCGCTACGACGGCAGTAATATTAAAAACTATATTCGGATAGGCGAGAATGGAATCACCGATAAAACTATTAATAGTATTGCCGAGGATGGAGATGGCAATATCTGGTTTGGAACCGAAAGTGGACTAAATAAATTAAATCCTTATACAGAAAAAATTATTCAATACTCCGAAGGAACTGGGCCGGGCACAATTCCTTATAAATGGTGCAATTATCTTTTTAGGGATTCGAAAAAAAATATTTGGTTGACAACGGAGAAAGGCATTGCCTTGTATAATAGCCATTCCAACCAATTCGGAAATTTCCCCATTACCGTTTTCGGTAAAGACGACCGCATCAATAAATTTATCAATAAGGTAGTAGAAGACACCGATGGAAATTTTTGGCTATCTACTTCCTATGGCATTAAAAAATTCAATCCTGCTATAGGGGCTTATCAGTCCTTTCATCACGTTGAAAGGGATGGACTAAGCAGGGCTGACAATGTTTTCTTTTCATTATTTATAGATCATGAAGGAGGTATTTGGGCCGGTACTTTTTCGAATGGCCTTTACCGTTATAATAACAAGTCCCATGATTTTGAAAAAGTAAACCTGCCGGGTATCAATAAAGACCGGTTTACCATTAATGATATTACTGAGGTTAAAGTGCAAGATCATTGGTATTTTTTATTAATAACAAATGGCGGACTCGTTTCTTTTCGGTATTCGCAGGAAGCAAATGCAACCGATATATCCTATTCATTAAAGGATAAATGGTTGATTCGTTCTTTCCATGACAAGCAGGGAAATATTTGGATTGGATCCGATGAAGGCTTGTGGAAATTGAATGCGAATTGTTTTGTTTTTAAATGGTTGTCACTGCCCCCATCTGATAACAAGTTGAAGGTGGTTTACCATATGATTCCTTCTATTGAGCGGCCAATGGAACAGTTTTATCTTACCACACAATCGGGTTGGTATAATTATGAAGTGGCTACACAAAAAATTTCTCCTTTTCCATTGCCTGTTGACAAAAATGAGTTGTTGCGAAATATTAATTATTGGTCCGCAGACGAGCAAGGATATTGGTTTAGTTCGATGCAAGGGTTTGGATATTATAATGTACAAAAGCATAGCTTGCTGGATTTATCCAATATAGTTGTAAAAGCATCCGAACAAAAAAGCACAGGCTTTATTGTAAAAGCAACTGCAACCAATTATTGGGTGACGATGCGTCGTTCGGGCATTTTGGTGTATAATATACAAACTGGTAAGGACACGGTTATTTTTGGAAACAAAGCAATGGCTAATAATACCTATGGCCAGGCTATTAAAGATTTGCAAAAAGGAAAGGATGGGTTTATCTGGTTTACCTGTAGTAATAAATTGTATAAAGTAAATCCTGCAACCTATGCTTATACTATCTATACTCCTCCTCCTTCCAATAAGAATGCTGCTGAAATAAAAAAATACCCATCCAGGATATTGTTTACTGCATCTGGTAGATTGATAGTATGCAGCGAACTATGTATTTATGAATTTAAAAATGAGCAACTCTTCACCATCTATCCTGCTACTGGCTTTAGTAATTATGCCGTTGAAAAAATATCAGAAGATGCGGCACATTATTATTGGGTGCAAACAGATGCAGGCCTCTTTAAAACCGATAGTTTATTTTCTATTTGGGAAGATATGAATCAGTTGCCAGGCTGGAAGGAATCTACCCTACTTACCGATTTATATACCCATTTGCCTGCTCAAATTTTATTGGCTTCGGATAATAAAATAGGCGTTTTAAAGCAAGCCTATGATAATAAACCATCCAAGCCACTGAAGGTGTTGATTAGTCGTATCCGCTATGGACAACAAGAGCAATACCTGGTGGATGCAAAAAAACAGAAAATTATTTGCTCTTATAAAGATGCAATTGAAATTGAACTATCACCTGTAAATTTTATTGGGGAGCGCGACAATCATATTTTATATCGTTTAAATGGTTGGGATAAAGACTGGAAAGAATTAACCGGATCAGGGTTGGTGCGATACGAACAGTTACCTCCAGGCGAATATGAATTTTTGACTAAATCGCGGAACGTGGCCGGATTAGAAGGAGCAGAATCTAGTCTATTCTTTACCATTACTCCTCCCTTTTATATGACTTGGTGGTTTATTGCTTTGGTGATTTTGGCAATGGCATTGGTGATGTATTTGATATATCGTTTTCGTTTAAAGAAAGCATTGGAGTTGGAGCGTATACGTACTCGTATTGCCACCGACCTGCACGATGATATTGGTGCAACCCTGAGTGCCATCTCCATGTATAGTCAGGCAGTAAAGGGACAATTGAAATCGGAAAACGATCAGCTTAAAAAGGTATTGGATAAGATGGGGGCCAATAGCAGGGAGATGGTGACCAGTATGAGCGATATTGTATGGGCCATTAATCCGGGAAATGATGAAGGGGCTAAACTGGTACAAAGAATGGAGTCTTTTGCAACTGATATTTGTGCAGTGCGCAATATTGCTTTTGAACTGCAGGCCGATGAAAAGTTGAAAACATTAATATTGCCATTAGAGCATCGGAAAAACATCTATTTGATTTTTAAGGAAGCCATTAATAATGCAGTAAAATATGCAGCGCCTCATCTCATTACTGCTAGTTTAACTATTAACGGTAGGTTGATTCAGTTAAAAGTAACAGATGACGGCATTGGATTTGACCCAGAACAGGTAATAAAGGGCAATGGGTTAAAAAATTTCCAAGTCAGGGCCAAGGAGATACAGGGCAGTCTAATTGTTGATACCAGTGAGGGTAAGGGCACTCGAATTCTATTGCAGTGTAGTATTTAATACTATTAATTATCACCATAAATGGCGATGTGGACATAATAAAATAAAAACCAGCTTTGATGATTGAAAATAAAAAAATGCGGATAGCGATATTTGAAGACAATCAAAAATTCAGGGAGAGTCTGGAATTCACCATTGTAACCACAGCGGACATGGAATTATGTGGTTCCTTTGAAGATACGAACAGGCTTGAACAAAAAATTGCCGCTTTAATGCCGGATCTGGTATTGATGGACATCAATATTCCAGGGAAGAATGGCATTGAAGCCGTAAAGGAGATAAAAGAAAAATTTCCTAGCGTGCATGTATGTATGCAAACCGTATTTGAGGATGATGATAAAATTTTCGCCTCTCTCTGTAATGGCGCCTCTGGGTATATTTTAAAAAATACCGAGCCTGCCAAATTATTACAGGCCATTCGTGAAGTGGCATCAGGCGGTTCTTTTTTTACACCTTCAGTAGCCAAGAAAATATTGAAGTTTTTTTCCTTACAGCCGATGCATTCGGAGTATATACAGTTAACCGACAAGGAGAAGGAAGTGTTGAAGCATTTAGTAGATGGACTGAGTTATAAAATGATTGCCGATAAAATCAATCTTAGTTTTCATACCATTCATACCCATATTAAAAATATCTACGACAAATTGCATGTCAATAGTAAGGGCGAAGCGGTAGCCAAGGCTATCAGGAATAAATTGGTGTAAAACCCCAGTTTTTGGAGGATAAAATACTTACAAAACACCAAAACCTTCCTCCTCATTTTTTATTTTGAGGCATGCAACCTAGGTTTCGTATTCCGCTTTGGAAAACTGCACCCATTATTCGCTTATTGATACCCTTAATAGCGGGTATTCTATTGGAATGGAAGCTGCTATTTGATATTGCGTCTATTCTTTACTGTTTGGTACTTGTAGCTTTACTCCTCTTCCTATTTTATTTTTTACCCTTATCCATTCAGTTTATTTGGATGCCTGTTAGGGGTATACTTATCAATCTGCTCTTTTTAGTAGTAGGTGCACTTGTATGTTGGCAAAAAGATATCCGACATCATCCAAGCTGGTATGGCCATTTTTACCAGCCGCAGGATTTTGTTGTTGCACGAATACTAGAACCCCTGGTAGAAAAACCTAAATCCTATAAGTCGGTAGCAATGGTGGAAGCATTGGTTCGGCAGGATACGGTTCTACCATGTAAGGGTCAAATAATTATTTCTTTTAACAAAGACAGTCTTTTGCCTCCATTGCAATATGGAGATCAAATTATTTTTCATAAACCCTTACAGGGAATAAAAAACAGTGGCAATCCAGGTGCATTTGACTATAAACAGTACGCCGCTTTTCAGCAAAACTTTCAGCAGGTATTTTTAAAAGCAACAGACTGGGAATTACTTCCACAAAAACAGGTCAACCATTTTCAACAATTTATCTATGAGGCAAGAACAACCATTGTTAAAACTTTGCGCACTTATATCAATGCCGATTCTACTGTACAGGGTATTGCCGAAGCCTTATTAATTGGATATACCAATGACCTCGATAAAGACCTTGTGCAGGCTTACAGCAATACCGGTGTGGTGCATATCATTGCTATTTCGGGTATGCATTTGGGTTTGATTTATGTCATGCTCAGCTGGTTATTTTCCAGAACGCCCTTTATCAAAAAATCATCCATCCTTCAATATATTTTAATCATTGGTTTTCTGTGGATTTTTTCATTACTCACTGGCGCAGGTGCATCGGTGATTCGCTCAGCCGTGATGTTTAGCTTTATGCTGACGGGAAAAACATTTTTCAGGCAATCCTCCATTTATAATTCTCTGGCAGCTTCAGCATTTGTGATGTTGTTGTATAACCCCTTTTATTTATGGGAACTTGGATTTCAATTGAGTTACCTCGCCATTATTGGAATCCTGGTTTTTCAAAAACCAATCTATCATCTTATTTATATACCATACAAATGGCTCGATAAAATTTGGGAACTCGCCGCTGTTTCTATAGCAGCACAGTTATTGACCTTTCCTATTTGTATTTATTATTTTCACCAGTTTCCTAATTTTTTTCTAATTACCAATTTACTGGCCGTACCCTTATCAAGCATCATCCTTATCCTAGAAATACTAATCATGCTTTTTGCATGGGCGCCAATGCTCCCCATTTATTTGGGTAAGCTTACCAGCATGCTGATTCAGTGGATGAATGCAATAGTTCGTTGGTTAAATGCCAGCGAATGGGCGGTATGGGAGGGAATAAGCATTTCATGGTTAGCCACCGTTTTGTTATACGCATGGTTGATGGCAACTGCCTATTGGTTGCTACTCCAGCAACAAAAATTATTTAAACTTGCCTTGTTTTTTTTACTGGCACTATGCCTATCCAATGCTTATCAGCAATGGCTGATTGCCACCCAAGAACGATTTATCGGTTACCAAATTCCAAAACAATTTGCAATTGATTTTATAGCAGGAAATAAAGTTTATGGTTTCTCCGATACTGCAGACATAAATAAACCGATGAAAAATGCCAGCATCGAGGCTTCCAGAATCTATTATCAGGTTCAAAAATCAATTCAACCATTGCCAGGAATATATCAAAATAAATATTTTTTTCAGTTTGGTGAAAAACGCATTGCAATAGTTGATAAAAATATGCAATATGTTAAACCTCCACAAAAAATACCATTGGATTACCTGATACTTACTAATAACCCCACTATCGATATTACTGCACTTGCCCAAATATTCGAAGTTAAATTATATATATTCGGAGCTGCTAACAGCTTGTGGAAAATTGGAAAATGGAAACAAGAATGCGAAGCGTTACATTTGCGTTTTCATTCAATTCCGGAGGATGGTGCTTTTGTATCGGATCATAAGTTTGATCATCCATAACCATCCGCCACATACTTCATTCCATGAACAAAAAAATTAATTCAGCCCTCATTTCTGTCTTTTATAAAGACGGATTGGAAAACATTATTTTACAACTTCAGCAATTGGGGATTACCATTTATTCCACCGGCGGCACTCAACAATTTATCGAAGCATTGGGTGTTCAATGTGTTCCTGTTGAATCATTGACCAGTTATCCTTCCATTTTAGGTGGTCGTGTTAAAACCCTTCACCCGGCCGTATTTGGCGGCATTCTGGGCAAAAGAGATGATGCGCAACACCTTGCCGAAATGAAAGAATTTCAAATACCTGCAATTGATTTAGTGATTGTAGACTTATATCCTTTTGAGGAAACAGTAAAATCTACTACTAATGAAAACGCCATCATTGAGAAAATAGATATCGGCGGTCCGTCTATGATTCGTGCAGCTGCTAAAAATCACCGCGACCTTGTAGTAATAGCTGCAAAAAAAGACTATGCTGCATTGGAACAAATATTGAAAGAACAGGAGGGCACTACTACCTTAGAACAAAGACGTGCATTTGCCATCAAGGCATTTGATGTTTGTACTGGGTATGATATTGCCATTTCAAATTATTTCAACAAAACAGCTTTCGACAATCCATTTGGCAAATCAAAAACTGTTTTGCGTTATGGCGAAAACCCACACCAATCGGCTACTTTTTACGGAGAACTGGATGCTTTATTTACACAGTTAAATGGCAAAGAGCTTTCTTATAATAATCTGGTGGATGTGGATGCAGCCATTCAAATTATCAAAGAATTTACCGACACCAGTTTTGCCATCATCAAGCATACCAATGTTTGTGGTATTGCACAACGCTCAACGGTCAAAGCATCCTGGGATGCAGCATTGGCGGGCGATCCCGAGAGTGCTTTCGGCGGTGTATTGGTAACAAATGCAATAGTGGATGTAGAAACAGCCAATGCCATCAGCGAATTATTTTTTGAAGTATTGATTGCACCTGGTTTTGAGGAGGAAGCAATAAAAGTGTTGAGTAGCAAAAAAAACAGGATACTCTTGCAATTAAAACCAGCTGAAAAAAATATTGAAATACAAACCAAGTCATTATTAAATGGTAGTTTATCGCAGGAACAGGATAGCGGTAATTTCAGCGAATGGACTGAAGTAGGTGGAAGGATTTGTACAGAGGCAGAAAAAGAAGACCTAGCTTTTGCAAATTTGGTTTGCAAACATTTAAAAAGTAATGCCATTGCCTTGGTAAAAAATAAACAATTGTGCGGAAAGGGTTGCGGTCAAACAAGTCGTATCGATTCCCTGCGCCAGGCTATTGAAAAAGCAAAACAATTTAATTTCGATTTGAAGGGTGCCGTACTGGCCAGTGATGCTTTCTTTCCTTTTGATGATTGCGTAAAAATTGCACACGCAGCAGGTATTAGTTCCTATATACAACCCGGAGGCTCTATTCGGGATAAGGATAGTATTGCTTATTGTCAAGAACAAGGCTTAGCAATGGTAATAACAGGCAGAAGGCATTTTAAACATTAATTAGCATACATTTAAATATGTCTTCAACCAACAATAATTATGGAGCAACTAAATCATTGCAACGACCTGGTGCAATGGCTTATTTGTTATTATTATTTGTTTGTATTGGTTGGGGAAGTACTTGGGTAGTGTCTAAAATAGGTGTAAGTAATATGCCAGCATTGCAAATGGTAGCCATTCGTCAATTCTTCGGAGGATTTATTTTCTGTTCGCTCTTTCTATTCAGGCGGCATCCACTTCCTACCAAGGGCCAATGGAAAATCATTTTATTGCTGGCCATCTTTAATTTCATTTTGAGTAATAGTCTTAGTACCTGGGGCGTTCGATTTATTTCTCCCGGTTTAGGGGCTATTATTGGAGCTATTTTTCCATTGTGGCTAGTCATTATATTTTTTTTCAGAGGGAAATCTATCAATCGTGGATCGGTCATTGGTATGCTGATTGGGTTTTTAGGTATCTGTATTATTTTCTTTGATCATCTTGGTGACTTTTTGAATCCAGATTTTCGCTTTGGCATTATCATCTCAATTATTTCTACTTTAACATGGGCTATCGGGTCGATGTATACGCAGGAACATATTTTTGGATTTAATCCCTATTTCGGATTGGGTATCCAAATGTTTTTATCAGGTATTGTATTGTATACAACCGCTTATTGTACCAATCAAACATTGCCACTTGCTGATATACCAGCCATTTCATGGAAAGCGATTGCCTATTTAGTGATTGCGGGTTCTGTATTGGTTTTTTCTGCCTATATCTATGTATTGAAACATTTACCGATGGAAATAGCCTCCATTTATGCCTACATGAATCCTGTTTTTGCTATTTTAATAGGTCATTTTTTCTTTCCCGATAGCATTACTACCAGTTTAATCATTGGAGGAGCCGTAACCTTGGCAGGGGTATACCTGGTGAATAGAAGTATTCGTAAATAAGAAGGATCTGGTCCTATTCCATTTTTACCGCATTTATTTGATTTACCTTGTGCTGGATTTAAATGTTATTTAAATATGCCCTTTCGTAAAATTATCAATGACCCCGTGTATGGTTTTATAACCATTGATGACGAGTTGATCTTTAAGATTATCGCACATCCCTATTATCAGCGCTTACGCCGCATTCATCAAATGGCAATGGCTCACTTGGTATATCCGGGAGCAGTTCATACCAGGCTTCACCATTCCTTGGGTGCATACCACTTAATGTATAATGCCCTGGCTGAATTAAGAAGTAAAGGAGTAGATATTAGTAAGGAGGAAGACCAGGCGGCAAAGATTGCTATTTTATTACATGATATTGGACACGGGCCTTTTAGTCATGCTTTAGAGCATGTATTGATTGAGGGCATGCATCATGAGGAAATATCCTTATTGATTATGAAGGACCTGAACCAGCAATTTGAGGGAAGATTACAAATGGCCATTGATATTTTCACCAATGTACATCCTAAAAAGTTTTTGTACCAATTGATCAGTGGACAATTGGATGTAGATAGAATGGATTATTTATCAAGGGATAGTTTTTTTAGTGGTGTAAGTGAAGGTGTTATTGGCTATGATAGAATTTTGAAGATGCTAACTGTACACAATGGCGAATTGATGGTAGAAGAAAAAGGAATTTATTCTGTTGAAAAATTCTTGGTTAGTCGACGATTGATGTATTGGCAAGTGTACTTGCACAAAACAGTACTATGTGCCGAACAAATGCTACAACGCATTATCCGAAGGGCTAAATATATAAAGGCCACTACCAATTCTATATTGAATAAATTTATCAACGAACCAATCGAAACTGTTACGCTGGAAGAATTTTGTGGCTTAGATGATTACGATGTATTAACTGTTATCAAAGAATGGAGTCAGCATCCTGATCTGGTTTTATCTACTTTGTGTCGGGGAATTATTAATCGGCAATTATTGAAAGTGCAGTTTTCTACTACAATCATCAATGCACAATTACTGGAAGAAAAAATAGCTGCTGCTGCCTCCAAATTAAACCTTTCATTAGAAGATGCATCCTGGTTGGTGTTTACAGGCGAAGCCGTAAGCAGTACTTATAATTTTGAAGATGAGCATATACATATTCTATTTAAAGATGGAACGGTAAGAGATATATCTGAAGTGGACAATGCGTTGATCAATCAAAATTTAAGGGGTAAGGTTAGAAAATATTATATTTGTCATGTCCGTTAGATTCTATTGAATAGGATTTATAGGAACGAATCACTTAATAATTCAATATGCAATTCTCTGCAGCACAAATAGCCCTTATGATTGGAGGGAAAGTAGAAGGGTCGGAAGAAACTACCGTTTCCTCTTTTGGAAAAATCGAAGAAGCAAAAGCTGGGCAATTATCTTTTTTAGCCAATCCGAAATACGAGGAATATTTATATAATACCCATGCTTCTATCATCATAATAAATGAATCGCAGGAATTAAGAAAACCTGTCAATACAACATTGATAAAAGTGCCGGATGCCTATTCAGCCTTTGCCATCTTATTAAATAAATACCAACAGATTATTGCACAACAATTGGTAGGTATTCAAGAACCTGTATATATTGATGCTACTGCTAAAACAGGGGAGCAGGTTTTTATCGGTGCCTTTGCTTATCTCGGTAAAAATGTGGTGGTGGGTAATGGAAGCAAAATATATCCGCAGGTATTTTTGGGCGAAAATGTAATCATTGGCCAAAATTGTGTCATTCATTCAGGTGTGAAAATATATCATGGTTGTATAATCGGAAACAATGTAGTAATACATGCAGGCACTGTTATTGGTGGTGATGGGTTTGGGTTTGCTCCACAACCTGATGGCAGTTTTAAAAAAGTTCCGCAGATTGGTAATGTAATAGTAGAGGATGGAGTAGAGATTGGTGCCAATGCAGCAATTGATAGGGCAACTATTGGTAGCACATTGATAAAGTCAGGCGCTAAATTGGATAATTTATTGCAGATAGCACATAATGTGGAAGTAGGTCAAAATACTGTTATTGCTGCGCAGGTGGGAATCAGTGGCAGCACCAAGATTGGCAGCAATGTACAAATTGGAGGTCAGGCTGGTATTGTAGGGCATATTCAGATTGGAGATGGTGCTAAAATTAATGGGCAAAGTGGCGTTAGTAAATCTATTGAAGCAGGAAAGGCTGTAACGGGGTCACCCGCATTTGACTATACAGCCGCATTACGTAGTCAGGCTAGCAGTAGAAATTTACCGGAATTGGAAAAAAGACTCAAAGAGTTGGAGATGGCAGTTAAAGAAATTAAAGATAAAATAATCCCTAAATCTGCAAAGTAGAAACAGCTAATTGATAGCTTTGGTCATCTATTCATTACCTCTATCAGCATTCATTTTTTAAAATAGGAAATACCATTGAAGCCAGTATTTAAAATTGGATTATTATTGCTTTTCACGTATTGGACTAATACTGCGTTATGTCAACCTATTCCCTTTTCTGGAAAGGTCATTGATGCACATACCAAGGAAGCCATCAGTTATGCGTCTATATATTTTTTAAATGCTGGCAATGGTAAAGTATCTGATAGTAGTGGCAGCTTTACCGTTTTCCTCTTCAATTTAAAATCCGACACATTGGTAGTATCCTATGCCGGATACGAATTGTATAAAGTGGCGGTTGCGGAAGCTACCAAAAATCAATTCCTCGATATTCAATTGCAGCGAGGGGGCAATAATAGCGGTGCTTTTGTGCGCGCAAAAGTGAATAAAGGACTTTTTTTATGGAAGAAAATCATGAGTAAGAAAAAGCAATACAACCGCTATGATTTTAACAATTTTGGATACAATGCCTACAACAAACTGGAAGTAGATATCAAAAATATCCGTCCCAATAAGCTAAAGAAAAATTTTATACTCAAACCTTTCAATTTTGTATTCGATAATATTGATAGTACTTCCGAAAAAGAACCCTTTTTGCCATTTTACTTAGCGGAAACAGTAAGCGATTATATGTATCAGGCAGATCCTAAAAAATATTATGAATATATACAGGCTGCTAATACCAAGGGAGTAAAAAATGAAAGCGTAAGCAAGTTACTGGGGGTGATGGACCAGAACGTGAATATTTACAGCAATTTTGTAAATGTGATGGACAAGGATTTTATTAGTCCATTCAATGACAACGCAGATAATTATTACGATTTTTCCGTTCCGGATACTCAAATTGTAAATCAGAAAAAAATATTTCACTTTGTATTTACGCCCAAAAGAGCTGGGCAAAATACTTTTGAAGGTGACGCATGGGTATTGGGAATGACCTATCAATTACAAAAGATATCCCTCTATTTAGGTAAGGATGCAAATATCAATTATATAGATCGCATTAGTGTGTTTCAGGAATTTGTTCCATTCAACGACACGATTTATTTTTTGAAGAAGGATAAATTTTTTGCCGATTTCACCATGTTTGGCAAAAAGGCGGTTTCCTTTATTGGAAGAAAAACTACCCAGTATCGAAATGTAGCTGTCAACAATGACTCAATCAAAAACTATTTTTTAAATCAACACATTCAAGAAATAGTACAGACTTCTCCGTTAGTACATTCCTATTCCGATGCTCAATGGGATAGTCTTCGGTACGAACCACTATCAAAAAATGAAAAATCTATCTACACTACTTTAGATAAGTTATTGGTAATGCCTAAATTTCAAAAATTACAAAACACCATCAGCTTTATTGGCACGGGATATAAAAATATCGGTAACTACGAAATTGGCCCTTGGTTCAATTGGATTAGTAGCAATAATTGGGAGGGCACCCGTTTTCGTTTCGACCTGGGTACCAATACCGGCTTCCATAAAAAAATGTATTTCCATGGATACCTGGCATATGGTACCAAGGATCAAAAATTTAAAGGCAAGGGAGAAGCCTATTGGCTAATTACTAAAAAACCAAACTGGACCAGACTTCATTTAAGCTATACCAACGATATTGATAATGGAATTAGCAGTTACAATGAGGTGAGTCAAGACAATGTGTTTTCATTGGCCATTCGTAAACCGAATATTAGTCGAAAATTTATTCAAGTAAGAGAACTGGTCGCAGAAGGATTTAAAGAATGGGGTAAAGGTTTTTCTACTGAGTTATTTATTGCACATCGTAAGTTTTATCCACTGCAAAATTTGCCACCACTTGATAATTTTGCCTATGACAAAGGAGAAGCTTTACAAAATTTTGAAATTGCCTTGAAATTTCGTTTTGCCTATTTGGAACAATTTATTGAATCCAATTATTTCCGTTATACTTTAGGAAGCCGCTATCCCGCTATAGAGTTTGTAGCAGCTAAAGCTGTTTCGAAAGTTATTAATAGTTCTTATGATTATGTAAAACTATCCGGATCTGTCAGCGACTTTATGCGCATTTCTCCATTGGGTACGCTAACCTATAAATTGTATGGCGGAAAAATATATGGACAGTTACCGTATACTTATTTGTTTATTCCGCCTGCCAACGACCTATATTATTACAATCGAAATTCACTGAACCTGATGACGCGTTTTGAATATTTAACGGATACTTATGCTGGATTAAACCTGGAACATGCTATTGGGTCGGGACTTTTTCGTTACACCGGTATAACTCGAAAGCTGAAGTGGCGCCAGTTCTGGACGGCTAAATTGTTTTATGGAACCTTATCGGATGAGAATAAAAAAATTAACAATTCTCCGGTGACCTATTTTAAAACCCTGGATGGAAAAATATATTCTGAATTGGGTACAGGTATTGATAATATATTTAAAGTTTTTCGAATCGATTTTGTATGGAGGGTATTACCAACTCCTTTGCCCGATAACAAAACCAGTAAGTTTGGAGTGTTTGGAAGTTTTCAATTCCAGTTTTAGGGAATATGCTAATTTAGCCTACTAATCATTCAATTTATTTTTCAAAAAGCATCGCAGTCTTTTCTAAATAAATATTTTTTATAAAGGCCATACTCATAAAAGAATATGGCCTTTATAAATTTATTCAGCTGTTGTTGGGTCAATGATTGTTTTTACTTCGCTGACTGCATTGGCTGGGAATCCACCTTGTGCAGCATGTTCTCTCACCATTTCTTCATTCGGAGCGATGTATACACAATAAATTTTATCGCCGGTTACATAACTCTGTAACCATTGAATTTGAGGCCCCATATTACTCAACACACCACAGGAGGTTTGAGAAATGGCCTTTAATTGTTCAGCTGTAAGGTTTCCGGCACCCGGAATCTCTCTTTCAATTACATACTTTGGCATAGTAGAAGGTTTAGTTTAATGGAATATCAATTAAAAAAAATAAACGCTGTAAAAACACTGGTGTGAATCAGCAGTAGAAATTCTTAGGATAATTCGATTAAGGAGGAATCGTTGGGGTAGAACAAATATATTATATTTTATAAAACTTTGGATAATTACATAAAGAAGACCGCTATAAAGCAGGTTACTTATATCATTAGCTTATAGCATTTTCTCAAAACAAACACTGTTATACAGCTGCTCGTATTGGCCATAATTGGCAATGATATGGTAATTATTTTTCAAATACATTGCAATGGCTTCTGGTTGATTTTTACCTGTTTCCAAAATACATTTCGTAGCGTTTAATGCTACGGCCCACTCTTCTAGTTGTTTTAATATGCCCGATGCAATGCCCCTTTTTCTTTGATCAGGTTCCACATACATTCTTTTGATTTCTATTGTATCCTGGGTATAAGGCCTGAGCGCACCACAGCCGATGGCTATTTCATTTTCATAAGCCAGCACTACATACTGTAAACTAGCTGTTTTATTATATTGAGCATAAATAGCATGGTCTGCTCCATCCCGGATTTTTAAATCATGGTCCAGTTTGGCAACCAAAAGACCAAAGTCTTGGTGCTGTGAATTAGTTCGTATAAAACTTATCATGCTAACAAGTTTGAATGCGTACAAAAATAAAAAGCTCCATAGGAGCTTTCAATGATGTATTATAAATAGTTTGTTTTATTCATCATCCATACTACCTTTTGTAAATCGCTTGATGATGCCCCTGCCGCTTTCTCTGATAAAAGTAACAATTTCATCGCGCTCATCCGTAGCCGTTATTTCTTCTTCTATATAATTCAATGCCTGAGAGGTATTCATTCCTTTATTATAAATGATGCGATAGATATCTAATATCTGGTTGATTCTGTCCAGCGAAAATCCCCTTCTTTTTAAACCAACAGAATTTACACCTGCATAGCTTAAGGGAGTACGACCAGCTTTGATATAGGGTGGCACGTCCTTACTAACCAATGAACCACCTGCAACAAAAGCATGTTGCCCTATTTGTACAAACTGATGAATGGCACACATGCCGGCAAGGATGGCATTGTCGCCCATGGTTACATGCCCGGCCATTTGTGTATTATTACTCATGATACAATTATTGCCTACAATACAATCATGTGCAATATGGCTATAGGCCATGATTAGGCAATTATTACCCACCTTGGTAGTCCACTTATCCTTACTGCCACGGTTAACCGTAACAAATTCACGAATGGTTACATTGTCTCCAATTTCAACAGTGGTTTGCTCGCCGTCGAATTTTAAATCTTGTGGAATAGCAGAAATAACTGCACCTGGAAAAATGCGACAGTTTTTACCAATTCTGGCACCTTCCATAATGGTAACATTACTGCCAATCCAAGTGCCTTCACCAATTTCTACATTTTGATGAATTACACTAAAGGGATCAATTTTAACATTGGTAGCCAATTTAGCATTGGGGTGTATATATGTATGCGGATGTATCATTCGTTGGGTTAATTAAATTTAGTTTCTTTTTACCAATTGAGCTGTAAACTCTCCTTCGGTACATACTTTATTTCCCACATAAACAGTACCACGCATCACGCAAATTCCGCGCCGAATGGGTTCAATCAATTCCATTTTCAATAACATCGTATCGCCAGGTACTACTTTTTGCTTGAATTTACAATTGTCAATTTTGATAAAATAAGTATCATACTGTCCTTCCGGCATAGCATTGATACATAATATACCGCCAGTTTGTGCTAAGGCTTCTACTTGTAAAACACCTGGCATTACCGGATTGCCGGGAAAATGTCCCTGAAAAAAATACTCATTGAAAGTAACATTTTTAATACCCACAATACGAGTATCAGATAATTCAATGATTTTATCTACCAGTAAAAATGGGAAACGATGTGGTAATGTTTTCTCTATCTGTTGTTGAGAATATACCGGTGGTTGATTAGGGTCATATACCGGAATATCCTTGAGGTGTTTGTTTTTCTTAATGTACTGTTTGATTTTTTTAGCAAACTCTACATTGCTGCTATGACCGGGTCTATTAGCGATGATATGACCTTTGATTGGATATCCAATTAATGCAAGGTCACCAATAACATCCAATAATTTATGGCGGGCAGGTTCATTAGGGAATCGCAATTCAAGGTTATTTAAATAGCCTTCGCTTTTAACTTCCACCTTATCCCTTCCGAAAGCTTTTGCCAATCTACCCATCTCTTCATCAGTAACGGGTTTGTCTACTACTACAATGGCATTATTGATATCGCCACCCTTTACCAAATTATTGTCCAACAGCATTTCTAATTCATGTAAAAAACAGAAAGTGCGACAAGGAGCAATCTCCTGTTTAAAGTCGGCCATTGCCTTTAGGCCGGCGTGTTGGGTTCCCAAAACCGGGCTATTAAAATCAATTAAGGTAGTAATCTGATAATTGGTAGAAGGCAGGGCCGTCATTTCTACTCTCTTTACATCATCATAAAAGGAAATATTGGTATCGATGGTATACCATGCTTTGGCAGCATCCTGTTCCAAAACTCCTGCTTCTTCAATAATTTTTACAAAGGGTTCACTACTGCCATCAATGATAGGAATTTCGGGACCATTGATTTCTATCAGGCAATTATCGATGCCCATACCTACCAACGCGGCCAAAATATGTTCTACTGTACTCACTTTTGCATCCCCCATTTCGAGTGTGGTACCCCTGGAAGTATCGGTAACCAGGTCGCAATCGGCCTTAATAACAGGCATTCCCGGAAGGTCAATACGTTGAAACTGGTATCCAAAACCCGGATTGGCAGGTTTTAGCTTCATATCTACATTTACGCCTGTATGGAGGCCTGTGCCCGAAATGCTTACTGTATCTGATAAAGTATGTTGTTTATCTGGGTTGAAATTTTTATCCATTGGTCAATTTTAACGACGCGCAAAGATATTTTATTTTTGGTTGTCTAGGACTAGATTCTGTCTCTTTCTATTTACTTGATGTTCAATGAAAAACTTTGCGTTACTTCGCATCAGTTTTCTTCAAAATATGGATATTCTAGTCAATAATGTAGGTAAAAGGTATAATCGGGAGTGGATATTTCGTAACCTTTCCGCCTCTTTTGCAGCGGGTAATTATTATGCCATCACTGGACCCAATGGCTCGGGCAAATCCACTTTATTACAAGTTATTTCTGGTGCTGTTACCTTTACCGAAGGGAAAATCGAATACAATGAAGGCGGAAAATTGGTTGATGAATCTAGTGTTTTTCAACATATCGCCATTGCTGCTCCCTACCTCGAATTGATTGAAGAAATGACTGCAAAAGAAATGCTCGATTTTCATTCAAAGTTCAAAAAACTGGTTTTGCCGGTGGAAGAAATACTTGCAATTGTTGGACTAACCAAGGCCACGAATAAGCAAATTCGTTATTTCAGTAGCGGCATGAAGCAGCGATTAAAATTGGCCCAGGCATTTATCAGCGATACACCCGTTTTGTTTTTAGATGAACCCACCACCAATCTCGATCAGGAAGGTTGTGCACTTTATCATCAGCTGGTGAAAAATTTTACAAAGGATAAATTAGTAATAGTTAGTAGCAATGATCCGCAAGAGTATAATTTTTGCAGCGAAGTAATTGATATTGCGCAGTACAAATAATCAGGCTGTTTTCTTTCTCCAACTTAATTTATACCAATCTCTTTTCATAGTAGGTTTTTCTACCAGCAGGAAGAAAATGCCACTCAATACTAAGATGGCGCTGAGTGCTGCAATAATATGTATGCTAACATTGACCCAGGTATAATTACTGAAAACAATATGGGCAAATTGGTGACGCAAAACGCCTAGTATTCCTACATGCAAAAGGTAAATGGTATAACACATACCACCGATAATGGCAATGGGCGCAAAACTCATCATTTTTTTTAAACCATTATTATTCAAAACCAACCAGCAAAAAATTAATAGGCAAGCCAATTTTGCTACACTCCAATACACGGAAACATAATAGCCCGGAATGAACATCGCTGCTATTATTAAAGCAATACCCAAAAAAGTGAAGATCTTTTGCTGATACTCTTTTTTATGCAGCAGGTAAAGGTCGGATAATAACATGCCGCCAAAAAAATAACAGGCTTTATTGCCAAAGTGGGCGATATGATATTGCTGGGCATAGGAATAAAACATCCCTGCTATAATCAATATCAATAAGATGATCCTACGTATTGTAGTCTTTTTAATAAGGTATAGATAAGACAGTAAGGGCATTAGTAAGTAAAACTGTATCTCTACTTCCAGGCTCCAAGCAACACCATTGATAGTAGAATGATTATTGTATATGATATTGTGTAGGTACAATATGGAAGCGCCTAAATGTGGTAATAGTTCCCCAAAGCTTTCGTAGTGAAATACAAAAACACGCAGCAAAAAATACAGCAACAATGTAATAATATAGGTGGGCTCCAAGCGGGTGAGCCGGCGAAGCAAATATTTTTTTAATGATACAGCCTGACCCTTGCATAATTTATTTTCAGCAAAGGGAAGTGACAGAATAAATCCGCTGATGATAAAAAACAAAGAAACACCTGAAGTTCCCTCCAGTAAAAATTGATGGATATACGCGGATTGATCTTTTAATTGTAAAACAGCATCGGCGATATAAGTACCAAGATGTGCAAAACAAACAACCCAGCAAATGGCGATAAATCGCAGGCCGTCAATTTCGGGTAAATACCTTCCCGAATAAGTAATCCGCCGAAACTTTTCAATAAAATGGGAGAAATAAGCCATACGCTGTTGGCATTATCGTTTGGAGGCAATCAGCAAATTCAGGTCTGTATATTTTAAATCGAACCTTTCGCTTAAATAGAAATTGGTCAAGCTTCCTTTAAATAAGTAAATGCCACTCCTGATATTGATTTTATACCAAATGACTTGATCAATGCCTCCGCCTTCACCTGTTTCCAGCATTAGCGGCATCAATACATTGCTAATAGCTTGCGAGGCAGTACGTGCAAATCCACTGGGAATATTGGGTACGCAATAATGAATCACATCATATTTTTTGAAAACAGGATTTTCATGCGATGTTACTTCGCTGGTTTCAAAACAACCCCCATGGTCAATACTTACATCTACAATGACCGTACCGGGCCGCATATTGCTGACCATTTCATCTGATACTACTACTGGTGTGCGTCCACCATCACCACTCAAAGCACCCACGGCCACATCACAGGTTTTTAATTGCTTAGCCAATATTTTAGGCTCAATTACCGACGTCCACATACGTGCACCAATATTATTCTGTAATCTTTTTAAACGATAGATACTATTGTCGAAAATTTTTACACTGGCACCCATGGCCAATGCCGTTCGGGCAGCATATTCACCTACAATGCCAGCACCAATAATTACAACCTTGGTTGGAGGTATACCACTGATGCCGCCTACTAATACGCCTTTACCATTATTAGCATTATTCAAGTATTGCCCCGCAATCAGCATCACCGCACTGCCAGCTATTTCACTCATGCTTCTTACAATGGGATTATGGCCACTATCATCCTTTAGGTTTTCGAAACTCAGGGCCGTAATTTTTTTCTCCATCATTTTCTGCAGTATCTCCCGCTTCATAACGGCCAAGTGTATGGGAGAAATAATATATTGATGCGGCTTTAATAAGGTAACTTCTTCCTCACTTACAGGTGCACTCTTTACCAATATATCACATTCAAACACTTCTTTTTTGTGTAAGGCAATAGTAGCTCCTGCCTCGCTATAATCGGTATCGCTATAACTGGCACCAAGGCCGGCCTTGGTTTCAATGATTACCCGATGGCCATTGGCTATGAGTACGCTGACAGCTTCAGGCGTTAGCGCAATGCGATTTTCATTAAACGAATTTTCTTTTGGGATGCCAATGTATAAAATTTCGCCCTTTGGTTTAACGTCAAGGGTTTCTTCCATGGTTTCATAACTGAAAGAAGGGGATACAAATGGTTTGGTACTGGCCATAATTCAGAAAGCATTAAAGCATACAAATTACAAATTTATTTTCAGCTTTCTGGTATTTGTATCAATTGCTTCAATGTACAGGTGCAAACTGTTTTCTGGAAAGATATTGGGTGCAATGTCGGGCCATTCAACAAAACAAAAATGACCATTGTATAAACAATCTTCTACACCGGCCTGTATTGCTTCTTCCTCGTCTTTTAACCGATACAAATCGATGTGGTAAATTTTTTCCTGCTGATTGGTCATGTATTCATTAATGATGGAATAAGTGGGACTGCTAATTGTATCCACTACTCCCAATGCAGTACAGAGGGCATGAATAAAGGTGGTTTTGCCAGCCCCCATTTCTCCATGAAATGCCAATACCCGATGACTACCAATGGCGGCCAATACTTGACTGGCAGCAAGGGGCATGGTTGCTAAAGTAAAATTTACCTCCATGTTGCAAAGATATTTTCCATTTATGGTAAGAAAGAAAAATAATTCAAGGGTACCTTTGTCTGCTCCTAGTAAGTAGATGGAAACAACAATAAAAAAAGTGGGATTAAAAGTAACAGGCATGACCTGTAGCAATTGCGCGCTCACGGTTTCGAAATATTTACAAAAAGAAGGATTGGAGGAAGTGAAAGTGAATCCGATTGATGGAGATGTTAGCTTTGTTAATAAATCGGGTGTTTCTATTGATAAATTGATGTCGGGTATTCAGCAATTGGGTTATGTTGCGCAGGAAGAAGGAGCACTGGAGCAAGAAAAAAAACCATGGCTATCTACTAATAAGGAACGCTTTCTGTTTTGTTTGCCTTTTTCGGCGATACTCATGATGCATATGTTGGATCGATGGGTGCATATCCATTGGTTAATGAATCCCCTGGTTCAGCTGTTACTTTGTTTGCCTGTTTTCATACTAGGGATGCATTATTTTGGTCGATCTGCCATCAAGAGTTTAATGAATGGAATGCCCAATATGAATGTATTGGTGGCATTGGGAGCATCGGCAGCTTTTGTGTATAGTGTTGCTGGTTATTTGGGAGGATTGGGCATGAGCTATATGTTTTTTGAAACAGCTGCTTCCATTATTACCTTGGTATTTTTAGGAAATTACTTAGAAGACGCTTCTATTCAATCTACCCAAAGAGCAGTAAATGCCCTCGCCAAATCACAGCGCGTGATGGCCAACATGATTGCTTTTGATGATGAACACAAGGAATTAATCTTTCCAATAGAAAATACACAATTAAAACCGGGCGACCTGATTTTGATAAAAAATGGTGAGCAAGTGCCCATGGATTGTAAAATCCTTTGGGGCGATTGTGCTGTGAATGAAGCCATCATTACTGGCGAAAGTATTCCTCTGGCAAAAACGAAAAAAGATTTTCTGATAGGGGGAAGTGTATTGGCTGCTGGCACTGTAAAGGCTCAGGTAACAGCCACGGGAAAGGATACCGTTTTATCCGGCATCCTGCAAATGGTCAAGCACGCACAGGGCGAAAAACCACCGATGCAAAAGCTGGCCGATCGCATCAGTGCTGTATTTGTGCCTGTAGTAGTGGGTATTGCAGTGCTTACTTTACTTATCAATTATTATGCATTCAATATTTCATTTACACAAAGTTTATTAAGAAGTATTGCAGTATTGGTAATCAGTTGCCCTTGTGCAATGGGCCTGGCTACACCTGCGGCCATTGCAGTAGGAATGGGGCGTGCTGCCCGCAATGGCATTTTATTCAGGAATGCTAGCTGTTTAGAAGCTTTTACCAGTATTCGACAAGTGGTTTTTGATAAAACAGGCACTTTAACGACCGGGCAATTTTCGATTGCTGCATATCAGTCAAGCATAGACGAAAATGAATTCAAACAAATAGCCTACTCATTAGAAAAATATTCTGGCCACCCCATTGCAAAATCCATTAGTTCGGCATTTAAAGGAGGTCCCGAAATAAGGTGGAAAGCCGTGGAGGAAATAAAGGGACTAGGCATCAAGGCCACTACTGCCAATGGGGATGTTTTTATGGCAGGTTCCTTCAAAACAATTGGGGCTACCAGTGGCGAACACAATGTGTATATAACCAAAAATGATAGCCTGCTTGGTTGGATAGATGTGGCAGATGATATTCGAATGGAAGCTAAAGAAGTGATTGAGTGGTTGCAGCACAGGGGCATTAAAACCATTTTGTTGAGCGGGGATAAAAAAGACAATTGCGAAAAAGTGGCGCAAATATTGGGAATAGAAGAAGTAATTGCAGAACAATCACCAGCTCAAAAATTGGAAAAAATAGCGGCCTTCAATGCAGTATTGCCAACGGCCATGATTGGAGACGGTATCAATGACGCACCTGCCCTGGCCAAAGCTACTTTAGGGATATCGTTGAGTGAAGCCTCACAAATAGCGCATCAAAGTGCTGATGTAATTTTGATGAACCATGGAATAAAGCATTTGCCTTTGGCACTTGGATTGGGAAAACACACTAATATCACTATCAAACAAAACCTCTTCTGGGCATTTCTTTATAATATTGTTGCCATACCAGTTGCTGCCTTGGGATTTCTTACGCCAACATTCAGCGCCTTATCGATGGGTATGAGTGATGTGGTGTTGGCCGCTAATTCTGTAAGGCTTTTTGTAAAAAAGGTTTTATAACTTCATCCCTTATCATCTCTTGCAGGATATTCATTCCATATTAAAAAAATATTGGGGCTTTGATGCTTTTCGTTCTATGCAGGAAGATATTATACATGCTGTATTAGAAGGAAAAGACTGCCTTGCTTTATTGCCCACTGGCGGCGGAAAATCTATTTGTTACCAGGTACCGGCGATGGCCATGGAAGGCATTTGCTTGGTCATTAGTCCCTTGATTGCCTTAATGAAAGACCAGGTAGAACACTTAATAGCAAAAGGTATTACTGCCCTTTCCATTTATTCTGGCATGAGTTTTACTGAAGTAAAAAAAACCTTGCAAGTAGCAGCACATGGTGAATGCAAATTTCTTTACCTCTCTCCCGAACGATTAGAAACAACACTGTTCAAAGATTATTTAGCCTCCCTTCCCATTACCCTGATTGCAGTAGATGAGGCGCATTGTATTTCGCAATGGGGCTACGATTTTAGGCCACCCTACCGGCGCATTGCAGCTTTACGGGAATGGCTACCCGAAGTTCCCATATTGGCATTAACCGCATCGGCCACCCCTCCGGTACAAGAGGATATATGTACACAATTGTTATTTAAAAAAGATGCCCGTCAATTTCAAAAATCATTTGCCCGTCCCAATTTATCCTATAGTGTTTTCATGGAGCCTTCCAAGCAAAACAAATTAATGGACATCCTAAAGGGCGTTCAGGGCACCGCTATCGTTTACTGCAAGAGCCGAAAACATAGCAAGGATGTATCGGATATGCTTAACCGAAATGGAATTCTTGCAGATTTTTACCATGCCGGTTTGAGCAATGAAGTAAGAAATACTAAACAAAACAATTGGATTCAAAATAGAACGCGTGTAATGGTTTGTACCAATGCCTTTGGTATGGGTATTGATAAGCCGGATGTACGGGTAGTCGTGCATTATGATGTACCCGATAGTTTAGAAAACTATTATCAGGAAGCAGGCCGTGCCGGCAGAGATGAACAAAAAGCCTATGCTGTTTTATTATATAGCAATCGGGAATTAGAAGATATACAAGAACAAGTATCCATACGTTTCCCTTCCCATGATGAAATTAAAAATGTATATGTGGCCATCATGAATCAACTACAGATTCCTGCAGGAAATGGCCAGGGCCAAACATATGATTTTGAGATTGGAAATTTTGCCAAAACCTTCCAATTGAATATACTCACCGTTACCTATGCATTGAAGGCATTGGAACAGGAAGGATTGTTCACGTATAACGAAGTCTTTTTTAAACCATCCACCTTGGTATTTACAGCTACCAAGGAAGAATTGGAAGATTTTGAAAAAACACATCCGGCTTTGACGGAATTAATAAAAGGACTGCTTAGAATGTATGAAGGGGTATTTGATTTTCCAGTGAACATTGCTGAATCGGGTATTGCAAAATTTTTAAGAACGCCGGTGGATCAAATAAAACAGCAATTGCAACAATTACAGCAATACCGGATTATTCAGTATCTGCCACAAAAAGAAAGCCCGCAATTGTATCTTTTACTAAACCGAATGTATACCGACAGCTTTCAGATGGATACAGCAGCCTATTTAAATAGAAAGGAAAAATACCAGGAGCGGGTGACTGCCATGTTGCAATATGTAGACACAAAAGAACAATGCAGAAGTCAGTTGATTGCACGGTATTTTGGCGACCAATCAGTATCTGCTTGTGGAATTTGTGATATATGTATTGGAAACAGGGATTTGAAAATAACAAAAGCCGAGTTCGAAGAACTCTATGAGCGGATAATAAAATTAGCGGATAATCAAACAATAACTGTGCATACCATCATCGATAAACTAACAGGGGTAAGAAAGGAAAAAATTTGGAAACTGTTGGACTTTCTGCAAGCTGAACAAAGAATAAGTATAACAAAAACGGGGGAGATAAAAATTAAATAAATTCAATGTTTTAACGCTAAATGATTGAAACTGAAGGTATAAAAATAAAAAAGGGACCAAGATAGAAATCTAGTCCCGCTTTAAAATCCAATATCCTATGAAAAACCGATGTAAAGGTAATAGGAATTTATCAATTACCAAGTTTTTTTGAACATATTTTTAGTATTTAATAAAATTAGATATAATCAAATTACCATTATAAATAACTGTTTATCAATATTATATAAACTCGTTCTTACTTTTCAGCATATTTATATCCATTATTTTTGAATAGCCAGCTGGCTCCTTGGTACCAGGCAATGGCTTCTTTGCTAAGTGCTGGATTTTCGGTTATTTTTTCAGCTGCTCCATTATCAAAATGAATTTTGTAAGTGGCAATTTTCCGCTGGGGAGATAAAATGACCATGGTATCACTTTTTATATAACCCATATCTTGATAGGTGCTAATAAAAAGTCGCCGGTTTTCTGGCGTAGTTTGATAGATATCATATCCCATAAACCGACTGGTATAGGAAAGGTTCATTAAACCTAAAATAGTAGGTGCCAGATCAATCTGACTGGTTAAACTTTCTTCTATTTTGGCAGGAATTAATTGCGGCGCATAAATCCAGCAGGGAATATGATAACGATTTACAGGTAAATCTGTTTTGCCGGCACTCTTAGCGCAATGATCCGCCACGATGACGAAAAGGGTTTGATTGAACCATGGTTTTTTGCTGGCATCATTGATAAATTTGGTGATGGCGTAGTCGGTGTATTTTACACCACCTGCAATAGATTGAGTGCTGGGAGCTATGTCAATCTTCCCTTCTGGATAAGTATAAGGACGGTGATTACTCACGGTCATGACATGGTTAAAGAATAATTTATTAGCCTGAAAACTTTTATCAGCTTGCTGTAGGGTAAATTGAAATGCTGCTTCATCATCGATTCCCCAGGCTGTGGTATGTTGCACCAATGATTCGGGAATATCTCTTTTATCCAGCACACTGTATCCATTGTGGCTGAAAAAATAACCCATATTATCGAAGAAACTATTTCCACCATAAATATAATTGGTTTCATAGCCTTTTGATTTTAAGACAGCACCCATACTAAAGAGGTCCTCATTATTGGGCCTGCGTACAATCGACTGACCAGGCGTTGGTGGTATGGACAGCGATAAAGCTTCCAATCCTCTTACTGTTCTGGTACCAGTAGCATAAAAGTTTTTAAAAAATAAACTGTGGGGAATAAGAGAATCTAGTCCTGGTGTAATGTGTTCCTTATTGCCAAAATATTGCAAATAATCACCACTTAAGCTTTCTACACTGATCAACACAATATTCCATTTATGGGCAGGGCTGTCGGTGCTTATTGTTCTTTCTATACTCAATGGTTGATTGCTGAATGAAGCATGATCGGTTTGTAATAATTTTTTGAGTACAGCAAAATTGGCTGTATCATTTTGTACTGCATAAAATTGCGCGTAATCAATCTCGTTATTCCAAAAAGCAGCCCCAAATTCGTAAATGCCAGCGCCGCTTAATTCATTTACATAGCGGTTATTGCTAATGTTTTTAATCCGATTGTTAACAAGAAAATATCCAGCAATGGGTATTATCAAAAAGAGTATAAAGTATAAAGATCTTTTACCAAAGCGCATTGAGACAGTTTGGGAAATTTGTAATTTTTTCCCCGCTACCACTAATAAAATAATGGTGAGTAATATAACAGCACTACCAATTAAAGGGATATTGTAGGATTGCCAAATATTTTCTAATACTTCTGTAGTGTAAACCAGGTAATCAACGGCAATGAAATTATAGCGAACGCTAAATTCGTCCCAAAACACTATCTCTCCTCCTGCATTGAAAACAAGTATCAGGATGATGATAAAAAATAAAATATAGAGGGGAATCCTATTCCATTTTTTTTGATACCAGCTATCTTTCATCAGCCAGCAATATATTGCAACAGGAATGGCGAAAAAGCCCCAAACTACTAGGTCATAAAAAAAACCTACCAGAAAGATGCCGATGAAATGAAACAAATTTAATTCAAGGTTATTCCAGCTTTTGATAAGCAAAATAAATCTTGTGATAAAGCTGATGCCGCAAACCAATAGTGCAAGCACTGCCATAGGGCCAAAACGATGATGGAATAATTTTCGAAACATGCACAAAGTTACATAAGAAATGATGCCCACGTCTTTTATCCAAACCCGACATTAAAATTCATTAAAACCAGCCGCTGGATTTTTTTCTGCTTCTTCCTCCAAGTCCCAACGCACCCAATAAAGAACGTACAATGGTATTGCCAGCAGTACGCGCCATACTTTTTACCACTGTATTACTGGCTACTTTTTCAAGAGTGGATTTTTCTTCTTTTTTAGGTTTGGCTACTTTAATATCTTCTAATGGTGATTCCTGATTTTTTTCTGCAGCTTCTTTGAGTTTTTCTGTTAGGATTTCATAAGCACTTTCACTATCTATTGCCTGATTGTATTTTGCAACTAGTTTAGATTTTGTTGTGATGGCATTGATTTCATCATCAGTTAATATATCCATTCTGGTTCGAGGCGAACATAGCATTACATGCGCTAAAGGGGTAGGAATACCTTTTTCATTTAGAATGGTAACCAGTGCTTCGCCAATACCTAATTGGGTAATCAGGTCCTCTGTTTTATAAAACTCAGTTTCTGGATAGTTTTCACTCGTTTGTCTGATAGATTTTCTATCAGCAGCAGTAAAAGCTCTAAGCGCGTGTTGAATTTTTAAACCTAATTGAGCGAGTACACCAGAAGGGATATCCATTGGATTTTGGGTACAGAAAAATACTCCAATCCCTTTGGAGCGAATCAATTTTACAATGGTTTCAATTTGTTGTAGCAATGCATCACTGGCTTCTTCAAAAATTAAATGTGCTTCATCGATAAACAATACCAGCTTGGGTTTGTCTAGGTCGCCTTCTTCGGGGCAGCTGGCATACAATTCTGCCAGCAGTTGTAACATAAATGTGCTGAAGAGTTTAGGCCTGTCTTGTAAATCAGTTACCCTCAATACATTGATCATTCCCCTGCCTTGGTCATCCATGCGCATCAAATCGTCTACTTCAAAACTTTTTTCGCCAAAGAAAATATCAGCGCCCTGCTGTTGCAGTTCAATTACTTTCCTTAAAATAGTTCCGGTGGTGGTAGTCGATATTTTACCGTATAATTTTTCTACGGCAGCCTTGCCTTCATCTCCAATATATTGAAGCACTTTAATAAAATCTTTGAGGTCCAGTAAGGGTAACTGACTATCATCACAATATTTGAATATCAATGCAACCACACCTCCCTGGGTATCATTCAAACCTAAAATTTTACTTAATAGCACGGGTCCAAATTCACTAACTGTAGCGCGTAAGTGAATACCCTTCTCTCCGGTAAGTGACATTAATTCAGCAGAAAAAAGCGACGGCTTGTATTCCATGGCCAGTTTCTGGTAGCGTTCAGTCAGTTTATCATTAACGCTTCCCATGGCAGCAATACCGCTGAGGTCACCTTTGATGTCCATTAGCAAAACAGGCACGCTATTATCACTAAGCAATTCACTAATCATTTGCAGGGTTTTGGTCTTACCCGTACCAGTTGCACCTGCAATTAAACCATGCCGGTTCATGGTTTTAAGTGGCAAATGAATAGGAGCTTCGGCTATCACATTGCCGTCCAACATAGCAACACCAATGGGCACTGCTTCTCCTTTAAAAGTATAACCCGCTTGAATGGCTTGGATAAATGCTTCTTTTGTAGGCATCGAATTAAAATTTGCTGAAAGTTACGAATGCAGTTTGATATTTTCATATACCAATAAGCTTACCACTTATCAAATTCTTTTTTATTCTCTTTGCTCCAAATATTTACTACTTAATTTTGCCTCACAAATTATATATATGAAAAAGGGAATTATTGCTTGGTCACTTATAATGGTGGCCGTTACTGGTTGGGCACAGAAAGTAGCCTATACTGAATACAAACTCAAAAACGGGTTGAATGTTTTACTGCATCAGGATAAATCGGCTCCCGTAGTGGCCGTATCTGTTATGTACCATGTGGGTAGTAAAGATGAACAGCCTGATAGAACCGGATTTGCACATTTTTTTGAACACTTGTTGTTTGAAGGATCTGATAATATCAAAAGAGGCGAGTTCATGAAAATAGTCAGTGCAAATGGAGGGCAAAACAATGCCAATACTACTCAGGACCGCACTTTTTATTATGAGGTTTTTCCAAGCAACCAATTAGAAACAGGGCTATGGTTAGAAAGTGAAAGAATGTTGCATCCTGTAATTAATCAGGTTGGTGTAAAAACCCAAAATGAAGTAGTAAAGGAAGAAAAAAGGATGCGTGTTGATAATCAACCCTATGGTAATTTTTTAGCGGAAGTAATGAAAAGGTTATTTACAAAACATCCTTACACATGGGTGCCCATCGGAAGCATGGAACATTTGGATGCTGCAACATTGGAAGAGTTTATAGCATTTAATAAGAAATTTTATATACCCAATAATGCGGTATTGGTGATTGCAGGCGACATTGATATTGCTAAAACCAAAAAATGGGTGGACGCTTATTTTTCAGCAGTACCTGCAGGAGCGCCGGTAATAAAAACAAAATTTGTAGAAGCTCCCATTACAGCCGAAATCGTAGATTCTGCATTTGATAATAATATTCAGTTGCCTGCAGTAATTACAGCATATCGTGTTCCGGGAATGACTAGTCAGGAATCTAAAATTTTAGAAATGGCTTCCGCCGTTTTAAGTCAGGGTAGCAGTAGCAGAATGTATAAAAAAATGGTGGACGACAAAAAGAACTCATTACAGGTTGGTTCATTTAGCTATTCATTAGAAGATTATGGCGCCTATTTTTTATATGCACTTCCTAATAATGAAACACCACTGGATACCTTGGTAAAAGATATGGATGAAGAAATTGCCAAATTGCAAAATGAACTGATCAGCGAAAAGGAATTTGTCAAATTGCAGAATCAGTTTGAAAACCAATATGTAGATAAAAATAATAGTATGTTGGGGGTGGCTGAAAACCTTGCAGACGGCTACACTTTTTATAAGAATGCGAATGCCATTAATACAGAATTGGAAGAGCTTAGAAAAATAACAAGGCAAGATATACAGGCGGTAGCAAAAAAATACCTAAACAAAAATCAAAGGGTTCGCTTATATTATTTACCCAAAAAATAAGCGAAAGCAACACAAACACTAACATTCATCGAACAAATACGTTTACAATGAAAAAAATAATTATTGCTACCGCTTCGTTTCTTTTTTTACAAAGCAACTTTGCACAGCTAACCATTGATCGCAGCAAAAAACCACAGGCCGGACCAGCACCTGTTATTACAATTAAAGAACCGGTAATTTTTAAACTTACCAATGGAATGACGGTACTGGTGGTTGAAAACCACAAATTACCAAAGGTGAGGGCAACACTTAATATTGACCGTGGTCCCATATTTGAAGGCCCAAAAGCAGGTGTAATGGATTTGATGGGTCAGATGCTTGGCGAGGGAACTACTACCATGAATAAAGCGGCCTTTGATGAAGCCATAGACATGATAGGGGCCGACGTAAATTTATTTTCATCAGGTGGTGGTGCTGCTGCATTAACCAGGTATTTCGACAAGGCATTTACATTGATGGGGGATGCCATTAAAAATCCTTCCTTTCCACAGGAATCATTCGATAAATTAAAATCGCAATCCATCACCGGATTAAAATCGCAAGAAAAAAGTGCATCTGCTATTGCTGGAAGAGTGGCTACCGCTTTAAGTTTTGGTAAGCATACCGCCCTGGGTGAATTTACAACGGAAGAAAGTTTGAAAGGGTTGACTTTAGCAGATGTTCAGGAAGCGTATAAAAATTACATGAGCCCTTCGCGTAGTTATTTGACTTTTGTGGGAGACATTACACCCGCCACTGCAAAGGCATTGACAGAAAAAGTATTTGGGCATTGGACAGGAAAAAAATTGGACTTGCCTTCTTTTACCGATGTGCCCAACCCCGAAAAAACAGAAATAGATTTTATCGATTTACCCTCTGCAGTACAGGGAGAGTTAACTGTTGGAAATCTGATTAACAATCCAATGAATGGCACAGATTATCATGCGCTTTTATTGGCCAATCAAATTTTAGGTGGTGGTGCAGATAGCAAATTATTTATGAATCTCCGGGAAAAACATGGATTTACTTATGGGTCCTATGCTCGTATAGGAGCAGGCCGTTTTCAAAGTCAGTTTTCTGCAAGTGCCGCAGTTAGAACCGATAAAGTGGATAGTGCCATAGCTGAAATGATACATGAAATTTTAAACATGCGCGATGGCAACATCACTGCAGAAGAGTTGGAAATAGCTAAAGCAAAATACAATGGATCATTTGCATTGAGGATGGAAGACCCTGCCACCACAGCCAATTATGCTTCTAATATTCTTATCAATAATCTGCCCAAGGATTTTTATAGT
Source organism: Chitinophaga pinensis (assembly GCA_943367825.1). Taxonomy (GTDB): domain Bacteria; phylum Bacteroidota; class Bacteroidia; order Chitinophagales; family Chitinophagaceae; genus Ferruginibacter; species Ferruginibacter pinensis_J. Next base: position 61,612 of record CALRKF020000008.1, read on the forward strand.
GTCTTTTTACAAAAAATAAACGCCATTACTATTGAAGACATAAAGCGGGTTGCAAAAAACTATTTGAGCGAGGACAGAAGCAGAATTGTAATTGTAGGTAATGGTAAAAAAATTATTCCTAACCTCGCAAGATTAGGGTATCCAATTAAAAAATATGATCGGTTTGCCGAACCAATTATTGATTCTGTAAAAGAAGTAAACGTAGCAAAATCGGATCTTACTACTGATAAAGTAAGTGCTTATAATGTAATTGAAGATTATTTGAAAGCAGTAGGTGGCAAGGAAGAGGTTAAGAAAATCAATACAATTATCTCCTCCATCAGTATGGATATGATGGGTCGTTCATTCACAGGAATTGAGAAAAAAATGAACCCTAATTTGACAACTACTGAAATTAAAATGGGCACTATGACGGTGATGAAATCTAGTTTTGATGGACTCACTGGTTACCAAATGCAAATGGGAAAGAAAACAGCCATGGAAGAAGCTGAAATCAATGAAGCAAAAGACGACCTGGGGGTTATTCCACAATTGTTTTATAATGGGGCTGCTTACAAAACAGAATATGTAGGCAGTGGAAAAGTTGGTGATGAAGAAACCTATCGGTTGAAAGTTGTAATGCCAAGCGGTCGCACTTCGGTACAGCAATATTCTATTAAGTCTGGTTTGCTTTTGCAGGAAGAAACCACCTCTAAACAAGGTACCGAAGATGTACCAATGACAGTGGATTATAAGAATTACAAAAAAGTAGGAACTGTAATGATGCCATTTGAAATTACCCGCAATTTGGGCGGTCAGGAGTTTACTGTAAAAATAACGGATATCAAATTCAATGAAGTAATTAAAACGGAAGACTTTCAATAAATCTAATTGATACATTTACATATTAGTTGCCCGCTTCCATAGCGGGCAATTTTTTTGTCACTATAACAGCTGAATGGAAAGTATTTTATATCTCTATTTGGATTAATTTTATACCATGAAAACATACACCACGCTACTACTAATTTTGTCAATAGTTGTATGCTCAGCATTTATACTTTCTACACCAATTTCGTCCTCCATTAAAACTAAGGCTGCCTTAGGTGAGAAATTGTTTAACGAAAAAATCTTATCAAAAGACTCGACATTGAGCTGTGCCAGTTGCCATATTCCAGCTTATGCTTTTGCAGATACCCTGGCTTTTAGCAAGGGAGTGGGAAATAAACTAACTGGCCGCAATACACCTTCTGTTTTGAATATGAAAAACCGGCCTTATTATTTTTGGGATGGAAGGGCTGCTTCTTTGGAGGAACAAGCATTGATGCCCATCAAAAATCCCGACGAAATGGCTTTACCCATTGAAGAAGCCGTACAACGATTAAGGGCATCTAAAGAGTATCGTGCTTTGTTCAATAGAATTTACGGAGAGGCACCATCAGCTGCTTCTTTGGCTGCTGCACTGGCTGCATATGAAAAAACACTGGAAACGGTGGACAGTAAATTTGATGATTGGAGTAATGATATCAAGGAACTTTCACCTGCTGAGGAAAGGGGAAGGGAATTGTTTGTAGGCGATAAAGCGAAATGTTTTGATTGTCATCGGATGGAAGATTTTACTTTGGATGATTTTAAAAACATTGGACTTTATAATGCAAAGGAATTAAATGATCTTGGTTTGTATAATATTACAAAAAAGGAATCCGATAAGGGAAAATTCAAAACACCTGGCTTGCGCAATGTGGCAGTAACGGCTCCTTATATGCACAATGGTATGTTTAAGACATTGGAAGAAGTGGTAGACTATTATGATAATCCCAGGTTAAAAGTGCCTGATGCCATTAATTTGGATGACAGCTTTAAAAAACCTTTGGGGTTGACGAGTGAAGAGAAAAAAGACCTGGTTGCATTTTTAAAATCACTTACCGATAAAAAATTTATTCGGAATTAATGATGCCTTCTTTGCTTGCAATCAACTTCAATGACGTTGCAGTAAAGAAATTTGCAAAAACAGCTTTAACAAAAAATTAGGCACTATATTCGCTTAGTAAAAGTTGAATTAATTTTATTTGCGATAAATAAACAAAATCATGGAAGCAGCAAAACCAAAAATACTTCTTTGCGAAGACGATACTAACCTGGGAAGTGTTTTGAAAAATTACCTGGAATTGAACGATTATGAGGTTACCCTAGAAAGGGATGGCCGTTTGGGATTGGCTGCTTTTCAAAGAGAAAAATTTGACATCTGTCTTTTGGATGTGATGATGCCGCATATGGATGGCTTTACCCTTGCTGAAGAAATCAGAGACGTAAATCCGGATGTGCCTTTGTTTTTTCTGAGTGCAAAAACCATGAAGGACGATATTATACAGGGATATAAATTGGGAGCGGATGATTATATCACAAAGCCTTTTGATAGTGAAGTATTGTTGCATAAAATAAAGGCCATTCTAAAACGCAACGAAGAGCAACACCGCGAGGAGAATCATGCTGAATTTGATTTAGGATCTTATCATTTCAACCCGCGTTTACGTGAATTAACCAAGGCTGGTAAAACAGTAGTGTTGAGTCCTAAAGAAAATGAACTTTTAAAGATGTTGAGTGAGTATAAAAACGATTTGTTGAGTCGCGAAATAGCATTAAAGAAAATCTGGGGCAGCGATACTTATTTTAATGGACGTAGCATGGATGTATATATTGCCAAATTACGTAAATACTTGAAGGAGGATACTGCCATTGAAATTGTCAATATTCATGGCAATGGTTTCAGACTGGTTGTTCCTGAGTAATTAACTATTAAATAAATTATTTTGAGTGCCGCCCTTGTGCGGCACTTTTCCTAAGTGCCTATAGGCTTTTTCCGTAACTTCTCTTCCACGCGGGGTGCGCATAATAAATCCTTCCTGAATTAAAAAGGGCTCATATACTTCTTCTAAAGTACCGGTTTCTTCACCTACAGCAGTTGCAATGGTAGTGATACCCACGGGGCCACCTTTAAATTTGTCAATAATGGCTGAAAGAATGCGATTGTCCATTTCATCTAAACCATGATCATCAACATTCAATGCTTTCAATGCATGCTGCGTGATGCCAATGTCGATAGCGCCATCGTTTAATACTTGCGCAAAATCACGCACTCTTCTCAATAATCCATTGGCTATTCTTGGAGTACCCCTACTTCTGCCTGCAATTTCACTGGCAGCAGCTTCATTGATGGAAGTTCCCAATATTTTTGCGCTGCGTAAAATGATATTTTTTAAAGTAAGGGCATCATAATATTCCAATCTCGACTTAATACCAAATCTACTCAGCAAGGGAGCTGTCAGTAAACCACTTCGGGTAGTGGCCCCAATTAAAGTAAAGGGATTCAGATTAAGTTGTACACTCCTAGCATTTGGACCACTGTCGATCATGATATCGATACGGTAGTCTTCCATTGCCGCATATAAATATTCTTCTACTACATTGCTAAGCCGGTGAATTTCATCTATGAATAAAACATCATTGGCTTCTAGATTGGTGAGTAATCCAGCCAAATCACCTGGCTTCTCTATAACAGGCCCACTTGTTTCTTTGATATTAACGCCTAATTCATTGGCTACAATCCTGCTCAAAGTGGTTTTTCCTAAACCGGGCGGTCCATGAAATAATATATGGTCAAGTGCTTCTCCCCTTAGTTTGGCTGCTTTGATGAAAATGCTGATATTTTCAATGATTTGACTTTGGCCACTGAAATCAATAATAGCTGCTGGGCGGATATTATTTTCATATTCCTTGTCCGTAGCACTGAGTTCTTCCTTGTCCTTATTTAGATTGGGATTGGCCATTGCGTAAAATTAGCGAATTCAGCAGAGGAGCAAAGAAAAATAATTTCTACTTAAAAAGGTATTTGTATTACCGTTCATATTTAGATTTAACGTTAATGGATACACGACGATTTTGTGCTCTTCCCGCTGGGGTGCTATTATCAGCTACAGGGTTTGCTGAGCCAAATCCTTTTGATTGTCGGATAGACAATCGGGGAGCACCCAATTCAAGTAAAACAGTTTGCAGGTTATTTGCTTTTTGTTGGCTAATACTAAGGTTGTCGTTTTCATTACCCGTATTATCGGTAAAAGCGCCTATGGAAAAAATGGCTTTTGGAAAAGCCTGACAAATAGCTGCTATATTTTTTAATTGTGTTGCACTGGATGGTTCCAGTGTTGCACTATTGGGTTTAAACCGCACTTGAGTGAATTCAAACCAATTGCCATTGACACTATCGATATTTGCATATCCATCCTGTAGAAAAGTAACCAATTTAGCTTCTGTGCTGTATTTGCCCACTTTAAGATTGCCCATTTTATTAGGTAAATCAATGCTAATGGTATCACCTAATTCGTATTCAAAATCACCAGCACTATTTAATTTGCCTGCTAAATGATTGAATGAATTATCCGCTTTTTGGATAGGACTATCTATTATAGTCATGATGCTTTGTTTGGCAGGTTCGGTTGACTTCCAAAAATATAGTGTAATACCTGCCCCAATAGCTACAATCAAAAGTATTAGTAAAAGGGAAAGTGCTGTGCCGTTGTTGGATGCTGATTGGCCATTTTGGGTTTCTGACATATTGCTATTTATTAAACTGTTTTTATATTGGTTATCAAGTAGTTTAAATATGGAATGTAAGTTTAATCCGGAAGGTATCGTGTTGACCAAATTTTGTTTGGTGAAAAATGATGATACTTGGTTGGCATCCAGTTGATTTGATTGGATGTAATTACCCAAAACACCCAATATGGAAGGAGTGGCCATGCTCAATAATGTAGATGCAGAACCATCGCTGATACCTGCAAAATTAGCAATCAAATGTGTTAATGGGATAGCCCGATCACCCAATAAATTGTTATATATTTTTGCCGATTGATTCAATAAGGCTCCTCCATTATTTTCGAAATAAAAGGCAGGATTTTCGAAATGATTCGTACTTGCCTGTTGAATGGCAGCATGTATGATTATGTTGGAGCCACTCCTATCCATAGTTTTGAAAGAAAATCCATTCAAAAGAGCAGGAATAATTCCTGTGAACGCCTTCTGCACGCTGGTTGTACTTTCCCCTAAATATTGCGCTGCTCTTATTTGCAAGGAATAAGTAAAATATGCTTCGCAAGTAGTTAAAAGATTAAATGACATACGATAAATATAAATAGGTCTAAGGCAATTCTGACTGGTTATGGGAGGTAGACCGATGTGCAATTTGGAACTAAAAATGGTAAGTACCAATTAATTTTAAAATTATCTAAAGTGCCTTTCACCACTGCATTTAGCCATTAGTCAATTGAGTTCAGAAATAGATTAAATTGAGTGCTAAATTTGGGGAATGACTAAGATTAATATTCGATATTGGTTGTGCCAGTTATTGGGATGGGGGGTATGGGGAATAATTATTCTATATTTTAATTTGGGGGTATTTTCCGACCGATTTGCTGAACAAGGGGGTAAAAAAGAGTTTTTAATAAGCCTGTTTGCATTTTTAGTGCTTGGTATTCTGGCAACACATATACTTAGAACGGTTATTATTCAAACCAATTGGCTCAAATATGCCTTTAACAATATACTGGTGCTTTTTGTGATAGGGGTAGGAGGTACAGGCATATTGCTTTATGGGGGCGAAAAGGCCTGGAATAATTATGCTCCTTATTCTCATGAAAAATTGTTGCAGAACCAAAGATTGGACAGAGCAAAAAAAATGGAAGAAAATGCAGGGCTTGACAGAATACCCTATTATTCGAATAGCAAACTGCTTACAGACTCCGTTAAATTAAAGTCGATTACCGACATCAAAAAAAACACCTGGTGGCACAGAAATAAAAATGGCACCTGGGTTTTTGAAAATAAGGCGGAATTATTGGGTCTTTATCAAAACCTTTTATTAGTAGCATTGTGGTTGCTGATTTATATTGTATATCATTATGTACAACGAAGCAGGAATGATCAAATAGACAAGTTAAAACTTCAATCCACTGTAAAAGAGTTGGAATTAAAAACCATTAAATCGCATATTAATCCTCATTTTATTTTTAATTCTCTTAATAGCATACGGGCATTGGTAGACGAAAATCCTTCTCGCGCACGACAGGCGGTGACAGAATTGAGCAATATTTTACGCAGTAGTATGCAGGCGGAAAAGCAAGAAACGGTTACCCTGGAAAAAGAACTAAGTATCGTGAAAGATTACCTGGAATTGGAACATATGCGCTTTGAAGAACGTTTGCAAGTAGAAATGGATATTGATGAAGATACATTGGGACAGCAAATACCACCCATGATGTTGCAGACCTTAGTAGAAAATGCCATTAAGCATGGAATTAGTAAAAAAATCAATGGAGGCTTTGTTAAAATCATTTCCGACTTCAGGGATGATCACCACGAATTAATTGTACAAAATACGGGTCAGTTGAACGGTAATATCAATAGTGATGGTTTTGGTATTCAAAGTACAGAAGATCGGCTCAACTTGCTCTATCATGGAAAGGCAAGTTTTCAAATTAAAAACCTGAGTGATACGATTGTTGAAAGCAAGGTTATTATTCCTATAAATAGTTAAAACATATACAATATGCCTAAAGCATTGATTATTGATGATGAAAGATTGGCCCGCAATGAACTCAAAAAACTTTTACAAGATTTTCCTGAAGTGGAAATTTTGGGAGAGGCAGCCAATGCGGCAGAGGGAATTAGTAAAATTGAAGAACTGAATCCAGATTTAATTTTTCTGGATATTCAAATGCCAGGAAAAACGGGTTTTGATTTGTTGACAGAATTGGACAAGGCACCCCATGTTATTTTTACAACAGCTTATGATGAATTTGCATTAAAGGCATTTGAAGTAAATGCCCTCGATTATCTGATGAAGCCTGTGGAACCACAGAGACTAGCCGATGCATTGCATAAACTACAGCAAGCAGAAGAAAAAGAACAGGCAGCCTCCTTTAGTTCTATTAACCGTGGCACACTGCAAGAACATGATCAGGTTTTTGTAAAGGATGGAGAACGTTGCTGGTTTGTAAAACTATCCGAAGTGCGTTTATTCGAGAGCGTTGGAAATTATGCAAAAGTATTTTTTGGAACGAATAAGCCACTTATTCTCAAATCCCTCAATGCATTGGAAGAAAGACTTGACGAAAAAGTATTTTTTCGCGCCAATAGAAAGCATATTGTTAATTTACGCATGATTGAAAAAGTAGAACCCTATTTCAATGGGGGTTTATTATTGGAAATAAAAGGAGGAGAGAAAATAGAAGTAAGCAGAAGGCAGGCTGTAAAATTCAAAGAAATGATGAGCTTGTAAACAATCGCACACCCAAAAAAAATCATTAGTATAAAAAAAATTCATGAAAAAAATAGCCCTTTTATTTGCAACAGGCTGCATTAGCCTGTTTTCTTTTTCACAGAAAATAGATAAGATCATCAATGCAACAGAAGTGGAACGTATTGAAAAAGTACTCTCTTCTGATGCGATGATGGGGCGAAAGACATTTACCACTGGAATTGATATGGCAGCAGATTTTATTTCCAGCGAATTTGCTACCACCAAATTGAAATATTTTGACAAGCAGACTTCTTTCTTGCAATCTTTTGCTATGGTTAAAGCAAAACCATTCGAAATAAATGGGCTATTGGATAAGGATTCCCTCAATGCCACCAATATTGCTGCCAATACCACCCAATCAGAAATTAATATTAATAACCTGGCCGATTTTCAGGTGGTGATTGTTAGCAAAGAAGATGATTTTTCATCAAAAGTATTTCCCGTTTTTGACCTCGATAAAAATGTATTGGTATTGGTAGATACCGCTCATGCCAAAAGATTTAAAGGCATACAAAGGTTTGCAGGCAATGCTAAATTCACAGCTGCTGTTTCACAAATATTTATTCTTACTGCTAACCTTCATCCTTCGACTATTGAATTACATATCAAAAATCAATTGACATCTCAATCTTTGAAAAATGTTGTCGGTTATCTTCCGGGTAAGACAAAGCCAGATGAATATGTAGTTTTCAGTTGTCACTACGATCACCTGGGAATAGGTAAACCCAATAAAGAGCAGGATAGTATTTACAATGGAGCCAATGACGATGCAGCTGGTACTGCAGCAGTAATAATGCTAAGCAAATATTTTAGTCAACTAAAGGGCAAAAATGACCGTAGTATTATTTTTGTTGCTTTCTGCGCAGAAGAAATTGGTGGCTTCGGTAGTCGCTATTTTAGTAAGCAACTTAACCCCGATAAAGTGATTGCCATGTTCAATATTGAAATGATTGGCACCGAAAGTAAGTGGGGCGCCAACAGTGCTTATATCACTGGATTTGAAAAGAGTAATATGGGTAGCATCTTGCAAGCTAACCTGGCAGATTCTAAATTTAAATTTGAACCAGACCCCTATCCCAACCAGAATTTATTTTACAGGAGTGACAATGCCAGCCTTGCTGCATTAGGAGTACCTGCACATACTATTTCCACTTCTAAAATGGACAATGAACCTTTTTATCATACAGTCGATGACGAAATAGGAACCTTGGACATGAATAATATGGCAGAAATTATTAAAGCCATTGCACTTAGTAGTAAAACTATTATAAGTGGAAAAGATACCCCTACGAGGGTGAGCAAAGAAAAATAAGCTAGAAAATTTATACGAGTTTGGGAACGCTGTGTACGGCGGACGCCATTTCTTTAATTAAGGAGGCGTCTTTTTCAATGGCATTGCCCACTACAATAACATCAGCACCGGCTTTGCAATTAAGGTAAGCTTTCTCTGGTTCAATGATACCTCCACCAATGATTAGGGGCACATCAATTACTTGCGAAACTTTTTGAATCATGCTTTCTGTAATGGGTCGCTTTGCTCCACTTCCGCTGTCCATGTATATCAGTTTCATGCCCAGCATTTCACCCGCCATAGCTGTACACATGGCGATTTCATTTTTATCTGATGGAATAGGAGTGGCATTGCTGATATAAGAAACGGTTGTAGGTGCACCACCATCCACTACAATATAACCAGTACTCATAATTTCCAATCCACTTTGTTTAACAACTGGAGCGCTGATTACATGTTGCCCAATTAATAATTCAGGGTTACGCCCGCTGATTAAAGAAAGGTATAAAAGTGCATCGGCGTATTTACTTACCTGACTTGGACTTCCGGGAAATAAAATAACAGGGATTTTACAATTGCGTTTAATGAGTTGCACGCATTCATCCAAGTAATTACTGATGACGAGGCTGCCACCTACTAGAAAATAATCAACATTTGCTTCAACGGCCAATCTTAATAAATGGTCCATATTGTTATCATTCACCTTGTCAGGATCTATTAGCACTGCAAAAGATTTTTTTCCCTGCCGCTTACGCTCTGTTAATGAATGATAAATTCCTGCTGTCATTGCTGATGATTCGTTATATGCAAAAATGCAGAATAATTTGCGTTTATTGAAATTATAAACGTAAATAAACCGCTACTGCTCTTAAAATTGACTGATTTTCAAGTCAATTGGTTCCAGTCACCACGAATTATGAGTAAATTTGATAAGAAATGGACATAGCTGCAGAAATAAAATTTAAAACAGCCCGCAGTGGAGGTAAGGGAGGGCAAAATGTAAACAAGGTAGAAACCATGGTGGAGGGATATTGGCATATTGCTTGCTCTTCCTTGTTAACAGAGGAGCAAAAATCCTTATTGACAGAAAAACTTGCCAATAAGATAAATAGCGAAGGAAGATTACTGGTAAAAAGCCAAACTGCAAGAACTCAATTGGCCAATAAGCAGCAAGTAGTCGAAAAAATGAATCTATTGGTTACAAAGGCATTATTGGTACCCAAAAAAAGAAAACCAACTAAAATTCCGAAATCGGTGATTGAAAAAAGACTGCAAGGGAAAAAAATAGCTGCCGACAAAAAAGCAAATAGAAAAAAACCATTAAAAGACAATTGGTAATATGAATCGGATTAAATGGAAAAGGATTATTTCAATTTCACTGATAGCGCTCTTGACTGCCAGTTGCCAAAAAAATATTGAAGTACCTATTGAAAAAAAAGGCACACTGAAAATAAGTTTTCGCAATACAGTAAAAGGTATACCTATTGTACTCGGTACCGGTAATTATACCAACGGATTTGGAGAGCAGTATGTGATTACAAAATTTAAATACTATATCAGCAATATTTCGGTTAGTAATATTGATGTGCGTTCATCCGAGACCGATAGTTATCATTTAATTGATGAAGCAAAGCCCGCTTCCTTAAGTTTTAGCTTCCCGGTTAAAATTGACAGTTATAATAATTTGAATGTACTATTGGGAGTTGATAGTCTTCGCAATGTAAGTGGTGCACAAACCGGCGCATTAGACCCATTGAATGATATGTTTTGGACCTGGAATAGCGGCTATATCATGGCGAAACTAGAAGGAAACTCACCACAATCAACCGTAGTGAACAATAAGGTGGAATATCATATTGGTGGTTTTTCAGGCATCAATAATGCACTCAAAAACCTAACTTTAACCCTCCCTACCGGCAAAACACTGGATATCAGGGAAGGAAAAACGAGCGAAATTTTTATTGATGCAGATATCGACACCTGGTGGCAAAATCCCAATGATTTACGCATTAGTACCGACCCTGTAATTACAACCCCGAGTGCAATGGCTAAGAAAATAGCTGATAATTACAGTAAAATGTTATTGATTAAGGATGTAGTTAATTACTAAAATTTATTAGGCGAAATTGAAAAAGCAAGTAACCATCGGATTTATTCTACTCAGTATGTCGGCATGTCTATTGCTGATGGATGCTTGTAAAAAAACGGATACCGCGCCCGTAAACACTTTTAATCCAACCTATATAAATTTAAAAATCCCAGCTGGCTGGCCCGCACCACCTACAGATATTTATGCCAATAATCGATTGACAGAAGAAGGCTTTCAATTAGGAAAAAAATTATTTTATGATGGGCGATTGAGCAAGGATGGTAATTTTCCCTGTGCCAGTTGCCATCAGCAATTTGCGGCATTTGCTACCTATGACCATGACTTTAGCCATGGTTTCAACAATGCCTTTACTTTCAGAAATGCCCCTGTCACCTTTAACATGGCATGGATGACCTTATTGCATTGGGATGGAGGGGTAAATCATATTGAAGTGCAACCCCTGGGTCCAATCACTGCACCGAATGAAATGGCCGAAACAATTGATAGCGTTTTGTTCAAGCTTAGGGCAGCCAGTGAATATAAAACAATGTTCAAAGCAGCATTTGGCGACGAAGAAATCAATAGTCAACGTATGTTGAAGGCCTTGGCACAATTCATGGGAAGTATTATTTCTTCCAATAGTAAATATGATAAAGTAAAAAGAGGAGAAGATAATTTTACACCAGTGGAGCTCAGTGGTTATAATATTTTTAAAGCCAAATGCGAAGCTTGCCACAAAGAACCATTGTTTACCGATAATAGTTTTAGAAATAATGGACTTGCCCTGAATTCCTTAGGAGATAAGGGAAGAATGCGCATTACCGGTAACAGGAATGATTCATTGAAGTTTAAAGTGCCTACACTTAGGAATATTTCATTAACCTTCCCCTATATGCATGACGGACGTATTTATAGTTTGGGGCAGGTAATAGATCATTATCGTACAGGTATAATTACAAGCCAACCTACGCTGGATCCATTATTGATTAACCGTATAGCATTGACAAATGCTGAAAAAAACGACCTTGTTTATTTTCTGTATACACTAACTGATACTGAGTTTACCAGCAATCCTCGCTTTGCTCAATAATATTACCAGCCCAATACCCATGCAAATATTAAGGGAGCAACAATGGTTGCATCACTTTCTACAATAAACTTGGGCGTATGAATATCTAATTTACCCCAGGTTATTTTTTCATTGGGAACTGCGCCGCTATAAGATCCATAAGAAGTAGTCGAATCTGATATCTGACAGAAATAACTCCAGAACGGAACGTCATGCCATTCTAAATCCTGGTACATCATAGGCACTACACAAATCGGGAAATCGCCTGCAATGCCACCTCCAATTTGAAAAAATCCTACTCCTTTGCCTCCTGAATTATGACGATACCAATCGGCCAACCATACCATGTATTCAATACCGGATTTCATAGTGGTCGCCTTCAATTCGTTTTTAATGACATAAGAAGCGAAAATATTGCCCATGGTACTATCTTCCCAACCTGGCACTACAATAGGAATGTTTTTTTGAGCGGCTGCCAACATCCAGCTATTCTTAGGATCAATTTCATAATATTGCTCTAATACACCACTCAATAACATTTTGTACATGTATTCATGTGGAAAATAACGCTCACCCTGGCTATCTGCTTCTTTCCATATTTTATGAATATGTTGTTGTAGTCTTCTAAAAGCTTCTTCTTCAGGAATACATGTATCTGTTACACGATTGTAATGGTTTTCCAATAAATCCCATTCTTCCTGTGGAGAAAGATCTCTGTAATGCGGTACTCGCTTATAATGACTATGCGCAACCAGGTTCATAATATCTTCTTCCAAATTTGCACCAGTACAACTGATGATCGCAACTTTATCCTGCCTAATCATTTCAGCTAAACTCAAGCCCAATTCTGCTGTACTCATGGCCCCGGCCAATGTAATCATCATTTTGCCACCTTCCTCCAGGTGTGTTACATATCCTTTGGCTGCATCCATAAGTGCTGCAGCATTAAAATGGCGGTAATGGTGTTCAATAAAATTACTGATGGGTCCCTGATTCATGTTTACATTTTTAGAACTGCAAAAATAGTTTTTTTTAAGCCAAGCAACCAAATTATAGGCGCTTTATTCAACCCTAGTGGCAGCATGCATTTGCCAATGAACAATAAAAAATACCGCTCTTCACAGCCATTAAGCGAAAATGAAAATAATCTTGCAAGAACTAAAAAGTATTTAGATATTTGTCTAAATATATAATCATTAAGGTATGAATATCCTTTTTAAAGCATTGAATGATGGTACTCGGCGGGAGATTTTGAGTCTACTGAAGAAGAAGGATTTGACTGCAGGAGAAATAGCAGAGCAGTTTCATATTAGTAAACCGAGTATTTCCCATCATCTCGACTTATTAAAACAAGCGGGTTTAGTGGAATCTGTCAAAGAGGGACAATATATTTTCTATTCACTCAATACAACTGTGATGGATGAAATAGTTAAGTGGTTTGTTCAATTTAAATCAAAAAAATAAAATATTTTTTATGAAACCAGCTAGGTTTTTTTATTGGTTACTACCATTCTTGCTGATGGGTATTCCTTCTATTTATTTGGCCATTGTATGGAAGGAACTTCCGGCAACGGTGCCTACCCATTTTGGCGTTAATGGGCTGCCAGATAGTTATGGTCCTAAAACCCAAATATTGTACGCACAGATTATATTAAGCATAGTAGCCATCCTACTTTATTTTTTACTGCGGAATATTCATAAAATTGATCCTCGCAAAAAATTTGCCTCAGCCAATGCAATATTAATGGCAAAAATTTCAGTGGTGGTGCTGATAGTGATGAGTATTGTTGGTTCATTAATCATTTACTGGTCATTACATGGTAAAGTAGCTGGCATCAGCATTTTATTTTGTAGCATTAGTTTGCTCTTCGCCTATATCGGCAATTTATTACATAGTGTGAAGCCTAATTATTTTGCAGGATTTCGATTGCCCTGGACATTAGAAAATGAGGACAATTGGCGTAGGACGCATCAATTGGCCAGTAAAATTTGGTTTTGGGGCGGAATACTACTAGCCATATTATCCTTATTAGTTCCAATGAAAATGATGGTATTTGTTTTTATGACAGGCCTATTTATAATGACTATTATTCCAATCCTTTACTCTTACAAAATATATAAACAACAAAATAAATAATTATGAAATGCATCACTATTCTTATCACAGCACTGCTATTATATTGCTCAGGGTTTAGTCAAAATTTAGTAGGTAACTGGGAGGGCAAATTGACTGTTCAAGAAAATAGCTTACCCATTATTTTTCATATTAAAAAAGACAGCACTGAAAAATTAACTGCCAGTTTTGACAGCCCTTCTCAAAAAGCATATAACATTCCTTGTTCGGATGTGTATATAAAAGATGACAGTCTGGTTGTTTTGATAAAAAATATTCAGGGCAAATACGCAGGATTATTAAGCACCGACCAAAAAAGCACGATAGGAACCTGGTTTCAGGGAACTGCCAGTTTTCCAATGAATTTAAATAAAACAAGTGATATTGCCAGTGCTAAAGAATTTAAAAGGCCTCAAACACCAATAGCTCCATTTCCATATGCTGTTGAAGAGCTAACTTATGATAATGTGGATGGATCAATTCATTTTGGAGCAACACTGACAAAGCCATTTCCTGCGGAGAATGAAAAAATAAATTTGCGCAGTAAAAAATATTCTGCTGTATTATTGATTACTGGTAGCGGTAAACAGGACAGGGATGAAACTATTTTTGGTCACAAGTCATTTGCGATAATAGCCGATTACCTTACTCGCAAAGGAATAGCGGTTTTAAGAGTGGATGACAGAGGGGCAGGAAAAACAACTGGGCAATTTAATACTGCTACTACCAAAGATTTTGCCGAAGATGTGGAAGCCGGTATTCACTACCTCCAGTCCAGAAATGATATAGACCCAACGCAAATTGGATTAATGGGCCACAGCGAAGGAGGTATCATTGCGCCTATGGTAGCTTCCCGAAATCCTACCATCGCATTTATTATTTTATTGGCTGGTCCTGGTATTAAAATCACTAGTTTAATGGAACAGCAAAGCGTTGACGTGGCAAAAGCAGCTGGAATTAATGCGAAAGATTTGGAAGAATACCGACTTTTATACCGTTCTATTGTAAACCTTATTCCTACAATAAAAGATACTGCTCTAGCCTTTCAAAAAACCATACAGTTAACCAAGCAATGGGAAGCTAATCATACTCCTTCTACCGTTTTAAACACCACGGGCATTAAGGATGAAAATTCCCGTATTTATTTTGCAAGGCAATTTGTACAACAATTAAGTACTGTCTGGTTTAATTATTTTATACAAATCAATCCTGCAATATATTTATCGAAAGTAAAATGCCCTATTTTGGCATTGAACGGAGAGAAAGATGTACAAGTTGCAGCAGCAGATAATTTGAAGGCGATTCAAAAAAATGCATCAAAAAATAAAAATACGGATATAACTATAATGCAACTGCCTGGGTTAAACCACTTGTTTCAGCATTGCAATAAATGTACGGTTGATGAATATGGAGACTTGGAAGAAAGTTTCTCTACTGATGCACTACAAATCATTGGAGATTGGATAATAAAAAGATTTGTTAAGTAATTTTACTAGATGCCAATAAAAAAACCTTCCGTCATCTAATATGACGGAAGGTTTTTTGCAAGTGCAATTATTTTTTTATTCTACTGTCAACACTTATTTCTCCGCTTCCAAAACATTTTAAAGTCAGTGCTTTTTGATCATTTTCGAGGGTTACATAGTAAATGGTTTGTCCTTCGAAATTAAGTTCAGTTGCAGTAACTGGTTTTGAAAAATCGGGATACTTTTTCTCTAGCGCCAACGTAACACTCAATGGCAATTGACTGCTTTCAATCCTGCGTGATACGGCCAATAATTCCCCTTCCTCATTATAGGCAGCATAGGCCGCAATAGATTGGAAGGTAAAACTGACAAAATAAACATCCTCCTTTTTTTCCCAGGAAGACGCCAGCGCACTGCTAGCAAAATCTTTTTCAAAGGCTGCTTTTACTTTTTTACTTACTTCTTCTTTTCCTGCTGCAAAACTGCTGACAGAAAATAATAACAGCATGGCTGCTAATAAATTGGTTACTTTTTTCATGACTATACTTTTTTTGGTTTAATAATGACTGCTTCATGGCTTGCAGTACTGGTTTGTAAAGTCGAAACTATAAACTCTAAACTGTATATGTTGTTATTACTTTATGTAGAGCAGTCAATAGGTAGGCATTCCGTATCAACGGTATATACAGAACCTTAATAAGGGAGGTAAAATACCTCTGAAATTCACTGTGGGCAAGGCTTTGTAATCTTTTCTTAAAAAAAACCTAAATACTGATTTCAATTTGTTAAAAAGTGAGAAAGGAAGAAGCCATTATCTTTAGGGTACTAATTCCATACGACAAATGAACTATCTGGCACATGCCTTTCTCTCATTTAATGATGCTGCACTACTCACCGGTAATATGATTAGTGATTTTGTAAAAGGCAAAGCTCAGTATGATTATCCAATGAATATTCAATATGGTATTCGATTGCACCGAGCCATTGATACTTTTACAGACACACATGAAGCAACCCGTCAAATGAAATCATTTTTTCAAGCAGATTATCGTTTATATTCCGGCGCATTTGTTGATATTGTATATGATTATTTTTTAGCCAATGACTCATCACAGTTCCCCAATAAGCCAGCATTGCAAACATTTACAACTAATACTTACCAGCAATTGGTCGAATACGCTTCTTTTTTTCCAGCTTCCTTTAGCCAGCTCTTTCCCTATATGCAATCGCAAGATTGGTTATACAACTATCAATACGATTGGGGAATAGAAAAAAGTTTTGGTGGACTTGTTCGCAGAGCTGCTTATCTGAATGAATCAAAAAAAGCTTTTGAAACATTTCTGCAACACAAATCGGCCATGCAATCATGCTATGATGAATTTTTCCCTTCATTGAAAAATCATTCCGTTCATACCATGAATTTGCTTTTGCAGCAATGATTCATTTATCTTTGAAAAAAAAATGATATGAAAAAAGTATTTGCCATTCTTTCTACCTGTATGCTTTTTACCTGTTTAGCTATTGGTCAAACCAAGCTTCCAGCCATTGATAAATCACCCATGGATATGAGCTATTATCCAGCAGGCTATCCAGTGTTGAAAATTCAGGATAAGGTAACGGAGCCACTGGTTGCAAGGTTGATTTATAGCAGGCCTACAAAAAATGGCCGTGTTATTTTTGGCGATTTACTGGAATATGGAAAAGTATGGCGATTGGGTGCTAACGAAGCCACCGAAATTGAATTTTACCAACACGTAAAAATCAATGGTTCTAAAGTAAAAAAAGGACGCTATACCCTTTATTGTATTCCCAATGAAAGCAAGTGGACAATTATTCTTAATAAAGAAACAGATACATGGGGAAGTTTTAAATATGATGAAAAAAAGGATGTGTTGAGAATTGATTTGCCTGTAATAAAGCAATCAGATATTACCGAAGCATTTACCATGGTATTTGAAAAAGCACCTACAGGGGCCAACCTCTTGATGGTATGGGATACTGTTAAAATCAGTTTACCCATCGTTTTTTAATTGTTACTCAATTTTACTTAAAATCTTTAAAATAATCCCGGCATTTTGCCGGTTTTTTTTTGATATTTACATCATGTGTGGAATTGCAGGTATTTTAAGTTTGGAAAAAAATGTTTCTATACCCCAGTTGAAACAAATGACCGATGTGTTGGCTCATCGTGGTCCCGATGGCGAAGGACATTGGATGAATCGGAGCGGCTATCTTGGACTTGGTCATAGAAGATTGGCTATCTTGGATAGATCTGAAAAAGCTGCTCAGCCAATGCATTACCTCAATCGCTATCACCTGGTGCATAATGGGGAAATATATAATTATATAGAATTAAGAAATGAACTAAAGAAAAAGGGATATACATTCGAAACCCAATCAGACACCGAAGTAATCGCAGCTGCTTATGATTGCTATCAGCAAGACTGTTTGCAAAAACTGGATGGCATGTTTGCATTTGCTATTTGGGATGAAAAAGAACAACTACTTTTTGCTGCAAGAGATCGTTTTGGAGAGAAGCCATTTTATTATTTCGAAAATTCAAAAGAATTTGTTTTTGCCAGCGAGATGAAAGCCCTTTGGGAAGTAGGGGTTCCCAAGAAAAGGGATGATAAAATGTTACTGAACTATATTAGTTTGGGATATGTACAGAATTGTGATGATAAAGACATGACTTTTTTTGAAAAAATTTATAGTCTACCTCCTGCACACTTTCTGGTAGCAACAATACAAAATCCTATTTCTATTGTACAACCTTATTGGTTTATTGACAAAGAAAAGAAAATTACGATCAGTGAGGAAGATGCTTTAACGCAACTGGAAATGCTGTTAAAGAATTCCATCAAAAAAAGGCTGAGAGCAGATGTAGCAATCGGCACTTCTTTAAGCGGAGGATTGGATAGTGCCACGATTGTAGAACAATTGGCATCATTAAAAAATCCAGTGGCAAGTTTTTCTGCTGTATTTCCTGGATTTGAAAAAGACGAGTCGGCATATATCAAAACAGTATCAACTAGTTTCCAACTTCCCAATTTTCAGGTGTCCCCAACAGCAGATGAGTTAGTACGGGACTTTGAAAAATTATGTTGGCACCAGGAAGAGCCATTTCCATCTGCAAGTATATATGCACAATACAGGGTTTTTGAATTGGCTAAACAACACAATGTGACTGTTTTATTGGATGGGCAAGGTGCAGATGAAGTATTTGCGGGCTATCACCGATACCTACATTGGTATATGCAAGAACTGATTAGTAGGTATAAATTTAGAAAAGCAATCAGCGAGAAAAAAGCTTTCCAAAAAAATAATATTCCCGTTTATTCAGGTATTAAAAATTGGCTGGCAGCCTTTTTGCCTGCTCACGCAAACATTCAATTAGAGAAAAGAGAATATCAACATTCAATTAATCATCCTTTTTTGAATCACGATTTTATTAAATCATTGAGGGGAAGAGAATGGGAAGGGATACATAAGCCTATCGTAACAAAATTGAATGATATTCTTCACTTCAATGTAATGGAATATGGGCTAGAGGAAATGCTACGGTATGCGGATAGAAATAGCATGGCGCATAGCAGAGAAGTACGCCTTCCTTTTCTTTCTCATGAATTAGTAAGTTTCCTTTTTTCGCTTCCTACACATTATAAAATTGGGCAAGGCTTTACGAAATTAATTTTACGAAAATTAATGGATAAAAAACTCCCTGATGCTATTGTATGGCGAAAAGATAAAGTGGGCTATGAACCACCACAAGCATTATGGATGCAACATGCAACCCTTCAAGATTACCTTCAAGAAGCCAAAAGAAAATTGGTATCGAATCATATATTAACGCCAGCCGCATTAAATAAAAAAACCAATCCCAAGGCAGCCCATGATCCCGATAATTTTGATTGGCGTTACTTAACAGCCGCATCTACTCTTTTATAAAGAATGCCTAACAGCAAAACCA
>CALRKF020000009.1:0-75813 GCA_943367825.1 Chitinophaga pinensis
GATATTCATTTACCAGTTGGCCGTCCTGTAAAATTTGTTATCAATGCACAGGATGTGATTCACAATGTGGGCTTACCACATTTCAGATTGAAAATGGATGCCATGCCAGGCATTCCAACCACTCTTTGGTTTACTCCAACTGTTACGACCGCTCAAATGAGGGAGAAAACAAATAATCCAAAATTTGTATATGAAATCAGTTGTGACCAGATGTGTGGTCCCGGTCACTTTAATATGCGTGGTGTAATAACTGTTGAAACAGAAGAGGAGTATAATAAATGGCTTGCTGAGCAATATAAAAAACCAGAGTATTTCTCTGTATATCCCGATAAAGCTCCTAAGGTAGCAGATACAGGGATGGTTAAAAAATCAGACACGCTTACTACCGCACAGTTGGTAAAAGGAGCAAAATAAATAACAGCAAGGAAGAATGCTATCAAAGCATTGGGTGTTAAGCAATTCGGGGATTCCAGTAGAACATAATAAATATTCAACACAAGAAATTGTATTGAAATAATATAACAGGAGTATAAAATTTAATTGGTTAAGGATTAAAAATTAAAATTATGAGCAGCGTTGCAGCTACAATAGACGGAGCAGGCATTCATGCAGGACATGATGCACACCATGAGCATCATCATCATGAAACGTTTATTAGCAAATATGTCTTTAGCCAAGATCATAAAATGATAGCCAAGCAGTTCTTGGTAACCGGTATGATTTGGGCATTTATTGGCGGTTTGTTTTCTGTGCTTTTCCGTATTCAGTTGGGATATCCCGATGCTACTTTTCCCTGGCTACAGGACATCTTAGGTCATTGGGCAGAAGGTGGTAAACTGAAACCAGAATTTTATTATGCCATGGTTACCATGCATGGTACTATCTTGGTGTTCTTTGTATTGACTGCCGGTTTGAGTGGTACTTTCGCCAACTTTTTAATTCCATTACAGATTGGTGCACGTGATATGGCCAGTCCGATGTTGAATATGTTGAGTTATTGGTTCTTCTTTTTGGCCTCTATTGTAATGTTTTCTTCTTTGTTTGTACAAACCGGACCCGCCAGTGGTGGTTGGACCATTTACCCACCATTAAGTGCATTGCATGACGCTTCTAGCGGAAGTAAAATTGGTATGGACCTTTGGTTGATAAGTATGGCCCTCTTTATTGTAAGTTCATTATTAGGTGGTCTTAACTATATTACTACTATCTTAAACCTTCGTACAAAAGGAATGAGCATGACCAGGTTACCATTAACCATTTGGTCATTGTTCTTTACTGCCGTATTAGGTGTATTATCTTTCCCTGTATTATTATCAGGCGCTATCTTATTATTATTTGATCGTAACCTGGGCACTAGTTTCTATCTGAGTGATATTGTTATCGCCGGAAAGATTATGCCCAATGAAGGTGGTAGTCCGATTTTATTCCAACACTTATTCTGGTTCCTGGGTCACCCCGAGGTATACATCATTCTATTACCAGCAATGGGTATGAGTTCGGAGATTATCAGTGTGAATAGTCGTAAGCCCATCTTTGGTTATATGGCCATGGTGGCTTCTTTATTCTCTATTGCAATATTAGCCTTCTTGGTATGGGCGCATCATATGTTTGTAACAGGATTGAATCCATTCCTAGGATCCATCTTCGTATTATTGACCTTATTGATTGCGGTACCCAGTGCCATTAAAGTATTCAACTGGTTGACAACTTTATGGCGAGGCAATATCCGGTTTACACCGGGCATGTTGTTTGCCATTGGTTTTGTAAGCTTATTTATCAGTGGTGGTTTAACAGGTATTTTCCTGGGTAACTCTGCATTGGATATTCACCTGCATGATACTTATTTCGTAATTGCTCACTTCCATATTGTAATGGGTGTGGCGTCCTTCTTCGGTATGTTTGCAGGTGTATACCATTGGTATCCGAAGATGTATGGCCGCTATTTAAACAATACATTAGGGTATATCCATTTTTGGGTAACCATCATTGGTGCTTACCTGATTTTCTGGCCGATGCACTACGAAGGTTTAGCGGGTATGCCTCGACGTTATTATGACTTTACCAATTGGGAATCATTCAATATGTTTGGTGGACTGAATGAGTTCATCAGTACGGTTGCATTGATTGTATTTGCTGCGCAATTATTATTTGTTGTCAATTTCTTCCATAGCATCTGGAAAGGCAGAAGAGTGACTACACAAAATCCATGGGGTGCTAATACATTGGAGTGGACTACGCCCATTCGTCCAGGACATGGTAACTGGCCAGGAGAGATTCCCGAAGTACATCGTTGGGCATATGATTATGGTAAAGACGGAAAAGAATTTATACCACAGGATGTTCCTGTTGGAGAGGACGAGAGTAAGCATTGATTATTAAAGTAGCGGCAACGCTCAAATTATTTGAGAGGTATGGCAGCAAGTAGATTTGCAAGTGCAATGAATACTTACTCCATTAACAATATGAAGGAGGATACAACCATAGCCAAGTCTGCATCATATGGGCTGGCAGCTAAAGTGAAGGATTATTTTCAGTTAATCAAATTCACACTCAGCTTTATGGTGGTATTCAGTACAGTAATCAGTTATTTACTGGCTCCGAATGTGCGGTTTAATATACTATCAGTTCTTTTACTTTTTGCGGGCGGTATGTGTTTGACGGGTAGTGCTAATACCATCAATCAAATTCTGGAAAAAGATACCGATGCCCTGATGAAACGCACTGCTACCAGACCGGTAGCCAGTGGTAGAATGTCGGCAGCAGAAGCAACCGTTTTTGCTGTGCTGATTGGTCTACTTGGTGTTTTTATCATGTGGTATTGGTTCAATTTTACCAGTGCAATGATTGGGTTATTCAGTTTGTTTTTATATGGGTTTATTTATACACCCTTAAAAAAAATAAATTCAATAGCTGTTTTAATTGGTGCATTACCGGGAGCATTGCCTTGTTTGATTGGTTGGATTGCTGCTACCAATGAATTCAGTGCAGGTGGCTGGATTTTATTTGCGATACAATTCTTGTGGCAGTTTCCACATTTCTGGGCAATTGCCTGGGTGGCACACAAGGATTATAGCACAGCAGGATTCAAATTATTGCCAAGCGATAAAGGCCCTACTAAATTTACAGCACTGCAATCGGTGATGTACAGTGCCTTGATGGTGCCAGTAGGAATGCTGCCTTATTATTATAATATCAGCAGTATTGTTAGTTTGTGGGTAGTGCTGGCCTGCAATCTTTGGATGGTATACGTGAGTGTGTTGTTGTATAGAAGAATGGATGTAGCCAGCGCAAGAAAAGTAATGTTCAGTTCTTATTTTTATCTGATGATTGTATTGGTGAGTTTGTATGCCGATAAAGTAAGAATACCAACAGTGTAATACTGTATGGAAATAATTTTTAAAAGCATCCCTTCGGGGAATGATTATGGGAGCCGTGTTGATGGAACAAAGAAAAAAAATACATCCCTATAAATTCAACCTTTGGGTAGCAATGGGGAGTATGGTGATGATGTTTGCCGGATTGACAAGTGCCTATGTAGTAAAAAGAAACCAACCCAATTGGCAGGTTTTTGAATTACCACATTTGTTTTGGTACAGCACTGCAATAATTTTGATGAGCAGTGTAACCATGCACCTGGCTTTGAGGGCGTTTAAAAAATCGGAAAAAAGTAGGTATCGTACACTGATATCGGTTACTTTTCTTTTAGGAGTTCTTTTTGTAGTGTGTCAGTTTATTGGATTTTATCAGTTGCAGCAAAAAGGTGTTACCATGCAAAAGAATGTATCTTATTCATTCTTGTATGTGATTGCTGGATTGCATGTGATTCATTTAATCGGTGGTGTAATTGCGTTACTGGTGCTTTTTCTAAAAGCGTTTAGCAAAAAAATAAAAAGCTATGATCCGGTACCAGTGGAAGTGATGGCTACGTATTGGCACTTCGTAGATTTTTTATGGATTTATTTATTATTATTTTTAATGGCGATAAGGTAAGCCAAAAACATATAGATTTTACCAATTATGTCAACAACAACAATACCAACAGGAGTTAAATGGTGGAATGGCGGTAGAAGCCCTTTCAATGCCAGCTATGGCAAGGTAATGATGTGGTACTTTTTAATGAGTGATGCTTTCACCTTTGGCGCATTTCTGATTAGTTATGGTACCATTCGCTTTAGCCAAAACGTATGGGCAGATGCTAATAAAGTATTTGATAGTGCTCCTTTTATTCATGGTGGTGCTCCTTTATTTTTTGTTAGTATCATGACCTTTATCTTGATTGCCAGCTCGGTAACAATGGTATTGGCGGTGCACGAAGGACATAAGATGAATCGCAAGGGCGTTGAAAAATTCATGATCATGACCATTATCGGTGGTCTGATGTTCTTGGGTTGTCAGGCATGGGAATGGACGCATTTATTAACAGGCGAACATTTTGCATTAGCAGCCAATGGCGGATTAGAAGCATTGAATACTTCTGTAATTCATAACCCATGGGGTCCGGCTTTGAGTAGTACTGAAGTAAGTGGTGCACTGGCACAAACTTCTCCTGATGTATTGAAAAGCATGATTCTGTCGCACGATCATAGTGCAGTACTTACTGGTTTGAATACTGAGCAATTATTGGAAAAAGTAAATGAAGCAGTAGCTGCCGGACATTTACATTTAACACATCCTGGTCCGATTGCCTTTGGTGGTTATTTCTTTGGCATCACTGGCTTCCACGGTTTTCACGTATTCAGTGGCGTTATCATCAACTTGGTAATGTATATCAAAACTAAATTGGGTCATTTTGACGAACGCGGACATTATGAAATGATTGAGAAAGCAGGATTGTACTGGCACTTTGTGGATTTGGTTTGGGTATTTGTATTCCTTTGTTTCTATCTAATCTAATCGAATAAAAAATAAGCATAAACGAATTAATATAAAGTTATGAGTGAACAAGCAGTAGCCTCTCCGGAAATAAGTTATGTAAACCACGAAACCGGTGGCACCAAAAGATTATGGCAGGTATTTTGGATTTTATCTTTTGTAACCATTGTTGAGTTGGTGATGGGATTCGGTTTGGCCAAACATTGGTATGGTGACCCCATTAAAAACCATGGTTTCATTTTATTCATCAAAGGAGCCATTTGTATTTTATCATTGGCAAAAGCTTATTATATCGTAGGTGTATTTATGCACTTGGGAAGTGAATTGCGCAATTTTAGGTTAACCATTGTAGTTACACTGGTATTGTTTGTGTGGTTTATCATCGCTTTCCTTTCTGATGGTAATAGCTGGAAAGAGCTGCGTAATACACGCGCTCATAGTGTGCCCGACCCAACCGAACAGGTAGCACCGGCAGCTAAAGCGGCCGACACGAAGGAATAAGAGGTTGATTGAAATTGATTTGAACCAAATGGATATAATTTTAAATCGCCTCATTGAGGCGATTTATTTTTTTATTATATCGATAACAGTTTTTTAAAATTTGATAAGATGAGTAAGAAAGCTATATACGCATTGATGATTGCCATACTGTTGCCTTTGACAGGTTATTACCTGGTAAAATACTACAGTACCGATGCCATCCATATGCCTCGAAAATATTTTGAACCCGACTCCGTCATCGTTAGCGAAAAAAACGGAAAGACCAGCACCGATACGATATGGCATAGGGTACGCAATATTGAATTCACTAACCAGTTAGGAAAAAAACTCGCACTGGATTCTTTGCACAATAAATTACTGGTAATAGATTTCTTTTTTACCAGGTGCAATAGTATGTGCCCAAGATTGGCCAAGCATATGAAAAGACTACAGGATTCGTTTGTGAAAAACGATAGCATTGTACAGTTCATTTCTTTTAGCATTGATCCTGAACATGACTCTGTTGCTAATCTCCGCAAATTTGCCGACCGTTATGGAGTAAATCATGATAGTTGGTGGATGGTTACTGGCAACAAAAAAGATATTTATGATTTTGCATTCAATGAAATGAAAGCAAGTATTGCAGATACTACTATCTCCCCCGATTTTCTGCATACCGATTTATTCTTTCTATTAGATACCAATAGAATTATAAGAGGATTGTATCATGCCGATGATTCTTTGGCATTGAAACAACTGGCAAGAGATATTCCTACACTGATGCTGGAGCGGGACAAAACCTCTCCCTCCATACTCAGAGAATTTATTCCTATTCTTCCAATCATATTTATTGCCATTGGTATAACAATTCTGGCAACAATACTGTTAAGTAAATCAAGAAAAAACAACAATGCTACAACCTACTCTTAAAAAAAACGACGCTAAGGCAAAACAATTAATCATTGCTTTTTCAATCATTGTATTTGCGGCTGTAACCGTATTGGGAAAATTCAACCTAGCTGGAAAAATAAACTTCCCATTTGATGTACATCTTTTTGCATTGGCCAATGCTATTATCAATGGCACAGTTGCCGTATTGTTGGTAGCGGGACTAATAGCCGTGAAAAAAAATCAATGGCAATTGCATAAGAAACTGATGCTGGCGGCCATGCTATTGTCAGTACTGTTTTTATTATCCTATATCTGTCACCATCTTTTTGCCGGCGAAACCATGTATGGAGATACAGATGGCGTAGCTGGACTTTCCGATGCCGAAAAATTAGCCGCCGGTAGCGCCCGTACTTATTATTTGATTTTACTGGCTACCCATATTCCTTTGGCAGGATTGGCCTTGCCCTTTATATTATTTGCAGCATATCGTGCATTGATTGGCGAATATGCAGCACATAAAAAACTAGTAAGGTATATCTGGCCTGTTTGGTTTTATGTAGCAGTTACCGGTGTTTTAATTTATTGGCTGATTGCACCATTTTATAAATAAGCAGCAACCATGGCAAAACCAAACAATACATTTGCTGTATTTAAATTAATTCATACAGCACTATTGGCCGGGCAAATAATCTTTACAGCTGTAATGGCATTTGTGGTATATCAATTAAAAAATTCTATTGCACCACAGCTCGATAAGCCATTGCAGGTGGCGGCCATTCTTGTTGCTGCTGCTGGATTTTTTTCGGGTAATGCTATTTTTAAAAAACGATTGGGCATTATACAAGCCAATGCTGATTGGGGACTCGCGCAAAAATTTGCTGCTTATCGAACCGCCAATATAATTCAATGGGTATTACTGGAGGCAGGCACTCTATTTAGTGTGGTATGTTATTTTCTGGTGGGCAACCAATCCTTTCTGGCACTGGCTTGTATGCTGATTATTTTATTCGGACTTCAAACGCCTTCAAAGGCCAAGCTCGCACTTCAACTCTTTATTCATCCCGATCAATTGAAAGCATTATAAGCTTTCAATGATAATCTTGCTGGCGCTTAGGTATTTTATTTTCACCTGAATGCTATCATTCAATGCTACTTTTTCACTAAAGGGTAGTTTTCCCTGAATTTTATCGCCAATGATATTAACATAAATGGCATGCGGACTTATTTTATAAACAGTTGCGGCAATGGCAGTGCCTGCTTTTTGATAGCGCTCGGCAGTATACCATTCTGGTATAAACTTTATTCGTGTAAGCGAAGCCGTTACTTTTCCTTTTCGTTCAATATGCTCCAATTTGAATTGCACGGCCTCATTCAATTCTGCTTCGGTGGGCTTTATCTGCCATGGGCTAATGGGCAGTGGAAAAAATAGATAGCTGTCTATTTCCTTAATAAAATATTTGCCTTCTGCTTCCTTAAGGTAACCGGTAAAGAGATTTTGGGTATTGGCTTTGTCCAATAAGACATCGAGTGAGGTGTTGTATTGGAATTGTATATTCACCGCAGCCATTTTATCGCCCCGGTCGGTGAGCTTTGATTGAAAACGTACATGGTCACCAATATGAAACTGGTGAATTTTCTTTACTATTTTTTTTTCAATCCAGCCCTCCTGTGTTTTATCATCTACCTTGCCATTGATTACTTTTTTCTTGCCATTGATTTCGTATTCAATCATCACATAAGCTTTCTCATGATTGACATAGGCCACATTTCCCTGTAGGATTGTATTACTCATATTA
Organism: Chitinophaga pinensis; assembly: GCA_943367825.1. Taxonomy (GTDB): domain Bacteria; phylum Bacteroidota; class Bacteroidia; order Chitinophagales; family Chitinophagaceae; genus Ferruginibacter; species Ferruginibacter pinensis_J. The sequence goes on from CALRKF020000009.1 coordinate 8,040, forward strand.
CAAACTTAGTTCAGTTAGGGGATCCCAAAATCTTTTTTTAAAATCCTGTACCGTATCATCTATTACAAGCACACCGTCTTTTTTCAATAATTCCTCCATTTGGGTTGGACTGGCAAAATGATGTTTTCCAGTTAATATGCCCTGCCTGTTTACTACCCTTTGAGCGGGTACTTTGGGACTGGCATCATGGGCAGCGTTCATGGCCCATCCTACCATGCGCGCACTCATCTTAGTTCCAAGGTAAGCAGCGATGGCCCCATAGGTACTAACCCTTCCCTTCGGAATTTGTCTTACTACATCATATACATCGGTAAAAAAGCTATAAGTCTTTTGAGGATTACGGGCTTCCTCCTTAGTAGCAATGCGTTTAGTTTTTTTTGAAATAGTGGCTTTTGCTTTCACAGATAAAAGATACGGAATTTGATAGTATTATAAAAGCAGCAATACTTATCGGATGGGTTTTAGCGCAGCAATAGTTTATTTAAGAAGCACCGCTTTTTTTATTATTACTGGCGTCTAGTAATTCTTTTCTCCGTTCTTCCGGAACTTCTTTATAATCATAGGGGCAGTGCAAACAACCATTGCCACAGCAAAATCCTTTTTGCAAGTGCCAGGCTGCTGTGAAAACAAATAAGCCTTCTTCATTATAATAAAAATCTTCACCTTCTTGCATGATGGAACTCATAGTTTTATTTCACTGCTGTTTTCTGTTTGCTTTAATTCCTCTTGTAATGCTTCATCCAAATCGGGAATCACAGCAGGTAAACTAAAACTCAAATAAAATATTTTATTGCTACCTGCAATGTCAAGTTGCTCGTAATGGGTTTTTATTTTTAATTCTTCCATTACCTCAGTTCTGGAAAAAACATCCGGAATATCTTCAACAATTGTTAATCCATAAAGTTCAGCTACCCTTTTTGTAAAAAAGTAAAGGGCAGGTGAATCGGTTTTAAGTCGAATCAAGGCCCCGGGTTTTAATACTTGTTGATAGAGTCGAAGAAAGCGGGGATGTGTTAGTCGGTTTTTAGCGCGGGAAGTGCGTAATTGTGGATCGGGAAAGGTTAACCAAATACCGGCCACCTCTGCATTTGCAAAATACTCGGGTAATTGTTGAATTTGAGTGCGTAGAAAAGCGGCATTGGTCTGCTTGTTTTCAAGGCATTTTTTTGCACCAGCATAAATGCGATTACCCTTAATATCGATGCCTATAAAATTCATATCGCGATACAGGGCCGATAAGCCAACAGTATACTCACCTCTTCCGCAGGCAAGTTCCAAAATGATTGGATGATTATTTTTAAAGAATCCAGCCCAATTACCCGCCATATCTGTTGGATATTCCAATACATTGGCAAACTGTTTAATGGCCGCAAAGCGAATGAGTTTTTTCTGTCCCATGGCCGACAAAGATACCCCTATCGCTGAAAGAGAAAAAGCGATTGGAAGAAAAACGACCTAATTTTGTAAGTCAATCCGCGAATTCATTAATAGCGATAAATGAAAGTCTATGAAAAAGCAGGAAATATTTATGCAAGAAGCCATTCAATTGGCCATTGATAATGTTACTTTAAAAAAAGGTGGACCTTTTGGAGCAGTAATTGTAAAAGATGGAAAGATTATTGCGCGAGGTGTAAACAGTGTAACAGCTTTGAACGACCCCACTGCACATGCAGAAATAATGGCCATTAGAGAAGCTTGCAAAATATTGAAGGATTTTCAATTGACCGATTGCGAAATATATGCAAGTTGCGAGCCCTGCCCGATGTGCCTGGCAGCAATTTATTGGGCAAGGCCAGCAGCATTATATTATGCAGCCAGTAAGGAAGATGCTGCTGCTATTTCATTTGATGACCAAATGATTTATGAAGAAATTTCCAGGCCTATCAACCAAAGAAAATTATTTACACAGCAATTGATGCAATCAGCTGCATTAAAAGCTTTCGAAGCCTGGAAAGCATCGGAAGAAAAAACAAGTTATTGATATACTACAATCAATTACTTCCAACCGTGATATCCATGATGGTTCTCAATCGGATATCGCCATTACTTAATTTTCGACTCTTATCAATTTTCTTTTTAGCAATGGTTTGTCCCCCACTTGTTTTCAACAATAGTTCTTCTCCTTCCCCAATGCCAACTGCAAAAACAGATTTGGCCGGTGCCATTGGAAATTCAAAAACTTTTACAAGGGGAACAGGAACAATCGGAGAAGCGGCCACAACAATCAATTTATTGTTTTGACCAACATTGGTTTGGTTGCTCAGAGCACCTTCATCTACTTTAAAACTTATTTTATCATCTTTAACCGTGCCTTTTACTTTGATCCGAAAACTACCAGGTAATAATTGCCTAGCAATCATACCTACATCATTGTTGATATCTAAATTACTGGTACCAACTTTTACTTTGCCGGGATTATTAGGGTCTTTACCCAAACTTGGAATCGAGATAGTAGAAAGGTCAATTGGTTTTGCAATTATTTTTTTACGCATTAGTAATACAAGGTTTTTAGGAAGCTTTTCAACTTTTTCAAAATCTTCCCAGAAATCATATTTAGTATATACGCCTTCAAATTCACCCGTAACTGCAAATCCGGTTTTTGCATTGCTTCCTTTTTCGTAACGAAGAATAAGCTGTCCTTTATAAGCCATATCATAACTGTTCCACATACCCGAAGTCATATCCGCATCAAATTCTGCACGGAAAGTACCCGTAAAAGGCCCTTTAATTTCTTCACAGAATTTACCATAGAGGGCTTTTGCACAGAATTGTAAAAAATCAAGTACAAAACCTTGCTTAGCAAAATCTTTGAATTCGTTGAAGCCAAGTGCAGAAGCGGTGAGTGCTTTTTGAGCACTATTGATTTCGAATTTAGCGTTTTCAAGACTTTGACCGGTTTTGCCAGAGCCCGACATATCCATTCTGTCCAGCGCACCGGGCATTAATTTATCAGAAGCAATATTGATGAATATTTTGGCAAGCTTGCCTTGAAAATCTAATACCAAAGAAACAAAGCCTGCTGCTTCTGATAGAAAATTGAGTTGATCGCAAATAGCCGCTTGTTGTTCGCTTTGTTTGAGCTGTTGTTCAAAATTTTTATCAGCCTGACTCATATCAGCATTTACAGCTTCAATTTTTTCAAGGTAGGATTCTGCTTGTTCTAATACAGGGGGGTATTGTGCAGACAGTTCCAATAATTTAGAAAAATCTTTATTTGCCTCCATCAATTTGCTGGCTGCTTCATCTAATCCCTTTCTGGTTTCAATGTATTTGTCTTTAAATTCATCTCTTGAAGTAGAAGGTGTCAAGGTTTTTACTTTATTATTGGCTGCATCCAATCCTTTAAAAGCGAGCATTAGACTGGCTTTTAATTGTTGTGCCAATAAAGCCTTGAGTTCGGCAGGATTGCCTACGGTGAATTCAATACTATTCGATTTTTTTCCATCGGCACCGGTAATGCGTACACTATATTTTCCGTTTTTTTCGGGTGCAATTTTATTGGCTTTAAAAATTCCTCTGGTATCAACAGGAATTTCAAAATTGTCAATACTATTATTCCCAGATAAAATTTCCACTTTTACACTCACTGGTTTTTTGCCTATCTGCGTTTCTCCACTGATTGTGTAATTGGTTTTAGGAACAAAATATTTACCCGACAATTTAAAGCTAATGGTGGCTCCTTCGCTGATAGCTTGTGAAAAGGCAAGGCTGGTAATGCATAAGCCAATAAAAAAGCCAAGTATTTTTTTCATATAATTATATTAATTGAAATAATCGAGGAATAAAAGTAATTAAATTGAATGGAACATACTCCTTGGTTTTGCAATGTAAAAGTCAAGGCAGGCAAACCCTGCAGCTACTTATAAAGAAGTTTCGGAAACCGGTAGCTGCAATACAAAACTTAGATAACTTTAGGGAATGAAAAATCTTTTAGAAAGATTGGCAACTTCTTTAGAAGGTGAATTGTTTTTTGATGATAGTCCTTATCATCAGGGGCAGTTAAAAGCCTATGCCACCGATGCTTCTGTATATCAGGAGCAGCCATTGGCCGTTGCATTTCCAAAAAATGAAAAGGATATTGTGCAGTTGATCAATTTTGCCAACCTGAATTTATTGACCTTGATTCCTAGGGCGGCGGGTACTTCCCTCGCTGGGCAGGTAGTTGGTAAAGGAATTGTAGTAGACATCTCTTATTATTTTAATCAGATTATTGAGTTAAATGTAGAAGAACACTGGGTGCGTGTACAGCCCGGCGTTATTCGCGACGATTTAAATGTCTTTCTTAAACCGCATGGATTGATGTTTGGCCCGGAAACCTCCACTGCTAACCGCGCCATGATTGGAGGAATGCTGGGCAATAATTCCTGTGGATTGCACAGTATTGTTTGGGGTGCTGTAAGAGATCATGTGTTGGAAGCCACTGTATTATTAAGTGATGGTAGCAAGGCAATTATTAATGATCAAAAACCCACTGATCTTAATCCTTTTTTGATTCAGCTAACACAGGATATGCATGCTTTATTAAGTAATAAAGACAATCAGGTCCTCATCAAAAATAATTTTCCCAAGCCAACTGTAGTAAGAAGAAATACCGGGTATGCGTTGGATGCATTATTACAATTGCAACCCTATGAATCGGCAGGAGCAGCTTTTAATTTATGTAAATTAATTGCAGGCTCCGAAGGAACACTGGCATTTGTAACGGAAGTGAAAATGAATTTGCTTCCCTTGCCACCTGCAGCATCTGCTTTAGTTTGTGTGCATTGTTCCTCCATTCGGGAGTCTTTGTTGGCGAATGCGATTGCTATCAAAGCCAAACCGATGGCTTCGGAATTGGTAGACAAATGTATCATGGATTATACGGTAGGTCATCCTCAATACCAGAAAAACCGCTTTTTTATACAAGGCGATCCGGAGGCGATATTGATGGTAGAATTTATGGAAGACAGCACCGAAGCAGTAATGGCAAAAGCCAATGCCTTTATTGCCGATTTATCCTCGGCCTCATTGGGCTATGCTTATCCAGTTTTATTGAATGAAGAGGCTAAGTTGGCATGGGATGTACGCAAGGCGGGACTGGGTTTATTGCGCAATGCAGCCACCGATGTACAACCAGTAAATTTGATTGAGGACTGCGCAGTAGCACCAGAAGATTTGCCCGATTATATTGAAGATTTACAGGCGGTGCTCCAAAAATTCAATGTAAAAGCATCTTATTATGCACATGCCGGCGCGGGTGAGTTGCATGTGGAGCCAATGATTAATTTAAAATCTGCCGAGGGGGTATTGATTTTCAGGGGCATACTAACGGATACGGCTGCACTAATAAAAAAATACAATGGTTCTTTATCGGGCGAACATGGTGATGGCAGGTTGAGGGGTGAATTTATTGCAACAGTGATGGGAGAAGAAGTGATGAATCTGTTTAAAGCAGTAAAACAAATTTTTGACCCTAATAATATTTTCAATGCAGGAAAGATTGTAAATACGCCGGCCATGGATCAGCAATTGCGTATGCGGCAGGATGTAAAACAGAAAGCCATTTCCACCGTTTTTGATTTTTCGGAACAGGGCGGTTTGGTAAGGCTGGCAGAAAAATGTTCTGGTTCGGGTGATTGCCGGAAATCGGAAATAACTGGCGGCCTGATGTGTCCCAGCTATATGGCTACCCGAAATGAATTTAATACAACAAGGGCAAGGGCCAATGTGTTGCGGCAGTTTTTAACCAATCCATCCGACCCACAGCCATTTCAACACGAGGAGATCAAAGCAGTGATGGACCTTTGTTTGAGTTGTAAGGGTTGTAAAACAGAATGCCCTTCGGGGGTAGACATTACCAAAATGAAGGCCGAATTTTTGCAGCAATATTATTTGGTAAAAGGAGTGCCTATGCGGGCCAAGCTCATTGGTAATTTTTCGAAGCAGATGAGACTGGCTTCCATTGCACCTGGTATTTACAATGCGGTGTTATCCAATACATGGATGCGAAGGAATATCAATAAACTATTGGGATTTCATCCCGATAGAACGATGCCATTGATTGCAACTGAAACCCTGCGTAAATGGAATAAAAGAAGAGTCGCAAATGTTAAAAAAATATCGCAGCGAAAGGTTTATTTTTTTTGTGATGAGTTTACTAATTATTTGGATGTAGGCATTGGCAAAAAAGCCATTGAATTATTAGAGCACTTGGGATACGAAGTGATATTACCCATTCATAAAGAAAGTGGCAGAACCTATTTATCGAAGGGCATGGTGCTTCAGGCGAAATTAATTGCCAATGAAAATATTGCATTACTCAGTGCAGCATTACCTGCTGGGGCTGTATTGGTAGGAACAGAGCCTTCTGCTATTTTAACCTTGCGCGACGAATACCCAGCACTCGCCAACCCTGCATTAAAATCAGCAGCAGCGCAATTGGCAGCAGCAAGTTTTACCATCGAAGAGTTTTTATACAATGAAATAAAAGCGGGACATATAAGTAAGTCGCAGTTTCATGTGCAAAGCAAAACCATTGCTTTGCATACGCATTGTTATCAGAAAGTATTGTCCGATTCCAAATACAGTTTGTTCATACTCGGGTTTCCCGAAAATTACACCGTTACGGAAATCGATTCAGGTTGTTGTGGTATGGCTGGTGCATTTGGCTATGAAAAAGAACATTACGAAGTGTCGCAAAAAGTGGCGGAATTGGTATTGTTTCCAACCATTCGAAATTTAAATGCCGAAGTGATTGTTGCTGCGGCGGGTACCTCTTGTAGGCACCAGATAAAAGATGGACTGCAGAAAAAGGCAATGCATCCTGTGGAGATATTGGCAGAAGCGGTTTTGTGAGTGCATGCTAGATGGGTGAAAAAAATCGGCTCTCTATATTAAAGAGGCATCGCGATAATATACATTTTGAAAAGTAATTTATATAATTGAGGAGACTATATCATACGATACAAATTATCGGGATACTATTAATAGTTTCCTTTTTTTTACAAGGGTCGATATATGCACAGCAATTTACAAATGGATTTAAACGCTATGGTATAGCGGAAACCCTTCCCAATTCAACCAGTAATAAAATATTTGAATCATCCGATCATTTTTTATGGCTTTCCACACAGTCGGGTTTATTTCGTTTTGATGGCTTTCAGTTTAGTCCTTATTTTTCTAATAGCAGGGATAGCAATAGTCTTTCCTCCAATGTATTGTCGGATATTGAAGAAGATCGTTTTGGTAATCTTTGGGTAGGAACAGTAGGTCGTGGTGTAAATAAGCTTGACCGCAAAACTGGTCAATGGAAACAATACTTGCATCCCAGCAAGGACGACAATCCCTTTTACTGGGTATTTGATATTTTTAAAGATGCAGCCGGCAGATTGTGGTTAGGTACAAATGGGCGAGGCTTACTATTGTATGATGAAAAAACAGATCAATTTCAACAATACATACCTGATATAACTAAAAATACCAAGGGTAGGGTTCCTTTTGAAAATGAAGTGAGGGCCATTGTTGCAGACAATGCAGATGCAAATGTACTTTGGCTGGCGGGCACCGATGGTTTATATCGTTTTGATACTAGAACGCATCAATTTACTGGTTATAAGTATAGGAAGAACGGAAAGGTTGATTGGATCAATAATAGTTTTCATTGTATTTATAAAACAGCCGATAATTTTATCTGGCTGGGTGCCTGGGGTGGTGGCCTTGTACAATTTGATATAGAAAAAAAATTATTTACTAACTACCTGCCATACCCGAAGGAATATGAAAAATTAAGTTTTGCGCATAATATCATTGCTAGCATTGGACGCAATAATGATTCTTCACTATACATTAGCTCGGTAGATGGAGGACTATTTGAATTCAATCTCCTTAGCAAAGCCTTTTCAACTTGTAAGGAAGTAGACAATAAATCAATTGCATTTGCTGCTATAACAAATAGCTCCGATGGCAGCACCTGGTTTTGTTCAACGGATTTTATTTATCAAAAACACCCGGTATATAACCGCTTAAGAAATCTTCAAAATTTTTATCAGCCACCAGGAAAGTTTGTATACCCGCCAGGATTAAGTGCAGTTTTATATCGGCCACATACCAATACTTATTGGATGAGTTGTAATGCTGGTTATGGAATTTATGTGTTTGATAGTAACCTGCATTATCGAAATTCGATTCCCATTCAAGGCAATGAAGTGGACAGAAGGTTAAGGGATATAGTAGCAGACGCAAAGGGAAATATTTTTCTTTTATCGATGGATGCCCCCTATTTGTATCGGTACGATAGTAGTAAGAATGTATTTGTAGATGCGGCGAATGATTTCAAAGATTTGCATTTTATTCAATCGGGTATAAAGGGCATGACGGCTGATAAAAAGGGTGCCATTTGGTTTGTCAATAAATCAAAACTATATAAATGGGATACTGATCAGCAGCGGTTAATGGATTTTTCGTTGCAGCAATCAAAAGAAAATCAGGAGCAGTTTCTTTGGGCCAAGCTGCGATTCGACAATGCCAATGAACCCTGGTTGGCCACTAATAAGGGATTGTATCATTATGCATTTGCCAAGCAGGCATGGGAAACCATTGCTGCTGCACAAGACAATAAATATAGTTTAGTCAATAGGTCTATTACGGATATATCGTTTGATAAAAATGGACTTTGTTGGATAGCCCCAACCGATGAGGGGCTAGTTTTATATGATAGAAAGCAACAATTGTTTTTACAGCATTTCATTCAATCAGAGGGTTTTTTTGCGCAAAGGGTTAATGAAGTGATAACGGATGGCAGGGGTGATATTTGGGTGACTTCTAACAATGGACTGGCAAAATATGACATGCAAACCAAACAATGGTTTAGTTTTAACCAGGATGACGGGCTTCCCATTACGAACCTTGACCAATCCTTTTTGGCCTTAGCAAATGGAAGGATGATTTTATCAGTAGCCAATGGTTTTGTTTTTTGGGATGTACAATCGCTGCCCATCAACAATCAAAAGCCCATTGTATATTTCAACCGATTTATTTCGGGAGGAAAATCGGTAGAAGTATCTATAGATGAAATTCAATTGCCTTCATCTGCAAATGAGTTAACCATTGACTTCAGTGCCATCGTACCGGTAATGGGTAATCGCACAAAATTTTATTATAAAATGCTACCGCTGCAAAATGAATGGCAATACACCAGTCAGCGTAGTATTACCTTGGCAGGATTCAGTGCTGGCAACTATCAATTACTGATTAAAGCGGTGAATGCAGATGGTATTGAGAGTGAAGTAAAAACCTTGACCATTCAAGTGGCCTTTCCTTTTTGGAAAACCCCTTGGTTTATGGCCCTTTGTATTGTGGTGATAATTGGAATACTATACCTTATTTATAAATATCGGGTGCGGCAACTATTGCGGGTGCAGCAATTGCGCAATAATATATCCCGCGACTTGCATGATGAAATAGGAGCTTCTGTGAGTAGTGTCAATATGTTGTCCTTGGTAGCAAAAAAACAACTGGGCGATAAGCACCCGGTGACGCCACTGTTAACCCAAATTGGTCAATCAGCACAGCGAGCCGGGGAAAGTATTACAGAAATTATCTGGAGTATTAATCCAACCAATGATAGCTTAGAGCGCATCGTATTACATGCAAAAGAATATACCGCTGAATTATTGGAATATAACGGTATTGCATACCAGTTGAATATTGACATACCCTTTACTGAAATTAAGATTGATATGCAGGATCGGCGACATTTATTTCTGATTATAAAAGAAGCATTGAATAATTTAATTAAATACGCTCATTGTACCAAGGTAGATTTAACCATGCGGGTGGAGGGGCATGCATTGCTGGTAGTGATTGAAGACAATGGAATTGGTTTTGATGCCAACAATATACCTGCGGGCAATGGGTTGGTCAATATGCGTCAGCGGGCCATTGAAATGAAGGGGAATCTAATAATTGAAAGTAGTATGGGTAAGGGCTGTCGCATTCAATTACAATGCCCGATAAAATAATTTCACCCAAACAGGGGATTGTATATCCTTTCTGTTTAATACAATTTTGAGTAATGATTAGTATTGGAATTATAGAGGACAATGATGTGTTGAGAAACAGCTTGCAATTATTATTTGAAAACAGTGGACGCTTTCAGGTGGCTTTTTCATTACATGATGCCCGCAACCTATTAGCCGAAACCGAATTGCACATGCCCCGATTACTATTGATGGATATTGATATGCCGGGTATCAATGGCATTGATGCTGTGAAACTGGTAAAAAAAGATTTTCCAACGGTAGATATCATTATGTTCACTGTTTTTGAGGATGATGAAAAAATATTTAGAAGCGTGATGGCCGGGGCCAGTGGCTATCTACTGAAAAAAATACCACCCGAAAAATTATTGGAGGCCCTGGATGATTTTGTGCAAGGTGGTGCACCCATGACAGGCAGTATTGCCACCAGGGTATTAGAAATGTTTCGAAAGCAAACCCATCAAACGGCTGCCAGCTTTAATCTCTCTGCACGAGAACTGGAAATATTAACTTCTTTGTCTTCGGGCAAAACCTACCGACTTATTGCCCTCGAAAGATTTTTATCTGTAGAAACAGTACGCAGCCATGTGAAAAACATCTATGAAAAACTGCACGTGCATTCAAAGGCAGAAGCTGTAGCCAAAGCATTCAGGGAAAAGCTGATATAGCTTTTATAAAACCCCATAAACGGGGGATAGTATAATATCAGCTATTGGATATTTTAGTGCAATTAATATTTTTATCATGAAGGAGCTATACAGGATTTATTTTTCAAACAAGCATACCAATAAATATTTTTCAATTGGCTTTTTGTTTCTTTTTTTTATAGGGCTTTCTACAATTGATTTAAAAGCACAGGTAAGGGCAACCGTTACTGTTACAATCAATGTGCTAAGGGCAATTTCCAATGATGCCTGCAATGGCAAAATGGATTTTTATGCAAAAGTGCATATTGGTAATAAACTAAAAACCTTTCCTGTGAAAGAGGGAAACCTCTTGCGGGATCTCAATTGGAAATTTGCCGTTCCGGTAGAGCAGGAACCGGCTTCGGTGCTAATTGAAATATGGGATGAAGATGATATGATTTGCGGTGGAGGAGATGACCGTGTTTGTGTTGGTGGTAATTCAAATAGGGTAGGCCAGACTGTTAGTACAGGGGAATTCAAGACCTATGAGTATAGTTCGGAGGGCAATTGCACTGCCAGTGGAACCGAAAGGGCCTATATAGGCTATACGATTACCGTGGAGCCTACCAAAACCGGATTGCTTTCGGCAAAGAATTGGAAAAAAGTGAAATTCGAAACAAAAACCGGAACAAGCGGTTGGGAAGAACCGGTTAGACATGTTATAAATCCTGAATTGGAATGTGGCAAAGACAATTTTCAAGAATTTTTTTCTAATGGTAATTATCGGGTAAATGCTGGCCTTATTAAATGTGCTCCCAGTGATCCACAAATTATTGCAAAAGGTAAATGGCAGTTTTTGTACAACGAAACGCAATTGCGTATTGCTATGAACTTTATTCCAAAAATGGATTATGTAATTGAGAAATTGGATGAGGAGGAAATGCAGCTTACCAATTTTGTTTCTGACCCCGACGGCATCAGGTATTATCGTACTACATACAGGCATTAATTGATTCTTTATAAAAGGAAGCATACTTACAAAACATCACTGAAAATTTGTTACATGAAAAAGACAATGATCATAATGGGAAAGTATTGGTTAAGTGTCCTACTATTGATTAGTAGTTTGGTAGCAACTGCACAGGAAATAAATGTGCGGGTAACCGTTCGGATTGATAGGTTGAGGGCAATTTCTAGTGATGCCTGTAATGGTAAAATGGATTTTAAGGGAAGTATTACCATCTATCAGACTAAAAAAAGTTTTCCGGTAATGGAAGGCAACGATATTCGACCAGCATGGGTACTGAGTACAAATTGTATACAGAAAAGAATTAATATTAAAATTGCCATTTGGGACGATGACGATATGATATGTGGTGGAGGTGATGATGCGGTTATTGTAACACCAACCGGAGCACAAACATTGGCAATTAGTTTGGACCCCAAGAACCTGGGCAGCAAAACCACCACGTTAATGGGTAAAAGAGTGAGTGGTAAAGAGCAGGGAGAAATCACTTATACTACCATTATAGAAGCCTTATAAAGACCTTATCATGAAGGGTAGTTCCAAAATACAAAACCACCTAAACGGGGGATAGTGTAAAATCCTGTTATCGATACATTTGAGTGTAAAATACTCATAATGAAAAATCGTATATTGATAGCAGTAATGCTGGTGCTTTCTATAAATATAAAAGCACAAAATACAGGAGTTGGCACTGCTACTCCGAGCGCAAAACTAGATATAGTAGCTACCAATCCGGCCCTACCCACCAATCAGGAGGGATTATTAATTCCAAGGGTCAGTAATTTTCCAGTATCAAATCCGGGGGCCAGTCAAAATGGAATGATGGTCTATTTAACAACAACGGCTGGCAGTAATTTGCCCGGTTTTTATTATTGGAATAATACTACTCTAAGCTGGAAAGGAATTGGTGATAATAAATACTGGAGCATTACTGGCAATGCAGGTACAAATGCCAGCACTAATTTTATTGGAACAACGGATGATATTGATTTGATTTTTAAAAGAAATAATCTGTTGGCAGGCAAACTGGGAGCTAATACTAGTTTTGGTGTTAATGCATTAAGTGCCGTTACAAGTGGAACTAGAAATGCTGCCATCGGCAACCAATCACTTATTCATAATACAAGTGGAAATGGTAATACAGCCAACGGCGACAGTTCGCTTTACAATAATATTATAGGCGATTACAATACGGCCACTGGATTTTTATCACTTCGAAACAATGTTTCCGGTTTTTCAAATACAGCTACGGGTACAGAAGCATTAAAATTGAATGTTTCCGGAAATTTTAACGTGGCCAATGGAGTTGCAGCGCTATTCTCAAATAATGCCGGGGATTATAATACTGCGAATGGATTTACTGCGCTTTTTAATAACGACAATGGCACAAAAAACACTGCATCAGGTTATAGGGCACTTTATTCGAATACCAGTGGTAGTGTTAATACGGCTACTGGGGCTGGAACACTTTCTTCCAACACAACTGGATTTGGAAATACCGCCAATGGAATCAATGCTTTAAAAAGCAATACGGTAGGGTTTCAAAATACAGCCATTGGCGATAGTGCGCTTTACTTCAATACGGGCAGCTACAATACTGCGATAGGAAGTAATGCGCTTTTTTCAAATACCAGTGCATTCAATAATACTGCCAATGGTCATTATGCGCTTTACTCGAATACTACGGGAAGTGAAAATACAGCTGTGGGCAATGCTGCGCTTTTTGCCAATAGCAGCGGTTTTCAAAATACCGCCAATGGTGGTGGTGCTTTATATGCGAACACTTTAGGCAATAGAAATACCGCCATCGGCAATAATGCACTTTCGCATAATACAGAGGGCAGTCAAAATACCGCTACTGGTTATTTAGCACTTTTTACCAATACCACGGGCGGTTCCAATGCTGCATATGGTATGGAGGCACTTTATTCCAATACTACTGGAACCGAAAATACTGCTAATGGTTATGGTGCACTTTATTCCAATGCTATCGGTTATCAAAATACCGCTACTGGAGCAGGGGCACTTTATGCGAATACTTTGGGCAATAGAAATACCGCCATCGGCAATAATGCACTTTCGCATAATACAGAGGGCAGTCAAAATACCGCTACTGGTTATTTAGCACTTTTTAACAATAGCACAGGTAGTTCAAATACGGCAATGGGCATGCATGCTTTATATTCCAATACTACCGGATATGGTAATGCAGCAATGGGATTTGGGTCCCTTTATTCCAATTCAACGGGCTTTCATAATACCGCTACTGGCGATAGTGCGCTTTACTCTAATTCAACGGGTATCGGCAATACTGCCAATGGATTTGAAGCACTCAAAACTAATACCATTGGAACTGCCAATACCGCAAATGGTAATACCGCACTTCGTTCCAATACTACCGGCGATTACAATACAGCCAATGGCAATCAATCGCTTTATTCAAATACCATTGGATTAGCTAATACTGCAACAGGCTCATGGGCGCTCAGAACCAATAGCCTAGGAAATTTTAATACTGCACATGGTAATAATGCACTTTATAGTAATACAATTGGAAATAGTAATACGGCTAATGGCAGTGGAGCATTATATTTGAATACCAGTGGGTTGAATAATACCGCCACTGGTACTTCGGCACTTCATAACAACAGCACAGGTTTCGATAATACTTCCAATGGTATGGGATCACTTTATTCCAATACAATAGGCTATAATAATACCGCAGATGGTGATAGTGCTTTATTCTCCAATACAACGGGCAAAACCAATACAGCCGTTGGAATGAAGGCTTTGTTTTCGAATACAACTGGTAGTCATAACACAGCGGTGGGTGATAGTGCTTTGTATGCTAATACCACGGTTAATGGAAATACTGCGATAGGTAATAAGGCTTTGTTTTCAAATACCATTGGAGTGAATAATACCGCCAATGGTACAGGAGCATTATATACCAATACTACAGGATCCTATAATACCGCTACAGGAATAAATGCTTTGTATAATAACACTATTGCAGATGGCAATACTGCCAATGGAAATTTTGCCTTGTATGCTAATACAATTGGTGCTGCAAATACTGCCACAGGAGTGAATGCACTGTTTACAAATTCAGAAGGTAATGGTAACTCTGCCAATGGATATGGTGCATTGAATTCAAATACTATTGGGGATAATAATACTGCCACTGGGCTCAATGCGTTGTATAGCAATATATCTGGATACAGCAATACTGCCACTGGTATACATGCGCTTTACACAAACAATACGGGATTTAATAATACTGCCAACGGCGTTTATGCTTTATTGTTAAACACGATTGGTAATAATAATGTGGCAGATGGTTTTGAGGCATTGCGTGCCAATACACAAGGCAGTTATAATACCGCCAATGGTATAGCTTCCCTACGATCAAATACCATTGGTAATTTAAATACTGCTGGAGGAAGTGGGGCTCTTTATTCCAATATTTCAGGCTCTCAAAATACAGCATTCGGAGTAGATGCCCTTCGGTTGAATACAATTGGCACACTCAATACCGCCAGTGGTTCAGGGGCATTGTATAATTCCACAGGAGGAGGAAATACCGCATTAGGATTTGATGCATTAAGAAATGTAACCAGCGGTGGCAATAATATCGGTATTGGGTGGAATGCACAAGTGCCCAATGCAGCATTAAATGATCAGGTAAGAATTGGTAATGCCAATATTACCTATGCAGGTGTACAAGTAGCCTGGACGGTTACTTCCGATAGTCGCTGGAAATCTAATATTGAAAACCTTGGACTGGGATTAGATTTTATCAAAGCCCTTCGGCCTGTTTCTTATTACCGCAATAATGATGTTAGTCAAAAATCTGAATATGGATTCATTGCACAGGAAGTAGCTGCAACATTAGAAAAGCTGGGCGCCAATCATACGGGCATTATTACAAAAGACGATGCTGGTATGTTGAGTATGCGGTACAATGATTTGCTGGCACCACTAGTAAAAGCCATTCAAGAGCAACAAAAGCAAATCGAAAATCTACAGGCACAAAATGAAAAGCTTTGGAGGCAGTTAAAAAAAGCCGACTACTAAAAAGCCAATTGTAAAATAAATAAGCATAACAGGTTTTAAACCTTCAATCCGATTGTATAACCATCTGTGAATTATGTAATAATTGCATTATTTAGTATAAAGCACTCGGCTGTTGGTTTAGTTATTTTGTGTAATCATTTAACCAAGTTCTTTACATACTTGTAAGAAAAACAACAAAACCTATCACCATGTTTGCAGAAAAAAAACAGAAAGCAATGGAGCTCTACTAGGAATATATTGCTGCCTGCGACAAACTTTATGCTGTAAAAGAAAAACAGGGCGATGGTGATTATGAGCTAAGCGCCAATCACCTGGAAAAAAAATGGGAAGAATGGCAGATGGCCACCAATACCATTAATGAATTTCTACTAAAGGGTGTTGAATATCGTCATCAGGTTAGTGATGAATCATAATAAACTAATAAACCTTTGAACCCACAGAATTTGTGGGGTCCTTCGAAAAAAAGCCTTCGTTGTAAAACGAAGGCTTTTAGTTGCTGGAAGAAAGAAGCACCTATGAATTATGATACTATATCTGCGCCACCTGTAACAACTAGTAAGTCTCGATTATCCAACTTTGTAATTCTATTGATGCTATCATAGAAAAGTGGTTTTTCCATTCATTCTTCATCATTAAAACAGTAAAAATCATGAGCAACTTACTTTATGTCTTCGCAGTCGTCCTGGTCATTCTATGGGCTATCGGTTTCTTGGGTTTCCATGCAGGCGAAATCATACATGTCCTTTTAGTGATTGCTGCCATCGCTGTTATTCTTAGGATCATCCAGGGCAAAAGAGTCCTCTAAACACAATTCATAAAAAATAATAACATGGGAAATTCAAACAACAACGGAAAATTATTGGGTGCCATAGTTTTGGGAGCAGCCATAGGAGGGGTGCTGGGCATTCTTTTCGCACCTGCAAAAGGAAGCGATACCCGAAAGAAACTGGTCGCCAAAGGCAATGACCTCACTGATTCGGTAAAAGAGAAATACGCGGAGATCATGGACAAGTTCAAAGCAGAAATCGAAACGATCAAAGCGGAAGCCAGTGAACTGGTATCAAACGGAAAGGCCTTCATCAAAGAAGTTGAATCCAGCTGATCACCCGGTCCTTCAAGTCAATTTGTTCATCTCTGAAAATTAAGTCCATGGAAGCACAACCTAATCTGCTCGCCGATCTGTTTCAAACCACAGAGCGCTATGGCAAGTCCAGTTATGAACTGGCAAAATTGAAAGCGCTCGACAAGACGGCGGACATCACTTCCTCCCTGGGTTCGCGTTTCCTTTTCGTATTGGCCCTGTCTTTTTTCATACTGGTCACCAGCTTTGCCCTTGCGCTCTGGCTTGGCGATTTGCTGGGCAAGGCCTACCTAGGATTCATGATCGTGGCGGGCTTCTATGCCGTGGTGACCCTTTTGCTGTTCTTCCTTCAGCCTGTTATTAAAAAAAGCATCAGTAATTCCGTGATCCGCAAAATGTTCAAATAACTAAACATGCAAACCATTTCCAGCTATACGGAATTAAAACTGGCCATACAGCGGGCAGAAGAACAAAAGGCGGGTGACTGGCTTGCGCTCAGGGATGAATACCAGGCAGTCACGGAAAAACTGAATTTCTTCAGTATCCTGAAAACTGTATTGAAATCAGCCACTGCTGGTCAGGATCTAAAATCGGGACTGATTAATTCTGCCATCGGGTTAACCTCGGGTATCATCGCCAAGAAAGCGATCCTGGGAAAGACACACAATCCTTTTTCTCGCTTACTCGGGGTCATTCTGGAGGTTTTTGTAGCCAAAAAGGTCGAAAAGAATGCAGGCGAGATAAGAGCAATAGGGAATTTACTCATGGAGAACCTGCTCGGAAAGGATAAAAAACCGGAAATGCAAGAATGATCACTCCCTTCAAAGCACCTTTATACGAGAAAACAGCGCTGATCTTCGTCAGCGTTTTTGCATTCGTGTTCATGATGTACATTGGCCTGGATATCATCATTCCCATCGTCTACGCCACACTGTTCGCCATCCTGCTCAGTCCCTTCGTTAATTATTTGACGCGGCATAAAATAGGTAAACTTTTGGCCATCTGCATCGTGGTAACCATCTCGCTTTGCGTATTGGTGCTCATCATCTACCTGATTTTTTCACAGATCAGCGTATTCACTGAATCCTATCCCCGTTTCAAGGTTAAGTTGGGCCAAACCACCGACCAGCTGGTGCAGTGGGTCTCACATACATTCGGCTACAGCCGGATAAAGGTGAACAAATGGATCAGCCAGGCCTCCGATGAGGCCATCAGCAGTTATGCGAACGGCGAAACCCTTTCACAACTCGGACAATTGTCCGTTACCCTTGTGCTGATCCCTGTTTACCTGTTCATGATCCTCTATTATAAATCGTTGTTACTCGAGTTCATCAGGAAGCTGTTCCGTCTTGAGCACCATATCATGGTGGTGGAGGTGCTGAACAATTCCAAGAAAATCATACAGCATTATCTGGTAGGGCTATTCTTTGAAATGATCATCATGGCGGTCATTAATTCAGCGGCCTTGTTGTTGCTGGGCATCGATTACGCCATCATACTGGGTATCTTGGCTGCCGTGCTAAACATCATTCCCTATATCGGCGGAGTGGTGTCTACCATCCTGCCGATGTTCATCGCCTATGTGACCAAGGACTCCCTATTCTATCCTTTGATGGTCTTCGTCATCAACATCGTCATACAGTTCATCGATAACAACTATATCATTCCGAAGATTGTTGCATCACGGGTACAGATCAACGCCCTGATCTCTGTGGTGGGTGTTTTGATTGGCGGCGCCATCTGGGGGGTGTCGGGCATGTTCCTTTCCATCCCCCTGATCGCCATCGGGAAAGTTATCTTCGATCATATTGAACCCCTGAAGCCCTGGGGATTTTTGCTGGGCAATATCGTACCCACCCATTCGAAATTTATTTTTGCCCGGAAAAAAAACAAACCCTTTCCCCTGCATACGGTATAGTGAACCTTGTAACAATCAAAGGTAAGAATCATCGTACGGGGTAGAAAAATATTTTAGTGTCACCTATAGTGCCACTTAATACAAATGAAAAAGCCCTTAAAACATTAAATATCAAAGTTTTAAGGGCTTTTTACTGCTGTAGGGGAAGGGTTCGAACCTCCAAGGGGCAGTTAGTCCCGATAGCTATCGGGATACAAAGTTCGGTGGTCGACCCCGGTCGCATTACTATCGCTAGTAACACGGCTCTATGCTGCGTTTATCCTGTTATCCCCACCCCCGAGACTGGGGGTCGCTGCCAAAATATTCTTTCTATAAATATCTTTATTCAATAGCATGCTATAAATAAAAAAAGCCTTCGTTGTTAAACGAAGGCTTTTAGTTGCTGTAGGGGAAGGGTTCGAACCTCCACGGGGCAGTTAGCTGCAGTACAAAGTTCGGTGGTCGACCCCGGTCGCATTACTATCGCTAGTAACACGGCTCTATGCTGCGTTTATCCTGTTATCCCCACCCCCGAGACAAGGGGGCATGTCTGCCAAAAATTTCATCACCCCACAATTTTTAAGAACTACCTGAGCGCCTCAGGTTGATAACACAAATCTAGGACAATTGCCTTTATGTTAAAAATATTTCACCAAATATTTTGAAATTATAGAAATTATTCAAATATTTGCAAATATTATTGAACATCAACTAAAACACATTATCAAAATGGCGGCTAAATTAAATCTTGACAAATTAGATCTTCAGATCATTCACGAAATGATGGATACTGCTGAAATCTCTTACGCCGATTTGGGTAAGAAATTATTTGTTAGTGGCGGTACCATCCATGTAAGAATTAAAAAACTACAGGAATTTGGTATTGTTAAAGGTACAAGATTAAATGTAGATATAAAACAATTGGGCTATGATATCACGGCCTTCGTAGGCGTTTATCTGGAAAAAAGCTCCCTCTACGATAGTGTAGCCAAAGACCTGATGCAAATACCAGAAATCGTTCGCCTCAATTATATCACCGGTAACTATAGTATGTTTCTTGAAATTGTTTGCAAAGACATCAATCAACTACGCAATGTGCTGCACGATGAATTGCAAAAAATTAAAGGCATTGAAAGAACCGAAACATTTATATCGCTGGAAGAAGGATTTAGCAGAAACGTTAGAGTGGCACCGGAAAGTGCATAGTACTGTTGACAAAAACTGCCAACACTAACGACCAGGCATACATGCTTTAAATTCATTGAACTACCTGAGACATTGCAACGCAAATTTTTTTCAGCACTTAGCTTAGTATTTGCACTCAACCTGCTGATTAAACCCTTATGGATATTCGCCATCGACCGACCCGTACAGAATATCGTTGGCACCGAAACCTATGGTAGCTATTTTGCCATCTTTAATATCTGCATCGTTTTTAATTTTTTACTGGACCTCGGCATTACCACTTATTTGAACCAACAAAAAAGTAAGGATGCCGAAAGCAGTTTGTTTCTACAAGGGCTATTCATCAAAACCTGGCTCGGCATACTATATGCTGTTTTACTAATCTTACTTGCCTTACTTGCAGGCATCAAAGAAAAACACTGGTTGCTACTAGCAGGATTGCAACAGCTATTGTATTCTTTCTTTATTTACTTACGCGCACATATTACCGCCCTGCAATTGTTCAAGGCAGATGCATTTCTTTCGATAGTAGACAAACTACTTGTTATAATTTGTTGTGGTGCCTTGATTTATTTCCCATTGAAATTTGGCACTATTACCATCGACTATTTTTTATGGATACAGGTATTAGCCCTTGCCATGGCAGTATTGCTTGCACTGGTCATATTAATGGCTCATGAAGGAAAAAGATTGCTGAAGAAAAAATCGCCTACTCCTACGGCATTGCTATGGAAGGCATTGCCCTATGGCCTATTGGTTTTAGTAATGAGTACACACAATAGGTTGGATGCCTTTTTACTGGAAAGGCTTCATGTAAACGGCAATAGAGAAGCTGGTATCTATGCACAGGCTTATCGCTTATTGGATGCCGCTAATATGTTGGGCTATTTAACTGCTTCCTTCCTGCTACCCTTTGCAGCAAAATATTTTAGTCAGATAAAAATATTGCAACCCGTGGTGAAAAAGTTAAGCATCGGCATCTTTGTCTTCAGTACCATTTTAATTGTGGGTTGTTTTGCTTTTGCAGGTCCCATTCAATCCTTGCTCTATCATTCCAGCAATGCCAGCACGGCCCAACTGATACCGCTTTGCATGCTATCCATCGCCGGGTATTGGCTGGTACAGGTATATGGTACATTGCTCACAGCAATGGCTGCTATTCGATTGTTTATTGTAATTACAATACCATTTACCCTACTCAATATAATACTGAATATTATTTTTATTCCATTCTATGGTGCAGTTGCATCGGCCGTTATTGCATGCATTACTGAAACCTGTTATGGTATTACAGTGTGGTATATGGCTCAACGAAAAATAAACAAAATGGCCATGGCACAAAAATCTTCTTAAATTAGATACATGAATAAAGAAACGGAACCAAACCTGCAAGGCATTTTGTCGCTGATACTAAAAAAGAAAATACCCTTACTGGCATTTGTGCTAACAGTAACCCTTATTGCAGCCATTACCAGTTTGTTTTTATTGCCCAAACAATATTATGCTGGCAGCACTGTATTACCAGTGAATTCGATGTTAACCGACAAGTCGAGGTTCTTTAGTAATAATATTCAGGAACTGTATTCAGTATATGGCACGGCCGATGATTTAGACAGAATTTATAGCATTGCAAAAGCAGGCAACGTGCTGAGCTTTATTACCGATAGTCTTGGGTTGGTGGAGCATTACGCTATAACAGGATCGGCCAATGCTAAAAAACCAAAGGCGATTGCAACACTTAAAAAAAACCTGCAAATTATTAAAACAGAAAACAGCGCATTGCAAATTGATGTATGGGATACCAATGCCGATATGGCTGCCGACATCGCTAATTTAGTCGTTTACAAAACCGAGGCGATGGGCAAGGCCTTGCAACAAGAAGCCTATCAAACCGTCATTGATCAACTCCAATTAGCAATTGAAAAAAAGCAAAAAAGCTATCAGCAATTACAGGATTCGCTGAATAAAATGGATATCATTGCAACCGCTCCCTTGGTAAAATCCAATAATAATTTATTAGCCAGTATTGATAGGGATGAAAAAATGTTGGACGAATTGAACCTGGCCATGAACCTAAAGCAACCAAGTTTACTCGTATTAGAAAAAGCCTATCCCTCTTCTAAAGCAGACAAGCCTAAACATCTATTGATCATCATCGGCAGCTTTCTGTCGAGCTTGCTTTTTGCAGTAATGTCCTTGGTAATTTTTAACCGATACAAACAATAGTTTGCAATCAGTCAATTTTTATAGCAAGCGGGGACTTTTATTGGGTCTTTTATTTTTATCCTTTCTGGTACTATCCCTTTATTACGAAAACTGGGTATTACTCGCTATACCCTTTTTGGTATTATTGACACCCGTTTTTATTCAAGCCCCGGTGCATTTGTTTTATTTGTTGCTGTTTTTAATACCGCTTTCAATAGAATATAAATTCAACGAATCATTGGGCACCGATTTTCCCGATGAACTACTAATGTTGGTTGTAACCGGTGTTTTTATTTTGCTGTGGATGCATCAGCCTTCCATTGTGCAAAAAAAATGGATGAAACATAGTTTGATCATTATCCTGATGATGCAGTTGGCATGGGTGATAATCAGCACCCTGTATTCCACTAATCCTGTTCTTTCAGTTAAATACCTATTAGCCAAAATATGGTATATCATTCCCTTTGTGTTTTTTCCTTTATTGTTTTTAAAAGATAAGCAAAGCATAAAAATTGCTGGACTATGTTTATTGATACCCATGCTTGCATTGGCGGGCCTGAGTTTAATGCGGCAGTCGATGGATGGCTTTAGTTTCGAAAAAGTGAATCAGGCATTGTCACCTTATTTTCGTAACCATGTTAATTATGGTGCCCTGCTGGCAGCCTTATTACCGATAGCGGTGGCATTTTATTGGTTGAGTGAAAAAAAAATTCATCAGCGACTAATGCTCTTTGCCATTTTATTGTTACTCGTGGCTTTGGTATTTTCTTTTTCAAGAGGTGCCTGGTTGGCAGTATTGATATCAATAATAACGGTATGGGCTGTTCGAAAAAAAATAATCATTAGCCTATTAGTATTGGGAATATTGTCTGCCAGTGCTGTTTTTATTTGGCTGGGCAACAATAATACCTACCTCGACTATCGGCCCGATTTTAAGAAAACCATTTTTCATACCAATTTCGAACAGCACCTGGCTGCTACTTACCGCGGACAAGACCTTTCTACCGCCGAACGTTTTTATCGGTGGACAGCCGTTAAACAAATGCTTGCTAAAAATCCAATAACAGGCGTAGGTCCCAATAATTTTTATGATACGTATAAGGGGTATACTGCCGCTGCTTATAAAACATGGGTGAGCGATAACAAAGAGCATTCGACGGTGCACAATTATTTTTTTCTATTATTAACAGAGCAGGGTTTACCCGGATTAGGAATTTTTCTTTTACTACTGCTGGCTTTGTTTTGGTATGCACAAAAGATCTATCATCAAAATAAAACGGAATGGCAGCAAACGATGGCAATTACCATTGCTGCAATGCTAGCTGCTATACTTACAGTAAATTTTCTAAGTGATCTGGTAGAAACAGATAAGATTGGAAGTGTATTTTATGTTTGTATTGGCTTATTGCTATGGTTGGATTTTAATAGTGCAGATGAAAATACCCAACTGAATAAAGTTGCTCATTTATGATTTTACATCAACAGCATCCCTGAGTCCATTTCCCAATAAATTAAAGGCAAGTACTAAAAGCATGATGGCGAAGCCGGGGATTAGTGCCAACATGGGATTGTGTGTGATGAGAAAATTATAATTTTCCTTAATCATCAATCCCCAGCTGGGTTGTGGGGGTTGCACACCAATACCCAAAAAACTTAATCCTGCTTCTACAATTATGGCGGTAGCAAAAGTACTGGCGGCCAATACCATGATGGGTCCAATAATATTGGGAAGGATATGCCGAAAGATAATCCTGCCATCACTGAATCCGAGTGCGCGTGCTGCTGTAATATATTCCAGTTCTTTTAATGCGAGCACCTGCCCCCTGACCAATCTGGTTACGGGCACCCACATGGTTAAGCCCACTGCTATAAATATTTGCCAAAATCCTTTTCCCAATGCCATGGTGATGGCAAATACCAGGAGTAAAGTGGGGATGCTCCAGGTTACATTCACCAACCACATGATGAGCGCATCAGTTTTTCCACTGTAATAGCCAGCAATGGCACCCAACAAAATACCAATCAAAATGGCAATGAGTACGGCAATAAAACCAACGGCAAGGCTTACACGCGTTCCAATGATGAGCCTACTGAGAATATCGCGTCCAAATTTATCGGTGCCCAACCAATAGGTTTTTATGATGATATGGTCTTTAATAAAATGATCGGGGGTTTCGCGACTTAACTGACTAAAGGCAAAACTTTCTACCACCGACGTGTCTTCATCAATGAATTTATGAATCAATAGACTATCCTTTTTTATTTCATATCCTGTGATAGGGATATACTTCAATTGGAGGGGTTTGCCATTGATCAGGTGATCGATAAAAAATCCGCTGTATGATTTTGATTGACTGGGAATGGTTAAAAACATTTGTCGGTACCCGGGTTTTTTTGCCTGAATTTCTACCGTTTGCAAATCGGCATTGGGACTATTATCGGGTGCTATCCAATAACCGAATATTGCCAATAAGGTGGCAAAGCCAATAACAACCATTCCGAAAAGGGCTCCTTTGTTTTTTTTGAGCTTTTTCCAGGCTTGTTGCCGAAATGAAAAGGCGGTTTGCGACATGGATGTAATTTAAAAAATCAAATCAATATTGGCCAGAATTAGTTTGAATGGCCAAACGAAACTACCGTAGTTATGCACATTCATCATTTTTTTAAGAAGCAGCTAAAATTTCAACTGAAGAATAAAATGTATTTTTATTTTAGTACAATGAGTTCAAATAGGGAACGTAAAATCATACTATGCCACGCAAAAAAATAACATTAAAAGATATCGCTACATCTTTGAATACTTCTATTACTACTGTGTACCGGGCATTGAATGGCCATCCGGATATTAGCAAAAAATTGAAAGAGCAAATATTAGTAATGGCAGAACAGTTACATTATCATCCTAATTATTTTGCTTCTAGTTTACGTAAAAAAAAATCAGGCATTATTGGTGTTATCATTCCTAAGCTTACCCATTATTTTTCTTCAACTATTATTAGTGGGATTATTAAAACTGCCCGTGAAAAAGGTTCACAGGTAATTATTTGCGAAACGAGGAATCAATTAGATGAAGAGCAGAAGAATCTTACGCTATTGATTAATTCTGGTGTAGATGGCATTTTGATTGCTGTATCAAATAGCACTACCAATGAAGATCACTTAATAAAATTGCATGAAGAAGGTATTCCCTATGTTTTTTTTGATAAAGCACCTGACCATATCATTGGGCCAAAAGTAATTACCAACGATTACAAAGGAGCCTATATGGCAACGGAGCATCTTATCAAGCAAGGCTATCAACGAATTGCGCATATCAGGGGACAGGCAGGATCTCGCAATGCCTTGCCTCGATTCAATGGGTATAGAGATGCGCTAAAGAAACATGGCATGCAGATTAGTGATCAATATGTAAGGGAATGTAAGTATGCTACTGAAGAAGAGGGCTTTAAACTTGTCAATGATTTATTGAAAATGAAAAATAAACCCGATGCTTATTTTACTGTTAATGATGAAACAGCTACAGGCGCATTGGCTGCTTTGCGCAAACAACAAATAAGGGTACCCGATGAAGTAGGTATCGTTGGTTTTTGTAATTCTACTGTTGGAAAATTTTTAGATCCAACCCTGAGTTCTATTGAACAATATGGCAATGATATTGGAAAATTAGCTACCGATATTTTAATGGAAATGATTGCCAGTGATGTGGATGAAATGATTATGAATAAAACAATGGTGGTTGAACCTAAGCTAATTATTAGGGCATCTTCCAAAAGAATTTGATGCGAATTCAGTTAAAAAAAATATTTTTTTCAAAAAACTTTTACACAATCAACATTTCCGTAAACGTTTACGGAAACAATAACGGAACTTTTTGGCCTAATTGCTACAAAACTCGGCTGTTTTTTTTCTAGATTCCTTCTACTTTAGTGCTGCAGAAAACAAATAACGATTCGCTTTTTTCTGTCAGGTCAATCACATTTAAATTGTAAAAAATAAAGTATGAAATCTACGAAACGATTCCAGCTACTTGCTATTTTATTAATTGTAAGTATCGCTTCTTTTGCCCAAAAAAATATTTTTACTGCTAAAGTAACTGATGTAATGGGAGAAGGAATTCCGGGCGCAACCATTACCGTTACAGGTGGTAATAGTGTTGTGGCAGATGCTAAAGGGGTATTCAGCATTTCTTTTGGCGACAAGTCTTCATTGGTGCTTACCGTTTCAAGTATTGGCTATAAGTCAATCGTTAAAACAATTGCTATTGGTGATATCAATGGTAATATTAGTTTTCAATTAGAAGAAGACAAACTAGGATTAAATACGATTGTGGTTACTGCCACCAATTCAAGCAGAAGAACTTTGCAGGCCATGCCAGTATCGATTACTTCTTACAGCGAAAGCAAATTGGCAAAAATAAAATTTAATAGCAATGCCGATATTTTAAGAGGCATTCCTGGTATTACAGCAGAAGGTGGTGGCGGTGAAGTGGCAGCCAATATATTTGTTCGTGGCTTACCTTCTGGTGGTCAGTACCAATTTTCACCTTTACAGATAGATGGTATGCCTGTTATTAGTACCATGGGTATGACATCTTCGGCTCCAGATGTATATTTTAGAAATGATATTGGTATTAGTCGATTAGAATTTGTACGTGGCGGCTCTGCTACTTTATATGGTGCTGGTTCTGTGGCGGGTATTATCAACTTTACTAGTAAGATTGGAAGTGATGTACAAAAATCGACAGTTGAAATGGAATATGCCACACCAGGCAAAGCCAAATTCGATTTTAATACAGGTGGTGCTATTGCCGAAAAATTATATTACAATATCACTGGCACTTATCGTTATGATAATGGTCCAATAAAGTCTGGTATACCTTCTAACGGATATCAGTTCAGAACAAATATTCGCAAGGTTACCGACAATGGTTCTTTTACTTTGTATGCACAATACATCAACGATCAAGTACAATTTTATAGTCCTTTTCATTTAACTGGCAATCGAACACTACCAACTGGTTGGGATGGCGAAACTATTAATACCATGGAAACGCCCGATGTAGTATCCTTGAGTGTGAAAACACCCAACGGATTTTACCAAAGTCGTGCAGGCAATGCCGTTAGTACTAAGGGCGGCTATATTATGGCAGATATGCAACACCAGTTTAACAATGACTGGAAATTGGGAGTAAAATTGCGCACTGCAAATTATAAACATGAGTTTAACTTTTTCAATACTGATGGAAATGGTCGCAATCCTTTAAGCCAGGCTACTTTTCAAACAACGGTAGCAGCTACGGGTACTAATCCAGTGTATACCTATGCAAGCGATAACAGCGTTGTTCCATCCAATGCATTGATTTTAGAAAATATTGTTGTTGACCGTAACAGGCCAATGAATGAAATAGCAGCGCAATGGAATATTACCAAAACAATAAACGGTAATAATTCAAAACATACTATTAACCTTGGATCATTTATGTCCCGGACCAATTCTATCGATTACAATGTTCAAATCCGTTATTTAAGTGAGTACCGCGATCGTCCAAGAATACTGAACATGAGTTATACCAATGCTTCCAGTGTAGTTACTAATTATACTACCAATGGAGTAGTGTCGGTTCCGGGCTATACCAATCGTGATTTAACCAGTAATAAAATAGCTTTCTTTCTAACGGATGAAATTGTTGCCGGTAACTGGAATATTGATGCGGGTTTTCGTATTGAACAACATGCTGGCCGTATCATTGCAGAAAAAACAAGTACAGCTGCCAACGCAGATGGAAGATCAGTAGCATGGGGCAATGGTGCATTTGATCGATTTAATTTAAGGGCCAATGATTGGGCTACTGCCATCGGCATTTCTTATAAAGTACAAAAACAGTTAAGTGTATACGGTAATTTTTCAAGAGGCTATTTCTTTCCAGAATATCGTGGCTATAGTGTAAAATATAAAGCGGGTGTTCCTGTTTATCCTGTTGAAAAGCCAGAGCATATTACACAGGGCGAGCTTGGACTGAAATTGGGCAATAAAAAATTGACGGCAACACTGGCAGGATTTTATGTTTCATTAAAAGATCGCTATGCCGTAAACCTAGTAACCATTGCAGGTGTATTGCGTGAAACACAAAGCCTGCAAAGTTCAAAAACTTATGGAGTAGAAGCTACTTATGATTATGAATTTGCGAAGAACTTTCATTTTACCGGCACCCTTACTTTACAGAATGCTACCTATACACAGTTTTTAGACAGTAGCACAGCAACGCCGATTGATAACAAGGGTAAATGGTTGGAGCGTCAACCGCATACTATGTATAGTCCTGCCATATCATTCGACAATAAGAAATTTTATCTTGGGTTTACTACCGATTATGTAGATAAGCGATATGGCAACGCAGCCAACTTGGTTTCACTGAGTGCTTATTCATTATCTCGTTTTGATGCAGCCTATACTTTCAATATGAAATCAGGTGAAAGCCTTCGATTCAGCGCTGGTGTTTTCAATGTTTTTAATTCAGCAGCAGTTACTGAAGGAAACCCAAGAGCTGGTAATACCCAGACCAATACTGGCGACTTTTTTGTAGGCAGGGTTAGTTTACCAAGATCATTGTATATGCGAGTAGGCATCAATTTTTAAGCAGTTAAGAATGGTAAGTAAGGAATGATTGTAATCAATCATTCCTTTATTGTTTGTGATAAAATACTAAATCAGGTTTTATGGATTTGCACTCAATAAGAGATAATGAACATCATACTGCCTTTGCGAAAGAATTGTTATTGAATAATAACCGTGGCGGATACACAATTCCGAGTGCAAGATTATACCCCTTTCAATGGAACTGGGATTCGGGCTTTATTGCATTGGGATTATTGCATATTGATTTGCAAAAAGCCATGGAGGAGATAAGGAGTTTATTCAAGGGTCAGTGGAGCAATGGGATGTTACCACATATCAATTTTCATCATCCAGACCCCAATTATTTTCCAGGCCCCGATCATTGGGCTACCAATGATATTCCAGAACGCCCTTCTGCTGTACAAACTTCTGGCATTACCCAGCCCCCAGTAATTGGTTTTATACTGGCAAGAATGAATGATTTTTTAGTTGAAAAACCTGCCGAATGGAAAACCTTTTTGAAGGAAATATTTCCAAAAGTGGTAGACTCACACCGATACCTATACGAAAATAGAGACCCTCATCGGGAAGGACTGGTATATATTCACCATAATTGGGAATCTGGAACCGACAATTCCCCCGTATGGGATGATATTCTAGAAGGGATCGACGTTTCTCAGGCTCGCGATGTTGCTACCTTGAGAAGGGATATTAAGAATGTTGATGTAGCACAAAGACCCACCAATGAAAACTATAAAAGGTATATCTGCCTGATTGATTTATTTATTAAGCATCGATACAAGGATGCAGAGATTGTAAAAGAATGTCCTTTTTTGGTGCAGGATATTTTATTCAATTGCATGTTGGTAAAATCCAATCAAGGACTGATTGAATTGGCCGAAAAATTGAATTTTGATGCAAGCATTTTAGTGGAGTGGAATAATAAAACCATTAAGGCCATTCAACAAAAATTATGGGATGAATCGTGCGGCTTCTATTATAACTATGACTTAAAGAATCAACGTCGCATACCCATTAAAATTTCTTCGGGCTTTATGCCTTTATTTGCAGGCATCTGTACCAAACAACAAGCCGACCAACTGGTATATCATCTCCAATATTCATTTGTAAAAAACGAGGAATGGATGCTTTGTCCTTCAACAGCAGCAGATGAACCAGCTTTCAATCCCTTGAAATACTGGCGGGGACCTGTTTGGATAAACTTAAATTGGATGCTCTATCATGGTTTGTTGCGGTATGAAAAAACTGATTTAGCCCATAAAATAAAAGAGCAGTCTGTACAATTAATGCAGACAATTGGTATGTTTGAATATTTTGATGCCCGACCTGTTAGCGAAGGAGGTACCCGTGCTGGATTAGGAGCCGATTTGTTTTCCTGGAGCGCAGCGCTTTATCTTGATTTTTTATATGATCCCAAACCATTCTAATCATGAATATTATTGATTATAGTATTGTTGCCGTTTACCTTTTATTGATGATTTGGCTCGGGATGTCATTCAAAAAAAACAAGGGTGGTGATGATTATTTTTTAGGCGGCAAACAATTTGGTTGGTTTTCATTGTGTTTGTCTACCATGGCCACACAACTGAGTGTAATTAGTTTTGTTTCGGCTCCTGCCTTTGTTGGTTTGCGAAAAGGAGGTGGTATGCAATGGCTTACTTTTGAATTTGGTGTACCCATTGCAATGATTATCATCATTACCATTATTGCACCTGCATTGTATAGAAGTGGCGTGGTAAGTGCTTATGCTTTTTTAGAAAAAAGATTTAACCTAACCGCAAGATTGCTGATCAGTGGTGTATTTCTGATTAGTCGTTCTTTTGCTACCAGTGTTACGATTTATGCCGTGGGATTAATACTATCTTCTATTTTGAATATTCCTTTTTGGCAAACGATGCTGATTTTAGGAGTGGTGACTATTGTTTATGCACTCGAAGGTGGCATGAAAGCCATTGTATATAGTGAGGTCGTTCAAATGATCATCAAATTTTTGGGTATTATTATCATCATTATTTGTGGACTTTATTACATTGGTGGTTGGGATCATTTTGTGCAGGCAGTAGACAGGAATAGATTAAACGTTGTTGATTTTACGAATACTGGTTTTAACGGAAAGGAATATGGATTCTGGCCCATGCTGGTGGGAGGTATTTTTTTATATTGTTCTTATTACGGTACCGATCAAACGCAGGCACAAAGATTATTATCCGCTAAAAATGAGGGCACCGTAAAAAAATTATTACTCTTCAATGGACTATTCAGGTTTCCGGTAACCCTGGCCTATTGTTTCGGAGGTTTGATATTGGGTGCATTTGCTTTAACCAATAGCAATTTTGCATCGCAAATACCAGCCGATAAACCAGATTTGATGATACCGGTTTTTATTACACATTATTTACCACATGGTATTATTGGAATTATCATTGTTGCCATTTTGGCTGCGGGTATGTCTTCTTTTAGTTCAAACCTAAATTCACTCAGCGCAGTTACTATTGAAGATTTCGTAGCAAGAAAATGGAATATTCCTGCCAATAAATATGTTAGGTATAGCAAGCTAACTGCATTGGGCTGGGGCATATTTACTATGACCCTTGCTTTTTATGTGGGCAATATTGCTACTACAGTAATTGAAGCCATTAATAAAATAGGCTCTGTATTTTACGGACCCATTCTTGCGATGTTCTTATTGGCCATATTAACTAAAAAAGTAACTGCCAATGCAGCCAATATTGGACTAGTTGCCGGTGTATTGGTCAATTTGATTTTGTGGATGTTCTTCAAAAATATTTTTTGGTTTTGGTGGAATGCCATTGGCTGCCTGATTACAATGGGAGTAGCGATTGGATTAAGTTTGTTAATGCCTAGTAAAAACTTAGTAGTTTCAACTGGAGCCACCATTCAATTGGGTAAGCCGTCCAAAGAAACTATAATACTCTTTATATTCTTTTTGATGATTGTAGCTTTTAGTGTATTGTTGCCACGATTATTCTGATATGAAAATTATTGTTGCCACTGATAAGTTTAAAGGTAGCCTTACAAGTTTTGCTGCAGCCGATGCTATCGCAAATGGAATAAAGCAGGTTGATAAGGCAGCCATAGTGGAATGTTTTCCTATGGCAGATGGTGGTGATGGATTTGCAGCAGTATTAAAATATTATTGGAAAACCGACAGCATACATTGTAATACAAAAGATCCTTTATTACGCGACATCGTAGCTAACTATGAATGGGATGACGTTCAAAAATTGGCCATCATTGAAATGGCTGTAGCCAGTGGATTAGTATTGCTTAAGGACAATGAAAAAAATCCATTGAATACTTCTACTGTTGGAACAGGCCTTATTATAAAGGCAGCCATTGAGCATGGTGCAAAAAAAATAATACTCGGCCTAGGGGGTAGTGCCACCAATGATGCAGGTATTGGAATATTGACTGCCCTAGGTTTTGTTTTTTTAGATGCCAGCGGTTTACCCGTTGCTCCTATTGGAAAAAATCTTTCCATTATCGAAAGCATTATTGTTCCTCCACAATTACCCGATATAGTTTTTGAAATTGCCTGTGATGTTCAGCATCCCTTATATGGACCTACTGGTGCTGCCTATGTATTTGCAGCGCAGAAAGGAGCCAACCAAGAAGCGATTTTTTTACTGGACGAAGGGTTAAAAAAAATCCACCAATTGATTGAAAAAATGACGTGTCGTAGCATTGCAACAATTCCAGGTACGGGTGCTGCAGGTGGTATTGCTGCTGGACTGATGGCATTTTTTGAAGTGCATTTACAAAGTGGGATGGATATTGTTATGAAGGCCAGTGGACTAGAAGCAGCGATACAGAATGCTTCACTTATTATAACAGGAGAAGGAAGTTTAGACCAACAATCCATCGACGGAAAAGTGATTGGTAAACTGGTGCAAATGGCCAATGAAAACTATATACCCATTGTAGCCTGTTGCGGAGTAGTACAACTTACAGCAACTGAAATAAATGAATTGGGATTAAATGCCGCTTATTCCATTCAATCAGAAGGCATGAGCAAGGAAGATAGTATGAAAATGGCAGCTGCTTTATTATCAAAAACAACTGCAGCATTTATAAGTAATTATAAATAATAATACGCTGTACTAATAAAAATCTTATTGCACCTTTCTCCCCTTCCATTGATAGGATCCAAATTTTCCCAGCCAACCGGCAATTACTGTATACATAATATGGAATGCCTGCATGACAGGGAAAAACCACAATAATTTTCTTTTACCAAAAAAACGAGCTACCGGATAAAGAAACAATAATTCAAGCAAGGTTTTGCCTGCAAGTAGTATTAACCAATATGCTCCAATCGAAATAGGCATTGCAATAAAAGGCAAAATTATTTTTGTTGAACTCAGCAATGCAATAATTGGTAAAATAAAGAGCAGCAGATTGAATAAGTATACCATTAATAAAACGGCAAAAATTCTTTTATCATCATATTGATCGGCTTTGCTGGCCCATCTTATTCGCTGATTAAAAAATGCCGCAATGCTTTTTTCTGGGAGGGTGCTAACAATTACTGCAGGACTTTTCAAATAGGCAATGCCCTTTGGAAAAGCCTTGTATATTTTATGCATGAGCAACATATCATCTCCACTAGCAATTTGATTAATGCCCGCAAAACCACCTACATGCTGAAAAGCTTTTTTGGTATAAGCCAGGTTGGCGCCGTTGCACATACTATGCATTCCATTATAAACTGCAGCACCTGTGATACCTTGTAAGGTCATAAAATCGAGTGACTGGAAAATTTCAATGAACCCGGCCTGGTCTTCCATGGCAACCGGCATCACAATCAATTCGGGTTGTTGGCTCACATAAAAAGCTGCAATCGTCGATAACCATGCAGACCCTGCTACACAATCGGCATCGGTAGTAATTATTAATTGCCCGCTCGATTGTGCAATGCCTACTTCAATGGCTTTCTTCTTATAAGAATTTTTTTCATCATCCACATAATCTTTTAAATCGATCAGTTTGATATGTGGTTGGTTGAAAGCATTTACTACTGCAGCAGTATGGTCGGTGGAATGATCGTCTACTACTATGATTTCGAAAAGGTGAGCGGGATAATCTTGTTGCAGCAGGGATTGAAGACACCGGCCAATCAGTACTTCTTCATTGCGGGCGGGGATTATAATCGATAACCTGGGCGCGGTTTTTAAATCGGGCTCGGGCAATGCCAGGGTTTTATCTCCAAAATCGGGCATCTTTACCCAACTATGCCTGTAATACAATAGCAAGCCACCGTATGCTATGAATAATAAGAATATGATAATCAGCAGTGCTGGCAGCATAATATTTAAACCGTTGGCATCCAAGATAGGAAAACAGGCGGAAAATAGTCCCAACCCAGCCACCGTACTACAAAAATAAATTTTTGAGGATGAAAAGAATTATTATCTTTGTTTAGTTGCATAAACAACTATATGCCAAACAACCAATTTAGAAAAGGGGAACTCTACAGCTTTATTACTGGTAAGGCTAGCACGGCCATCGGGCGGCGCTTGCAAAAGAATTTTAAGCAGGCGAATATCGAAATAACGATTGAACAATGGAGTGTACTCTACCATCTTTGGAAGGAGGATGGACTGAGCCAGCAACAATTATGTGATGCCACTTTCCGCGATAAGCCCAGCATCACCCGATTGGTAGACAACTTGGAAAAAGTAAAACTGGTCAAAAGAACTTCGAGTAAGGATGACCGTAGAATGAACCTGATTGTATTGACGGATACCGGAAAAGAGTTGGAGGAGGTTTGTATGGAAATAGCCAACACCACTTTAAATGAAGCATTAGAAGGGGTTACCCATGGTCAGATAGAAATAGCGAAAGAAGTATTGCAGATGGTATATGAAAATCTAAAATAGGGAAAACGATAAACTTCTTTTCGTCAGTTAAATTTTTTGAGTGCATATTTTCTAATCTTAATAAAGAAAAAACAATTGTATGAGTACAACTAGTCCTGCATTATTGTTCAAAGGCGGCGAATGGCTGATTAAAGAAAGTCAGGCTGCCGACACCTTTACTCCCGAAGATTTTAATGAGGAGCAAATAATGGTGAAAGAAATGTGTCTTCAGTTTTTGGCAGCAGAGGTAATGCCAAATGTAGACCGCATCGACAAAATGGAACCAGGTTTGATGCCTTCCTTAATGGTGAAGGCAGGTGAACAGGGTTTACTGGGCGCCAGTGTTCCCGAAGCCTTGGGTGGTTTGGGAAAAGATTTTATTACTTCTACCCTGGTGAATGAAGGGTTGGGCGGCGGCTTTTCGTTTAGTGTGGCCATTGCTGCGCATACAGGTATTGGCACCTTACCCATTTTGTACTTTGGTACCGATGCGCAAAAAAATAAATACATCCCAAAATTGGCCAGTGGTGAATGGAAAGGAGCATATGGTTTAACAGAACCCAATAGTGGTAGTGATGCGTTGGGTGCTAAAACCATTGCTAAGTTGAGCGATGATGGGAAAAATTATATTTTAAATGGACAAAAATGTTGGATTACCAATGGTGGTTTTGCTGATGTTTATACGGTGTTTGCTAAAATTGACGGCGATAAATTCAGTGCCTTTATTGTAGAGCGTGGTATGGAAGGATTTACGCAGGGACCTGAAGAACATAAAATGGGTATTAAAGGATCTTCTACTGTACAATTGTATTTTCAGGATTGCAAAGTACCCGTCGAAAATTTATTAGGCGAAGTTGGTAAGGGTCATATCATTGCTTTCAATATTTTGAATATTGGCCGCTTGAAATTATGTGCTGCTGCGTTGGGAGGTGCAAAGATGTCGGTGTCAGATTCAATCACCTATGCCAAAACCAGGGAGCAATTTCAAACAGCTATTGCAAATTTTGGTGCCATTAAATACAAACTAGCGGAAATGGCTATACGCATTTTTGCAGGCGAAAGTGCATTGTATCGCACCAGCAAATGGGTTGATGATAAAGAAAAAGAATTGGAAGATGCAGGTAAACCTTTCAACGAAGCCTTATTGGGCGGCGCCGAAGAATATGCCGTAGAATGTGCTATTTTGAAAGTACATGGTTCGGAGGTATTGGATTATGTAGTGGATGAAGGGGTACAAATACATGGTGGAAATGGATTTAGTGATGAGTATCCTGCTAGCAGGGGTTATCGCGATAGTCGTATCAACAGAATTTATGAAGGCACAAATGAAATCAATCGTTTGTTGACAGTAGATATGATTTTGAAAAGGGCCATGAAGGGTAAACTTGATTTGATGGGTCCTGCAATGGCAGTTTCCAAAGAGTTGATGAGTATACCAGATTTTGGCAGTGAGGATGAAACAGCCTATGCGAATGAACGGAAAACCATCCTCAACCTGAAAAAAAGTATTTTGATGGTGGCGGGTGCAGCAGTGCAAAAACTCATGATGAAAATTTCGGATGAGCAGGAAATATTGATGAATATAGCCGATATGGCCATCGAAACCTATGTAGCGGAAAGTACATTGTTGAGGGTAATTAAAATGTCGGAACAAAAAGGCGAAGCTGCGGTGCAGTTGCAGGCCGATATGATGCATTGTTATTTGACAGATGCGGTGGATAAAGTAAACAAAGCTGGTAAGGAAGCCATCAATGCATTTGCAACTGGCGACGAACAAAGAATGATGTTATTGGGATTAAAGCGCTTTACCAAGGCAGCTCCATTCAATACCAAGGATGCCCGAAGAAGAGTAGCAGATAAAATGATTGACGCTGGTAAATACTGCTGGTAATAAATAGTTTATTGGAACGACACCCCTGCGTTTAAGCGTAGGGGTATTTTTTTTACTCTATCTCAACCTCTATCTCAACCTCAACCTCAACCTCATCTCCTCCTCGCCATAATACTATACATCATGGGTAAACGCTCTTGCATCCCTTTGATCCTCCACATTAAATCGTCGCCCTGCTCCAAATGATTGAAACAATTATAGGGGCTATAGGGAAATTCTTCAAAAGCCTCTATTTGTAAACCGTGCTTCAATAGTGCTGTAAATATTTCTGAAAAAGAATGATTCCAGCTATATTCGGTAGAATGTATATTGGCATTGCGATCGGTATAGGTGCCGATATTTTCTTCTGCAATAACACGCGTGTTGAAATAATCGTATTTTATTTTTTCAAAATTTTCATCCATCATCCATAAAGTCGGATGAAAGTCGGCAATAAAGAAAATGCCACCTGGCTTTAATTTGGCAGCAATTACGGCAGCCCATGCATCCAGGTCGGGCAGCCAGCCAATAGTGCCATAAGAAGTAAATACAATGTCGAAGTTCTCTTTTACTTCATTAGCGGTATCATATACATTGCAACAAACAAATGTTGCGGGTATATTTAATTCTTTGGCTAAAGCCCTTGCTTCATCAATGGCTGCGTCACTGATATCAATACCAGTAACATTGGCACCTGCTCTTGCCCAACTTAAAGTATCCATTCCAAAATGGCATTGTAAATGCAGTAATGATTTTCCCTCCACATTGCCAAGGGCTTTCAATTCAATGGCGTTCAAGGATGACTTTCCTTTTTTGAAATTATCCATATCATAAAAGGCAGAATCTTTGTGAACGGCCGTTCTTTTGTTCCAACTTTCTTTATTAGCCGAAAAATAGGCTGCATGTTCCTGGTTCATGCAACAAATATATTCAAATTAAAAACAATTAGCATAACTAGAAGCTTTAACACAATGTTGGTTCCTGTGCATTCGGGATTATAGTGCCCCCAAGAATTCTCTTACATCAACTATCTTTGTCAACCATTACAAGTACATGAATACGGCATTAAAAAATTTGGGCAAGGAACTCACGGGCGATCTATTTGTAGATAAGACCATGCGTACCCTCTATGCTACCGATGCCAGTGCTTATAGAGAAATGCCCCTTGCTGTGGCCATTCCGAAAAATAAGGAGGATATTAAAAAATTAATTTCCTTTGCGCGGCAATATAAAACTTCATTGATACCTCGCACGGCTGGTACTTCTTTGGCCGGGCAGGTAGTGGGTAATGGTATCATTGTAGATGTTTCAAAATATTTCACTTCCATTATTGAGTTGAACGAAGCCGAACATTGGGTACGTGTACAACCTGGTGTTATAAGGGATGAACTAAATATGTTTCTACAACCTTATGGATTGTTTTTTGGTCCCGAAACATCTACTGCCAACCGCGCCATGATTGGTGGAATGGTGGGCAATAATAGTTGTGGAAGCAATTCAATTGTATATAGAAGTACACGCGAACACACAATTGAAATTAAAGCCATACTTGCTGATGGAAAGGATGCGGTATTCAGTAGTTTATCTACTGATGACTTTCACCAAAAATGTGAAGGCGATGGATTAGAAGCCGATATCTATAAAAAAACCAGGTCGCTGCTGAGTCAATATGATAATCAAGTGGAGATTCGAAAAGAGTTTCCAAAGAAATCGGTGGAGCGCAGGAATACTGGTTATGCGGTAGACTTATTATTGGAAACCGATCCATTTACTGCAGGAGGAGAAGCATTTAATTTTTGTCAGCTGCTGGCAGGCTCAGAAGGTACTTTGGCCTTTATCACCGAAATAAAATTAAACCTGGTTCCCTTACCTCCCAAAGAAGTGGGCTTACTCTGTGTTCATTTTAATTCCATAGACGAAAGCTTGCGCGCCAACCTGATTGCTGTAAAATATCGTCCTAGTGCAAGTGAATTGATTGATCATTATATTTTGGAATGTACCAAGGAAAATATCGAACAAAGCAAAAATCGTTTTTTTGTTCAAGGAGACCCTGGTGCTATCTTGGTGATTGAGTTTTGTAGGGAAACCAGGGAGGAAATTGTAGCCATTTGTAAGCAAGTGGAAGCGGAGATGCGGGCTGCAAATCTCGGGTATCATTTCCCGTTATTGTTTGGTGCCGACAGTAAAAAAATATGGACACTGCGTAAAGCGGGACTGGGATTGTTGAGCAATTTGCCCGGCGATGAAAAAGCAGTACCTGTAATTGAAGATACGGCAGTGGATGTGCAAGACCTGCCTGCTTATATTCGTGAGTTCAATGAAATTTTGAAGAAGTATAATTTGTATGCTGTTCATTATGCGCATGCGGGCAGTGGTGAATTGCATTTACGCCCCATCATTAATTTAAAAACAGTAGAAGGCAATCAATTGTTTCGAACTATTGCGGAAGAAATAGCAAGCTTGGTGAAGAAATACAATGGCTCCTTGAGTGGTGAGCATGGCGATGGAAGATTGCGAGGAGAATTCATTCGGCAAATGGTGGGGGAAAAGAATTATGCATTGTTGAAAGAAGTAAAAAAATCTTGGGACCCTGAAAATATTTTTAATCCCAATAAGATTGTAGATACACCCAGCATGAATTCGATGTTGCGGTATGTGCCGGGTCAGGTAACACCCGATTTCAAAACACATTTCCGATTCAACAATCAAAATATTCTGCAACATGCAGAGCAATGCAATGGAAGTGGTGATTGTCGCAAGACGGCAATGAGTGGTGGTACTATGTGTCCGTCGTATATGGCTACCAAAAACGAAAAAGATACCACGCGTGCAAGGGCCAATATTCTAAGAGAGTTTTTAACCAATAGTGAGCAGTTAAATCGTTTTGATCATAAGGAGATATATGAAGTAATGGACCTTTGCCTGAGTTGTAAGGGTTGCAAGGCTGAGTGCCCGAGTAATGTGGATGTTGCCAAACTCAAGGCCGAATTTTTACAACATTATTATGATGTTCATGGGGTTCCTTTCAGGAGTAAACTCATAGCACAATTCAGCCTTTCTGCTAAATTGGGTTCATGGTGGCCGGGACTATACAATTTTGCGGTTACTAATAAGTGGATAGGAGCTGCTATTAAAAAAACCGTTGGTTTTTCTACTGCACGCAGTATGCCCACTTTATATACCAGTACATTATTGCAATGGTTTAAAAAACATCAAAAGGAAAATCCGATTCGTTCTGATAAGAAGATTTATCTTTTTTGCGATGAGTTTACCAATTACAATGATACCAGTATTGGCATACAAGCCATCTTATTATTGGAAAAACTTGGATATGAAATTACTATACCCGAACACCTGGAAAGTAGTCGTACCTGGTTGAGCAAGGGCTTGGTAAAAAAAGCAAAAGACATTATCAATCGCAATATTGAATTATTGCATCCTATTATAAACAAGGAAAGGCCGATGGTTGGTATTGAGCCTTCGGCAATCTTAACATTCAGGGATGAATACATTGATTTGGCAACAGATGAAAACTGGGAGAAGGCAAAGACCCTGAGTGCAAATGTTTTTTATTTAGATGAATTCATTTCCAAAGAATTTGCAGCAGGCAACATTGATGCAGGATTATTTACAACAAAGGCTGAAAAAATAAAACTGCATGGACATTGTCAGCAGAAATCTTATGGTGCTTTACCGGCTACTGTAGCAGCACTTTCCATTCCGGCAAATTATACGGTAGAAACTATTCCCAGTGGATGTTGTGGTATGGCGGGTAGTTTTGGTTATGAAAAAGAGCATTATGGGTTGAGTATGCAAATTGGGGAATTGGTATTGTTTCCTGCAGTTCGTGCAGCAGGAGTTGATACCATCATTGCGGCACCGGGTACCAGTTGTCGCCATCAGATCAAGGATGGCACTGCGGTAAAGGCAAAGCATCCGGTAGAGATATTGTATGAAGCATTGGTATAAAATATTGGGAGTATTTGCACAAAAAAAAGCGAAACAGAAGTTTCGCTTTTTTTATATAATGTATCAATGAGATTAGCCCAATGCTACCCTCTTGAATGCTGTTACTTTTAAATCTGCGTCTACACTTTTCAGGTAGTCTGCAACAGATTTGCCATTATCTTTTACAAAAGCCTGTGCCAATAAAGTATTTTCTTTAAAGAATTTATTTACTTTACCGATAGCAATTTTCTCTGCCATTTCAGCTGGTTTGCCTTCGGCTTTGATTTGTTCGATAGCGATTTCTTTTTCTCTTGCTACTAATTCTGGAGCAATAGAAGTTTCGTCTACTGCCAACGGGTTCATAGCGGCGATTTGCATAGCCACATCTTTACCTGCTTCAGCAGCTTCTTTGGTCATGCCTACCAATACACCCATACGGTTGCTACCGTGGATATAGCTGGCAACATAAGCAGCGTCGATTCTTTCAAAACGAGTGATGCCAATTTTTTCACCAATAGCAGCCAATTTATCATTGATCATATCGGCTACTTTTGCGCCATTGATTTCAACACTGTTCAGTTCTTCTGCTGTGTTTACGTTATGGGCAATAGCGGCATCAGCGATGCTTTGAGTAAAGGCAACAAAATCTGCATTCTTGCTAACGAAGTCAGTTTCGCAACTGATGCAAAGAACGATACCACTTTTATGGTCTGCAGTTGTTTGTGCGATTACCACACCTTCTTTTGCTTCTCTGTCGCTGCGTTTGGCAGCTACTTTTTGACCTTGTTTGCGCAACCAGTCGATGGCAGCTTCAAAATCGCCATTGCTTTCAGTAAGGGCTTTGCGGCAATCCAACATACCGGCGCCAGTTGTCTGACGTAATTTATTTATATCCTGTGCGGTTATAGTTACACTCATTTCATTTAATAATTAAAATTGAATAATACAGACTGACTTTTCAGTGCAATCTTTTTTTACTCTTTTCTTTTTACAAAGAAAAATTACTTGGTAGCTGGTTTTCTTCCACCACCACCGGTATTGGGTACACGACGTTTAGGAGCACCTGAACGACCGGCACCTGCACCAGCACCACCACCACCACGACGATTCTTGTCACCACCTTCATCAGCGCGGCTTTCGAATCTTGCAGCTTTTGATTCAGCACTTTCTTCGCTATCATGACCTTCATCTTCGCTGTCTTTATCTGCCTGGCGTTCTTGCAAACCTTCTGCGATAGCAGCGGTCAGGTAGTTAACGATGATAGCG
The DNA here is from genome assembly GCA_943367825.1 of Chitinophaga pinensis. Taxonomy (GTDB): domain Bacteria; phylum Bacteroidota; class Bacteroidia; order Chitinophagales; family Chitinophagaceae; genus Ferruginibacter; species Ferruginibacter pinensis_J. Next base: position 49,753 of record CALRKF020000009.1, read on the forward strand.
ATAGATTTTGTAGCATCATCATTGGCAGGAATTGCGAAATCAACTTTATTAGGATCGCAGTTGGTATCTACCATTCCAAATGTGCTGATGTTTAAACGCTTTGCTTCTGCTAATGCGATGTGTTCGTGTCCTATATCCACCATGAACAAAGCAGCAGGGACACGGCTAATTTGTGCAATACCACCTAATACTTTTTCCATTTTATCTTTATCACGCGTTAAAGTCAAACGCTCTTTTTTAGTCAGGCTTTCTGCACTGCCGTCGGCCAGCATTTTTTCGATGCTCTGCATTTTCTTTACGCTCTTACGAACAGTATTGAAGTTGGTCAACATACCACCCAACCACCTTTCGGTAACAAAGGGCATGTTTACACGACGGGCACATTCGTTTACAATTTCTTTTGCTTGTTTCTTAGTAGCCACAAACATGATTTTTTTACCGCTTCTAGCGATTGCCTTCAAAGCAGCTGCAGATTCTTGCAGACCTTCTACGGTTTTGTTAAGATCGATGATATGAATACCTTTCTTTTCGGCAAAGATGTAAGGCAGCATCTTAGGGTTCCATTTCTTTTTCAAGTGACCGAAATGAACGCCTGCTTCTAAAAGTTGCTGTTGTAAGGAAGTGTTATTTTCCATTGTTTATTATTAAAATAGTTTTTAAAAATTGATGCCTGTTCCAGCAATAGTTGAATGACCAGGGCCATATCACTATTCCGGTATCCAGTATTAACGTTTGCTGAACTGGTAGCTTCTTCTTGCTTTTTTGCGACCTGGTTTCTTACGTTCAACAGAACGAGGATCCCTTTTCAACAGACCGGCTGCTTTCAAAGCAGGACGATAATCAGCACTTACTTCCAGTAATGCACGAGCAATACCCAGCTTAGCTGCTTCTGCCTGACCTTTAACGCCACCACCTGTTGCATTGATTACTACATCATATTTATCAGCTACTTCAATTGTTTTCAAAGGAGCTTCTACTTGATTTTGTAAATATACCAGTGGGAAATATACTTTATAGTCTTTACCGTTTACTGTAATCTTACCGTCTCCTTTGCTAAGGAAAACACGTGTTACAGCTTCTTTTCTACGGCCGACTGCATTTTTTTGCTTCTCCATTTTATCTATTTTGGAATTTAGAATTTAGTAATTAGAATTTTAATTCAACGGGTTTTTGAGCGCTGTGTTGGTGTTCGGCACCTACATACACAAACAATTTTTTGTACATCTTGCGACCCAAACGGTTTTTAGGCAACATACCTTTGATCGCTCTTTCGATGATCACTTCTGGTCTGCGCTTCAACAAATCCTTAGCAGCTTCTTCTTTACGGCCACCGGGATATCCGCTGAATGTATCATATACTTTGTCTTCTAATTTATTGCCGGTAAATTTTACCTTTTCGCAATTAATTACAATTACATAATCTCCGCAATCAACGTGTGGAGTGTAATAAGCTTTGTTCTTGCCCCTTAATACGGCGGCAATTTTAGCGCACATGCGACCTACGGTTTGATTAGTACCGTCTACAACGTACCAGTTGTGTTTAACGGTAGCCTCGTTGGCATGTTTGGTGGTGAAATGCAGTTTACTCATTGTTCTTATTTTTTAGATGATGCCATTGCTATCCCAATGGCTTTTTAAATGGACGGCGAAGGTAGGGGTCAAATGCCGCAACTTCCAAAAAAAATGGGCATTATTTTTAATCGAACTTTTGTAACCAATTGATTTACAGTAAAAATTTTGTCTAATTTTTTTAATTGCCCATCCGGAAGCACATTAATCAGTAATTTTAAGCTATTACTAAATAGTATTTGATATGATTCGGATAGCTATATTGATGCTGATAGGGCTCATTGCCTTTGAACAATCTATCCTGGCCCAAGTGGTAGATAAGCCATTTATAAAACTGGTAGAGCCTACCAAAGAAAAAAACAGCGTTAAATCGAGCAGGCAATTTTTGATTGGCAGCACTTGTAAATCCTGTTCACTGACAGTAAATGGGCAGCCAGTAAAAGTATATGCTACGGGTGGATTTGCTTATGAACTCAATTTACTACCAGGAGATACCAGTTTTATTATGAATGCCGCCATTGGTTCCAATAATGGTATCAGTAAAACAATCAATTATAATTATAGCCTGCCTCCTGCACCCGACACTGTCAAAACCTTGCAGATTGCCAATATCGAAACCTTTCCAGCGGGTAATTTATATGTTAGTCCGGGTGACCACATTGCTTTTAAAGTAAAAGCACTCAGCGGCTGCACCGTGCTTGTAAATAATCGAATAGCCTTGTACGAAATGCCTATTAGCAAAGGCAATACCATGCCTGGTATTTATCAGGGCGAATACATTGTAAAAGCAACCGATACTTTTCAAATTTCTAAATGGATGCTAAGCATTACTGATAAATCTGGTGAAACAGTAAGTGCATTGAGTAAAAACTGGGTGTCTGTTTTTGGTGCTGATATGCCCAATATTGCTATCACTAAAGGAAGGCTGGCGCATTTATTATATGGTTTGGGCGAAGACAGGTTGGGTGGCGCCAAGATAGGATATATTGATTCGCTGGTACAATTACTGGTAGTAGGAAAAGTAGGCAGCAAATATAAAGTTCAGTTAACTAGGTATCGAACAGCCTATATCGATGATGATGCCGTTGAATTTTTACCGAAGGGCAGTTTTACACCCGAATCGCTTACTGGTTCCTGGCGGGTTTATGGCGACTCCTTATATGACTACATCAACCTGGGCCTTAGTACCCGATTACCTTATCAGTCATTTCAATTAATTGATCCTTCCAAAATTGTGGTAGATGTTTTTGGTGCCACCAATAATACCAATTGGATTACTCAACTTGAAAATACCCGAGAAATTAAAAATGTTTATTACGAACAGGTAGAAGAGGGCGTTTTTCGAATAACCGTTGAATTGAAGCATGCGCAACATTGGGGTCATCAATTATACTATAGTGGAAATAATTTGGTGCTTAAAATAAAACAGCAACCTGCTTCGCTCGATTTGAAACAACTTACCATTGCCGTGGATGCTGGGCATGGTGGCAAGAATACAGGTGCTGGCGGACCTACAGGCTCCTCCGAAAAAATGCTAACCCTGGCAATATCATTAAAACTACAGAAGGCATTAGAGAAAGAAGGCGCCAAGGTAATCATGACCAGGACCAACGAAGAATTTGTAGACAATAAAGAAAGAATTTTATTTTACCGCGATAGCCTCCCCGATTTATTAATCAGCATTCACCTCAATTCCAGCGCCGACCCAATTCGTGTAAGCGGTACCGGTACCTTTTATCGTTATATCGGCTTCCGAAATCTTAGTAAGTCCATTTATGAGCGTATGCTGGAATTGGGATTGAAGGAATATGGTAACACAGGCAGCTTTAATTTTATGCTTAACAGTCCCACTGAATACCCTAACGCCTTAGTAGAAACGCTTTTTCTCAGTAATCCAGCAGAAGAGATGAAGGTACTGGACGAAGGATTTCAGCAGCAAATGGTGAACAAGATTGTTCAGGGGATAAAAGATTTTTTATCAGCCGTTAAAAAACAACCCTGACAATTGGCAGGGTTGTTTTGAATCGTTGCTTATTGTAAAATCGGTTTTTTTAATTTACTCAATTGCAGATTGATTGTTTTGATTTGCTTTTGTACTTCTGTCCATTGCATCATTAATATACTGAGGTCCAGTGCTGCATTGGCAGCAGCTTCGGTCGACTGCAGTGTAGGCAGCATTTCTGTATCATTGATGAGGTTAAATAGACCAGCCATATCAGCATTTAACTTGTTAAATCCACGGTCGCGGCTACCCGCAACTCCATTTTCCACTTGTGTCAAAAGGCTATCTGTTGATGCCAGTTTGTTATGAAGAGCGGCAGTAGTGTTTGGCAATAGGCTTTTGATTTGTTGGTGCAGTGAAGCAATCTGTTGTAATGCAGTCATGCATTTTTTTCTGCCATCATAACAAATATAGGCCAGGTTGCGAATGGCTTCCAGGTCATCGCTACTGATATTGATTCTAGGATCCATACGCACTTTTATTTTTTGCGTGTATGCCTGACCGTCAACAATTAACTTAATCGTATAAGTGCCGGGCAATACCCAGGGGGAGGTTTCCTCTGGGGCCGTATTTTTATAAGTAGCCGAAATAGAATAAGTAGCTGGTACATTCAAGGGTTGGTAATGAAGGTCCCAAGTAAACCGGTGACTCCCTTTTTCGCCAGAGAGAATAGTTTGTGGCCTGATCCAGTAAAGTGGAATATTAACCGCGGGTATTTTATATAAACTATCCTTATTAGAATAGCGCCTTACTGTATAGCCGGTACTATCCTGTATTTCCAATATTATTTCCTTAGCATTACTGCCCAAATAATAATCAATGATGGCGCCATCTGGTGGGTTTTGACCGGCCGCTTCTTCTTGTGGAACAGGGGTGTCGGGATACATACAATGACGGACACGTGTAGCTAGCGGCGGCGTAAATAAATAATTTAAATCGGTCAAGGCGGCATTGTCTAATGCATTGGACAAGTTGGGTAAATTCCGCAGTGCATTGATATTATCGAGTATCCAAAAACTTCTGCCATGAGTGGCCACTACAATATCGTCGTCTTTAATTATTAAATCGCGGATAGAGGTAGCCGGCATATTGAGTCGAAGTGATTGCCAGTTTTCTCCATCATCAAAAGATACATACACGGCATTTTCACTGCCGGCAAATAACAATCCTTTTTGCTGTGGGTCTTCTTTTACCACATTGATAGGTTCATCGGGTAAGCCTTTAACTATTTCTTTCCAGGTTTTTCCTCCATCATTGGTTTTGAAAATATGGGGCTTCATATCGGATAAGCGTATACGATTTACAGCCGCATATGCGGTGTTTACATCAAAATGGCTGGCATCCATCAAGGATACCTTGCTCCAACTAGTGATGGCCGGAGGCGTTACATCTTTCCAATTTTTTCCTGCATCCCTGGTTACATGAATCAAGCCATCGTCGGTGCCGCACCAGATGGTATTAATATCAATATAAGAGGGCGCTACCGTATAAATGACGCCACGCCTTGCCATTTTTGGCGCTGTATATTTTTCGGGATCCTCCTGTGCATAGATGCCGATATTGGTGGGTACTTCCCATTTTTCTCGCGATAAATCGGGACTGATAATATCCCATTTGGCGCCACCGCTGGTTGTTTTAAACAATACATTGCCGGCATAGTACAATGTTTTTTTATCAATGGGGTTAAAGAGCACCGGGGCAGTTCTAATAAACCGGTATTTACCAGTTCTGATTGCTTCGGGTGCAATATTTTGTGATTGACCGGTACGTTTATCAAACCGCGAAATTTTGCCGCCGTAAATAATATTATTGTCCAAAGGATCTGCTACCACATAACCATATTCCTCTGCTGCCACCGGATGCCATTCGCGCAATCCAATATTGCCGTCATTACTTCGGGAAGCAATACCAACACTGCCACTCTCTTGTTGTCCGCTGTATACATTATAAGGAAAAGCATTATCGGCACTCACATGATAAAACTGTGCCGTGGGTTGATTGTACCAACTCGAAAAACTTTCTCCTCCATTAACGGTAATGATGGAGCCCTGGTCGCTGGCAATCATCATAATCTTTGGGTTAAGGGGATTGATCCATATTCGATGATAATCATCACCACCCGGTGCGCCACGAAATGCTTCCCAGTTTTTTCCGCCATCCATACTTTTCCAAACTACTACATCGGCCGTATATACAATATCTGCATTGGTAGGGTCAACTTTAACTTCTGCAAAATCACTTCCTCTTCCCCATAATCTTTCATCGGCATTGATATTAATCCAGTGTTCGCCTGCATCATCGCTTCGGTAAATACCACCGTATTTGCCTGCATCAACGGTAGCGTATAGACGATTTGAATTGGATGGAGCAATACAAAATCCTATTCTCCCCAAACCTTGTTCAGTAGTAGGTAAACCTCCACTTAATTTTTTCCAGGTTGTTCCTCCATCTGTTGATTTGAAAAGACCGCTTTCTTTTCCGTTCCAGGCGCCGTTTTCCCAGGGACCTAGTCTGCCTGCCCAGAGGTCGGCATAAATGATATTGGTATTATTAGGATCAATGGCAACTTGTATAGCACCCGTATTTTCATCCTTGTATAAAACTTTTTCCCAGGTATCACCTCCATTCAGGCTTCTATACACACCTCTTTCAGTATTTGCACCGTAAGGGTGACCTAATACGGCAACGAATAGACGATTTTCGTTACTGGGGTCAATGGCTAATCCGCCTATTTGTTGCACATTGCTCAATCCAATATGCTTCCAGGTTTTGCCTGCATCGGTAGATTTATACATTCCATTGCCGATACTTAAATCGGGTCTTTGCAAACCCTCACCACTACCAACGTATAATACATTGGGATTAGAAGGTGATACTACCACATCGCCGATACTACCCGTGGGCTGGTCATCAAAAATCGGTTGCCAGGTTCTCCCAAAATCATTGGTCTTCCATACACCGCCATTGTTAACACCCATATAAAACACATTGGGTTGCGTGGGAATGCCCACTGCGCCAACAGTTCTTCCACCCCGGTGAGGACCAATACAGCGCCATTGCATACTATTGAACAAATGGCTGTCGAAGCTTTGTGCAAAGCTGCTCGTACTTATGGCAGTGGCAATCAGCAATCGTACAATGGAAGATTGAAATCTTTTCATAATAAAAAGTATTATCGATGAAATTACAAAGAATGTAGGAGAATGATTTTGATATTAAAAACTGGGTACAATTAGTGGCAATAACAACCAACTGAATAGTGTAATAAGAATAATGGCAATGATATTCATAACAAAACCGGTCTTTAACATCTGTGGCAATTTGATATGGCCGCTGGAAAACACAATGGCATTAGGAGGTGTACCCATCGGCAACATGCCCGCACAACTAGCGCCCAGTGTCATGGGAATGCCCAATAAAAGCGGATTGATATGCATTGCATCTGCTACTGCCGAAATTACAGGGGCCATTACAATTACTTGGGCGATATTGCTCATCACTTCACTCAGGAAAACGGAAACAAGGGTTACAATAAAAATCAAGACTAATATATTACTGGTTGCAAAGCCTGCAATATATTGTCCAAGTTGTTCCATCAACTTTGCTTCTTCCAGCGACTTGGCCATAGCAATGCCGCCTCCGAATAATAATAATATACCCCAGGCCATATTTTTTGTATCGGACCATTCCAATAATCTTTCTTCTGGTTCTGCTGCCGAACGCCCACTGGGAACAATGAATAAACTAATAGCACCTATTAGGGCAATGATGGAATCATCGAGCTGGAAAATTTTCTGCTGTGCATTGATGATATCCTTGGTAATCCATAAAAATGCAGTTGTACAAAATACAACCATCACCCTTTTCTCTTGTTTACTGAGTGGTCCCATTTCTTTTAATTCCGACAGAATAAAATTGCGACCATCCACACTATGGCTGAGCTGATTGGGGTAGAGCCATTTGACCATTACCCAATACAAACACAATAACAATACAATTGACAAGGGCATACAGAGTAGCATCCATTGCAAAAAATCGATACTGTGTCCGTAATGATCATTGAGGTGCCGGATATAGGCCACATTGGGCGGCGTACCAATGATAGTGGCAATGCCTCCAAAATTACTGGCATAAGCCAGCGACATCATTAGTGTAAGTGAAAAGTATTTGATATTTGCATTGGGGTTGGCGTGCTTACTAATTACATGTATTACGGAAGCAGCAATCGGAAACATCATCATGGTAGTGGCTGTATTACTGAGCCACATGCTAATAAATCCAGTAGATAAAATGAATCCCAAAATGATATTATTGCCATTGGTACCCGTAAGCTTAATAATATTAAGTGCAATTCTTTTGTGTAGCTGCCATTTTTCAATAGCAATACCCAAAAAGAATCCGCCCATAAACAAATAGATAATGGAATCGGAATAAGACCTGGAGGTTTCCTTGATGGTATTAATACTAAGCAGGGGATATAGTACCAAGGGTAAGAGGGCTACCACGGCCAGTGGCATGGCTTCCAATACCCACCAGCATATCATCAGCATGGCCAGCGACAATACCAGCTTCGATTTAGGGGCCAGCACCAGCGGATTGGCCAAAAAGAAAAACAGGAAAATCAGGATACCAGCCAAGAGGCTCAATTCCTTTTTGTATTTTTTAAAAAATTCGGGCATTGGCAAGCGAATAGTGAAGAACAATATAATACAGTTTGTTCAATAATCCCTTATCAATACTCTCATTGCTTTTACGAATGAATTAACTTTGCCTTTCAAAAAAATATTCCATTATGAGCAATTTAGTACAGGAGTTTAATGATTACCGTACCCGTATGAATGAAGTGATTTTGAGCAAGGACAATTTGGTTATTAAGCGACTCTGGAACCTCGATACCAATACTTATGCCGAGGGAGCACTGGATGTAAAAACAAAAGAATTGCTGGGCCTGGTAGCCAGTATGGTACTGCGTTGTGATGATTGTATCAAATACCATGTGGGTAAAGTGCATGAATTAGGGCTCAGTACTGCCGAATTGTATGAGGTATTTGCCGTTGCCAATATTGTGGGAGGCACCATTGTTATTCCGCATACTCGCAGGGCCGCTGAATATTGGGAAGAATTGAATCAAAATCCCCAATAAATCGGTGCATTGATTACGGAACATTTATTTTAATTAACTTTATGCCCCAATTGAATTAATTATGTCAGACACAGTTGCAGCTACAGTAGCTCCTTTAACATCCAAAGATTTTGTGACCGACCAGGAAGTGCGCTGGTGCCCCGGATGCGGGGATTATTCCATTCTTGCACAGGTACAAAAAGTAATGCCCACACTGGGTATTCCACGCGAAAACATTGTAATCGTAAGCGGTATCGGTTGTAGTAGTCGTTTTCCCTATTATATGAATACCTATGGTATGCATAGTATTCATGGAAGGGCTACAGCTGTTGCCAGCGGATTAAAAGCAGCCCGCCCCGAATTAAGTGTATGGGTAGTAACTGGTGATGGTGATAGCCTTAGTATCGGGGGTAACCATACCATTCATTTGCTCCGTAGAAATTTTGATATCAATATTCTGTTGTTTAATAACCAGATTTATGGTTTAACTAAGGGACAATATTCTCCTACTTCAGAAGAACATAAAGTAACCAAGTCGAGTCCTTTTGGAAGTATCGATCATCCTTTTAATCCATTGGCATTGGCCATGGGTGCCGATGCAAGTTTTATTGCTCGTACAATGGATAGAGACCCTAAGCATTTGCAAGCGATGTTGATTCGTGCACAAGCACACAAGGGGGCTTCCTTCCTGGAAATATATCAGAATTGTAATATTTTCAATGATGGTGCTTTCGAAATATTTACAGAAAAAGGCACCAAGGCAGAAGAGGTATTGTTTTTAGAACAAGGCAAACCATTGGTATTTGGTGCAACTGCTAATAAGGGTATCAAATTAGATGGCTTTAAGCCAGTGATTGTTGATTTAGCAGCAGGTGCGTCTACGGATGACCTTTGGATGCATGATGAAAAAGATTTTTACAAAGCACAGATATTAATCAGAATGTTCGATGACCCGAGACTACAAGGTCATTTACCTAGGCCATTTGGTGTTTTCTATGAAACAGAAAGACCTTGTTATGAAGAAAGCATGAGTTTACAAATGGAAGAAATTATTGCTAAAAAAGGAAAAGGTGATTTGGATAAGTTACTAAGAGGTAATGAAGTTTGGACCATTAGCTAAAAGTTTTGTTGAACGCTTTACAAAATATTCAAAGACCCTATTCAACAGGGTCTTTTTTATTTGTTAAAGAAATAATAAAGGGATAAAAAAGGGGTTATAGGCAAGGAGAAAATTAAAATACGGCGTCTAAGTAAAAGAATATGTCACTCGTTTAAACTTTTACTGGAAAAACAGGTCTCATTTTGTTCAAGCAAGCGGGATTGTTTGTATGTAAAAAATTCAATACATGTATATTTCATTAAGACCATGGGTAATTGAAGACGCAGCATTACTGGCTGAGTATTTCAATAATATTAATATCTGGAATAACCTGCGGGATTATATTCCACATCCTTATAGCGAGGAAGACGCTGTACGTTTTATTGAAGGACAAATTATATTATCACCCACACAAAATTTTGCGATACTTGATGAAGGGGTATTGGTAGGTGGCATAGGCATCATTTTGCAGGAAGATGTATATAAAATGAATGTAGAGTTGGGTTATTGGATAGCAGAGCCATTTTGGGGACAAGGCATTGCAAGCATTGCAGTGGGTTTAATGACGGACTATGTTTTTGAAACCTTTGCCATCAATAGAATTGTTGCGGAAGTATTTGATTATAATAAATCAAGTATGCGGGTATTGGAAAAAAACGGATACCACCTTGAAACGGTTCGCCGTAAAGGTATTTTGAAAAATGATTTACTCCGCGATGATTTTGTGTGGGTCAAACAAAAAATTTATTAATCTATTTATAAAAGCTAGCAAGTATTTGCCTTTAAGTTTACAACTGTATTTCGTACCAAACCCTTTTAAAAAAATCCACCGATTATGATTAAAAAAAACATTGCCACCAATGAGTTTGGATTTGTATTCAATCCAGCTACCGGCGATTCGTACAGCAGCAATCCTGTTGCGGCCGAAATTATTCAACTAATGAAAGACAATCATTCCCTGAATGAAATCAAAAAAATATTACTCGACAAATATGAAGTGGATAAACTGACCATTGAAAAAGATGTAGAGGAATTCATGGGCCTTCTGAAAGAAAATAATTTATTAAGTAATTAAAATCCAAATTATGTCTGAAAACAAAAAACCTATTGTAGTGGCATTAACAGGATTAAATGCCATTGATAGTCCGGGCCCGGGTGTAGCAGTAGCCCGCGCTGTGCGCGACGGTTTGCAAGAACCAGTGCGCATTATTGGACTTGCCTACGAAAACTTAGAGCCAGGTATTTATATGGATGGCATCTGTGATAAAAGCTATCAGATATCTTATCCTGCAGCAGGACCTGAAGTATTATATAATGTTATTAAAGCGATTCATGAAAAAGAAAAGATTGATGTAATCATTCCCAATTTTGATGCAGAGCTGTATAATTTCATTACGATTGCGCCTCGATTAAAAGCTTTAGGCATACATTCTTTTTTACCCAGCTTCGAAATGTTTGATGCAAGGGATAAATTAAATCTCTATGCATTTGGGCAAAAGCATGGATTATTGGTACCCAAGGACAGGGCCATCTATTCCGTCAACGACCTGGTACAATTGGGCGAAGATTTCGGGTATCCATTGGTGGTAAAGGGCAAATACTATGAAGCCGTAGTGGCTTATACTTTGGAACAGGCACAAAAAGCATTTTATAAAATCAGTGCCAAATGGGGCTTACCAATTATTGTGCAACAATTCATTGATGGTACCGAAGTAAATATTGCAGCATTAGGTGATGGTGAAGGCAATGCTACCAGTATCATTCCCATGAAAAAAATGTATATCACCGACAAAGGAAAGGCCTGGGCTGGTATTACATTAGAAGATGATGCTATGATTCAACTGGCCAAAAATTTTGTAGCCGCCACAAAATGGCGTGGAGGTTTTGAAGTAGAAATCATGAAGACGGCTAAGGATGAATTATACATCATGGAAATAAATCCGCGCTTTCCTGCATGGATATATTTATCGGCAGGAGCCGGGCAAAACCAACCGGCTTCCTTGGTAAAAATGGCCATGGGCGAAAAAGTACCTCCTTTTACCAGCTATGATTCGGGTAAATTATTTATTCGGTATAGCTGGGACCTGATTGTGGATGTATCGCGATTCCAACAATTCAGTGCATTCGGTAGTTTATAAATCCATACTAAATTAATAACCCTATTACAACAACAACAATATGACAAAATTAAAATACGAGCGGCCCCTGATTAAAAAAATGAATGCGGGCATGATGAATAAGTTTGGTGCACAAAGCGAATTGACACCTGTTACCCATATCGATGGAGTTGCAGTAAAGTCCTTGATTCAGCAATATGGTAGTCCGGTTTTTGTGCTGAGCGAACAAAAAATGCGGCAGAATTATAAAGCTGCTGTTCGGGCCTTTAGTACCCGTTATCCAAAAGTGCAGTTTGCCTGGAGTTATAAAACACATTACAACAATGCAGTTTGCAATATTTTTCACCAGGAGGGCAGTTGGGCCGAAGTGGTGAGTGGATTTGAATATAAAAAAGCATTGGGCAATGGTGTACCAGGTACCAATATTATTTTTAATGGTCCCGATAAGCACGTAGATGAATTGCAACTGGCCATCGAAAATGATTCCCTCATTCATATCGATCATTTTGAAGAATTGTATTTGCTGATAGACCTTTGTGCGCAACTGGATAAAAAAGCGCGTGTAGCCATTCGCGTTAATATGGATACGGGTGTATATCCTATGTGGGATCGGTTTGGTTTCAATTATGAAAGTGGACAAGCCTGGCAGGCCATCAATAAAATTGTGGCTTCAGGAAAATTGCAATTAGTGGGTTTGCATTCACATATAGGCACGTATATGTTGAGTACAGCTGCATATGGAATAGCGGCTAATAAATTGTGCGACCTCGCATTGAATTGCAAAAGCCAATTATTTACAACTATTAAATACATCGATTTGGGCGGTGGATTCCCCAGTGCCAATACCTTGAAGGGGGCTATTGGTCAGGTGCCTACTCCTACCGTAGATGAATTTGCAGAAGTGATTACTACTACTATTTTGAATGTTGGATTCAAAACTGAAGAACTGCCTTTGTTGATATTGGAAAGTGGTCGTGTATTGATTGATGATGCAGGTTATTTACTAGGTTCTGTTTTAGCCAATAAAAGATTGAGTGATGGCAGAAAAGCCACCATCATGGATTTTGGAGTTAATATCATGTTCACCTCCTTCTGGTACGATCATAAGATAAGTCCTGCACAGGAAGTGAGCCAGTTTAATGAAGATGCTGTAATGTATGGACCGCTTTGTATGAATATTGATATTGTAAGAGAAAGTGTTAGTTTACCTTTGTTAAACAGGGGCGATCATGTGGTAGTGCATAAGGTAGGGGCTTATAATATGACTCAGTGGATGCAGTTTATTGCCATGCGCCCCAATATTGTTTTGATTGATACCAATAATCAAACCCATGTAATAAGAAAAGCCGAAACACTCGATTACCTGCAACAATTAGATCAGATGCCCGAACACTTGCAAAAAAAATAAACCACCATTAAACAGCTGGCACCCAACATATCAAATTTTTTCAAAGGACTACTCAATAGTTATGCGGTATTGTTTTTTTCAAACAATCAATTATTTGCGTGGCTATTGCTCATGGTTTCATTTTTTAATCCTTATGCTGGCATCACAGGATTAATAGCAGTAATCATGGCATTGCTATTGGCCAATTTTACCGGATTGAATAAAGCAGATACTGCGAATGGCATTTATAGTTACAATGCATTGATTATTGGAATCGGTTTGGGCACCTTGTATCACTTTAGCGCAGCATTCTGGATATTATTATTGGTGATTGTTATATTCTCAGTTGTTTTATCGGTGGTTTTTCAGCGATTATTGGGCAAGTATGGTTTGCCCTTTCTTACCATTCCCTTTGTTTTGTGTTTTTGGTTGGTATTATTATTAACACAGGGCACCACAGCTATTGATTTTAGTTTTAGAAATATTTACTGGATCAATGATTTATATGCGGTGGGCAATCACCAGTTGGTGCGTTTTATCATGTTTATGGAAAACATAGAAATGCCTTCCTTGGTGAGCACTTTTTTTAGGGCATTGAGTTCCTTGTATTTTCAAAATAATATATTGGCAGGAATGATCATAGCAGCCGGTATATTTATTCATAGTCGTATTATTTTTTCTTTGATAGTCATTGGTTTTTTAACTGCCTATGGATTTAATCAGGTAGTGATGGCACATCCAGAGGGTATGAATTATTACTTGATGGGAGGAAATTTTATTTTAGTCAGTGTAGCCATCGGCGGTTTTTTTGCTGTGCCTTCCTTGCATTCTTATTTATGGGCCATCATTAGTGTGCCCATTACCTTTTTGATATTTATGGGCATGGGAAAAATTACCGGACAGTGGAGCCTGCCGGTTTATTCAATGCCTTTTTCCATAACGGTAATAAGTGTACTATATTTCTTTTCTTTAAAATCGCAGAAAGGGAGAGTGGTGCTTACACCCTTACAATTTTATTCGCCCGAAAAAAATCTGTATAGTTTTTTAAGTAATAAAGAAAGATTGATGAATGTTGATACCATTCGTTTGCAATTGCCTTTTATTGGCGAGTGGATGGTTTCGCAGGGCTACGATGGTAATATTACACATAAGGGAGAATGGAGCAAGGCCCTCGATTTTATTATAGTGGACAGTGAATTAAAAACCTATGAGCAGTTTGGTACCATACCCGAAAATTTTTATTGTTATGGTAAGCCGGTATTAGCCCCTGCAGACGGTTTTGTACAATTCATAGAAGATTTTGTGGAAGACAATGAAATTGGAAGAATCAATCAGGAAAAAAACTGGGGCAATAGTATTGTTATCAAACATGCAGAAGGACTTTACACCAAAATGAGTCACCTCAAGAAAAATTCATTTAAAGTAAAAGCAGGTGATTATGTGCGGCAGGGTGATATTGTGGCGGCCTGTGGTAATTCGGGTCGTTCACCCGAACCTCATTTGCATTTTCAGGTGCAAACTACGCCGCATATTGGCAGTAAAACATATCCATATCCATTTGCTTATTATGTTTCTTCTACTCATGGTGTTGGCCAAATCAGTGAATTCAGTATACCGGCCGAAACGCGCTTGGTATCGAATGTAGTGGCGGATCCTAGTCTGCGAGCAGCATTTGAATTTCTGCCTGGTTACAATATGCAGGTAAAAGCAGTCGGTATGCCTGATGAACATTGGGAAGTTTTTACCGATGCGTTTAATCAGTCCTATATTTATTGCCATCTAACAAAATCTTTGGCTTTTTTCAAGAAAAACGAACAGGTATTTTATTTTACCGGTTTTGAGGGCAATCGCAATAGTTTATTGTATCATTTTTATTTGGCGGCCTATAAAATATATTTATCTACCACACCGGCTGTTGTAGCGCAGGATAAATTTCCCTTGCAATTGAGTAAGAATAATATCTTTAAATGGTTACAGGATGTAGTCGCACCATTCTATATCTTTAGTCGGCTGCATTATGAATCACTGAATAAAATAGTGTCGGCCGATTTTCTGAATCCTGCAGTAGCTATAGAAAGCAAACAAGTGCGACAGTTTATGTCGATGCGCAGTCAAACCAACCAGTTTACCATTGAGATAAAAAATAACCAAATCAGTTCATTTAGTTTTATTATAAATAACCAGGAAATAAAAGCCCTATGTATACCAAAAGAATATTAATTGCAATTATTGGCTGTATGCTTTTTATACAGACCCATGCACAGGAAGTTGCCGACATGGCAGCAGCCGATACCAAGTCGCTGGCATTGTACAATGCAGCACAGTGGAAGGAGTTGATGAAATTTGGCAAGACGGAAATTGCCAAAGGGGTCGACTTTCCCATATTAAGAATGCGTACTGGTTATGCTGCTTTTATGATTGGCAACTATAGTCAGAGTTTGATACAATACAAGAAAGTATTGGATACAGATGCAGCAAATGCCATTGCCTTGTATTATGTGTATTTAAATAATCTTTACCTGAATAATATCACACAGGCCAGGTATTACGCTGCTAAATTACCAGATGAAACAAAGGCATCTGAGTTAATTAAAAAATTCAAGCTGTCAGGAGTTGAAGCAGAGTTCAGTTATAAAATGCCAACTGATACTACCCGTAAGTATGGTTCATATTTGCGTGCAGGAGTTAACCTTCAGTTAGGCTATCGATTAGAATTACAACAGAGTGTAGCTTCCTATAATCAGGATATCAATGAACCCCGTTTATTGTCGGTACAAAATAATCGTAATATAAGACTGCGTCAAAAAGAATACTATGCAAAATTAATTGTTGCAGCAACTGGCAATATTGCTGTATTAGGCGGCTACCATTATCTTAATACACCCTTTAACAATATCATTTATAATAATTCAATAGGCTTTGCGGGCATTCAATATAAAACACCCTATGTGCATTTGAAAGCCATGGCCAGTTTTGGAAAGGTAACCGATACTACTTATACGCAATACGATGGTACGGTAACCGTATATCCATTGGGCAATACCAAATTGTACAATATTACAAGGGCAGCTTATGGTGACAATTTCACGTTATCGAATATACTAGGCTATGGTATTACCAAAAAAATCTGGTTAGAAGGAAATATTACGGTGGGAAAATTTACCAGTTTATTAGAAAACGACGGACTTTATGTATTCAATGATATTGACCAAAAACAAATCAAGGCCGGCGGCAGCGTGTATGCGTTACTGGGAAAAAATCTAACGCTCACCTTAAATTATACTTTTGAGGAAAAATTAAAATACAAAACAACCAATATTTATTTTTATCAACATTCATTAAACGGAGGATTATCATGGAAATTTTAAGAAAAACTATCTTGGCCATTAGCGCCATCGTATGCTTTGGCATTACAGTTAATGCACAAACAGCAGAGGATATTCAAAAGGCATTTAAGGCAAGCTATATCAACGAATACAAGACCAACTATTCGGGCGCTATTGCCGATTTGCAAAAAGTATATAAGGCAGACAGTTACGAAAGTAATTTGCGCCTAGGATGGTTGCAATATTTAGCCAAGCAGTACACTACTGCAATGGATTATTACCAAAAAGCCATTGACCTGAAAAAATTCAGTGTGGAAGCCAGGTTTGGTTATATAAAGCCTGCTACAGAAGCCAAGCAATATGTAAAAGCCTATGAGAAGTATGAAGAAATATTGAAGATTGATCCTTACAATAGTTCGGCCAATTATTGGGTAGGCATTTCTTATTATGGGGTAAAAAAATATGATATTGCTGCTAAGTATTTTGAATTGGTAGTGAATATGTATCCATTCGATTATGATGCCAACCACATGCTGGCATGGTCTTATCTGAACCAGGGCAGGTCTTCGGATGCCAAAATATTATTCAATCAGGCATTGATCATTAAACCCGGTGATGCTTCTGCCACCGAAGGTTTGGCAAAATGTAAATAATAAGTAGTCCATATAGAAAGGGCGATGCTAGAATAGCATCGCCCTTTTTTATATAAGAAAGCAGGTGATTACAATAAATTATTTTGTAACAGATATTCTGCAATTTGTACTGCATTGGTAGCAGCTCCCTTACGTAAATTGTCACTTACAATCCAGCAATTGAGTGTATTGGCCTGTGTTTCATCGCGCCTGATCCTGCCTACAAAAGTGTCGTCTTTTTCGTGTGCAGTCAATGGCATTGGATACAATGCATTGGCAGGGTCATCTTGTACCACAACACCAGGTGCCGCGCTTAATAAAGCCTTTAATTCGTTCAGGTCAAAATCATTTTCAAATTCAATATTCACGCTTTCGCTATGGCCACCCATCACAGGAATGCGTACAGTCGTTGCTGTTACTTTTATATTGGGGTCGCCAATGATTTTTACCGTTTCATTGGTCATTTTCATTTCTTCCTTGGTATAGCCATTATCGAGGAATACATCAATTTGCGGAATGGCATTTAAATCGATGGGATATTTATAAGCCATTTCTGTTGGCAGGCCCTTTCTTTCATTCATCAATTGAGTAACTGCTTTTACCCCAGTACCCGTTACACTTTGGTAAGTACTTACCACCACCCTTTTAATTTTATACCGCTCGTGCAAGGGCTTCAATACTACCACCATCTGAATGGTAGAGCAATTAGGATTAGCAATGATCTTGTCTTCGCGGGTCAATACATCCGCATTTACTTCTGGTACCACCAGTTTTTTAGTAGGGTCCATGCGCCATGCACTGGAATTGTCAATAACAGTAATGCCTGCTGCAGCAAATTTTGGAGCCAACTCAAGTGATGTGCCTCCTCCGGCAGAAAAAATAGCGATAGCCGGTTTGGCGGCAATAGCGGTTTCGTAACCTACTACCTTGTAATGTTTACCCTTGAATTCCACTTCCTTGCCAATGGATTTTTCAGAAGCCACCGGTATTAACTCAGTTACCGGAAAATTTCTTTCTGCCAATACTTGCAACATTTTGCTGCCAACCAATCCTGTGGCACCTACAACTGCGATTTTCATGTTTTGTTTCCCCCCAGTCTCTTTTAAAGAGATTTTTATAGTTAAAAAAAAGCCTTCCCAATTTAGGAAGGCATGTACTTATTTGGATATAAAGCAATCATCACCTTCCCGCCGGAATATGTTTTTTAGATTGTTTTATGTGTTTGATTTTTTTCACCTAAAAACAAAAGTAAAAACATTCATCAACCTACCCAAATATTTTATGTTTGTTCAAACTGTTTTTATGCTAACCAAAAAATACCTGCTGATTGGCTTACTTATTTGTCAACTTCAAACCCTTGCACAGCCAGCCCGTCGCTATGATATTGTCATTCATGAAATCATGGCCGACCCTTCACCTGCCATTGCCTTACCGGGTAATGAATGGATAGAATTGCGCAATACCAGCTTACTTCCCATCAATCTCGCTGGCTGGCGTATCAGCGATGCAACCAGTACCAGCGGACCAATGCCTAATTATATATTAGCACCTGATAGTATGGTGATTGTTTGTACTTCTAGTGCAGTAGCAGCCATGTCGGTATATGGCGCAACCATTGCAGTGACCAGTTTTCCTTCGCTGGACAATACAGGGGATTTAATTAGCATTCGCTCACCACAGAACACAATTATTCATGCAGTAAATTATTCGGATGCCTGGTATCAATCTGAATTGAAAAAAGATGGTGGCTGGACCTTGGAGATGATTGATAGCAAAAATCCTTGTACAGGATATGGGAATTGGATAGCCAGCACCGATTTGAAAGGAGGTTCTCCAGGTAAGAAAAATGCTGTTGCAGCTATACATCCTGATAATGATCCACCGCAACTATTAAGGGCGTTTGCGGTAGATAACTTTCGTATAATTTTAAGTTTTAATGAACCATTGGATAGTGCACTTGCTGTCAATAACAGTTATTATTCTATTAGCGATGGTATTGGTAATCCAGTAGCTATTAATTTGCCCATACCGGTATTTGATAAGGTGCAGCTTCAATTAAGCACGCCGCTACTGCCCAATAAAATATATACCATTACCGTGCGTACTGTAAAAGATTGCGTTGGTAATAGCATCGGATCAGGCAATACTGTAAGGGTTGGATTGGCGAAGCTTGCTGATACCGGACAGATAATCATCAATGAAATTTTATTTAATCCGAGGCCACAGGGTACCGACTATGTTGAATTATACAATCGCAGTAATTCCATCATAGATTTAAAGCAATTGTTTATAGCCAATCGAAATAGCAGCAATCAGGTGAGTAATATAAAGCCCCTGTCGACAGATAATTATTTAATTTTCCCGCAGGATTTATTGGTGTTTACCGAAAACCCACAACAAGTACTATCGCAGTATGTTTGTCAAAGCCCTGCTTCCTTATTAACAGTAACACCCCTTCCTTCTTTCAATGATGACAAAGGCAATGTAATCCTGCTCAATGCACAGGGGATTATTATTGATGAATTGGCATATGAAGAGCAGTGGCATTTTAAATTGATCAATAATAATGAGGGAATTGCATTGGAAAGAATTAGTTACCAATTGCCTACCGGTATGGCTGATAATTGGCATAGTGCTGCCTCTTCGGTGGGCTATGGTACACCTACTTATAAAAATTCACAAGCCAATATTAATGAAGAAGTAAAAGGTGAACTGAGCGTCAGTCCCGAAATTATTAGTCCGGATAATGACGGCTTCGACGATTATGCAATTATTAACTACCGTTTTCCCACTGCAGGTTACGTTGCCAATTGCTACATTTATGATGCTTCGGGTAGGCTTGTACGTTATTTATTACGAAATGCACTCTGTGGTACTGCTGGTAGTTTTAGTTGGGATGGTCTCGGAGAAAAAAACCAATCATTACCCGCGGGCATCTATATTCTTTATGCAGAAGTCTTTAACCTGCAAGGGAAGAAAAAGCGCTTTAAATTACCCATTGTAGTAGCCCACAAAAAATAAAAAGGCAAGTATGTATCATTGTCCGGCTAATTGCGCAGCCATTTGTATGGCTTTATAGGCATTGACAATTTTACCAGTTTCACATAATTGATGAAAAGGAACTTTTTTATCATTATTGCCTGGTAATAAAACATCTTCATTAATGGAGCTGCCAGATGCTTTGATGATATCAACAATTTGCGGAGCCGTTAAACTTGGAAAATAAGATCGAATTAAAGCGGCTAAGCCGGCTACAATCGGACTGGCCAGGCTGGTGCCACTGGCTACCTGTGTGCCATTATTGGCAATACTGCATTCAATATCGATACCAGGTGCAAAAACATCCACCATTTTTTTTCCGTAATTACTAAAGCTTACTGCTAGTCCACCGGTAGCCGCATCCCCACTAGCACCAACATTGATAAAATGAGGCATTCGGCTGCCATCTAGGTAATAGGGATTGGGGTAAAAATAATCTATATCAATATCCTTACCATCATTGCCTGATGCATGTACCAATACCACATCTTTTGATTGTGCATAGCGTATTGCATCGTCTACCCATGCTTTATCGGGTGAAATGGGCTTGCCAAAACTCATATTGATTACCTGTGCACCATTATCTACTGCATATCGAATGGCCAATGCCACATCCTTATCATATTCATCCTCGCCCAGTATGGCACGAACCATCATGATGCGCACATTATCGGCAATGCCATCAATACCCAGTTGATTATTACGAATCGCTCCAATAATACCGCTGGTGCTGGTGCCGTGATAACCGCTGTGTGTTTGAAGGTTGGTATTACCAAACCTTTTTTTACTGATATCGTAGGCATCATCCTTCAATAATAAATCACGAAAATCAATTGGGGTTGTAGTTTTTTGCGTGATATAGGTCTCTTGCTTTTTTACAAAATTTTCATATTCAGTTACAAAATCTGTATTGGTAAAATCCCTGCCGTCGAAAATATTTTGCCATACCGATTGGCAATAGCGACTACTGTCCTTGGCTTTTTGAGGATGCAGATCCTTACGTGTAAAAACAGGTTTGCCGAACTCTTTTATCAGGAAATTATTACTTGCTTGTATTACTCTTAGGTTGGCCCTAAAATTTTGGATGTTTTCATTGGCATTTTGATAATGGTCATTAATTATTTTTGCGGCTCTTTGCCATTCATTGTACACAAAACTATCCTGCAGATTCTGTGCAATGTATTTTTTCCCTTCAAACTTATCTTTAAAGCGATGATAGGTGCGATAGGCTTCGGGTACGCTTACGCTTAGGTTTTCACCAGTAGGGCTTCCCAAAAAATTCCATCCATGCACATCATCAATATACCCGTTCTTATCATCGTCTATATTATTATTCGGTATTTCACCAGGATTGGTCCAGAAAACATCTTTGATATCATTCTGCAATGTATCGATGCCACTGTCAATTACTGCCACGACCACCGTATGGCTTTTTTTCCCTTGTAATAAAGCATAGGCTTTTTGTAAACTGATGCCCTGGTAACCATCGTTTACCTTGTCTTTCAAATGCCAACCCTTGGTATTGGTATTAGTATTTGCATTTTGTCCGATACTGCCATAACAAATAACAGAGGCTAATAAAAGGAAAAATAGTTTTTTCATATTAAACGGTCTTGAATATAAAAATAAGCTTTGTACAACTGATGCTATTTGCAGGTATGGGTTTCCGTTATAATTTAACAATAAAAAAACCCGGCATTTAAACCGGGGTACAAATATTTTTAGAAAACTTATACCAAATCAATGTCGAAGTTAACCAGCTGCACGAATTCAGTTAGGCGGGCATCAATATCTTCTTTGGTTATTTCTTTCAGTCTTTCGGGACCGAATTTTTCAACACAGAAGCTGGCCATGGCTGAACCCACAATTATCGCAGTTTTCATATTGTCGAAACTAATGTCCTTTGTTTTGGCCAAGTGACCAATGAATCCTCCGGCAAATGTGTCGCCAGCGCCAGTTGGGTCAAATACTTCTTCCAAAGGCAGGGCAGGTGCAAAGAATACATGTTCTTCGTGGAATAAAAGTGCACCATGTTCTCCTTTTTTAATGATCAAAAATGGTGGCCCCATTTCCATGATTTTGCGAGCCGCTTTAACCAAGGAAAGTTCGCCACTCAACTGACGTGCTTCTCCATCATTCACTAATAATACATCTATTTTTTTTAGTACTGCTTTCAGGTCATCCAATGCAATGTCCATCCAAAAATTCATGGTATCCATTACAATTAATTTGGGACGAACACGCAATTGATCAATCACACTCATTTGTAATTTAGGCATCAGGTTGCCCAGCATCAGGAATTCAGCGCCTTGATATGATTCAGGAACAATGGGGTTAAAATCGGCCAGTACATTCAAATCCGTTACCAAGGTATCGCGGGTATTCATGTCGATATGGTATTTGCCGCTCCAGAAGAATGATTTTTTATCAGGAACAATTTCAACACCATCTAATTCGATGCCCCTTTTTTTCATCTCCTCCATTTCTTCTTTAGGAAAATCATAGCCTACAATAGAAATTTGTTGAATAGGCGTAACAAAATTACCGGCAGCATAGGCTACATAGGTGCCGGAACCTCCTACTATTTTATCTACTTTTCCAAATGGGGTTTCAATTGCATCGAAGGCCATAGTGCCAACTGTAATTACTGACATGGGTAAACTGCTTTTATAAAATGAATGTATGGGTTAAAAACCGATGCAAAAGTAATGGATTGGAGAGTGTTTTACGAGTAGTAGCCCCTTTTTTTACATAGGAATTGAGAGAATAATGAAATAAATTAAGCTGCCTACACTTAACTTAGTGTTGTTTACAACTTTTGCAGAAACCAATAATGACCTGCCGCCAATTGCTTCGACCCGATTTTGTAAAAATAATTATATACTAATAGCATGTTGATTCAAGTACATCCACAGGACCCCCAACCCAGGCTAATCAAGCAGGTAGTAGAATGTTTGAAAGACGGTGGCGTAATTGTCTACCCAACCGATACAATTTACGGATTGGGTTGCGATATTTTTCAACACAAGGCGGTTGAAAGAATTTGCAAGATTAAAAATGTTGATCCCTCTAAAGTGCAATTAAGTTTTATTTGCAAGGATTTGAGTCACCTCAGCGATTATACCAAGAGCATTGACACACCCCTCTATCGCATGCTGAAAAGTTATTTACCTGGTCCCTTTACATTTATCTTGCCAGCCAGTAAACAAGTACCCAAAATTTTGCAAAGTAAAAAAAGCACCGTGGGTTTAAGGGTACCCGATAATATCATATCACGACATATATTGGAAGCCCTGGGCAATCCCATTCTTAGCGCCTCTTTGCCGGGTGAGCAAGTAGAAGATAATACAGATCCAGAAATCATGCAGCAAAAATTTGGAGACAGGGTTGATTTTATTATTGACGGAGGAATTGGCGGCATTACCCCTTCTACCATTGTGGATTGTACCAGTGCTGATTGGCATATTACAAGACAAGGACTTGGCATTTGGGAGGGATAATTTATTAATCAATTTAAAAGACAGTCATTACCATGCAAAAGCTTTCTCGAACAATTATATGCCTACTGATTTTTGCTGGATTGGTTTCTTTATTCGCCTGTCAGCCAACTTATAAAAGAACAGCCACTACATCCGATTGCGCTAGATTTAAAAAAGGCAAATTTTTACATCGCTCAGAAGGCGATACCAATCTGTATCGTATTGAAAGAAATGATTCTATTCAAACCGAGTTTATTAGAGAGGCGGGTGAATATGTTAATCTAAAAATCAATTGGACATCGCCCTGTGCATATGAACTGACCTATTTAAATCAACATGTTTTTGGTGCCGACTCCATTCCGGAATCCTATCGCAACATGAAGATAAAAGTGGAAATACTGAGAGTACAAAATGATAGTTGTTTTGTACTCACCAATGATGGCAGTAGTAAGAAAGAGGGATTTTTTTATATTGACAAATAGTCCAATTAATTTCATGTTAGCAAGTTCCACTACTATACGAAAATATCAATCCAGCGACAAAGCGACCGTGCTTCAATTATTGCGATTGAATACACCTCAATACTTTGCTGTTGAAGAGGAAAAAGATTTAGATTATTATCTTGACCATGCAATAGAACAATATTTTGTTGTAGAACTCAACCATCAAATTGTAGGATGTGGGGGCATTAATTTTTCGGCTGATAAAAAAACAGGCATCATCAGTTGGGATATATTGCACCCCGATTATCAGGGACAAAAAATTGGAACTGCATTATTGCAGCACCGGATCAAAATTTTACAAGACAATCCTATTATTGAAAAGATAATAGTACGCACTTCTCAACTGGTTTATCCCTTTTATGAAAAAGCAGGCTTTCTCTTGAAAGAAAAGATTACCGATTACTGGGCAAAGGGCATTGATTTGTATCGGATGGAATACGAGCGGTAAGTTTTGAACCCTTCTCAACAATTTTCATCCCTTCCTCAACTTCCCCCTTGTATTGTCGCAACTGTAACAATAGTCCCAAAATCTTGCACAAACCCGATTAACTAACTGAAAATCAGAGCGACAATATTACTATATTGATTTATTCGTATATTCGTATATGCGACAATACATACGTTAGTGGCAACCGTAAAGCGACACCCTAAACAATGACAGACGAAATTAAAAAAGAACTTTTAAAGCTTGAATTTCAACACGACATCAAAATTTTATATGCAGTTGAAAGTGGCAGCCGTGCCTGGGGGTTTGCATCAATAGACAGCGACTGGGATGTGAGATATATTTATGTTCACAAACTTGACTGGTATTTAAAGATTGACGATAAAAAAGACAATCAAGAAGAAATTTTACCGAATGATATTGACTTAGCTGGATGGGAATTAAAAAAGGCGTTACGACTTTTTCGAAAATCAAATCCACCAATGTTAGAGTGGCTAAGAAGTCCAATCATTTACTTAAAACAATTTTCTGTAGCCGACAAACTACGTGACTTGACAAAAGAATATTTTAATCCAAAGTCTTGCCTTCATCATTATTTACATATGGCGGAAGGAAATTATAGAGAGTATTTGCAAAAACAAAACGTAAGAGTGAAAAAGTATTTTTATGTTTTACGCCCTGTACTGGCTTGTGACTGGATTAAACAGACAAACACAATGGCTCCGATGGAATTTCATGACCTTCTTGACAGCCAAGTAACAGACCAAAAGGTTAAGACAGAAATCCAGAACTTATTAGTCAGAAAAATGACAGGCGAAGAGCTAAATGAAGAACCTAAAATTCAAATTCTTAATGACTTCCTTGAACAGAAAATTAATTATTATAACGAGTATGTTAAATCCTTAGAACAAAGCAATCCACCTGACACTGATAAACTTGACGAATTATTTAAGCAGACAATATATGAAGCGTGGGACAAAAACGGCAGCCACTAACAAGGGTATTTGCAAAAGCTGGGCAGACGGAAGCTGTGTTTCAACTTTTGTTTTTCAATTTGGCTTCATATCGGGCGGACATTAATAAATTAGCAATGTACAAATCATCAACTTTTATTTATAAATTTAGCTTCAGGTAGCCGGGCGGACGGAAGACTATTTCCCAGCCTTCGCAAATACCTGGCCGTCAGACTGTTAAAAAACTATCTTTCTCTTAAAAATCTGTTGGTATAATTTCGTTTAAGGGTCACTGATACTCATTTAAGCGGCCTTAAAAATCAATTGCACTTATTGTTGTAAAAAACTGCATGCCCAATTTTGCCTGTAAATCATTTTGACAAAGCCG
>CALRKF020000010.1:0-69909 GCA_943367825.1 Chitinophaga pinensis
GCTTTTCGACCCGAATTCAAAGTTTTAAGGGATAATAAGAGCCTGTTTCTATTGTTTTTTACCATTATTTTTGTGGGTATAACCATCACGCTGGTAAGTACACACCGGGCAGTGATAAAATACTTGAAAATGAAATTGGACGATTTATATTAATATTGCATCCTAATAATTATTTATGAGCAAAGACAAAAAACAAGCACCGGTTACTAATACTCCCTTATTTGGGAAAGAAAATTTCATTTGGATGTTGGCGGGATTAATCGTGATGACCATTGGATTTTTTCTGATGTCGGGTGGAAAAAGTGCAGACCCCAATGTTTTTAAGGATGAAGAAGTAAATAGTTTTACCCGTATTACCCTAGCACCTATTCTTTTAATTGCAGGAATGGTAATTGAGGTTTTTGCTATTATGAAGAAGCCTAAAGACAATTAATATGTTTATATAAATAATTCATATGCGGAGTATATCAAGTACTTCGCATTTTTATTTTTAAAATTTTAATATGAACAGCATACAATCCATTATTATCGCCATTGTAGAGGGTTTGACTGAGTTTCTGCCCATCAGTAGTACAGGGCATATGATTATTACAGAAAAATTCTTGTCTATTAATTCCACCGAGTTTACAAAATTGTTTACAGTGGCCATACAATTGGGGGCTATTCTAGCGGTGGTAGTATTATATTGGAAAAAGTTTTTTGATTTTAAAAAATGGCAGTTTTATGTAAAACTGGCTGCTGCGGTGGTGCCTGCATTAGTACTTGGTTTACTTTTTAGCAAAAAAATTGATGTCATGTTGGAAAGCGCTTTAACGGTTTCCATTACAATGTTGGCGGGTGGTATTGTGTTATTGTTTGTGGACCGATTTTTTAAAAATCCTAGTATAGATACTGAAGAGAAAATTGCTTTTCCAAAGGCAATTATTATAGGATGTTGGCAGTGTTTAGCAATGATTCCGGGTATGAGCCGTAGTGCAGCTTCCATTATTGGTGGTATGCAACAAGGATTGACAAGAAGTGCTGCTGCAGAATTTTCTTTTTTCCTTGCGGTACCTACCATGTTAGCAGCCACTGGATATAAATTATTAAAGTATTATCAGGAGAACGGAGGATTTACAAATGTCGAAATCCAGCAATTGGCCATTGGGAATTTGGTAGCTTTTATAGTGGCATTATTGGCTATTAAATTCTTCATAAGTTTTGTAAAAAAATACGGGTTTAAAATTTGGGGTTGGTACCGAATTGTACTTGGCTTAGTGTTATTGGTATTGATATATAAAGGGTATATTCAATAAATATACCCTAAAGAGGGTAGCGATTGTTATTCATTTTTGAGTTAATTATGCAGCTTCATCATTAAAACATTATATCATGAAAATTGTATCATTTCTATTATTGTGTATTTTTTCCGTCATGGGATTAACCAGCTGTGACAGTTATGGAAAGAAGGTTTCTAAAGGCCCTGTTGATGTGTATTATAAGGATGGTATTCAGGAAGGAGAGGCACAACATACCGCCGATTTCTTAGCGATGGTAGATCGTACACAAAACAATAATACTACTGCTAAAAAAAGCTTTCAGCTTTGTAAGAAAAATGACACAGTATGTATCAGAATGGTAGCAGTAAAGGAAAAATTGGCGGGCGTAGCGGATATGGCTTTTTATGCCATTGGCAATATGGTATCTGATAGTGTATTTGCAGGAAAGCCTGTGAATGTTGAGTTAACGGATGATAAATTTGTGAGCTTCAAAACATTTACCTATAAGAAATTGGATTTTGGTGCGGATCCTGCTCCGGAACAGTAATCTATTTATACGTTTTTTTAAAAGAAACTGTTGCGTGGTTACTGCAACAGTTTCTTTTTTTTATGTACTTTCAGTCTTCTAAAACAACTGCATGCAAACTGCTTCCAAAAAAGTAATTAATGGCTGGGCGATGTACGACTGGGCCAACAGTGTATACAATTTGGTAATTACCACTACATTCTTTCCTGCCTATTATGCGGCAGTAACTGGTCCTAACAAGCCTGGCTTTGAGAACGGGGTTTCATTTTTGGGACGAAATTTTGTGAATACTGAAATAAAGGATTATGTACTTGCTTTTGGCTTTTTGCTCATTGCAATTTTCTCTCCTGTATTGTCATCCATGGCAGATTATAAGGGTAATAAGAAGAATTTTATGCGATTCTTCTGTTATGTAGGAGCACTTAGTTGTAGTATGATGTTCTTCTTCGATAAGGATCATGTAACGCTTGGGTTGATTTGTTTCATGCTTGCGGGAATTGGCTTCTATGGCAGTCAAGTTTTTTACAATTCTTATTTGCCAGAAATAGCAGCTGAAGAAGACCGGGATTGGGTGAGTGCTCGCGGATATACCTTTGGGTATATTGGCAGTGTATTGATGCAATTGATAGCATTTGGGCTGGTAATATTGATGCCTGAGAATCCACTGCCTTTGAAAATAACATTTTTATTGGTAGGGGTGTGGTGGGTTACATTCGCTCAAATCACTTTTGCACGATTGCCCATGAACTCAAGAGCAGAACGCAGTGAAAAAAGAAATGTGCTTACCAATGGATTCCATGAATTGAAAATTGTTTGGAATCAGCTAACGCATATGCCTGTGCTAAAAAGATTTTTATCTGCTTTCTTTTTTTATAGTATGGGGGTGCAAACGGTGATGTTGGTAGCGATTGATTTTGGGATTAAGGAATTGAAATTAGAAAATACTAAACTCATTATCACCGCAGTAATTATTCAATTAGTGGCTATTGTTGGAGCAGTGGGGATGTCGAAACTTTCTGCGATTTACGGCAATATCAAAGTGCTCATTTTTACTGTGTTTCTGTGGATTGGAGTATGTATTACAGGGTATTTTATTTCTACAGAAATGCATTTTTATATTTTGGCTTCATTGGTTGGACTGGTGATGGGAGGAATTCAATCTCTGAGCCGGAGCACTTATAGTAAACTGATGCCTGAAACAAAAGATACTGCATCCTTTTTTAGTTTTTATGATGTTACTGAAAAGCTTGCTATCGTAATTGGGTTATTTAGTTTTGGCTTAATTGAGGGATTAACAAATAATATGCGCAATTCTATTTTGGCACTGGTAGTGTTCTTTATCGTTGGGTTGGGATGGTTATTGTTGACTGCTGCAAAACAAAAAAAGTAAAACGGTCATGTTGAAATTATATAGTATCAATACAGGATATTTTAAGTTAGATGGAGGAGCCATGTTTGGTGTAGTGCCTAAATCAATTTGGAATAAATTGAATCCGGCAGATGATAACAATATGTGTAATTGGGCACTGCGTTGCCTGCTGATAGAAGATGGTAATAAATTGATTTTGATTGACAATGGTATGGGGGAAAAGCAAGATGCCAAATTTTTCAGCCATTATTATCTCCATGGCAACGATACGCTGGATCAATCACTAGCAGTTCATGGATTTGTAAAAGATGACATTACTGATGTGTTATTGACGCATCTTCATTTTGATCATTGTGGCGGAAGTATTGAAAGAGTGGGAGATCGATTATTGCCTTCATTTAAAAATGCCAAATACTGGAGCAATGCTTTGCACTGGCAATGGGCAACAGTTCCGAATGCTCGCGAGAAAGCAAGCTTTTTAAAGGAAAATATTTTGCCTATACAAGAAAGCGGTCAATTGCATTTTATAGACATACCAGACCAGGGCAGTTCGTTGATTGCCACTGTGCCAACTTCCATTTCTAGCAATATTTCTGTAATTACTGTAAATGGGCATACCAATGCAATGATGTTACCAAAGATTCAATATGGCAACCGTACTTTAGTGTATATGGCAGATTTATTGCCTTCGGTATCGCATATCCCTTTGCCTTATGTAATGGGTTATGATATGTTTCCTTTGACAACCCTGAATGAAAAACAAGCATTTTTTGAGGAAGCAATTGCGCAACAGTATACCCTGTTTTTTGAACATGATCCATCAATTGAATGTTGCAACTTAGCACTAACAGACAAGGGTGTTCGAAAAAGTGAGACTTTTCAATTAAAGGAATGGTTGTAATTTAATCTAGCGTACACTTATTAAGGAAGTAAGTGGATAGCGAAGGTTTTTGTAAGTAAGCATGTCTATTTTTACACTGCCCACTGCAATCGGACTTTCTACTCGAAGTAGTAAGTGATTGGGGTCGTCGCTTACCCATGCAGTCATTTTTTCTCCTCCTTCAAAAATGGTTCCTTTTAATAAAAGTGGTTTGAATTTGATGGCATTGAATTTCCCATACCGAGTCTTAATTTTTTCTTTGCCCATATAGCGAATGTACATGTGAAATATTTCATCGTCTAAGAACATGTCGAAAGGTATCTTATCCTCTACTTTGTATTTATTAAAATCGATATTTCGTGCATAATACACTCCACTTACTACATCTTGAATACAATCGGACACTTTAAATACGCCATTGGTACTAACCGCAGTGCCAGCACCCTGATTAAAAGTTACATTGTTGTATTTCTTATAACCTCCTTCGTCAACGTTTCGTACAAATTTGTAGGGCAATAAATTGGCCGTATCAATATAGCTTTCGTAACGGTCTCTTACTCTAAAAAAATTATCAAAGAATGAATAGCTTTTGCCCTCGCCAACACAATGGTAAACTGGTTTTCCACCAAAGCGTTCTAGGGAGGTAGTAAAGGTTGCCTCTCCTGCACCTATATACATACCTAATGTACTATAATAAACCTTCATGGTAACTTGTTCTCCATCCTGAAAAGCAGTATTTCTAATGCCACAGAAATTGTCATAATCAGGTGTTATGCTGAAAGAGCAAAGTATCAGGGTGGGTAAAACGAATTTCAAAATTTTAATCATCTTTCTTGGATGTTTTAATTCCTAAAATTAATAAACTACCTGCAAGTGCTGGTAAGAACAAGTTAATTAGCCAAATACCAAACGTAACAGTTAAAATTCCCAGCACATTTCCTGTATAAGCAAATAAACTCGTTGCAATGGCTCCTCTGATACCTAATTCCGCTACTGCAAAGCTCGGTATAATTGCTAGTAATAGAAACATGACTGACACCAACCAAAAACTTTGCCAGCTATCTTGCTCTACTTGCATCAATTGTAGCATAAAGATGTATTGTAAAACGAATACAAAGTACCGGAGGGTAGACAATGCAAGTAAACTTAACAAAATTTTTGCATCCAATTTTTCCACGACTACTATGTGCTTTACAAAAGGGCGGGTAAAAGGAAAACGTTCAACCCATCTTGTTAGCCAGGTCATTTTGAAATAAAACAAGGTGATTAAAAAAGTAGCCAAAAGGCAGCAAGCAATCACTATTTCAAGCCATAAGTCATTAATTCCAATAGTACTTAAAGAGATTTTTTTTGAAAGGAAAAGGTATAATAGCCCGCCTGTTCCAATGATTAGTGTTATAATCAATTGGGCGATGCTTCCAGCAATTGATAGCGATACTGCTTGAAGCCGTTGTCCTTCTTTTATAAACAATACCCTTCCACCATACTCTCCGATTCGATTCGGTGTAAAAAAAGTAAGGGTGACACCACATAAAACTGATTTTATTGCTTGCAAAAATGGCATGGTTTGAATGGTTGAAACCAATACCTGCCATTTAAAGGATTCAATTCCCCAATTGAAAAATACCAATAGAATAATCAACCAACTTTTCCAGGCATCGCTGCCAATCAATGCTTGCAGGAGCAAATGTTTGGTCGACTCAAAGTCTTCCTGTCCATTAATTTTTTTATATAGAAAATAAAAAAGCCCGGCAGTTAAAATCAGGGCTACCAGCCACTTGAGTAATATTTTAATACTTTTGTTCAATATACAATGTTACTTTAAATAAGAGGTTTATAAAAATATTTAGCAATTGTCTCAAAATTCAACCATCATTTTAGGAATCGATCCAGGTACCATCGTAATGGGATACGGAATTATTAAAGTAGTTGGGAATACCGTGACGCTGGTAGATTTGGGTGTATTAAAGCCAGGAAAAGTAGCTGATGTATACAAAAAATTACAATTGATTTTTAATACTGTCAGTGGATTAATTACTCGTTACCAGCCTACAGATTTTGCCATTGAAGCACCTTTTTTTGGAAAGAATGTGCAAAGTATGCTGAAATTAGGGAGAGCACAGGGTGTGGCTATCGCAGCAGCTATGCGGCATGGATTAGAAGTAACGGAATACTCCCCCAAAAAAGTAAAGCAATCGGTTACAGGAAATGGGAATGCCGATAAAGAGCAAGTTAGAAAAATGTTGGAGCAGTTATTGAATTTTAAATATGATTCAAAGTTGTATGATGCTACTGATGCATTGGCAGTAGCAGTTTGTCATCATTTTCAATACAATCCCGTGTTGAAAACAACTGGCAATAAAGTAAAAGGTTGGGAGGAATTTATAAAAAATAATCCGGGTAGAGTAAAATAATTTGGCCAGCTTTTGATGCTATAAATGAGCAATAATAGTTGCTTGGATTTCTTTAAGTGATTCTGGTGACAATTCCAGTTTTTCATTCGTAAAATTAAGGTCATCCGCATCATTAATAGGCAATAAATGCAAGTGAGCATGCGGCACTTCTAGGCCCATAACGGATATGCCACAACGATTGCAATCAAATAATTTTTCGATTGCCTTGGCGATGGGTTTTGCAAAAATTAAAATCTCCTGTAAATAGTCATCCGATAAATCAAAAAATTTATCCGTTTCAATTTTTGGTACTACTAATACATGTCCTTGTACCAATGGAAAAATATCCAGAAAGGCATAGAATTTTTCATTTTCTGCAATTTTATAAGAGGGAATATCACCTGCAATAATTTTGGAGAAAATAGTCATATCAAATAATTTGTGTAAAAGTACTAAACAAAAAAAGATTCTTAACTTGAATCCTTTCTCAATCAACTTGAAAAATGATTATGAATAAAGAGGCATTGCTGAAAGAACTGGTATACAATACATGGGTTCGTTTGAAGCCCAGCGGCTTACATGGAATAGGTGTATTTGCTATTAGGGTAATTCCAAAGGGTTGTACAACCATGTTTTCGGCCGAAATGGGTGATTGGGTAACTGTTGATCGTAAAGAAGTAGATGCTTTGCCAGGATATGCAAAGGATTTGGTGGAGAATTTCTGTTTGTATGATGAAGCCAATTATTTTCTTCCAGCACAAGGGTTTAAATCAATTGATTTGTCATTGTTTCTCAATCATGCTGATATTCCTAATATTCAATCAGTAAATGACGGCGCATATTTTGCAGCGCTTCGTCAAATTGAAGAAGGCGAGGAGTTATTAGTTGATTATGGTGAAATTGTAGCTGGTGAAGAATAATCTTACCCTTATAAATATTGGAACTTATACAAAAGAATTCAATGCACTTGCTTAGGCACTTATGCCTTCAATTTTAAATTTAAGCAGTCCTGCAGGCACTTGTACTTCTGCAACGTCACCAACTACTTTTCCCAATAGGCCTTTTCCAATGGGGGAGGTAACTGAAATTTTTCCAAGCTTTAAGTCGGCTTCTTTTTCAGAGACAATCTGATAGGTGACTTGCTTTTTTGTGCCCAAGTTGGTGAGTGCCACTTTTGTCAAAATAGAAACCTTGCTGGTATCAATATTACTTTCATCCAAAATTCTGGCAGTAGCAATTACACCTTCCAAATATTTAATTTTAGCTTCGAGCATGCCTTGGGCTTCTTTGGCAGCATCATATTCAGCATTTTCTTTTAAATCGCCTTTTTCACGGGCTTCTGCAATAGCTCTACTGGCAGCAGGCCTTTCAACACCTTTCATATGCTGCAATTCAACTTTCAGTTTTTCAAACGTATCCTTGGTAACGTAATTAGTCTCTGCCATACAATTCATTTAAGCAAGTAGAAAAAAAATACAACGCCCCGTATCTACCGGGACGTTGCATTGTTCACAAATGTAGTAAAATAATTTATAAGTCAAGTTTTTCCAGTAACACTTTCGCCATTTTATACATGGCTTCCTGACTATATCCAGCAATGTGTGGGGTAATTAAAACATCTTTTCTGTTATTTAAGAATTCCAATTCTTGCGATTGAGCTTCTGTAAGTTGGTCTATTTTTTCATTTTCTAAAACATCTAGGCAGGCACCTCCTAATCCCCCTTTTTGCAAAGCATGAATAAGCGCTTTCGTATCTACTATTTCGCCTCGAGAGGTATTTATTAGCCAGGGTTTCCTAGACATTTGTTGTAATAAAGCCTCATTGCAAAAATGCTTTGTCTCACTACTTAGCGGCAAATGGAAACTAATAATATCAGCGGTTGTTAGTAGGCTTTGTAAGTCTGTTTCCTGTACATGAGAATTGCCAAATCTTTTTTTGTATTTATCGTAAGCCAGGATATTTACCTCGAAGGATTGTAAACGTTTGGCAAAATTACTCCCTGTGTTTCCATATCCGATGATACCAACAGTTTTTCCAGTAAGTTCTATTCCTCTATTGGCTTCCCTTTTCCATTGGCCCTTTTTAACCTCTTCATTCGAAACATTGATACGGTGTAATAAGCTAAGTAACATGCCAATTGCATGTTCAGCAACCGCATTACTATTGCCCTCGGGGCTACTGTAGCATTGTACTCCTTTTGCATTGGCATAGGCTACATCAATTAGTTCCATACCACTTCCCAATCTGCCAATCCATTTTAACAATGGGGCATGGTGTAGAATGTTAGCATCAATGGTACGAGTAGTAACAATCAATCCAATAGCGTCTGGAAGAATTTTAATCAATTCAGCAGCTGAGCAATTGGGCATTGATATTACCTCGTAACCTTTTTCCGTCAGAGTATCCAATAAAAATATATGTGCACTGGCAGCAACTATAACCTTCTTTTTGGGCATGGCGTTTATTAAAATGAATTAACTTAGATGACAAAATTAAAACATCCCCTTATGTTTACTAAAACTTCTTTTGCGCTACTGCTCCTGCAGTGTTTTTTTTATATTGCTCCGGCACAGATATTGGACTTGGGAGAAAATGCTCCTGCAACAGAAAACGGCATTGAATATGGCTACCTTATCCGCAATGAACAAGTAAAGGCCAGTAAAGGAGAGGAGTATAGTCGTTTTGAAATTACTTTGTATATGACCAATAAAAGCGGTTGTACAAAATTGTATGCCGACAGAAAATCTTTTACTACAAATGGCGAAAGTCCTAATCTTTTAGCAACCTATTTGGTAAACAATGCCAATGGTAAAAGGCTAACCGCTAAAAGTGGCACGATTAAGGCCAGGGATTTTTACGTGAATGTAAAAGTAAAAGAGAATGATAAAGAGGAATCAAAATCGGTAAAAGCTGGTTTTATTTTCCGGAATGGCGAAACCTTGAAGTCTAATATTATTGTATTGGTGCCAAAGGATGACCGCCCAAGCATACAGTGCTCAGTTGCGACTCCTTATGAGCTGCAATAATTATTTAACAGCAATCATGCTGATTTCTACGTTTACATTCTTGGGTAGTCCTTTTACTGCTACGGTTTCTCTTGCTGGGAAATCACCTTCAAAATATTTTCCATAAACTTGGTTTACATCAGAGAAAAGCGCCATGTCACTTAAAAAAATAGTGGTTTTAACAATATGACTAAAATCCATTGAGGCTGCAGCAAGGATTGCTTTTATATTTTGCATCACCTGATGCGTTTCTTCTTGAATATCTTTATTTGCCAATTCAGTACTTTCAGGGATTAGTGCAACTTGACCAGAAATATAAAGGGTATTATTTGCCAATATTGCCTGGCTATAAGGGCCAATCGGGGCTGGTGCATTGTCTGTTTGAATGATTTGCTTACTCATTTTGATATATATTTTCTTGAATGCAAATATATCTTTTTGTATCTGCTTATTTTTGTAAAAATTATTTTAATGATCATTTTAGTTTTAGCAACGGATCTTCAATGGAAAGAAATGCAATTGCTTGTAAATGATCATTGGCAAAGAGCAACGGATGAAGCGTCTTTTTTTGCTGGTCAAGCAGATTTTTTTATTAATCTTTTGGAAGATGCAGCACAATTGGATTATGCAAGCATAAAGCAGCCTGTTTTGATTAATGCTACCATTGAAACCTTGCATTTGCTTCAGGCGCCCAAACATGTAGGTCGGTTGAATGGATGGCCGGGTTTTTTGAATCGTTCTGCTTGGGAATTAGCAGTTTCAACTCAGGAAATATTTGAAAATATTTTGAAGGAAAATGGCATCATACCCATATTTGTAGCAGATGAACCCGGATTGGTGAGTGCCAAAGTAATTGCTATGATTGTTAACGAAGCTTATTTTGCTTTGCAGGAAGAAGTAAGTACAAAAGAGGAAATTGATATTGCTATGAAACTTGGTACAAATTATCCTTTTGGTCCCTTTGAATGGAGCAACAATATCGGCATTAAGAATATTGCTTTGTTATTGCTTCAATTAAGTAAATCAGATCCCAGGTATACAGCTTGTCCATTATTATTAAAAGAAGCAAATCTTTGATGTCAAAAATTCTTCAAATTGATACCGCCAATAGCATCGCACAAATAAGTCTTTCCAATGCGGGAAAACTAATAGCTGTTTTGGAAAATGCCGACCAAAGAAAGCATGCTTCTTATTTGCAGCCTGCTGTTCAAACAATCCTTCAACAACAGCAAATGAATATTAACGAATTAGATGCTGTAGCTGTTGTTGCCGGCCCGGGTTCTTATACTGGGTTAAGGGTAGGCTTGGCTAGTGCCAAAGGAATCTGCTATGCTATTCAAAAACCAATCATTTGCATCAATACTTTGGATTATCTGGCCGCTTCGGCTATTCATCAATTGGAGCCATTAAAGAAAGACAGCAGCGCTTTATTCTGTCCAATGATTGATGCAAGAAGAATGGAAGTATACACATCATTGTTTGATTATCAATTAAATAAGCTAATTGAACCTTTCGCTTTGATTCTTCAGCCAACTTCTTTTGAAGACTATTTAGCTTTAAAAAAAATTCTATTTTTTGGAAATGGTAGCAAGAAATGGAAAAACCTAGTTAATCACCCAAATGCTGAATTTTATGACGTTGCTTTTCAGCCTACTGTATTA
Organism: Chitinophaga pinensis; assembly: GCA_943367825.1. Taxonomy (GTDB): domain Bacteria; phylum Bacteroidota; class Bacteroidia; order Chitinophagales; family Chitinophagaceae; genus Ferruginibacter; species Ferruginibacter pinensis_J. Next base: position 11,095 of record CALRKF020000010.1, read on the forward strand.
AGTCAGCTTTCCTTTACATATTATACTCAAAAAGCATTTTCAAACCTTGCTTATTGCGAACCTAATTACATTAAAGATTTTTTTGATTCAAATTTAAAACCTTGATTCAGCCTGCAATTCCAAAGAAATTATTTGAAAGAAAATCCCTTTAAAATTTATTTACATAAACAAACATTCTTATATTTGGGGTGTTCAAATATTGTTCAAGCATTTTAAAAACTCTAATCTCTATGGCGGTTAAAAACCAAGCACATGGGAAAGCTTCGGCTTCCGGTGGTGGATCTGCATCATTGAATGTAGATTACCATAGCCTAAAAAAAGCAGCCCTTGTTTTGCGGGCGCTCAATCACAAGCTTCGTCAGCAAATACTTAAGCTGATTGAAGACAAGAAAAAAATTACCGTAACAGAAATCTATGTCAAATTGAGACTAGAACAATCTGTGGCTTCACAACACCTTGCTATTTTAAGAAGAGCAGGAATTGTGATTACAGAAAGAGACGGCAAGTTTATTTATTACAGTGTTAATTTTAAACGTATTGATGAAATCAGCCACTTTGTGGAAGGTTTATTGAAATAAGTTTTTAAAAAACATGTGAAGGCGGATGGTAAAACATCCGCCTTTTTATTTTTATATTTGCGCTCTAAAAAAAATATATGTTTATTAAACAATTATATACAAGCTGTTTGAGCGAAGCAGCTTATTTCATTGAGAGCGAAGGAGAGGTGGCCATTATAGATCCATTGCGTGATATTGACGAATATTTGTCCTTGGCAAAAGAACATAATGCAGGCATTAAATATATTTTTGAAACACATTTTCATGCTGATTTTGTTAGTGGGCATATAGATTTAAGTCAGAAAACGGGAGCGCCTATTATTTATGGCCCGGGTGCCATTACACAATATCAGGTTCATCATGCAAAGGATGGGGAAGTTTTTAAACTGGGAAAACTTACCATTGAATTAATACACACACCTGGGCACACTTTAGAAAGCAGTTGTTATTTGTTGCGGGATGAAACGGGAAAAGCAAAAGCAATCTTTACCGGAGACACATTGTTTATTGGTGATGTAGGCCGCCCTGATTTAAGTAGTGGTAATTTAAGTAGTGAAGAACTTGCCGGCATTTTGTATGACTCTTTGCAAGATAAAATTTTACCATTGGCCGATGATGTAATAGTTTATCCTGCACATGGCGCAGGAAGTAGTTGTGGTAAAAATTTGGGTCCCGAAACTTTTAGTACTATTGGTGAACAAAAGAAAACCAATTACGCATTACAAGCTCAAACCAAGGCCTCCTTTGTAAGTACTATTACAGAAGGATTAGCAGCTGCTCCAAAATATTTTGCAATTAATGCTATGATAAATCAAAAAGGTTATGACTCATTGGAAGAGGTTAAGCAAAGGGGCTTGACAGCATTGACAGTGGAGTCTTTTAAAGAAAAACTTCAAAATAATTGTATTGTTTTAGATACTAGAGCTGCATCAGTATTTACAAATGGATTTGTGCCAGGAAGCATTTTTATAGGGCTTGAGGGGCGTTTTGCAGAATGGGCAGGAAGTCTTTTGTCATTTGATCAACCCATTTTATTGGTGACTGATTCGGGCAAGGAAGAAGAGACGGTTATTCGACTTAGTAGGGTTGGCTTCGACAAAATGATTGGTTATCTCAAAGGTGGATTTGATGCATGGAAGGACGCAGGAGAAAAAATTGATTTGATTATTGATATAGAGGCTGATGAATTGGCAATGGATATTCCACATGATCCTCACCTACAAGTTGTTGATGTAAGAAAGGAAACTGAATTTGCAGATGGTCATGTAAAAGCTGCAATGAATTTGCCATTATTGGAAATGACAGACCTGGTTAATTTAGCTGGATTTGAAGAACAGCAAAATTTATATGTTCACTGTGCAGGTGGATATAGAAGTGTGATTGCTTGTTCCTTGATGAAAAGGCAAGGCATACATAATTTAAGAAATGTATTGGGAGGCTGGTCAGCAATAAAAACACAGGAATCAATTATTGTAGAGAAAGATGCTGCTATGCTTAATTAATGTGCTCAGTTGGATTAGGAACTTTGTCGACCCATAAGTGCTCAAATTCTTTAGCATAAGTGTATTTAAATCTTTTATGACTCCATAAATAATTCGCCGGATCCTGGCGAATTGTTTTTTCTAGGATGTCCCTATATAATACGGTGAGTTCACCAGGGTTGGTAGAAGCCGACTGCTCACTTAATAAGGTAGTTTCAAAATTGTAATACCCTCTTTTTATTTTTTTAAATCCTATATAAACTACTGCTGCATTATTTTTCCTTGCTCCTTTCTCGGGACCTGTTAGGAAAGGGGTTGGTCTTCCAAAAAAGTACAACCAGTGTGCGGAGCCGGGGCTACCTGGATTTTGATCAGCTGCCAATGCAAGCATATATTGTTTCTTAAAAACATCATGCATTTTATTTTTGAAATCTGTTGCGCTGATTAAAATGGTTCCAAACTGACCACGAAAATCATAAAATATTTTTTCAAATATTTTATTTTTTATGGGCATATAAACTCCTACGAAATTTATTTTCAGGTGAATGGCATATAATAGATTGGCGTATTCCCAGTTGAACTGATGTCCTGCCATTAAGTTGATATTATAACCTTTATCAATTAATTCATTTACAATTTCAAAAGAGACTGAAGTTCTTTTGAGTAATTCTTTTTTAGAAATCGAAATGAATTTGAGGCTTTCTATCATTGTATCGGTAAAATACTGATAGAATTTTCGGGCAATTTTTTTTCGTTCTTCGATTGATTTTTCTGGAAATGCAATGGCTAAATTATTCAGTACTATCCCTTTTCTATATTTAATTACATAACATAGTAAAAAGGAAATAAAATCGCTTATGCCGTATAAAATAAAAAACGGCAAAAGAGAAAATAAGTATAGGATGGGGAAAACAATATAATACATGTATAAAATTGAATGGCAAAGGTAGGTTTAACCATGATTAGTCGCAAACCCCCTATTTAAATTGGGAGTAAATATTACAATACTATCTGTTGAATCATCGAGGCTTTGCCGGGAAAATCTGTATTGAAATGTAAGCCCCTGCTTTCATGCCGGAAGCCAGCACTTTTTACAATGAGATATGCAACCGTAATCATGTTTCTTAGTTCACACAATTGCGGCGACACATTGGTTTTTTTGTAGAGGTCTTCTGTTTCTTCGTATAATAAATCGAGTCTTTTCATTGCTCTTAACAAACGCTCATTGTTGCGAACAATTCCCACGTAATCACTCATTAATAATTTAAGTTCTTTTAGGCTTTGAGTTATCAATATCATTTCTTTTGGAGAACTAGTGCCGTCTGCTCTCCAGTCGGGCAATTCGTTTTTAAAAGAAACTTTATTGATTTGTTGAGTAGCATCGAGATAGGCTCGGTGTGCAAAAACCATTGCTTCTAATAGCGAATTGCTGGCCAACCGGTTAGCGCCATGTAAACCAGTGCTAGCGCATTCTCCAGCAGCATAAAGATTTTTTATGGAGGTTCTTCCAAACTCATCCGTTTTAATTCCGCCACAACTATAATGAGCAGCGGGCGCAACTGGAATCATATGTTTTGTTATATCTATTCCAATACTCATGCATTTATCATAGATATTGGGAAAATGTTCAGTGAATTTTTCTTTGCTAAAATGACGGCAATCAAGAAAAACATTTTCAGTACCTCCTACTTTCATTTCATTATCAATGGCGCGTGCAACAATATCCCTTGGTGCAAGGTCTTTTCGGGAATCGTATCTTTCCATAAATGCTTCCCCTGCGGCATTTCTTAATACGCCTCCATCACCCCTTACAGCTTCTGTTATCAAGAAGCTTTGTCCTCTTACACCCGGTTCATATAAAGCAGTTGGATGAAATTGAATAAATTCCATATTCTCAATTCTGCCTTTGGCTCTATATACCATGGCAACTCCATCCCCGGTAGCAATAGCAGGGTTTGTAGTAGTTCTATATACCTGCCCATTGCCACCTGTAGCCAACAGGGTAATTTTAGCAAGAATTTTTTCAATTTTATTAGTGCTTAAGTTTAAAACATACACCCCATAGCATTCGATATCGGGAGTAGATTTAGTGATTAAATATCCTAGGTGATGTTGCGTGATAATATCTAGTACGAAGCAATGACTTATTAAATGGATATTTTTTTGTTGGGAGATCGCAGCCAATAGTGCTCTTTCCATTTCCATGCCAGTGACATCTTTGTGGTGTAAAATCCTGAATTCACTGTGCCCGCCTTCTTTCCCTAATTTATAATCTCCATCAGGGTCTTTGTCAAATTGCGCTCCCCAATCAATAATTTCCTGAATCCTTTCTACTCCTTCTTTTACTACTATTTCTACAATTTTTTTATTACATAACCCATCACCGGCAATAAGGGTGTCTTCTACATGTTTGAGAAAACTGTCATTGTCAAAGTCCATTACACCGGCAATGCCGCCTTGTGCATATTTTGTATTGGTTTCATCACTCTGTGTTTTGGTAAGCACTGTGATGGTTTTATCGGGGCATTCCTGTGCTGTTTTTAAGGCATAGGTGAGTCCAGCAATGCCACTTCCGATAACAAGAAAATCTGTTTGCATAATACAATTACTTAAAAATGGACAAAGGATTATTGGAATTTTAATCAGCAGGATTCACCCAAGCATCATGTTCTTTTAATAAATTGATTAGCTCATCAACTGCTATCGCTGAATCTATATTTCTTTTTACTATTTCCTTCCCTTTATATAAAGTGATTTTACCTACACCACTGCCCACATATCCAAAATCTGCATCCGCCATTTCTCCCGGACCATTTACAATACAGCCCATGATAGCAATCTTAACACCTTTTAGGTGATTGGTAACTGCCCTTATTTTTGCAGTTGTTTCCTGTAAGTCAAATAAGGTCCGTCCACAACTTGGGCAACTGATATATTCTGTTTTGCTGATTCTGGTTCGGGTTGCTTGTAATATGCCAAAGGCAATGGAGTTTAAAATTTTTGGTTGGGCAGGTATTGCATGATTATCATAGTGAAGTCCAAAACAAAGCCCATCAGAAAATCCATCTAATAATAATCCTCCAGTTTCTATTGCGTAATGAATTAAACTTTGATCAATCGTTTCGTCAGTGCTATCGCAAATGATGATGGCTGGCGCTGTAATATTTTGTTCCATCAGGTTCACAAACATTCTTCGGATGCTTTGTAAAGCATTTTTATTGGTGGTGCTCAAACATAATACCACTGTAGGATCCTTTTCTATAGTAGCAAATAATTGAGCGGGTATTTCTTTTGGATTGTTATCTGAAAAACAATCCAGCATAATGAAATTTATTTTATTGGACAATGTTTTTTGTTCCAAATAAGTTGCTGCTTCCATTATTGGAAAATATTTTTCTTTGTCATTGCATTGGAGCCATGCATGATAGGGAAGTATAACTTTTAAACTGCCAGGCAATGCAAATCCAATTTCATTATTTGTAAACAAGAAATCGGCTGCAGCGTCTCCTATATGCCATTTGTCGGTTTTTAAGTCATACTGATAGCCAATGATGTTGAAATCCTGTGGTTGGAATGTTTTGGATTTACTGAAGTCTGCCACTACAATGGGTACTTGTTTGCCACCAATATTGTCTACTTCCTTGCTTACTCTTCTTTTGTAATCAAATGGATTATAGGGAAGTTTTATTGCTATATCAATGATTTTTTCAGAGATAGCAGTTTGTGTATACCTTTTTACTATGTCTTTGCATACCGGTATTTCCAATTCCGGGTCTTCTGTAAGGGATACACGAATAGTGTCGCCAATGCCGTCTTCAAGCAGGGTGCCAATACCTATAGCAGATTTGATTCTTCCGTCTTCTCCATCACCAGCTTCCGTAACACCAAGGTGCAATGGGTAACACTCTCCAAATTCTTCCATCATATGGCAAACCAATAAGCGATATGCCTGTACCATCACTTGTGGGTTACTACTTTTCATGCTTAGAATGATATTATGATAATCTTCATTCCTAGCTATACGTAAAAATTCCATAGCACTTTCCACCATGCCCATTGCAGTATCGCCATAACGGCTCATGATACGATCGCTCAGGCTTCCGTGATTGGTGCCAATACGCATGGCGGTTCCATGTTCTCGGCAAATTTTCACCAATGGGGTAAATCTTTCTCGAATTCTTTCTATTTCTTCGGCATATTCAGCATCTGTATAATCAATTTGTTCAAACTTTTTTTTGTCAACATAGTTACCTGGATTCACTCTTACTTTTTCAACAATACGGGCTGCAATTTCAGCGGCATTTGGGGTAAAATGAATATCTGCAATGAGCGGTGTGTTATAGCCCCTTTTTCTCAATTCATCTTTGATTGCCTGTAAATTTTCTGCTTCCTTTTTAGAAGGTGCAGTGATACGAACCATTTCAGCACCAGCTTCAATACAACGAATGGTTTGCTCCACAGTAGCCAATGTGTCCATGGTGTCGGTGGTAGTCATGGTTTGTATCCGAATAGGATGACCTGCTCCCAAAAGCAGGTGGCCAATTTTAACTACTCTCGTGGGTAAACGCTTATAAGAATTTAGTGAAGGGGTATATACTTGCATGATACAAAAATAACAAAGAAATAAAGCAATGGTTGTATAAAAAATACCATGTTTTGATAGTAGCCCAAAAAATAAATGTAATTACATTATCTACATACAATATTACCAGTCTTTTTCAGGTCTTTTGGGGTCTCCGGAACTTACTTTTCTGAGTTTGTCCTGTAAGTTTTTTTCTTGCTGCAAGAGGGCTTTTAATTTTTCTTCTGCATCCTGCTTTGATAATTTGGATTGCTGTGGTTGGGGTTGATTATTTTTTTCTTCTTGATTCTTGGGTTTTTCCTTGTTTTTCTGTTGTTGATCTTCTTTCGGTTTATTTTTCTTTTGTTGCTGTTCTTGTTTTTGTTGTTCCTTTAATTGTTGTAATGCTTTTTGAAGGTTTTGTCTTGCATCATCATCTTCGGCATTTAATTTCAAAGCATTTTTGTAAGCATCAATGCATTCAGGTAATTTTTTAGCGTTTTGAAGTACCACTCCTTTATTATAAAAAGCGGCTGATTTGGCGTCCGGTTTTTTAGAAAATTGGATAGCATTGTTGTAGGCCTGAATAGCATCTTCCGTTTTATTGCTTTTGTACAATGCATTGCCTAAATTAAATTGTGCGGCTTCATTCTCAGGGTTTTTACTAATTACTTGTTGATATTGCGCTGCTGCTTTTTCAAAATCCTGTTTATTGTAAGCGTCATTTCCGCTTTTAATAAGGGTATTCGTTTTTTGTGCGTTCAGTGCTGTACTCAATGTGGTAGTCAGTAAAAGAACGATAAATAAACATTTAATAAAGCTAGCAAGATTTTCCTTGTTTTTATTCTTTTTAAATAAGCCAGCAATTTTAAAAGCAGGACCTGTTTTTTCAGACATAAAGAATTCAATAACCAATAATAACAAAGCCGGTAATAATAGCCATTGAAAAAAGGATTTGTAATTAACCATTGAATCCTCTGTAACAGTTCGTTGGTCCATTGTGCTAAGTTGCTGGTCTAGTTTGCTTACTACCTCTTCTGTATTATTAAAAATTTGATAGATACCATTGCCTTTTTCTGCAATAGTTTTCAGTTCCTCCTCATTTAATTTGGAAACAACAATATTGCCGTCATTGTCTTTCTTTACCTCATTGGTAGTGGCATCTATCAGGGTTGCTCCTTCTGGAGAACCAATACCTATAGTACAAATCATGATGCCTTCTTCCGATAATTGTGCAGCTGTTTTAGTAGCTGCTTCATCATGGTCTTCTCCATCGCTTATTAAGATGATGGCTTTGTATTTTTTCTCGGTCTTATTAAAAGCCATACCACACATTTTTAGTGCATCACCGATAACAGTCCCTTGTGTAGGAACTGCATCTACATTGGCAGCCGTTAAATACATTTTTGCAGCACCATGATCGCCGGTCAATGGCATTTGCAGATAAGCACGGCCGGCAAAAATTACAATTCCAATTCTGTCATTGCTGAGTCGGTCAATCAGTTTGCTAATTACTTGTTTTGCTCTTTCTAACCTTGAGGGTGAGATATCAGTTGCCAGCATGCTTTTGCTAACATCCAAAGCAATCATTACATCAATTCCATTGCGGTTTATTTTTTCAGAGCCTTCTTTCGAACGAAGATTAGCCAATGCAAAACATCCGGCGGTAAAGGAGAGTAATAGTAGGATGAATTTTAGCCGGTGTTTTTCGGGGGAAAAGTTTTTAATTAATTCTTTCACCAATCTTTCATCCCCTATTTTTTTAATGGTTTTCTTTTTCCATTGAAGCAATAAAAAATACCCAATCACCAATACAGGAATGGCAAATAGAAACAGAAGATAGGCGGTATGTTGAAATTGTAACATATTGCTCACTGCAAATTAGCAAATCAAAATAAAGGATACTGTTAAAAATATAACAGCTAGTTTGTTTTGTACTTGTTATTTTTTCCCTTCAAAGAAACCAAAATGTGTTAGGATTCCTCGGGTAATATTATTCCTGATGTTCTTAATGTCAATTGGCCCTGGGGCAGCTTTGATAAAGGTTACAAAGAAGTAAACATGTTTATTCTCTTCTATCCAACCTACTTGCCAACCAATATTATTATTATTTTCGTCTTGAGCCCAACCTGTTTTAAAACATAGTTTATAGGCAGTATTTTCTTCTTGTATCATGGCATTTCTAACCATCTCATGTACGCTTTTTCTAAAGGGTAACTGATCAAAATACAAGCGTTTTACTAATCCCAATTGTTCATCAGGGGATATCTTGAGGGCATTATTCAGCCAAAACGAATCAATTGGTCCCTGCAAGTTTTTATTTCCATATCCGAGGCTATCGATCCAATACTGCATAGTGTCTCTGCCAATTCTGCGGGCTACTTCTTGGTAGTATGGTACGCAGCTAACTTTAAATGCTTCAGTCATGCCCATGTCTTTGTTCCAGTCCTTGGCAGTATCTCCATTGGAAAATACACGTATTTTACCATCCCAGGGAATAGTCATGCTGTCGTTTAGAATCACCCCAGTTTGTAACCCAGTAAGAGAATTGACAATTTTGAAAGTAGAAGCAGGTGTAAATCTTTGGGTATCCAGTGCCATGTTGTAAACAGTCACTTGACCGGAGGAATTATCCAACATTGTAAAACAACCGTCTACTTTTTGCTCGTCAAAATATTTTTTGAGGGAATTGTCAATTTTTGCCTGGTTTGCAGAGCAGGAAAAAAGTAGCACTATGCATAGGAGGGCAATGGGGGTATAGAATATTTTTTTCACGACTATTTTTTAAAATTATTATTTTTTTAATTGCATGTGTAGGGCTGTAGCTTGTAGGTCTTTGTAAAATTGTGCACCATATTTTCTAATCAGCGGTTCTTTCAGGAATTCATACACGGGTACTTTTAATTTTTTACCCAGGCTGCAGGCTGCTTTACAATTATCTTCTCTTGGTTCGTAATTAACATATTCAGTTGCAGTTAATTTACTTTTTTTAGTAATTATGGGGAAGAGGTGACAACTGATTGGTTTTTTCCATTTTATCTTACCATCTAAATAGGCTTGTTCAATACCACATTTCACAATCCCCTCCTTGTCCTTAATGCCATACACACAAACCTTGCTGTCAATAGTGGGGGTTACCCAGCCAAATTCCTTATCGTATACATACCTGCCCTGCCGTTCAAGTTCTTTGCGACTTTCCTCGTTGAGATAAGGCAGTACTTTTTCAAAAACCCCATTTAATTGGTCTAATTCTTCTTTTTCCAATGGGGCACCAGCATCACCATCAACGCAACAGGCTCCTTTGCATTTGCTTAGATCACATACAAATTGCTCTTTCACAATTTCATCGCTTATCAAAATGTTGTCAATTACAATCATGGGCGCAAAAGTACGAACTTATAGTCAAGTGAAAAGCCAATGTATTAGGCTTTGTATAATGCTCGTGTTTATTACTAAATTGATATTAGATTTTATAATGGACTCTACTGAGAATGGGTTTAGTCAAATTATATTTTATCAAAATATAGGCACTATATGGAGAACCAAGGCTACTTATTTACCCACCGAAAACTATTAATCATATGGTCGATATCGCGACCAACAAATTCCTGCATTGGTTTGATGGAGTCTGCATTAGGAGTTGCTGAAAAATAGAGAGCGCCTCTGATAAAATGTTTAATAGTATCGCTTAAAAAAAACTGGCGGGCAGTGGCTACATTGCCTCCTAATTTAAAGGATACGCCTGTTATACCGTTGGGTGTATGCATTAGGCTGTCTTTTTTGGAACTTGCCACAGGTTCATTTTTATTGGTCAGTTTAAATGCATCAGCTACCATTCTGTCAAAAACATTTATGCCAAACGAGTCTTTGTATTGGCCATTGGGTTGTTTTATTTTGTATAAGGATTTTCCTCCTACAGCTTTATAACTGAGGAAAATTCTTGCATTGAAATCAGGGAAATCAATATTGTACCAGAAAGGACTCTCGGGATCATTATCGAAATAGGTGCTGTCTTTTACAACATTGGCATATGCCGGGTATTCAAAGCTGTAGGGCACTCCGTCTTTTTGAAAAAGAATGTATTTTTTTTCAGGAAAATCAACTTTGAAATAGCCTTTTTTCTTGGATGTATAGGTACTATTACATTGGGTTAGACCAAATACAATCAATACTGCAATCAATATAAACTTAGGCAATGTGAAATGGCTTTTAATACTGTATAATTGAAAATTACAGATTTGTAGTAAGGGAACTTTAAAAAATTTTGGCATATAGAAAGGTAATAGTGCTTATGATTCGGCCTTTATAATTACTTTAATTTTATCAATTCTGTTTTTTTCTATTTCAAGGGGGATGAATATAAAATTCCCGCTTGCAATTTCTTCGTTGACCTGCGGAAATTCACCTGCAATTTCCAATACCAATCCCGCCAGTGAATCACTATCGCCTCTTGTTGCTTCAAAAACATCCGCCGAAAGATTCATTGCTTTGCAAACATCATTGATCATGGTTTTACCTTCAAAAATAAAGGTATTGTCGTCTATTTTTTTGTTAGCGCTTTCCTCATCGTCAAATTCATCTTTGATATCGCCAATTATTTCTTCCATGATGTCCTCCAAAGTTACAATGCCACTAGTGCCTCCAAATTCATCCACAACTACTGCAAAGTGTATTCTTTTTGTCCTGAATTCCTGCAATAGGTCCTCAATTAGTTTTTGTTCATGAATAAAGTAAGGTCGGCGCATCAGTTTGTGCCAATTGAAATCGGCCGCTTCGTTTAGATGTGGCAGTAAGTCTTTTGTATGTAGGATGCCGACTACTTCATCGAGGTTGTTTTTATATACCGGAAGACGGCTATAGTGTAATTCTTCCACTTTGCGAATGGTATCGGCCAGACTACTATTGTAATTGATGCCACTTACATCTAGTCGCGTATGCATGATTTGCTTAACGGTGGTATCCCCAAATTTTCTTATTCCTTTCAAAATTTGTTTTTCTTCCACAGTAGCTTCATGTTCAGGTAGTAGATCAATCGCATGATCTAGTCTTGAGCTGTCGAGTACCGAATTAGTTTCCACCGAAAATTTCTTTTCAATGCCGTCGCTTAGTTTCACCATTCTTTTGCTGATATTATAAAAAAGGCTATTGAAAATGTCAACAATCAGCGAGGCTGTGGCGGCAAACCTTATTTTATCATAGGTGGCCCATACTTTTGGCATTACTTCACAAAACAATAGAATAAGAAATGTTACTGCCACTACTTTTATCAAGAAGCCAACCCAGAATCCAACATGGAGTCCACCTATCCAATCATTAATGAGAATATTGCTGATTAGAATGATGCAAATATTCACCAACGAATTGGTGATGAGCATACTGGCCAATAATATTTTGGGTTGTTCTAATAAGCTAACAATTCTTCTGTAACTAGGATGTTGTAAGGTCTTTAGCCGATTGATATCCTTATTATTCAAAGAGAAAAAAGCCACTTCCGATCCAGCAATGAAAAATGAAATGGTTGAAAGTAGCGCACCTAAAATCAATAAAACAGTAGTGCCTGCAGGTGCAATGGCCAATAATGAAAGGGCTGTGTTAGTAGAAAAATCCAAAACCGAGTGATAGTCCAAAACGAGAAATTTTGATTAAAAATAGCAATTTTTAATTTGTCGCAAATAGCTATCTATAAAAGGGAATAGAATGAGTTGATGCAGAGGGATTTGTATTAATAAGGAACTGTTTCATTCCCATCCTCTATGGGGGGGATTTCGGGGCTGGTAAGATTATCCAGGTTTTCAGGGATAGAATTACTGCCATCCGTTCTTTTATCCAGCATGATTAAATTATCACCTACAATTTCAGTAGCGAATTTTTTATGTCCTTCTTTATCCTCCCAGGTCCTGGTTTTTAAACGTCCTTCAATATAAACCAAACTGCCTTTGTGAAGGTATTTTTGGGCTAAATCAGCCAAGCCTCGCCATAAAACTATGGTATGCCATTCTGTTTGCGAAATGAGTTTTCCGCTACGGTCTTTATAAGTTTCAGTGGTGGCAAGCGAGAATTTAGCCACAGCAATATTTCCTTCTAAGCTTTGGATGTCGGGGTCTTTACCCAAATTGCCAATCAACATAACCCTATTTACGCCTCTCATATGATGTTATTTGATGAACTATATTTCCTTCAATAACTAGCTTCCCTCTAAAGATACATTTTTTTAAAAAATGATGTTTATTTTTTTAGCCTTTAAGATCCTATTAAAGCAAACATTTTTTTCTTAGTTCGTAAATCAAAGGGTAGTCATTTAGGGTGTTCATCAATAATCATAATCTCTTTTGAACATATTCAATCTAATGCCGGCGGTAATCATTTTACAATCCTGCTGGCCGGTAATATTTGCTTTTGAATATTTTCTATATTGTAAAGAAAGGTCAAAAAACAGGTTTTCTTTCCACTCATAGGATGTTTGCAATAAAACATTCAGGCAAGTAGCTTTAATACCACTGCCTATTTTAAAACCAGTTTCTCTTGGTCTATTGATATAGGGCAACAATGGGTTACTTCCAAAATCTCTGCCAGCGCTATCCAATCCCTGGTAATAATATATTCCTTTAGCCAATAAAAACCATTTGGGTGCAGGTTGATATCGTACAATACCAATGAACTCCTGAAAATTACTGCCCAAGGGGTGGGCCAATGGTTGATTGTAGTGGGTATAATTTGCAATAGAGTCTTTGTGCGAATAAGTATAAGGACGTACTCTATTGGTTTCTAATTGAAGGTCTAAATTTTTCACTCCAAATGCATCCAAGTATTTTACGCCCAATTGGATGCCCCATTTATTTACCCAACTTGTAGGATTGTTTTTGATTTCTGATAAAATAAATTCATCTAATAGTAATTGTCCGTACACCTGTGCTCTATGTGCGATATTGGCTTTGAAATCAAGTCCGGCAATGGCATTGTCGGGACTGCCCACCATACCTTCAATATGTCTGTAAAAAATAATGGGATTCAGGTATTGAAAATCGAATCTATTTTTTCTGCCAAAAACCACGCCTTCAAATACGCCTATATTGAGCCATTTAGTAACGTTCATGCTTAAGTGATGAATGGCTGCATATTTTCTATCCAATAGGGTGTCGCCACTTTTCTTAAATTGGGGCATCAGTTCCATAAAGATGTTCTGGTAGTTGAACTTCCAAACCTTAGTATTAAGTTTAAGGAAAAGATAGCTATTGCCCCAGTCACTCAGAAAAAGGCTTCTATAGCCATTGCCAATAAAATTTTTATCATACCCAAACTGAATGTCTACAAATTTGGTAGCGTTAAATGTTATATAGCCCCTTGCATCAAAATAATCTACTCCAGTTTTTTTGAATGTTTTGTAAAAGCCAACACCGGGAACCGCTTTGAAATTATTTACTTGTTGTTGAAAGAATTGTGGTCCTCTTTCCTGATTATCTGTAAGAAAAGTAGAGAAGCCAATTTTTCTTCCAATCAAACCCCTAGCGGTTATGCCACGGCTATTAATAAATAACCGTTCACTTTGACCAGATTCGACTCCCTGGTGAAACTGCAGTACTGGATTAACAGCAATAAAAAAGTCTTTTGTTTTAGCCTCAATGAAATTAGCCTTCGTCTTGTAAAAGGTTCTTAGCAGCATTTTTTTACTTAGAAATGGATCGTTAGGTACGGTTGTCCATTCGGCATTATTCATTAAAAGACTCCTTAGATTATATTCATCGATAGGGGTCAGGTCTAAATCTGTCCATTCTTTATATTTGTCAACGCCCGTTAAGCTATCAATATATCCCATTCTTGCACTGTCTAAAAACTCTGCCTGGTGTACGATGGCTTTTCTATTAAATGGCTTTAGGGTACTAAAGTTAAGGTCAGTATTGGTTTGTTGTTTTATTTCCAATCTGTCTACAAATTGGGCATCTTTGGAGCCCTGTAATAAATAAGTGGATTGGGCCGTGGCAAAAGCAGGGCAAATAAAAACAAAGAGTTTGGCGAAGCTTTTAATAATTTGCATCAGATTTTTATCATTTAAATGAATCTTTATATATCAAGATATGCAAAAATACCTTTTTAAAAACATACAGTTAGTAAATGAGGGTAAAATCATTGTGTCAGATTTATTAACGAATGGAGCGCGCATCGAAAAAATAGCTTCCAATATAACTGTACCAGAAAATGTAATTGAAATTGATGGAACAGGGAAGTATCTATTCCCTGGTGTAATTGATGATCAGGTACATTTTAGGGAACCTGGATTGACCCATAAGGCTTCCATTTATTCTGAAAGCAGGGCAGCTGTTGCAGGAGGGGTTACTAGTTTTATGGAAATGCCCAATACTATTCCCAATGCACTTACCCCTGCATTGCTTGAAGATAAATATGCCATCGCTCAGCAACACGCACTTGCTAATTATTCTTTTTTCATGGGAACCAGTAATGATAATGCGGAAGAGGTTTTGAAAATGAATAAATGTAAAGAGCAGGTATGTGGTGTGAAAATATTCATGGGTGCCAGTACAGGCAATATGCTGGTTGATAACCACAAGACCTTGGATACTGTATTTCGTGAATCGGAAATGTTGATTGCTACTCATTGTGAAGATGAACGGATAATTAAAAGGAATTACGAGCGAATAAAAAAAGAAAAGCCGGTTTTGAGCGCTTCCGATCATCCACTCATCAGAGATGAAGAAGCCTGTTTCGAAAGTTCCTTAACAGCTATACAGTTTGCCAAGAAATACAATAGTAGGTTACACATATTGCATATTAGTACGGAAAAGGAATTGCAACTCTTTGGTAATATGTTACCATTGAAAGATAAACGAATCACTGCAGAAGTTTGTGTACACCATTTACACTTTACGGCAGATGATTATAATCAATTAGGCTATAAGATAAAATGCAATCCTGCTATTAAAGCCCCTCATAATAAGGAGGCATTATGGAAGGCCTTACTAGATGACCGATTGGATGTTATTGCTACGGACCATGCACCGCATTTATTGTCCGAAAAGGAGGGCGATTATGAGCATGCACATGCTGGTCTTCCTCTGGTACAACATCCATTATTATTAATGTTGCATTATTATCAGGAAGGTAGGATTAGCCTACAAAAAATTGCAGAAAAAATGAGCCATGCTGTGGCTGATTGCTTTCAGATACGGGATCGGGGTTATATAAGAGAAGGTTATTTCGCTGATTTGGTGATGTTGGACCTTGATCATCCTACAGTTGTAACAAAAGAAAATAGTTTTTATAAATGTGGATGGAGTCCTTTAGAGAATTTTCACTTTTCTGCATCTATTCTAAAGACAATTGTTAGTGGGCATTTGGTTTGGAATGAAGGACATTGGGATGAGACTGTAAAAGGAAGCCGAATGTTATTCAATAGATAATTTAAAATATAATTTGGCACTATTGTATGGAAATAGATAAAACGACGCTTACCGATCTTTCGATATTCAATGCAGAGGATGAATATTCTGTTTTTGCTACATTGAATCTTTGTGCCACTACCAATGGCAGGGAGCGACTGCAATACAATTTTGCGCATCCTTTAAAAAGTAGGGAGGCCATTCAAGGGGTTCAATCAACCATTCAGTTTATCCTGCAAAACGAACAATTTTGGCCTCAACAAATTAGCAATGGCAGTTTGCTAATGATTGATAAATTCTTCGGCGCTACCATTGACGAGATTCCTGCTCAGCCTTCAAAAGCTGGCGCAATGGCCTATAAAATATTTCACGGACCAGATTTTTCATTGGTAAAATATTCAGCGCTTCATTGTTTTGATTTCATCAAGGGAATGCAACAAATGGTGGAGTATTATTTAACAGGAGATACTCCAAGGCCATTGAAACAATTATTGGAACATGTAAGGAAGGCTGTGAGTAAGGAGCAGTTCAGTTTTTTCAGCAAACATAAAACGATAGCAACCGTTACCTTACCCGACCAATTGTCCTTCGCCCATTATATACGCTATCAATTCAAGTTGAATATGCTTGATTTAATAGATGCCTATGCACAATTGGATGCATGGTATGGTATGGCGCAGGCAGTTAAAAAATACAACTTGGTTTTCCCCGAATTTATCGAAAGCCAACAACCCGTAATGAATGCAGAAGGATTGTATCATTTGTTATTGCCTACACCTGTTGCCTATAATATAGCATTGAGTCAATCTGGTAATTTCTTATTTCTTACTGGTGCTAATATGGCGGGGAAAAGTACTTTTATTAAATCCGTAGGGGCTGCCGTTTTTTTAGCACATATCGGCATGGGAGTGCCAGCTACGCAAATGCAATTAACAGTTTTTGATGGATTACTCAGTAATATCAATGTAGTGGATAATCTGGTAAAGGGGGAAAGTTATTTTTACAATGAAGTACAGCGTATAAAGGCAACCGTTACTAAGGTAAATGATGGAAGAAAATGGCTTATCCTGATTGATGAGTTATTCAAGGGTACCAATGTACAGGATGCTATGAAATGTTCATCAGAGGTAATAGAAGGGTTATTAAAAATTAAAAATTCTTTGTTTATCCTTTCCACTCATTTATATGAAATAGGGGAGGCTTTAAAACAATATCCTAATATTCATTTCAAATATTTTGAAACCGCTGTAATCAATGATCAATTGCAATTCAGTTATCATTTGAAAGATGGTATCAGCAATGATCGACTTGGTTATCTAATTCTCAAAAAAGAAGGCGTGGTTGACTTATTGAGAAATCTTTGAGACAAATGCTCATCCGCATATTTTTTAGCAAGAGGAAAATATCCTCATAAATATTTTTTTACACAATTATATTTCTCAAGGCATCATTAGTTTACTGGCTTATAAGCTAGTTATGCTAATTAAAACATTCGGCAGTGCCGTCTATGGAGTGGAAGCCATCACCATAGCAGTGGAAGTAAGTGTAAATAATCAAGGAAAGGATTATTATATCGTAGGATTGCCTGATAGTGCTGTTAAAGAAAGCCTGCAAAGAGTGGAATCTGCAGTGAAGAGCAATCATTATTTTATGCCAAGAACTAAATTGGTGGTAAATCTTGCGCCAGCTGATATTCGCAAAACAGGTACGGCTTTTGATTTGCCGATTGCCATTGGCACCATGGGCGCTACAGAGCAGATTGAAAATCCGGAAAGATTAATAGAATATGTGATTATGGGGGAACTGAGTCTGGATGGGGCAATTCGGCCTATTAAAGGTGCTTTGCCCATCGCAATTCAGGCAAAAAAAGACAATTTCAAAGGGTTGATAGTGCCTATACAAAACGCAAAGGAAGCTGCGATGGTAGATGGGCTTGCGGTATTTGGTGTAGGTCATATTAAGGAGGTCATAGAGTTTTTTAAAAACGAAGGGTCATTACAACCTACCATTGTAAATACACAGGAAGCATTTGAACAAGCACAAACTGATTTTGAAATTGATTTTGCCGATGTGAAAGGGCAGGAAAATATTAAAAGAGCATTGGAAATTGCTGCGGCAGGAGGACATAATGCTATTTTAATTGGTCCCCCGGGTGCTGGCAAAACGATGCTGGCGAAAAGACTACCAACTATCTTACCTCCATTGAGTTTGCAGGAAGCTTTGGAGACTACAAAGATTCATTCGGTTGCAGGCAAATTACCCGAAAATGCCACCATCATTTCAAAACGACCTTATCGATCTCCACATCATACTATTAGCGATGTGGCTTTAGTAGGCGGTGGCGGCAACCCGCAGCCAGGTGAAATATCATTGGCACATAACGGGGTATTGTTTTTAGATGAATTGCCTGAATTCAAAAGAACAGTATTGGAAGTAATGCGTCAACCAATGGAGGAAAGAAAAGTAACCATTTCCAGGGCAAAGATTGCATTGGACTTTCCTGCCAGTTTCATGTTAATTGCTAGCATGAACCCTTGTCCCTGCGGTTTCTTCAATCATCCAGAAAAAGAATGTACTTGTCCGCCAGGTACTGTCCAAAAATATTTGAATAAAATCAGTGGTCCTTTGCTTGATCGAATCGATTTGCATGTAGAAGTAACACCTGTTGCATTTAGTGAATTATCCTCGATGCAAGTTTCGGAAAGAAGTATGGATATTAGAAAACGAGTTATCACTGCACGCCAAATTCAAGGCAGGCGTTATATGAACAGTGAATCTGTATATGCGAATGCTCAAATGAGTAGCAAGCAGTTGAAAGAGATTTGTATTATCAATGCAGCCGGGCACAGTTTGTTAAAATCAGCGATGGAAAAATTAAATCTTTCCGCCAGAGCCTATGATCGTATTTTAAAAGTTAGTCGCACGATTGCAGACCTGGCAGGGAGTGATGCAATTTTATCTGAACATTTGGCCGAAGCCATTCAATATCGCAGTTTGGATAGAGAAGGTTGGGGGGCATAGATAATATCAGGAGTGTTTGAGAAAAAACATTCGTTTAAAAGAGGTTTGAATATTACATTATTCTAAGTAAAACGGCTTTTTCCAGCCTTAGAGGAGCCTGGTTTTGCACAAAATAATCACAACTACAAGGTTGTCAAAGCTATTTATAGAATTAATAGGCCGTTTTCCTTTTACGAATATTACTTTTGCCGCATACTATTATTGAATCTCTTTCATCCAAAATTTTCCAATGCTGCGTAAATACTTTTTGCTGGCAATTTTATTTTTAAATTTTTCAGCCTCCATGGCTCAAATTTCTAAAAGCCAGGCCACTTCCAGGATGCTAAAAACAGCCAATACTTTGTTAGAGGCTCAGCAATTTGAAGCAGCAGAAGAATATTTTAAAAAAGGATTGTCAAAAGCTACTGCTAATAAAGATTATTACAGTTTGGCATTGGCCAATGAAGGCTTAGGAAATTTGTATAATAAAATAGACCAGGCAGACCTGGCCATCAGGCATTATACAGCAGCAGTAAAACTTTATCGTGCATTAAAATTAACCGTGATTGCCAATGTAGTTGAAAGCCTTTTAAAAAGCGTGCAAGGCATTGGGGATATGTATGCCGGAATTGAAATAGGTGCAAAAGGAGTTAAAATGTCTATTATTGAAGTAAAGTTGAGTCGCGACAGAGAATATGATTATACCCTAGTTGGAGATACCTCTATTAATACTGATGCTGCTGCCCTTTCCTATCAAAGTGAAAAAGAAACATTTGATGCCATTACCATCTTCTGGGGGATGATTAAAAATCGATACCATATTGATCCTAAAAAAGTACATATAGTTATAAGTAGTGGATTGAAGCAGGAATTGGATAAATATAAAAAGGTAGAATATTTCTCCGCTGTTATCAGGCCTAAGGATCTTGACCTGGCTATCGACATCACTTCTATTTCAGCCAATGAGGAAGCTGAACTAAGTTTATTGGGTATTGTACCCCAAAAAAGACGTTTTACCGCCGCTCAATTAGATGTAGGTAGTGGAAATACTAAAGGAGGCTACTTTGGCGCCGGAAGAATTTTATATCCAATAACCTTCCCATTTGGAACTAAATCATTTCAGCGAATGATTGATGCAAAAGGCCCTGCCGATATCAATGCCTATATAAAAATTGCTGAAAAATATTGGTCCGATAGTCTTCGTCAGTTGGTATTGAATGAGTTCGCCATTAAAGGGGATATCCGATCAAGAGATGTTTTGTATTTATCTGGAGGCGTTGTGTGGGCAATTGTTTCACTAACTCATCCTGAAAGTATTTTGAATAATTATACCGATATATCTGTGGCTGATATCAGTAATTTCAGAAAAGGAATTTCAGAAAATTATACGCAATATATCCACCCAGATTTGTCACTGGTTACTAAACCAGAAAATGCTGCAGTCATTCAAAAGAATTTCAACAGGGCAATGAGTACATACGACCAGAAAGCATTGTTGGCAGGAACTATTTGGTTAGATGAATTGATGAAGGAAGTCAATACTCAAAATCCTGCAAAGAAAATTATTTATGCAAAATATGCTTATGTAGGATGGATTAGTGGGTATATAATCAAAAAAGTAACCCAGCAATATACTGGTTTGGTAAAATAATGGAAATCTTTTCGGCTAACTTGCCGTTTAAACATTGTTTACTGCAATATTGTCACATGTGTAAACTTGTACGATATTTGTAACTATAGAAACAGCTACGTTTCATTTAACTAAATTCTATACATGAAGATTCTTTTTAAATACCTGAAGCCACATAAATGGCTCGTGTTTCTGACTTTACTGCTGGCTTCTGTAAATATTGGGTTTTCACTGATTGACCCTATTATTTTTGGCAAATTAATCAACCTTGCCAATTATCATCAGGGAATGAATGAACTTACTTGGAATGATTATTTATTCGGCAAATTCACCTGGATTAATAAACTCAATCATCCGGAATTACTATACGGTATTGTTTGGTTACTGATTGCCTCTATCTCTGTTGCAATGATTAGCCGTATCGCAAAAAATTTCCAGGATTATTTTTTGCAGGTAGTCATTCAAAAATTTGGGGCAAAGGTTTTTACCGATGGATTGCAACATGCTATGAAATTGCCCTATGCTCAATTTGAAGATCAACGCAGTGGTGAAACACTTTCTGTTTTAACCAAGGTGCGTAGTGATGTGGAGCGCTTTATGAATAGCTTCATCAATATCCTTTTTGGTGTTATTGTCGGAATTGTATTTGTATTCGTATACGCAGCTTTATACATTAACTGGCGTATTCCGCTTGCTTATCTTATTGGCATTGTAGTACTAACTGTCATCACTAATTTACTCAGTAAGAAAATCAAAATAATTCAAAAAAATATTGTCGGACAAACCACCGCATTGGCAGGCTCTACTACAGAATCATTGCGCAATATTGAATTGGTAAAGAGCCTGGGTCTTACTGAACAGGAAGTGAATCGTTTGAACAAAAACACCTATAAAATATTAGGACTTGAATTAACCAAAGTAAAGCGCATCCGAAGTATTAGTTTTATTCAGGGAACGATGGTCAACACTTTGCGACAAGTGATTTTATTTATTCTTATGTGGTTAATTTTTGGCAAACAAATGGATGCTGGCCAATTAGTAACCATGCAAATATTTTCCTTCTTCGTATTCGGTCCCTTACAAGAAATTGGAAATATCCTCCTTTCTTATCGGGAAGCAGAAGCATCATTAAATAATTTTGATGCCTTAATGAAAAAAGCCCCTGAGCCTGAACCAGCACTGCCAAAAGCATTGGGTAATATTGAAACCCTTTCTTTTAAAAATGTAAGTTTTCAACATCAATCAGCTTCCCATAAAGCCATTGATAATATCAATTTTGATGTAAAAACTGGAGAGACGATTGCATTTGTAGGACCTAGTGGAAGTGGTAAGTCTACCCTCATGAAATTATTAGTAGGATTGTATCGTCCTCAAGATGGTAAAATCTTATACAATAACCTGGATGAAACAGAAATTCATTTTGATCACCTGCGTAAACAAATTGGATTTGTTACACAGGATACCAATTTGTTTAGTGGCACCATTAAGGAGAATTTATTATTTGTAAATCCAGCTGCTTCTGATGCTTTATTAAATGATGTTTTGCAAAAAGCAGCTTGTACCAACCTGTTGGAAAGGGCAGAGAAAGGATTGGAAACAGTTATTGGAGAAGGGGGACTAAAATTAAGTGGGGGAGAGAAACAACGATTGTCCATTGCCCGCGCTTTATTGCGTCAACCACATTTGCTTATCTTTGATGAAGCAACCAGTGCACTGGATTCACTTACTGAAGAAGAAATTACCAATACCATTAAAGAAATTTCTTCTCAGAAAGAACAAATTACGATTCTGATTGCACATCGTTTAAGCACCATTATGCATGCTGACCGCATTTATGTACTAGAAAAAGGAGATGTAGTAGAAACTGGCAATCATGATAGTCTATTGTCAGAAAAAGGTTTATACTATGCTATGTGGCGTCAGCAGATTGGAGAAAGGAAAAAACAACAATTGAGCAGCTTAAAATAATAATATGAATTTAGATACACTTGGTTTTTTAGCCGGCACCGTTTCTGCCATTGTTTTTTTACCACAGGTGATTAAAACCTATCAAACAAAATCTGTTAAGGATATATCATTTTTAATGTTTTCATTGGCCACATTAAGTGTAATACTTTGGTTGGCTTATGGAATCATTTTGGAAAATAAGCCTATCATTTTTACCAATGGTTGTGTTTTAATTTTATCCTTAATTATGCTATACTTTAAAATAAGCTACGGAAAACACGAAAAAAATAAATAATGTCTGATAGCAAACCTACACCTAATTTTTGGTGGACTACTTTTACTAATAAATGCCCCCGTTGCCGTAAAGGCCCAATGTTCACGAGCAACAATCCTTATAGAAGTTTGAAAGCCGATAAAATTCTGGAAATGCCAGAACATTGTCCTGTATGCAACCAAAAATATGATTTGGAACCAGGGTTTTGGTATGGCACGGGTTATGTAAGTTACGCCTTAGCATTTGCTATGTCGGTCACTACATTTGTAGCCTGGTATGTATTGATTGGAATGTCAATATATGATAGCCGGGTTTTTTGGTGGCTTGGTATTAATTCTGTTTTACTGGTAGTGTTGCAGCCTTGGTTGATGCGTTTTAGTAGGGTAGTATATCTCAGGTTCTTTGTTCAGTTCAATAAAGACTACGAAAAGCAGCAGCCAAAAGAATTTGATTGATCTTCTTTCCTTGATTTATTCTGTATCATAGCGGTCAACCCTTTCAATTCCAGGAAGTGCAATTAGGCGATTACAGAGTTCGTCCAATTCATCTTTGTCATGCACAAATATTTTTACATTTCCTTGAAATACCCCTTCTTTTGCCTCAATAGTCATGGCACTAATATTGAATTTCATTTCACCACTAATCAGATTGGTGATTTTATGAATTACGCCAACGTCATCAAGTCCTATTATTTTCAAACCTGTTAAGAAAGAAATTTCATTATTTTTTGCCCATTTTGTTTTCACAACCCGGTGCCCATAATTAGAAAGTAAGCGGGTAGCATTGGGGCAATTGGTTCGATGAATTTTTAGCCCTTCACCAGTAGAGATAAATCCAAATACATCATCACCCGGAATGGGCTTACAGCAATTGGCTAAACTATATTGTATCCTATCGCTGCTTTCACCAAAGATGATAAGCTCGGTATCCTTTTTATGTAGGGCTTTTGGTATGTCGTTTTCATGCTTTTCTTCCAAGGGCATTTTTACATGCCTTGGCATCATCAGTTTGTCGCCATGTACCGTAAATTCTTTTAAATCTTTTAAATCAATTTTCTTAATTGAAATTTCATACAACAGGTCGAGGGAAGAGTTGACTTTATAGTAAGCCGCTATTTCTTCCAAATTGGATTGACTCATGGCGGCACCCATGCTATCCAGTTTGCGTTGTAATACATATTTGCCTTCTTCGGCAATGGTTCTTTTCTCTTCTTTTAAACTGTCTTTGATTTTAGATTTTGCCCTACTGGTAACAACCAAATTCAGCCATTCACTGTTTGGCTTTTGCTTGGCACTTGTAATAATTTCTATCTGGTCACCACTCTTTAATTTATGGCTGATCGGTACAAGTTTGTGATTTACTTTGGCACCAATACATTTACTTCCTACCGCTGAATGCACACTAAATGCAAAGTCAAGGGCAGTGGCACCAATCGGTAACATTCTTACTTCTCCCTTTGGTGTATATACATAAATCTCCTCTGTTAAAAAGGATGTTTTGAAGTCATGCAGAAAATCAAGGGAATTGTTTTCATGATTAGACAAGGCCTCTCTTATTTGATGAAACCATTGGTCGAAGCGGCTTTCATCATCTTTACCTTCTTTGTATTTCCAGTGTGCAGCCAAACCTTTCTCTGCTATTTCATTCATTCTTTTGGTTCTTACCTGCACTTCTACCCACCTTCCTTGTGGTCCCATTACTGTAGTATGTAGCGCTTCATAGCCATTGCTTTTAGGATTGCTGAGCCAATCTCTAAGTCGTTCGGTGCTCGGGCTGTATTCATCCGTAATCATGCTATATACTTTCCAGCAATCTTCTTTCTCTTTTTCTCCGGGTGAGTTAACGATTATTCGAATAGCAAATAAATCATATACTTCCTCAAAAGCCACTCCTTTTTTCTTCATTTTACTCCAAATACTATGAATGCTTTTGGGGCGACCATGAATTTCAAAATCAAAACCGGCTTTGTCTAATTTGTCCTTGATTGGACGTATAAAATCATTGATATACCGGGTACGTTCCCGCTTGGTATCATTTAGTTTTTGGGCAATATATCGGTAGGTATCTGGCTCCATGTATTTCATGGCCAGGTCTTCCATTTCTGTTTTGATATTGTACAAGCCCATTCTATGGGCCAAAGGGGCGTATACATATACGGTTTCGCTGGAAATTTTGAGCTGTTTTTCCCGCTTCATACTGTCCAGGGTACGCATATTGTGTAAGCGGTCGGCCAGTTTGATTAATATTACCCTAGGATCATCTGTTAGTGTCAGTAAAATTTTCTTGAAATTTTCAGCCTGCTGGGAGGTATTGGTATCCATTACAGTGCTGATTTTGGTAAGACCATCCACGATTTTGGCAATTTCTGCTCCAAATTCTCTTTGAACGTCCTCCAAACTAATATCCGTATCCTCTACCGTATCATGCATCAGGGCACAAATAGTACTTCTTACCCCCAAGCCAATTTCATTCACGCATATCATGGCCACTGCAATGGGGTGAAATATATAGGGTTCGCCACTTTTGCGGCGCATGGTTTTATGGGCGGTAGCAGCCATTTCGAAGGCTGTACGTAGTAATTCCTTGTCCCCAGGTTTCAAT
Source organism: Chitinophaga pinensis (assembly GCA_943367825.1). Lineage (GTDB taxonomy): Bacteria > Bacteroidota > Bacteroidia > Chitinophagales > Chitinophagaceae > Ferruginibacter > Ferruginibacter pinensis_J. Next base: position 36,538 of record CALRKF020000010.1, read on the forward strand.
TTGGGCTTCAGCGCCTTCAGTAAACTTCGGTATTGGCGTAGGATTTCCTTTTTTTCCTCCTCCTCGCTGAGGTTATAGTTTGATATAATGATTGCTTCTTCCATCTATTAAGACGAATTTACGGAAAACAAATCTGTTTTAAAATTTTGTTGAAATGCCTTACTTTTGCAACCCTTTACTGATGGACAGAATTTTTAGTATGTCGGAGCAGTCAGTAAATGAACACCGGATGTGGCGAAATTGGCAGACGCACTAGACTTAGGATCTAGCGGAGTAATCCATGTAGGTTCGACCCCTATCATCCGGACCTTTTATTCAAAAGCCCTCTCCGACAAGAGAGGGACTTTTTTAAAATTTAATTAGTAAAGCATCGATTATGGCTACAGTAACAAGATCAAATATTGGTTTATTGCATGATAAACTGATTGTAAAAGTTGGGAAGGATGATTATTTTCAGGCCTTTGACAAAAAGTTGAAAGAATATAGCAAGACGGCCAATATTCCCGGTTTTAGAAAAGGAATGGTGCCTGCTGGCATGATTAAGAAAATGTATGGTAGTTCTATTTTTACCGACGAGGTAATCAAGTCTGTGGAGAAAGAATTATACCGTTATCTGACGGAAGAAAAGCCCGATGTATTTGGTCAACCACTTCCACTTGAATCTGATTTGGCTAAAATGGATATTAATAATCCGAGTGATTATGAATTTGGATTTGAAATTGGCTTAAAGCCCGAATTTTCGCTAGCCGATCTATCCAAAGCTAATTTAACCTTGCATACAGTGGCCACCGATGATGCCATGGTGGAGGAAGAATTAAGCCGCATGCAGATTAAAGGTGGAAAGATGACCGAACCTGAAGTGGTGGACAATGAGGAGAATGTATTAAATGTATTATTTAAGGAGTCCGATAAAGAGGGCAATGCAATTGAAGGTGGAATAGAGAAAGAAAATTCTGTATTATTAAAATATTTTTCAGCCGCTATTCAAAAGAAACTGAAGGGTAAGAAAAAGGATGATAGTGTAGTATTTCAATTAAGCAAAAGCTTTGAAGGCGACAAACTGGAAATGATGTTGCAGGACCTAGGTTTTGAAAAGGACGACAAAGAAGCTGCTGCAAAATATTTCAATTTAACCATCGTTAAAATTGGTTTGGTTGAAAAAAGAGAATTGAATGAAGAATTCTTCAAGGAAATTTATCCAGCCAAGGATATCAAAACAGCAGATGAACTGAAAGCAACGCTTAAAGAAGAAATCGAACAATATTGGAAGAGTCAAAGTCGCAACCAGTTGCATGATCAATTGTACCATTATTTGTTGGACGAAACCAAGATGGAATTCCCCGAAGAATTTTTACAGCGTTGGTTACAAACAGGTGGTGAAAAACCAAAAACTGCAGAAGAGGCAGCAGCAGAATTTCCAGGGTTTAGCAATCAATTAAGATGGACTTTAATCAGCGACCGTATCATTCAAGCCAATAACTTACAGGTAAGCAATGAGGAATTAAAAGAAAGTATGAAGGCGCAGGTAATGGCCTATTTTGGAAATATCGGTATGGGAGATGATACTAGCTGGCTGGATAGTTATATGGACAGAATGATGAAAGACGAAAAGCAAGTTGATGCCAGTTACCGCAGATTGATTACTGAAAAATTATTTGGTTGGGCAGAAGCACAAGTAAAGCCTGCTGAAAAAACAGTAACCGGCGAAGAATTGAATGGCATGATGCACAATCACCAACATTAATTTTTTCTGAATATATTTATAGGGGATAGCTTGCTATCCCCTTTTTATTGGGTTAAATGAAAAGCTTATTCTGTCTAGCAGAAATTATCATATTTCATTTCATTATCTTAATTTACATCTAATAAATCTTATTTCAATCACCACCCCCTTGGGTATAGCTATTCACTGGATGCATAAAAAAATCAATCTCCTTTTTATTTTATTGTGTTTACAGTCTATTGTTTGGGCGCAAAAAGAAAAAGCAGATAGTTTGAGTGCTTTGTTAGGCGTTGAAAAAATAGATACTAACCGCGTTACTCTTACCTGGAGATTGGCGGATGCTATAGCTATCTATAATCCCGACTCCGCATTAATACTTGCACAGGATGCATTGTTCCTAGCCAATCGGATTCATTATATAGAAGGACAGTCAAGGTCATTGGGAATTATGGCAAATGTCTTTGGCAAAATGGGAAAATATGCGCAGGCCTTGGATTACAATATTCAGAAATTAAAAATAGAAGAAAAGCGAAATAATCCTCGTAACCTGGCCAGCGTACTGATGAATATAGGAACGGTATATGTTTATCAGGAACAATATAGGGATGCATTGCAATACTATACTAAGTCAGATTCCATTATCAACGCTGCTCATCTGGATCCAATAAAATATAATAGTGCTCAAAACCTCGGAGATCTCTATGACCGAATGGAAATACCTGATACTGCATTCATTTATTTTAGCAAGGCCCTTGGTATTGCATTGCAACAAAATAATGTAGATTTTATTGGGGCTTCTCAAACAGGACTTGCGCATGTGTATTTGGATTTGAAAAAATATGAGGAATCGCTTGCTAATTACAGACTGGCTATACGTAATCTTACAGCAGCCAATGATGATGAATTATTATGCGAAGCAAGTTTAGGCCTTGCTATATTATTCAAGGAAATGAAAAAGTCTGATTCCGCCATTCATTATGCTTCCTTATCGCTGAACACTGCAAAAAAGGGATTTCAGTCAAAGGAATTTGAAGCGGCTAAATTCTTGTCAAATTATTATGAATCACAGGGATTGTATGAAAAAGCTTATCAGTATTTAACCGTCGTTCAACAATTGAATGATTCAATTAATAGCAGGACCAAAGTAAGAGAAGCGCAGATTATTTCCACCAATGAACAATTGAGGCAAGCAGAAATAGCAGAAGCAAAACGACTGGCAAAACTTGATCGCGATAAGCAATTGCAATTGTTATTTATTGGAATGTTTATTCCTGGTTTATTTATTATCACTCTGATATTAAGTAGGATCCGAATTCACCGCAAAGTGATAACGATATTGGGAATACTTTCTCTACTTATTTTATTTGAGTTCTTAACACTTTTATTGCATCCCTTTGTGGCTGATCTTACCAATCATCGCCCCGTTTATGAAATACTTATTTTTGTGAGTATTGCTGCTATATTGATTCCAGGTCATCACCGGCTTGAACATTGGCTAATTGAAAAGCTTACTTTCAATACACCCGGCACGCATACTTTCAGATTCCGTCGAAAGAAGATAAAGGTCCCAATAAAAAAAGACCCTGAACAAACTAGTTAGTTTGCAGGGCCATTTCTATTAAGTTGGTACTTCTAGCGAATGATATTAATTCGTAGTTACAATTGGTTTTACAGCAGCCTTGTCCATTTTAGGCGTATCCTTAGTGGCAGGAGCTGTAACAGGTGAATCTGCAACTTTAGGAGTAGCAGGAGAATCTACTTTTTGAACAGCAGGAGAATCTTTTTTAGCTTCTTTGCTATCGCCTGCGTTATTACATCCAATACTGAAAGCAGTGAGCACTAATCCAGCTAAGATACCGGTTGCAATTGATTTTGATTTTTTTTGGTTCATGTGTATTTGGTTTAGACTATAAGATTACAATTTTTATTTCATAAATCAAACAAAGGGTATGGACTGATGTTCAATTATTTTTGAAAGGCACTATCATGTTCGAACGTAATATTCAAAATGATTGTATTTTTAATTTAAAGCCGTAGTTTTAAGACTAATAAACCTTTATATGAAATATAGTACATTAATCGCATGCGTATTGTGCTTGTTTGTATTGCAGTCTGCACATTCACAGACAGTCTATCAAATTAATTATAAATTTCAAAATACCACTGATACTGTTAACTATAGTTCATTTTTTATCAACTATGAGGATGGAACCGGGTTGGTTAGAATCAAATGTCGAATGCCGCTTACTGGTGAGGAAGTAAGGGTAGAAATGGATGTGCAGGAGCAATACTTAGATAGCAAATCTTCTTTGGGAAATACAGCCACACAATACAAACTGATTAATCCAAGAACTGTGATGGGGCCAATTAATGCAGGATTTACAGCACCTGTTTTTTGGTTTAAAAAAGGTACTGATGCGTCAATTTCACCATGGGGGTTTACAAATTCATTAACTGAGCCTGTTTTGGCTGTCAATCTCTTTGACTCTGTATTGACTGTTGATTCAACCATCTTGTCTAATAAAAATTTTGTCCTCAGTTTTTTTTCAGAACAAGATGCATTTTACAGAGGCCTTTTTAAAACCAAGACCAGGGATTTAACGCCAAAGGAAAAAAACACTAGAATATTTTTATTGGCTGTTGGAAATATCCGCGATAAAAAAATTGGCGAATCCTGCGATAAGGATTTAAAAAGAATCGTTGAAACCTTCGATCGCTTGCAACGTTATTTAGGGATACCTTATGCACCCAATTATCCCAAAGTAATTTCGGGTGAGAATTATAATTTAAAAAATGTTCAACAAGCCATCAATGACCTTAATCCAGATACCAGTGATATTGTGATTTTTTATTTTTCTGGTCATGGATTCAGGAAGGATAAAGATAATCGGGCAGGACCATGGATTGATTTAAGGCCAAAAGATGACAATACTTATTTGGTCAATTCTATGCATTTGGAAAATATTTATGATATCATTAGAAATAAAAAGGGAAGGTTTAACCTGGTGCTGGCAGATTGTTGTAACGATATTGTTCGTGCAACTAACCCAATGGCCAAGCCACCCAGTGGTACAAAAGGATTAATTACAAATTGGAATCAGGAGAATGTACGAAGGTTGTTTTTGAATCCTAAAAAAACATCCATTATGGCTGCAGCTGCAAGCCCCGGTCAATTGTCTGCCTGTAATCTTCAGTTTGGCGGATTCTTTTCATACTTTTTTAAACAATCGATGGAAAATCATTTTAGTTATTTTAAAACAGATGTAAGTTGGGATAAGGTATTTAAAGATGCCATCAATCAAACAGCTTATAAAGCTAAGTGGACCTGGTGCAATGATGAGGAAACACAAAAATGTGATCAAATGCCATTCACGATTCCTTCTAAATTGAATTTTTAGAAAATTGCTTGTGTAGATTTTCTGTTTTCATTTCAATTAGAATGTTGCATTTGCTCTATTGGGGTACAACTCCCATTTTGCTGTAGGAAATAATCCTTTTCTTTTAAATGGTGGATCAATATTTTTAAAGTCTGCATCATATTCAAGTACATACGAATACTTAAATCCGTTTTTAATGGCAGCGGCTCTCCATTTAATAGCTTCACTGGCATTTCCCATTCGGGCATATAATCTGGCAATAGTATACATCACCATAGCATCTTTTTCATGCAGGGTTAAATATTTTTTATAATAAGTAAGTGCCTTTTCATTGTTCTGGGATAACAATTGTAATCTTCCATTTAAATCTATTATCTCAGCTTGTACATAGGGATGAATTTTTTCTGCATCATTCAATAGTAATTGCGCTTTTGCAAAAACCCCTGCATGAATATTGAATTTTGCAAGCATCAGTTGTTTGGGGAAATTTATTTCCTTGCGATAGTAAAGCGAATCTAATGCGGATAGTGCATCCTGGTATAAATAGGCCGCAGCCTTGGCATCCGCCAGTTTTTCTCTGATGCCTGCATTGTTTGGATCAATGCTAACTGAAATAAAATAATGGTTGCCTGCTTTGTCGTGTAGCCCTAGCCAGGAAAAAAAATCACCGATTCTATTATTAATATCTGCTCGCTCACCTGGTTCAGATAAGAGGCTATCTGCTTTTAATAAAAAAGCAATCCCTTCCTCGCTATAGGGTGTTTTTATTGTAAAGGCCGGCACTACTTCTTCATGGGTGCCTGGTAATTCAATTGGCTTAAAGTAAATAGACCTAGTGCCTGATTTTTGCATGATGTCTGGCTTCGTAAACATTTCTGCATCTTTCGATTCATTTAATTCTTTTTGGTAATCAGTATACAATTCAGCTGCTCTTTGTTTGGCTGCCAGGTTGTATAATAATTTGCCTGCTTTGTAATAATAAATTCCTTTAGCAGGAAAAACTTTGATCATTCTTTTGTAGAATGCATTCAATTCGTTGGCGCCATAAGATTTAAAGTCAACCCAAAATTGTTGCATTAATTTTTCTGCATCTTCATACCTGCCTCTATTTTCGAATAAGGTCCAGCATTTAATATAAGCGCCATAGTCGGAAGAGTCTGCTTTAATGAGGGATAAGTATACTTCTTCAGCTTCTGTAAAATGATTCCAGTTTTCGTATAAGCTTGCAATAAAATAAGGGTCTTCTATAGGTCTGTAATGGGCTGTTCTGGCGTTCATTAAAATACATTTCTTAGAAGGGCTTTCTTTCATTTGCCGACTCATGGAATCGATATAACTATAAAATGGTTGCTCCTCTAAGGCATTATGAATGCTCATTTTAAAAATAAGTTCGGCTTCCTGCCATCGTTTTTGTTCATATAATAATTTACCTAGGTAATGAAATGCAAGCGGATTTGTTTTGTCATTCGCAATAGATATTTTAAAATGTTTTTCTGCTCCCACGCGATTGTCCTCTAGCATTAATTTATAACCCCATACAAATTGCCCAATGGCATCCTGAGGACCAATGTCAAGTGTATCAAAATCGCAAAAATAGGTTGGAAAATAAGATTCAGGTACAGGAGGGCTCATCACCAAATTTTTTGTGAAATGATAACCTCTTTTTCTGAGTTCAGACTCGAAGAAAAAAGAATCAGCCAGTGCGTATTGAGTAGTATTATAATAAGTGTAACCCAAGTTTTCGAAGGGAACATAGTACCTGCTATTTAATTTGATGGCCTTCCGAAACAGCTCTTCTGCCATTAGGAGATTTCCTTTTTTGGCATAAGTAATTCCTAGGTTGGTTTCTATGTTCTGTAAATTAGCTTGTCTCTTTTTGGCAGAATCAAGACAAGCAATGGCTTTGTCAATTTTATTATTGCTAATATATATGCCAGCTAAATTATTCCAGGGGATGGCCCAATCAGAAGATTTGCTGATGGCCTTGTAATAATTATTTTCAGCTTCTTTCGAGTTGTTTTTTAATATGAAAACATTGCCTAGTTCATTGTATATATAGCCTGCATTTTCTTCTAGTGCTAAGGCTTTGTTTATTTCTTCCCAGGCTGTTTCGATTAATTTATTGGGGTTTTCTACTGTTACCGTTTTTATTCTGGCAGCAACTGCAGCAAAATAATGTTGTTTAACAGCCAGTATTTTTTGAAAGAAAATATTTTTGGCAGGGCTGAGTTTTTGTGCAATGATAAACATATCAACATACCCTTCGTAGCCATTATTCTGCACATTGTAATACCTTCTTTTTTCTAATTCCGCCGCATCGCCACTTAAATATTGATTAATTACTTCCTGGCCTTTATTGTCGAAGGCGATGGCAATTTTCGCATTCAGGGTACTAAGTTCATCAGCATCCAGTTTAATAGTGCTTTTCAAATTTTGAAGTGAATTAATTTGACTGCTTCTTTTTATACTGTCAAAAATTGCTTTTCTATAAATAGTAGTATAGGTTATACGTATATCATTCGATATACTGCTGTCCTGGGATGTTCTTCGATATTGATTGATATATTGATCATCGCTATTGGCTTCTTTCCTTATTTCTGCTATTAGATTGTCGATCATAAGGGATGCGATTGAATCGGTAGGTTGACTGATAAACTGTAGCTTATTGTTGAGTACTTCAATCCCCTTTTTTTCTATCAGTTCAAAAAAAACTTCCTCTGGTGAATTATTTGTTGCTTCAAAAGCTATACCTGCTGTTAATATTGGCATGGCTGTTTTTACAAGGGCAATTTCACTGGCGGCAGCATGTGCTACATTGGTATCTACTCTTGCTAATACAAAATTGTCATCTCCTTTGAGTGCTGGCGTTTGTTGAATGTTTTCATTTTGTAATACTGCGTCTGCTTCAAATGAACTGGACATAAACTTTCTTATTTCCTCCAGTGTAATCAACCCGTCCTTGCTTTTGTCGGCCAAGCCCTTTAATCCATTCACCAGGTAGAAAGAAAATACACCTCTACCGCCACCCCATTCTTCATTTTCTGCCGATAATTCATTGGCAGCACAGGAACTAATGCGCACTTCTTTTTTTTCTGTTTCCTTTCCGAGTAGGCCAGCTAAAAGCGGTCCCCTGTTTTCGGCTGAAGCTATTTTGTCGGAGTGGCAGGCATCTGTAATCAATACCACATTGGCGCCATTGCCTGCTGAAATGGTATTCGCATAATCATTCAGGTTAGCAACGCTTAGGGCAAAATTTATATACTCATTGGGAGGTGAATTATAACATAATAAATAGCCGTTTTTATGAATCAGGTCATTATCAATATCTCCATGCCCCGAGAAATAGATATACACCAAATCATTTTTTTTGGCAACCTTGGTTAACCAATACAAAGATTCATATAATGCTCCGGAAGAAGCTGCACTGTCTTGGAGGAAACGAATATTTTCAGCAGGGATTGAACCACCGGCTTTTGATTGTAGAAAATCTGCAAATACTTTTGCATCTCGATTGGCAAATTGAAGGCTCGGAATGCCTTTGCCATATTTAGAAATACCCACCACCAAAGCATAACTCGAATTGTTTGGTTTGGTTATCACTTGAGCAAAGCAGCTTATTGGCAATATGCCAATAAGAAAATAGAGAAGATAAGGTTTCATATATCAAATTGGCCTCCTGCTTAAAGTTATACTGAATCTTTGATATTTAAAAGCTTATTAGTGACAATTAAAATAGTTCGTCACTAAATGCATCACTCAATAAAAATGTAGCAGCACTTTAGTAGCCATCCAAAAACTTTTCTTCGTCTATTTTTTAAAATTGAATATCTTATACATATGTTATTCAAAAATATTATACTTCGGCAATAATTTTGTTACAAATTTTTGCAATGCTCCTGTACTTCTTAATACATCAAATGCCGGGTCAGTCCTTAATAAGTTAATAAAAACAATTTTTTCACTGAAGCATTTTTCCAGCCAGTTAAAGGTTTCCTTTTCATTGCCTGTTAGCGCATATTGCCTGGCAATGGCATAGGCATATAAATTGTATGTATTGGGATTGTTGTTTTTCAATATTTTGAAATAGTCAATTATTTCAGCGGGAGATTTAGTTAATAATATTTGTAGATTTTTTACTTCAATTATTGCAGAATCGTTTAATGGGTAATTGGTTTCTATATTTTTCAAAAGGCCACTGGCCTCATTGATGCGGCCTGCTAGTAAAACTTGTTTTATATAGAGAAGGGTTTGATTACTCATTAATTCTTTTCGATAATACATGCTATCCAGCAACTGTAGTGCATCAGTATAAAAACATGCTTTGTTATTGGCTTCCACCAGTTTTTGACGAAAACTTATATTTCCAGGCATTATTTCCAAAGATTTTTTTAAATAAGCAATCGCCTTTTCGGGTATGCCCTGCCATAGATAAAGCATGCCCAATTTGTAATTCAAATCTGCCTGCATCTCTTGATTCATCTTCATTCCTTCGGCTGCCTTGTTGAAAAGTTTAATAGCGTCTGTAAGTGGAAAATTGGGTACGATCCCGCCTTCCCCATTGCTATTGGTTGAAAATAATTCTTTGGTTAAAAATGGATCTTCTACTTTCCATTGGGCCATTAATAGATTATTATTGTTTGTCACCCAAGGCAACTCCATCGGGGGTTCCCAGCCCATGGAATATTGATACGTATAAACTTCTTTTTTAGTAAGGGGGTCAATCATTTTATTGTCTTTCCTCAATGGTATCAAATCGTCTTCTACTCCTGTGAATAATAAATTGGCTGCATTGTAGTACCAGATTGATTCTTTGGGAAACTTACTAAACATTCTTTTATAAAAAGCATACAATAACTCAATGCCTGCTTCTTTATATTGGTCAGCATTTGCCTGAAGTGTTTTTTCAGCTAATGTATATTGACCCGTTTTTTCTTGAATGATTGAAAGTTTTCTATAAATATTTCCAATGCTAGGGTTTTTGGATAAAGCTGCACGGAAAAAATAAGCAGCATCATTTAATTGCCCTGCTTTTTCATAGATTAATGCTAAATAATAATCATCTTCTGCGCGGTCATACAGTAAGTCATTGAATTTAGATTTATAGCAATTCCATAAAATTGAATCCGAATTCTTTTTCATGGTTGAATCCAGACGCCTAATTATTGCCTCATTCGTTAAAGTGGACGCTACTGCTTTCTTAAAATAAATCTCAGCTTCCCTAAAATTAGTTTCTTGAAATAAGATCTTGCCAATATGGTGATAACATAAAGGATTGTCGGGGTCTGCTTCTAGCATTTTCCGAAAACCAGCTTCTGCCAGCTTTAATTCTTTTAGATCAGTCTTATCATTTCTATAAACATTTTCAGTAGCAATAGTATTCCAATGTTGGTATCGGTGATAGGCCCAGTATAAATTACCAATCATATCATTCTCTAGTACCAAAGTTGAATCAAAATGACAAGGGTCAATATTTACTTTTTCATTTACAGTAGGTGGGGCTTCAATCGAAAACGTTGCCCTTATTCCGCTTGCATCATAAAAATGATAATGATTGTTTAATTTTCTGCTGGCAGCTTCTTTAAATGAGTTTTCTGCTTCGAAATAATTTCCTTCCTTAAGATAGAGATTGCCTAGCCTTTCAAAGGGAAGATAATGCCTGTCATTGATTGCAATACTTTTTCTAAAATATTCTTCTGCTTGTAATAGATTGCCTTTTTTTTCTAGTAAAATTCCATAGTTGATAAAACTGTTTTGAAATTCTGGTTGTAAGGCCATGGCTTTTTTTGCCGCTTCCATTCCTTTATCAAGTTTGCCAAGGCTTGTATATAGGCCTATTAGATTTGCCCAGGGTATTGCCCATTTGGTAGCGATATTTCCAGCTTTTAAATAATATTTTTCTGCGTCTCCTAATTTTTTTTTGTATTCGCTGATAATGCCTAATTCATTGTAGATATATGCTGCATTTTCTTCCAGCTTTAAAGCTTGTTGAAGTGCTTGCCAGGCTGTATCCAATAGTGGTGCAGGCTTGTCTGTTCTAATCATTTTTAAACGTGCAGCAACAGCAGTAAAGTATAATTTTTTTACAGCTACCATCCGAGTAAAATATTTTTCAGGCCGATGCAAACGAAGTGCTAACTGAAATAGGTCGGGATACACATCATAATTTGTAATGTTTGCATTATAGTACCTCCGCTTTTCCATTTCAGCAATATCCCCATCCAGGTACTGCCGAATCATATCCTGCCCTTTATCATCCATTGCAACAGCTAATAAATCTTTGAAATCTTTAAACGCAACTGTGTCGGAATGAAGTGTTTTTTTAAATTCATCTAACCTGCTGATATCCGATGGATCTATTACACTGTCTTTTAATTTTTCAATCAACGAAAAGGGAATGCTATCTGTTGGTTGGCGTTGCAACTGCAAATGCTCCATTAATTTTTCCAAACTGGCATTATTCAGTAAATTAAAAAAATAATCTTGTGGATTGAGCTCCACATTTAAGTTGGCCGTTACAAAGCTATTGGCTACGCTCATTTGTATAGAATCCTTTTTTGTATCAGCAAGTGTTGTTGTTTTTATGCTATCTATTACTTTCGATAAAACAAAATTTTCCGGACCGGCAAAGCCCGGTGTTTGTTGGTGCTTTTCTCTTTTTAAAATAGGGTCTGTTGAAATTGCTTTTGTCAAATAAGATTTAATTTCATCAACAGCAACATTGCCATCATTATTGCTATCTGCTAAGCCCTGTAATCCTTTTATCAGGTAAAAAGAAAATACACCTCTTCCATCGCCCCAATCAATATTTTCAGCTGACAATTCATTGGCTGCGCAGGCAACTAATCTGATTTCTTTTTCTTCTGTTGCTTTGCCCAACAAGCCAGCTAAAAGTGGGCCTCGGTTTTCAGTACCGGTTAATTTACCAGAATGGCAAGCATCGGTGATGAGCACAATATTGGCGCCCTTTACAGCAGAAATAGTATTGGCAATATCATTGAGGTCTCGAACACTCAAAGCCATATTGATATATTCAAAAGCGGGCGTATTGGCACAGAGCAAATAACTGTTTTCATGTATACCACTTATATCACCGTGTCCGGAGAAATAAAAATAAACAAGGTCGTTCTTGCCACATTTATTTTCAATTTCAGACAGGGCATTCACTACCTGTCCGGAGCTGGCTTTTTCATCTATTAATAGTTTGATATTTTCTTTTGGTACCGCCCCGCCTGCTTTTGATAATAAAAAATCATTAAAAGCCTGCGCATCCCTATTGGCAAATTGTAAATTTTCAATGCCACTTGAATAATGTGAGATGCCAACAATTAATGCATAAGTCTTTGGCGGATTAGTAGGATTGTCTTGTGCCAGTAGCGATAACGGGATAAGTCCCCAAATGAGATAAAGTAGATAAGGTTTCATGTGTAGTTATATTATAACTGCTACTTTAAAGATAAAGGGTTTGGATGATTTATGTGCTGTTTCCCTTTAAATGTAATATGTGTATAAAAAATGAAATCTGATAAATTAAACAATCAAATATAAAGGTAGCTAATCTTGATATTTGCAATTTAGTCCTTAATTATTTAAAAAAAATCAGCTTTAATCCTTATGGCTTAAACAATAAAGGCATGCTGGTTATTGCAACCAGCATGCCTTTATTGTTTGTTTAAGTGCGTTATTCCAACTTATTCAATAATTAATTTTTTAATCTCGCTAAAATCTTTTCCTACTATTTTGAGTGAATAAATACCAGCAGCTAAACTATGGTCTACTGTAATAAATCCATTGCTGTTATAGGTTTTATTCAATTGTAAACGTCCACTGATATCATAAATGCTGATTTCAATATTGCCAGTGTTGATAGCAGGTAATTTTATATTGAATGCATTGCCATTTGCTGGGTTTGGATATATTTCTATCGCTTGTTTAGAGCTGGAAATATTTACTCTTTCAATAGTAGAATAACTGATTTTTCCATCTATATCAACTTGTTGGATTCTATAAAAAGAATTTCCTTTTAATGGTTGATTATCGTAAAAACTATATTGCTGTACAGTGCCTGCATTATTCGTTCCTGGTATAGTTCCCAGATTGGTAAAGTGGGTGCCGTTAGCAGATCTTTGTACAATAAATTGAAGATTGTCTTTCTCATTGCTGGTGCTGAAGTTTAATTTCACCCGATTATTGTTTTCAGCCTTGGCAGTAAACTGAATAAAGTTCACTGGTAATGGACCACTGGCAGGAGTAGTAAAACTCCAGATTGGTCCTGTAATGGTAGTTTCTCCATCAGAAAGTTCTGCATACCATTCGTATTCGGTAGACTGCTGTAATCCCACCCAATTCATACATGTACTAGAACCTGATGCAACACTGGTATTAGTGCCTATCAATGTAAAAGCAGGACTCAATGATACTGGCAAACTAAACTCACTGGTAGCTCCAGTAAAGGAGCTATTGCTATAGGGCGAATAGGTTTTTACTGATAATGTATTTTGTGCAGGAATAAATTGCATAATCCTTAAATAGCCATTGCCACCGTTGCTATAGCCACTTTGATAATCTGCCATCAAACTATGAATCGTATTTCCATTAAATACATCGGTTCTTCTTCCTTCACCAGGTACATGGCCTGCTAACATTAATATTAAATTGGGGTTGTCTTTCAAATCATCATAAATTTTCTGACCTGGTCCTTGAAAACTTGCAGGGTTACCCGTGCCAATTAAATTATGTGTTGACAGAATTCCTTTTCGATTGCTATTGGCTTTTAATAATGCATCGGCCCAGTCCAATACGGCTTGCAAAGAAGCAGTAGTGCCATCAGGATAATATTCCAAACTAATATGAATAAAATCAATACCACCGGCACTAAAGAATTCATAGTGATTATCATTGTTAGAACCATAATGTCCACCATAATAAGTTCTTCCATTGAAACGTGCCGAACCAAAATATTGGTTATAATAAACAGAGGGTCCATCGGGATTGCCAATTGTTCCCTGGTCATGGTTGCCTACACAAATTCCGTAAGGAATTCCATAAGTGATTGGTACGTTCGGGTTTTCAATATTTTTCATAGAAGTATCTGCCCTTTTCCATTCTATTTGTGGGTCTGCTCCGGGAGGGGTATCTCCATTTTGCACACAATCTCCTAGTTGAACCACAAAAGCAACACTGCTATCAACCCGGTGATCGGCAATCCACTGTGTTTGTGCCTTGAAAATTCCATTATGACCTCCGCCTGCACTATTAGTACCCTGCACTTCTTCTGTGTAAAATTGTGTATCAGGCAATCCGATTACAGTGAATTTAGCACCCGTTGCTATTTTTCTTCTTCCATAAAAACGTACCTGCAAATTGTCTCCATTAGGGTCACTAACGGTAGCGCATAAGGTAGGATTTGTATTGGCTGCAAAACCAGCATTTGTCGGACTAGGATTAGTTGGTTGGTTGGGCGCCTGGCTATTGAAATTGCCGGTTACCCATATTGGGCCTGTAGCACTACTTAGGGTTCCACTAACGCCACCGCTTACACTATTATTTGCAAAGCCACCGCAGCCTTCATTGAATCCCCATCGTCCGATTAAACCAGTACCGCTGGTAAGTTCTGTATTGTAACTGGCTAAAATTTGTGCACCTGAACGTGCCACATTCCAAATTCTTACTTCATCAATTTTACCATCGAAATATCCTGCAGCTAAACCGGCAGATGTCATGGCAGTTCCAATGCCTGCATGTTGAATGCTATTAGCAACTGGAAAAATATTTGTTCCTATATCTACTGTTTTATCCAAAACACCATTAATATATAAATTCCATACTGCTGTTACTGGCTCATAAGTGGCAGCAATATGCGTCCAGGTATTTGTTGGGATGGTTGTTACACCTATAACGGAGTGATTAAGTCCGGCAGTTGGATTAGCAGGTACTGTACCTCCTTCTTCAAAATCAGCTGCCAGTTTATTACCCACCAGTCCCATAAAATAATTCATATTCAGGTTTTCGGGAGCATCTGCTTCACCTCTTCCTTTTGTAACAATGGGCACTGCAGCAGTAGTTCCCTCAAAACCTCCGCCACCAACTCCGCTTGTTACAGTTGTAATGCTAGTTCCTTCAATTTTTATCCAAGCTTCCAAAGTAAAAGTGTTGGTATTTAATCCGGGGGCTGCACCAAAGCTAATTTTATCGCTATTAGCACTACTGAAATCAAGGGATGAACCAACAGCATTGGCTTGATTAAAGCCTGAACTCCAATTGGGGTTGTTGATTAAACTGGCAGCAGTTTGCCCTGCTATTGAGTTGGCAGCAGAAGTACCCGTTCCTTCATTAAAGGCCCATCTTGAAACGAGCCCTGTTCCACTGGCTAATTCAATATTATAATTACTTAAAATTTCTGCATCTGTTCTAACGGTATTCCAAATTCTAACTTCATCTATCTTGCCATTGAAAAATCCTTCGGTTATTCCAGTAGAATTAATGGAACTGCCTATTGCAGCAGTTACATTGCTCAAAGATTGGGGAATAAAACTGGCACCTAGTGCAAGTGTTTGATCAAGTGCTCCATTGATATACAATTTCCAAGAATTGGTGCTGGTATTATAGCTCGCAGCAACATGGGTCCAGCAAGTACCGATACTAGCATTACTTTGTACTGGATGATTCAATGATGTTGCATTGTCTTCAAAATCGGCCTGCAATTTTCTAGTTGTTAAGTCATACCCCAAAAAATAATTAACGTCTACCGCCGCTAATTCACTTTCTGCTCTACCTTTTACAATGATGGGAACAATATTGGCATAACCACCAGCACCAGTACTGGTGATAGCTCCATTGCCTTCAATCTTTATCCAGGCTTCTAAAGTAAAATCACTAAGGTGTAAGGCAGGATTATTGCCAATACTCATGTGCTGTGTACTTCCATTGAGTAATACAGATTGTGCATTTGAAACATTGGCGCTGAACAGTATTGCGCAAAAAAAGATTGCAACAAGCCACAAAGAAGCGCTGTGTTTTTTAAACAGATTGTTGTTCTTGAACATAATAAAATGATTGATTGTAATGGTTGTTTGAGGCATATGAAAATTACCGACAGTATCGGGTATAGTAAAAGGGGCGTTGGCATTAACCAAGCTTGCATATTTCATTGAAACCTGCGCTTGCAGGGCATGGGTATAAAGGGCGGACATAAAAACAGGTTTAACTGGTTTATGGCTAACAAAAGAATTGGAGAGGGTCTTACAGTAGATATAGAATGGATGTTATCTTTGGTGACAACTTTATGTAAAAGTTATCCGGGGTCGGTAAAAATAATAAAACGAATTGGAAGTGGCAAAGAAATGACCAATTTTTTAATAAGGAGGCTTACGGATGAAAATTAAATGCAATGTATTTTCATAAGGGATTGCTACTTAGTGCTTCATAAATGTTTCTGGAATTGCAGAATTGGTATAGTTATATTACTTTTTGAAAGAATTATTGCTTTCAAACCAAGCCTTGAAAATTTTTCGCTCCTTTTTTTGATAGGTTAATAATAAAAATTGAGGACAGATTATTTCCTTTAACAAATTATTAAACACCTCCCAATCATTTTTTATCCAATTCATTCGTTAGTTCCAAACACTCCCTTTTTTTCATTCAATTTACCCTGCTATGTCAATAAAAAACCAGCACTACTTTGTTATTTTCATAAGTGTTTTAATTTTTTCTTGTCAACAAAACCGACAAGTTTGCAAATCACAGCAAATCAGTAAATGTTTTTTATCGGGTATAGATATCCTCCAATTTGCTGAAAAAGATAATCTCTCAATATCTGATTTTGCAAATCGATTTATTCAACAGGAAACACAATTGTTTACCACCAGTTCGCATAAAACAACTGTTATTACTTCCAAAAAAGGATTGAAAATAACGGTTAATCCTTCCGCACTCGAAAAATTAGATGGTAGTTCAGTGGATGGTAAAATTGATGTAAGCATCATTGAACTAACCAATACCGCAGATTTTTTTAGGAGCAATGCCGCTACTGTTAGCAATGGAAATCTATTGGCTTCCGGTGGATCTTATTTTATTGGGATGGAATGCAATGGAAAAGCATTGCGAATTAAAAATGGCCAATCCATTCAAATGCAATTTCCTCAACTAAAAGATGCAGCAATGGAATTGTTTTATGGCCAACGCAATCAGGATGGAGCAATGAATTGGGTGCCAGCAGGAATCCCATTAAAAGAAAATGAAGAAGAAGATCTCACCTTTACTGAAACAAATGACGATTATCCTGCAGACCGATTACCTGATTTTGCATTCAACGAAAAACATGAACTGCGTATATATAAATCCTTGAAGGAGGAAGTTCATTATTATGATAAGAAAATGACTATACGCGAATTGGTAGATACCATCAACCGTTACCGGCCTAAAATTCTTATTGATACAATTTATAACTGGCCAAAAGAAATAGCCAATCTGCCAAAAGGACAACGCGTTGATACAAATTATCTATACAATCTATACGGGCCGCCTTATTTGTTTTTTATTAAAACATATAAAGCAAAGCAAGACGAACTCGCAAGGGCAGCAGCAGCAGCCCTGGCAAAAGAAGAGGCTATAAAGAACTGGCAACCCAAGCAATTACTTGGACAATTACATAAATATTATGCACCGAATCTAGTTCAATCCTTGGGCTGGATTAATTGCGATCGGTTTTATAAGTCGAAAGAACAATGCGAACTGTTGATGGACTTGCCAATTACTTTCAATCAAGGAACCATTCAGTATTTTTTGATATTTAAATCCATTAATGGAGTAACAAGCGGACACTTGAAAGCATCCTCCAATCAATCTATATCATTGGGAAAATTTCCAGTGGGAGAAATGGCCAGCTTGATAGTTTTTGCAAAAACTAATGGGCAATTATTCCAATTCAAACAAGAGATATTAATGCAAAAAGCTAAGCCGATAATGGCCAACTTAACAACCATTAGCGAACTTGAATTAAAAAAGATTTTTGGTAATAATGTAAAGACTTAAAGTCTACAGCTTTATTTCTTCCTCGCTGTCATCAAAAAAATGGAATTCAGTAAGGTGGTAATTACTGTTCTCCTTCACCTTAATTTTTTGTTTGAATTTGCGGCGCCATCTGCTAACCCGATTAGAGAAAAAACCCTTTGTTAGATATGCGTATACAATTGGATGCACTTCGATGGTTAATCCTGTATGCTTTTGCATGATCAGGTAACTTAAATTCTTTTCAATTTCATCCTCCAAAATAAGGGTGGAAGAAATTTTGCCAGTGCCACTACAACTAGGACAAACTTCACTGGTATTGATATTCATCTCTGGCTTCATGCGCTGCCTGGTAATTTGCATGAGACCGAATTTGCTAATAGGTAGTACTGCATGTTTGGCTCTGTCGGGGCGCATATACTGCTCCATCGCATCTGCCAGTTTCTTTTTGTTTTCCATCAATTTCATATCAATGAAATCGACTACAATAATGCCTCCCAAATCCCTTAATCTCATCTGACGAGCGATTTCTTCCGCTGCCTCGAGATTGGTTTCCATGGCATTTTGTTCTTGATTATTGCTGACACTCTTATAACCACTATTTACATCAATTACATGCAGTGCTTCTGTATGTTCGATGATCAAGTAAGCACCACTTGGTAGGTTAACCGTTTTGCCAAAAGCGGCTTTCACTTGTTTAGTGATACCAAAACTGTCGAATATTGGACTGCCATTATTATAATAAGAAAGGATATCCGATTTTTCAGGAGCAATTCTTTGAATATAGGTCTTGGTGTCGGCAAAAATATTTTTATCGTTTACTACAATTTTATTGAAGTCTTCGTTCAATAAATCTCGGAGTATGCTGTTGGTTTTTCCTTGTTCACTCAATATCTTAGAAGGAGGTAAAGCACCTTTCAGGTTATTTTGAATACTTTTCCAAGTATTGATTAATCCTAATAAATCTTCATGTAATTCTGCTGTATTTTTTCCTTCAGCAGCAGTACGCACAATCACCCCCAGGTTTTTAGGTTTGATGGCTTCTATGATTTTGTGCAGGCGTTTTCTTTCTTCGGATGAATGAATTTTACGGCTTACTGCAATGATATCATTGAAAGGAGTTACTACAACAAATCGGCCGGGTAATGAAATCTCACAACTTAAGCGGGGGCCTTTGGCTGCAATGGGTTCTTTCAAAATTTGTACCAATACATTGGGGCGCCCACTTAATACTTCGGCAATCTTGCCTGTTTTTACAATTTCTGGTTCTACTTTGAATTTACTGAAATCGAATCCGGTTTCAGCCGTATCAAACATCGCCTGATGTGTAAATTTTAAAATGGAGCGTATGTATGGACTAAGGTCGGTATAGTGAAGGAATGCATCTTTTTCGAAGCCCACTTCTATAAAAGCAGCATTTAAACCTGGGATTAGTTTTTTCACTCTTCCCAAGTAAAGGTCTCCCACGGCGAAATTGGCATCAGCTTTTTCACTATGCAATTCCACCAGTTTTTTATCCTCCAGCAGGGCAATCTCTACAGCCTGAGGGGCGACATTTATAATAAGTTCCTTTGTCAAAAGCGTGTATTTTTTTTTGACTTATACAATCAAGGAAGGAAACATAAATGGTATTCAAAATAACACGACTGTACAGCAGCCGGGTTTGAATACGGATCAATGAGTGCCGTCGGGAGAGTTGACGGCACCAGTTATAAAAAGAAATTATTTCTTTTTATGACGGTTCTTTCTTAAACGTTTTTTACGCTTGTGAGTTGCAATTTTATGACGTTTTCTCTTTTTACCACAAGGCATAACCTAGTCTTTTTTGTTGTTAATAATAATTTTTTAATCTTATTCCGGATTGCTCCGTTTTTATTTTCTTTCGAACACGGTTCGAATTATTTTAATCTTTTAATCCTTTCATCCACTTCTTTGCTATACTCCGGGTTGTTGACCATCTGCTTACTAATTTCATAGTATTTAATAGCATTGTCTTTATCTCCCTTGGCAGCATAGGCATCTGCTAAATAAGCTACCGCTTCTACATTGTTGGGTTGGGCCTGAATTACAATAGTAAAACGGGCAATGGCTTTATCATATTGTCCACTAACCAATCCGCCAATCCCCAATACCAATTGGGCCTTCATATTGGTACTGTCGTTTCTAACCACCGATAATAAGGTTTGAATACCTTTCATGGTTTCTTCAGCACTTCCATTTCTGCCCTTTCCGAATATATATGAACTGCCCAATCCGATTTTTAGTTCGTCACTCTCAGGATTCAGTTTTAATGCTGCTTCAAAAAGTGTAATTGCCTGTGCTGATTCCCAGCTCAACTTGGACTCATCGGGCTCATTCCGCAGGTTGTCTAAAAACAGTTGGGCGGCAAAGGTGAGGTTTTTTTCCGAATTATCCAACTTAGCTGATTCTGAAGTATACCAGGCATATGGTTCAAATGCTTTGGCACTATCTTTCCAAAATGAGGCAATTTGAGAAAGTGCCACTATTTTTTGAGCTGGAACATCGCCCCTGGTGATATTATTCTCCAATTTTGATAGAAAAATAGCCTGTGAGGGGCTTAATTTCTTTTTAGCATCTGCAACAAAATTTTCGATGGAAAATGCAGGTGCCATCGCTCTAGGAGGCATTCCTGCCGGCGATTTTGATTTTTTTGATACAGTAGGTCCTAAAAGAAATAAGGCTAATACCAGCGCAATAGCGCCTCCTGCCAACAATAATTGTTTTTTCACAAAAGAAATTTAGTCGGCAAAGGTACGTTAGTCTTCGTTTTCTTCCTTGCTTTCTGTGCTTTCTTTTATATTGTTGCTGGATTTTATTTCCTGTACAAATTCTTTTGCTGGCTTAAATGCGGGAATAAAATGCTCAGGAATATGAACGGCTATATTTCTTTTTATATTTCGGCCAATTTTCGCAGCCCTTTTTTTGGTGATAAAACTGCCGAAGCCACGGATATAAATATTTTCTCCTTTACCGAGGGTTTCTTTTACTTCTTTAAACATTGTTTCCAGGGTAACCATTACATCCACTTTTGGGATGCCAGTTTTTTCGGAAATCTGGTTGATTAGATCAATCTTTCTCATACTTTAGATATTTTCAGGTGATTCAATACAGAAATATACAACAAAAAACGCGATATTTCCAAATAATATGGTGATAATCACCACTTTTATAAAAAATATTTTTTAATGATTGATAAAAAAAGGCGCTTGCTTTTCCGCCAATCCTTGTTGCATTGGAACAAAGTTGAGAATAATCGACCCATGCCCTGGAAAGGTGAAAAGGACCCTTATAAAATATGGTTAAGTGAAATTATACTTCAACAAACCAGGGTAGAACAGGGTTGGGCCTATTATGAACGCTTTATTAAATCATTTCCTACAGTACAATCATTGGCAGCAGCTCCTGAAACCAAGGTCTTTAAATTGTGGGAGGGATTAGGCTATTATACCCGCTGTAAAAATCTGATTGCAACTGCAAAGCATATTGCTTATGAACTCAAGGGCCAATTCCCAGGATCTTATGAAGCTATTTTATCGCTTAAAGGCATCGGTCCCTATACAGCTTCCGCCATTGCGTCCTTTGCATACAATTTACCCTATGCCGTAGTGGATGGCAATGTTTTTCGGATTTTGGCCAGGTATTTTGAAATTGATACCGCCACAGATAGTACCAGCGGAAAGCAATTGTTTACTGAATTAGCCAATGAATTATTGGATAAAAAGCTACCAGGCATTTACAATCAGGCATTAATGGATTTTGGAGCTGTGGTTTGTAAACCTCAATTGCCCCTTTGTAGCTCTTGCCCATTGCAAAACTCATGTAAAGCTTTTAAAAAGAATCGGGTAAATGAATTGCCGGTTAAAGAAAAGAAAATTATAAAAAAATCGAGGTGGTTCAATTATTTAATAATTAGTCAGGGTGAAAAGATGGCTGTTCGAAAAAGAACAGGAAAGGACATTTGGGAAAATCTTTATGAATTTCCAATGATAGAAACCAACAAGGGCATCACATTAAAAAAATTAGAACAGGAAGAAAAATTTATACAATGGATAGGGGCAAGATTGTATACATTAAAGCCAATCAAAAAAACTTACCGCCAACAACTTACTCATCAAACTATTCATGGGCAGTTTTTGCAAATCATAGTACAAGGAAATATTGAATTGCCTGGATATGAAATGACAAGTCTTAAAAAAATAAGTAAACTTCCTTTTCCTAAATTAATCACTGAATTTTTAGCAGATATCGAAAGGAAATAATTTTGGAATCTTATTCTACAGTCAATGAAAAAGAAATCATTCGAGAGTTAATTTTATCAATGACATTGCTGTATTTGAGGGTTTCATCCCTACTATGCAAATTGCCCAATCCCCATCCAATTTTTATTTCGGGGGTAAGTACAAAAACAGGGAAATAAAAATGAAAGCCAATGCCTGCTTCCACTCCATAATCCAATCGGTTGAGTTTAATGAGGTTCTCTGCTTTGCGGGCTCCGGCATTAGCTGCCAAGTCGTATTCAGCCTTTAGTCCCGTCATCATATACACTTTGAAATTATTGATGCGGTCGCTACTGAATTTTAATTGAATGGGAAAAGTCAGCGATATAGATTGAATTTTTTTGGTAGTGCTGGTATCTTCTCCTGCAGGGCGGTCGGGGTATTTTTGAATATATTGAAATGCTTTTTCAGTAAATGTCAGGTTTAGTGGATAGGTACGTATATCAAAATGTTCACTGAGGTTCATATTCACCATCCATGCCAGGTTAAGTCCGCTACTATTAATGCTTTCCACTACCTGTATGCTATCTCTTTGCATAAAAATAGGGTGGTGTGTAAAACTAAAATGAGATTTATTCATTCCGAGATTAATGCCGAAATGAAATAGTTTATCATCGTGATCAGGCAGGTTGATGCCATCCCTTAATTGAGCCTTGGTCAAAGAGGGTATTGCACTAATGATGATTAGTATAATTATTATTTTTCTCCGCAATAAATGCTGCATATTCCTAAGCTCAGGGTTTTACTGTAAGTGTTATGGTATCCCAGATTATCTAAGATAGAGGTAAAGTTTTTTCCTTCAGGGAATTTTTTAATTGATTGATGTAGATAAGTATATGCTTTGCGGTTTTTGCTAAATATTTTTCCTGCACCGGGGGCCACAACATTCATATAAAGATTGTAAAATCCTTTTACACCAAATAATTTGGGTTTACTGAATTCCAATACCACTAATTTCCCGCCAGGTTTCAGTACCCTTTTTATTTCTGCCAGTCCCTTTTCCAGGTTTTCAAAATTACGTACTCCAAATGCTACGGTTACCGCATCAAACGTGTTGTCTTCAAAACTTATTGTTTCACTATCGCCAATTAACAATTCTATAGTCTTTGTGAGCCCAAGCTTCTCGATTTTTTGTTGACCAATTTCCAGCATACCCTTACTAATATCGATGCCGGTAATTTTTTCGGGCTTTAATTGAGCTGCAGCCATAATGGCTACATCAGCAGTGCCGGTGGCTACATCCAAAATGGATTTGGGTGCTAATGATTCCAATTGTTGCAAGGCCTTCTTGCGCCATTTAATATCAATACCTGCGCTCAAAAATCGATTTAAAAAATCGTAGCGGGGCGAAATATCATCAAACATTTCAGCCACCTGTTCTTTCTTCGTGTGTTTTGAATCCTGGTAAGGAACAACGCTATCATGTGCAAATTCTGTCATCGGCGCAAAGATAAGTTAAATGCAGTTTGTACATTATTAGAGGGGTAGAAATGAATAAATCGCTGCTTTGTAAACCCTTAACCTAACTATTTATCTCCCATTTCCAAGAGCGATCCTTCCTATCTTTGCTTCATGCAAATCAAATCAGCTGTATATCTTATTAGTAGTCCCGATTTTGAAAAATGTCCACCCGCAGACCGGCCCGAATATGCATTTATTGGCAGGAGTAATGTGGGCAAGTCTTCCTTGATTAATATGCTTTGCAATAACGAAAAATTAGCCAAAACTTCTTCTGCTCCTGGTAAAACACAGCTGATCAATCATTTTATTATCAATAAAGAATGGTACTTGGTCGATTTGCCCGGCTATGGTTTTGCCAAAGTGAGTATTAGAAGCCGTAATCGGTGGGAGCAAATGATTGAAAATTATTTAAGAAAGCGTACCAACCTTAGTTTGGTATTTGTACTCCTGGATGCAAGGCATAGCCCACAGAAAATTGATTTAGATTTTTTAGCACAATTAAAAAAATGGCAGGTGCCTTTTGCACTCGTATTTACCAAGAGTGATAAAGAAAACCAACGAGTTGTGTCTTCCAATGTAAAAGCCTTTTTAGAAGCCATGAAAAAAACCTGGCAGTTTTTACCGCAGCATTTTGTTACCAGTGCCATTAAAAAAACTGGTCGGGATAAGATATTGAATTGTATACTCGAACTTAATACAGGCCACAAGGCACAGGTATTTTAAATTGTTATTTTTTTTTGTTGTATCAAAAAAAAACATACTTTTGAAATCAACTCTAATTGTTTCTTGAAGAAAGTAACCACCATATTTTTTTTAGTAATATCCTTTGTTGGGGTAATAGGGTATCAATTTATTCTTGAAACCATAAGGGAAAACCACAAGGAATCCGTGATGGAAAGAATTAGTGGTGCTATCCCTGAATCGGCACTTACAGCAGTGAACGCAGCTTCTGACGATATTGTATGGTTGGAGAATGGCAAAGAGTTTTATTACAAAATGGAAATGTATGATGTAGTAAAACAAGTTGATCAAAATGGCAATAAAATCCTTTTATGTATTTCTGATAAGCAAGAAAAGCAAATTCTTGAAAAACAAAAAAGCTTATTAGAAGAGGGTACCACTGGATCCAGTAAAGGGCCAAAGCAGCAGAAGGCAATTGAAACTATTGATCTTTTTTCCTATAATACCGATCTCGCTTTTTCAAATCAAGACTTTTTAGATAAAAGAATAACTCCCTTTATAAAAAATACTGCCTTACTATCCAGTATTTTGGATATTAATACACCTCCTCCTAGGCTATAATAGCTTCCGTTTATCTTTTTCTTTTTGTGATTTGCATGCTGCTCAATGAGCAAGCAATACATCCTGCAGTATGGAATTGATATAGTATTAATCTAATATATAAAAGTTAAAAAAAAGAATTTACGTAAGTATAAAAAATTACTGCTGAATTAATTCAGCAGTTAAAGAAGGTTGCTGGACTAGAGAACCAGCATATCGCAGATTTGTTTGATAAGAGGCCGGGTGGTCTCGCCTGGCCAATTTTTTTTCTTGTTAAAAATAAAGAAAAAAAGGGAATACAAAAAATGAATTATACTGGCTTTTATTAAATGTTTAGTATTCTATAAAAAAAATAAAATGATAAAAATTTATTTAATAACCCAAAACTACAAAGCTTTGAAAAAATCTACATTTAAGTATCTAGTGTTACTGCTGTTTTCTGTATTTACATTGGGAACAGTTTCTGCACAGGAAAAATTGTCTGCTCAATCGCCTAGTGCCAATATCAAAAGGTGCTATACCATGGAAGCATTGGACGAAATGATTAAAAAGGATCCTAGTTTACCCGAAAAGTGGAGAATAGAAGGGGAGCGTTTACAAAGGGTATATGCCGAAAGCCAAAGAGGTAACGGGCCTAATACACCTACGAATGTAACTACTGTTACCGTTGTGCCAATTGTTTTTCATATTGTGGGTACAGCCGCAAATCAATCATTTGTTACAGACGAGCAAATTCAACGTCAGGTAGATGTTTTGAACAGGGACTTTGCAGGAAAAAATCCTGACAGTGTTAAACTTCCTCCTGCCTTTAAAGCGCTCTTTGGTCACTCTGAAATTCAATTTAGCTTGGCGAAAAGAACCCCTACGAATACATCCACCAATGGAATTGAAAGGAGGGTAACTACGGCGACTTTTACTTCTGGAACGGTAAGTAATTTGAAGCACACTGCAACTGGAGGTTTGGATGCATGGGATGGAAATAAATATTTCAATGTTTGGATTGGTAATTTTACAGACGGGTTATTAGGTATCGCAACATTTCCTTGGATGACACCTGCCGATGAACAGGGCGTTGCAATACATTATGGAAGTATTGATCAACCATGTGGAAGTCCATTTGCTGGTGCATTTGACGGCGGTAGAACCCTCGTGCACGAAACAGGACATTATTTCTATCTTTTTCATATTTGGGGTGATGATGGCGGAGCATGTACAGGGAATGATTTCAGGTTACAAGCTGGATTTAATTTACCTGCCAACTGTACCGATGATACTCCCAACCAAGGTAACGCTACAAGTGGTTGCCTTAGTGGTGTAGTTACAGATGCTTGTGCTGCAACAGCACCTGGTATAATGTACCAAAACTATATGGATTATACAGATGATGCCTGCTACGGGCTTTTTACTATTTCACAAAATTGTAGAGCACAGGCATGTCTTGATTTATATAGAGCATCCCTTAAAACTTCCAATGGATGCGTACCTGTTTCAGCCGTAAATAATGATGTTAGAGTGTCGGAAATATTGAATCCCTTGAGTCGCGGTTTTGCATGTGGCACCACCAGTTCTTATTGTGGTACTACACTCACTCCTCAAGTATTAATTGTGAACGATGGGGATGCTCCTTTAACTTCCCTTACATTCAATATAAAAATTGATGGGGTAACAGTTGCCACACAGAATTGGACAGGAAATCTGGCACCTGCTGCATATGAATATGCAAACCTCACTGCATTTACAACACCCAGTGGGGCACATGTATTAACAGTTAAAACCAGCAATCCGAATGGTGCATCAGATGGAAGACCCAATTCGGATAGTGCTAGGGCTAATTATTCTGCTTTAGGAACCATTAGCTTACCACAGGCTGTTGATTTTGAACCAGCCGCAGCTGCATTTCCACCTGTCAATTGGAGTGTAATTAATCCAGATGGAGCTAGAACATGGGCAAAAAGAACCAGCGTAATCGGACCTAATGGAATTTCTACTAGTTGTATGTGGATTGATGCTGCCAATTATGGTACAACCGGTGCAATAGATATTTTCAGGTCAAATAATATTGATCTGGCAGGTGTAGATTCAGTTAAGCTAAGTTGGAATCTTTCAAAAACTTATTGGCCAGGATTTACTACTGATTCACTTCAAATTGTTTATTCCGAAGACTGTGGTCTAACCTGGAAAAATGCAGGTTATAACAGGGGCGGAACAACATTTATTACTGCACCCGCTCAAAGTAGTGATTTTACGCCCAATAGTGCATCACAATGGATTAGTGAAAGTATTAGTTTGAGTACTTGCAATATTACCGCGCCAACTATTATGTTAGGTTTTAGATTTAGAAACGGATTCGGTAATAATATTTTTGTAGATAATATTAATGTAACTAAAGTTATACGGTACCAACGTAATGCTTCTGTACTTGCTATAAACCAACCTTTAGGAACTGTTTGCGGAACGAGCATTGTACCAGCAGTTCGTTTAGGCAATTCCGGTAGTGATCCATTAACAGCAGTTACCTTTAATTATCAAATTGATAATGGCACACCGGCCACATTAAATTGGACAGGTAATTTGAGTAAATGTAATAGTGTAAATGTTACTTTAACATCCTTGACAACTACTGCAGGAACGCATGTATTAACAGTATATACTACCAATCCAAATGGAGCAGCTGACCAGTTTACGGGTAATGATACTTTGCGCAAAACTTTTATTGTATCAGCCTCTGTTAATTTGCCGATTGTTGAAGGATTTGAGAATAGTAGTTTTCCTCCAGTCAATTGGACGGTTCAAAACCCTGATGGGTTAACTACTTGGACAAGGAGTACGGCTGCCGCAAGAACAGGTATAGGCGCATTGTTAATTAATAACCCTGCTTTTTCCAATGGCACCAACACCATTGACCAATTGTATACACCCGTATTATTAAACAGTACTAATTATGATTCTGTATTTATTTCTTGGGACCATAGTTATATTGCAGGTAATAGATTTCCTGGGTCCACTACTTTCCCATTAGATACATTAGAAGTGTTGATTACTACAGATTGTGGTGCGAGCTTTAAATCTATATGGAAAAAATGGGGCGAAGAACTTCAAACCATCAATGATCCCAATTTTGCCAATATACCCGCATTTACTCCAACTCAACAGGCTGAGTGGAAGAATACGAGAATCTATTTAAACCCCTATATAGGAACTGCTAATTTCCAAGTTTATTTTGTAGCAAAAAGTAATAAGCAAAATAACTTGTGGCTTGATAATATTAATATTTCAAGCAAAACATTGCCTGCTAGATTAAAATCCCAAGGCTACCTAGTGTATCCTAATCCCTTTAACAATTCATTCAGAGTACATCATTGGATAGCGCCTGCCGATTTACAGGGACTTAAGGTGTACAATTCTATCGGTGAATTAGTCTGGGAAAAAAGATACAATGGCAATGCAGGTACTGAGATTAATATTGACCTTTCTCAATTGGCAGCAGGTGTATATGTATTGAAATTGAATTACGCTACAAAGACAATTGTAGAAAGAATTATTAAGCAATAGTTCATTGTTTAGCAAAGTAAAAGTTATAAGGGGCTATCCCTATCAAATACTTCTTATTTGTCTTGTTTCTGAACTATAAAAAAGTGCAATTACAAGGGACTGATAAAAAAAGAAGAATTAGTAGTTTTTGAATAAGCAACGGCTCCGGTTTCTACCGGAGCCACTTATTTTAGAATACCCACTATGAGGTATATTTTTTATGACTGAATTGATTTTCTTTGTAAAAAAACAATGAAGTACTTTTTCATAGCTATATTATTTTTCTCCGGTCAATTAATGGCGCAAAAAAACCTGCCCTCTGTACAGGAAAAGGAAATGATTCAAAAAATTCAAAAGACCAAGGCGGAAATAGACAGTAGTCAGGAAGCGCTTAATAGGGTAATGGAAGAAAGTAAAAAGCGCAGTGATTCAATTGAAATGCAACGATTCAATGAGCAGAATAATCGTAACCTGGATGCTTTTATGCAATCTCAAAGAGTAGCTGAAAAAAAATCAAAAGAAAGAATGTGGTGGAGGCTGGGACTCGGAATTGTTTTTCTATTATTGGGTATTTATGGTGTTATGCGAAAGAGAAAATAAAACCCCCGCCATTTATTCATTGGCAGGGGCTAATTATTTTATGCGTTGAATAAATTATAGTGTGTACCTGATACCAAGTCCACCCCAGTTGGAGTTAAAAGTTCCTCCGCCAGAAAATTCAAAAGCAGGTTGCCAATCCAAACTCAAATTCAAAGGCAGGTTGGCAAATTTATAATCCAAACCAACCACACCATCCACCCCAAAATAAGTTTTAGTATCATTCAATACTTTGTATAAACCTACGTGAGCACCAGGTCCGATATACCATTTCAAATTACCTTCTGTATTCAATTCACCATGAATTTCATAGAGGCCGGTAATACGAGTAGCACCACTTTTGAAGAAGCCAATAAATTCAGCTGCATTCTTATTGTCGATAAATGTTTTTAAACTGATACCTGCACCATCCCACACTTTTACGCCAATGGATGTTTTGTAATCTAGACTGTTGGAGGTTTTGTTTTGTGCTACAGCGAAAAAAGATACTACTGTTGCGAGTGTAAATGTCAATACTAATTGCTTCATGTTTTTTTTGTGCAAATATAAAAGCATAATTGTTAAGACTGTGCTATTATAAAAAAATATAATTATTCACAGCAATGAAATAATTGATTAGTTCACTACTTTATTAGCACAACTACTGCTGGCAAAGGCTTCTGGTTTGGCTTTGAAGGCAAAGCCCATTCCCAAAATATATCCCATTGCTTCCCGAAGGGCTTCGTTACTTTTAAAGGAAGGATTTGTATTGATGTCTGCATGCACTTCCATATCTACATTGAACTCGGTAAATAAATCGCATAACTCATAGGCTATTTCAATGCTTTTGGCCACTTCTACCAACATGCGTTCTTTGATACTATATTTCAATAATGTTTTTTCGTTATGGATGAACATAAAGCCACCACGACCTTCTCTTAAAAAAACGATTACAGTGGCAAATTCTGTTTCCTTGCCCTTTACCTGGCTATCGGTTCCAATACATACTTTGAGGTGGTTGCCCGCTTGGGCTTCGCGTTGGATGGCTTCTTGTACCGCATCTTTGATAGGAAGTTTGATGGGGTCGCCATTAAATTTTCTCCATAACATAATAAATGGGTTTTCTAAAGTTACGGAAAATCGGAGATAGTTTGAATTGCAAAGTTTTGGCACTAGTTGGTTGGAGGTTGGAGGTTGGAGGTTGGAAGTTGGAAGTTGGAAGTTGGAGGTTGGATGTTGGTCTTGGTCTTCAGCGCCTGGGTATTTTTCTTGCTACTTGCTACTTAATACTTGATACTGGATACCTTCTAAGCGGCTGTTGTGATAAAAAGGAAATTGGTTGCTATTATTAAAGTTTTTAGTTTTTAGTCTTTAGTTGTTCAAATTGAAATTGGTTTATGTTTTGGAAGCCCTCAACTTCTCAACCAAATTCAACCATCTTCAACAATATTTCAACAATATTCAACTCTTGCTCAACTCCCGAAACAAGTTCAAAGCATTACGAACTTCACATCAGGGTACCAATGTACAGTTCACAGTAGTACATAGGTTTAATCAGGGTACCCTCCGCCATCGGGATGTAATCGATGGCGGGGCCCTTTTTGGTTACTTTTTGGGCAAACAAAAAGTAACGAAAGAAGATTAAGGAAATGTTGTAGGTTTTTAGTCCCGTATGGCTTTTTTATTCGGGCAAGCCCGCCTGACTGAGTCATTCGGGTAAATTTTAGTTGTTCAAATTGAAATTGGTTTATGTTTTGGAAGCCCTCAACTTCTCAACCAAATTCAACCAAATTCAACCATCTTTAACCATCTTCAACTCTTCCTCATCTCTTCCTAAAAGTTACAAAGAGAGCGCTCCGCTGGAGCTTGCTATATATTATATTTTGCTTTGTTACAAATGGAGCGCTCCTACGGAGCTGAACTTCTAATTAGTGTAGTTGTGAAAAGGGGATTTTGTTGCTTGTATAAAAGTTAGTTTTTGGTCACTAGTTGGTTGAAGGTTGGAAGCTTGCCCGAATGACGTAGTCAGGCGGGTTGGATGTTAGTCTTCAGCGCCTGGGTATTTTTCTTGCTACTTGCTACTTCATTCTTCATTCTTAAAAATATCCGTAAAAATATTCGCCTTCGACAGCTCTTCAATATCGCTTAATTGCAATTCAATGGCCTTGGTACTTTTATTGATTTCAACCAATGAAAGAAGAATAGAAACAAAGAGTAAAAAAAGGCTACTGGCAAAAATATAATGCGCAGCTACCATCCAGCCGCGAAAGATAATATACATGCACAAAACACACATTAAAAAACTAAATACACTAAGCCCCTGCATATACCTGATGAGGTTAAGTCTGCTTCTGAGATTTTTAAGCTGCCCCAGGATGTTTTTTTCTTTTTCACCATTATTATATTCGGTATGTAGTTTTCTTACAAGGGCTGCCAATGCCAGAAAACGATTGGTATATGCCAGCATCAATAAAGTAATTGCTGGAAATAATAAAGCGGGGGTGTTGATACTTATTTCTGTCATACAATAAAATTACAATGAAATTATCTTATTGTCAGCTTGTGGGTGGAAGGCTTTGTGTTTTTTCGCAATATATTTTCCATATCCATAACCTAGTGCAAATCCTAAAGGAAAATCACTAGCCCAGTGTACACCATTATTGATCATTGCCAAACTACAAAGCCCGGCTAAGGAGAATCCAACAGGTCGAATCCATTTTTTTTCTGGATAATTTTCTCCAATAATGGTTAATGCACTAATGAAACTTGCCATATGCCCTGAGGGAAATGCATCATATTTTGTTTTGTGATTTTGAAAATCAGACCAGGATGGAAAGGGACGCCACCTCCCACCAGACTTAGTTGCATCCGATGGATTTTCTCTGCCAGTAAAGTATTTTAAAAATTGGGTGCCAACTCCCAGCGTGATGAATGCTTCTGTAAGTTCACTTGCAGTAGTTAGTGCTCGATTGTCTTTATTTATAATTCCTTTTATTAAAAAACCTCCAGCTAATATCATTGCAGAGGAACCTTGTCCGATATTATAAATCGCTGTTGTAAGATTACCAGGAATTTTTCCAATATTTGTTGACTTTCCACCCAACTTGACACTAATTATCGGTTTGAATTTTTCTTCTGGCGATAGATGATTATCATTGGTGAAATGTTGAAAATTATTAGTGATTTTTTGATCTGCCAACATTAATACAGAAGTTATAATGCCAATTTTGAGCAATGGCTTGAGGGCTTTATATTGTAGGTTTTGTTTTGTAAATCCTTTAATATCGGAAGGGATATTTTTAATAAATGATAATAATGCCGGCCTTGTATAAGTTGTTGAATCTAGTTTTTGCTCA
Organism: Chitinophaga pinensis; assembly: GCA_943367825.1. GTDB lineage: Bacteria > Bacteroidota > Bacteroidia > Chitinophagales > Chitinophagaceae > Ferruginibacter > Ferruginibacter pinensis_J. The sequence goes on from CALRKF020000010.1 coordinate 69,146, forward strand.
GTAATAATATGTTCAGGCTGCTGTGCAAATGACAGTAGTGGGGAAAATAATAGTATTAATATAATATTTTTTACCATTTTGTAATAGCTGCAGCAGGATTCTTAAATCGTTTTTTTTGTATCCATTTTTCTGCCTTCCAACTTAGCCAGGCTGCACCAGATCCTACCACGGCTCCAGCCAATACATCACTTGGATAATGAACTCCCTGATACATTCTTGCCCATCCAACAGAGCCCGCAAATAAATAAGCTGGTGCTACAAAATACCATTTTCTATACCTGAGTGCTACTGATGTGGCGGTACAAAATGCTGCAGAAGTATGACCTGAGGGAAATGAATAGCCACCACTTTCATCATCCCTTTTTACGATGAAGGAATATGTTTCAAAAGGTCGAGCACGTTTAGTGAGCCGCTTTACTGATTGTGTAATCACGCTGGAGCCTATAAAAGCGACGCCCATATACAGTGCATCTTGCTTTAATTGCTTGTCTTTTGTAATAAAGCCTGCCAATGCAATACCAATTGGAATGCCCGTACTTAATGCGGTTACAGAGGAAGCATTCCCTTCTAAGTATTTATTCTTAAAATTGGTTTCATTTTTATTAATTGGTTTCAATAAATTAATATCCATGTTTTGCGATAAGCCAATAAAAGAACTCAACAAACTACCTGTAAAGAAAAAAATTACTGCAATTGGTTTCATTTGATATTCATTAAGATTAATATTGCAAGGTAACTTAAACAGCTGGTTAAGCAGTCGTTAA
>CALRKF020000011.1:0-63700 GCA_943367825.1 Chitinophaga pinensis
CAAAAATATGTCTTGAACCAGACTAACGATTAAAATTTACCAAATGAAAAAATTAATTTTTATTACAAGTGCATTAGCTTTCTTTTTATTTGCTTGTTCTAAACAGGATAATTTAGCTAATAGTAACACGATAAATAAACAACTCTTAACGGAAGTAACTAAAATGAAAAATGGATCTTCAAGAGTACTTGCATATGGAAGTTTAAACTACAATGAGAAGTATATTATTTGGAAAGAACATTTAGCTGGCTGGATTGAAAGTGGTAAGCTAACAAAGGAACAACAAAATGTTATAAGTGAGTTACTATCGGTTATTAAACCAGAAATGTGGATTGATAATTCATCCAAAGCAAAGACTCTAAATTCTGATAATGTAGCAATAATTCAGTACAAAATAAAGCAGCTTTTCACAAAATCATTAGGGGGAGAGGTTTTTGCTTCTGTTAAGAAAAATTATATTGGTGATATTCAACCTGATAACCCGCCGCAGTATTATAAAGATAAGTATTTTACCTGTCAATGCAATGAAGGTAGTTGGGCAAGTCAATGCAGTTCTCCAGGCTATAATACATGTATTTCAGTAAATACCTGTACAGAACATGGTACAACGGAGTGTGGCTTTTTGGGTTTATTTCAATGTAATGGCGACTGTTTTGGTTCGGGTGCTTAATTATAATTAAACTACTCTTTTAATACTAAATATTGAAAGGGTAGTTTTTAACTACTTTGCTATGACACAAATTAGAGGCCGTAAAGTGTTCAGGTTAATACAATTGCAATTAGTTTCATTTTTTTCAATCGATTTTCTCAGTTTTTTCAGAGGTGGGAATGTGCAAATGTTTACAAGATTACTACTGCAATTAGTAATAGCAACTTTTATTGGTATTTTTTTACGCTTTTCGTTTAATAACAAGGAAAATCGAATTATTCTTGCAGGAATACTTTTATGGCTGATATTTCCATTAATTGTTTCATCGGGTAATTGGATTTTTTGGATTGGTTGTTTTGTTTCCGCTACACTTGGTGTAATAATAGGCCTGTATTTTAGATACCCAAAAACCATTTTTTTTACCATATTGCTTTGCATTGGAATATTTACTAGTTTTTTTATATCTAATTATATTTTTCCAAAACTTACATTAAGGAACAATATTATTTCTTTTGATAACAAGTTACTTCCCAACTTTATAGAAAGTAACAAGTCTTCTGAATTTAAATTATTTGACAAGGCTGGAAAAATTTATACCCTTGATTCGTTTCAAAACAAAATCATATTGTTTGATTTTTGGTTTTTAGGATGCAAACCTTGTACTATTAAAGATAATGCCCTAAATGCTATTGCAATACATTATAAAGAAGACAGCTTATTTAAGATAGTCAAAATTATGCCAGGAAGTATTAATTTATTCGAAGATTTTGAAAAATACGACATAACCCCTAATGAAATTATTTCATTATATGATAGTGCCGGTTTGTTTGCTAAAAAATTGCAAGTAATGGAATATCCTTCGGAATATATGATTAATAAAAAAGGTTTTTTGATAAGGCAATTTGGCGGGTTTGCTACCGAATTGGGTAATGAATATTTAAAAAATACTATTAGTTGTATTGATTCTTTAATAGTTAAACAAAAACAATAACATGAAATATTATTTATTTAATTTATTATATTATTTATTTGCTTGCAATAATTCTTCTAACTCAATTTCAGGTGCAGCAAAAATTTATTTTAATAAAGACACCGCTTCGTTTGGTACAATTAAAAAAGGAGATACCGCATTTGTGGGATTTGCATTCGTAAATTCAGGCAAGTTGCCATTAAAAATACTTGATGTAAGTGCAAGTTGTGGTTGTACTAAACCAAGATATGATTCAGCTAAGATTTATAAACCTGGAGAAGATGGTATAATTGAAATAGGGTATTATTCAAAAGTTGATACAGGAAATATACTTAAGAATTTGGTAGTGAAAACCAATAGCGAAACAATGCTAAAAGTATTATATATTAGAGGGTTTGTACAATAAATGTTGATAAAATTAGATTGAATAGGGATATTAAAATTCTGAATAATTTAATGACTACCGAGTTTGTACAAATAAAAAAGGGGCCAGCCCCTAACGCCGACCCCTTAACTTACACATGAATCTACCTTACTGTTTTATAATTCTTTCAGTTTGAATTTCATTGTTACTGAAGAATGATACGATGTATAAACCACTTGGTTGGTTGTTTATATTAATTTTATTGATTCCTTTATTAGCGGTTCCGCTGCTTATTACTTTTCCATTACCATCACTTAAACGATATTGGTAATTAACAGAAGCATTTACGGTAATATCGTTTTGTACAAGCGTTGATACATTGAATGCTTTTTCTGTTTTGCCACTTGCTCTTAAAGCAATTGTATTGGAATAAACTACTTGATTCAATATAGAGGTTACTTTCAATCTGTACAAAAGGGTACTGCTATTATAAGGTTGATAAGAAAAATTCTTTGCACTGGCATCCAAACTAATAAGCGGTTTGAAATTGCTACCATCAGCTGCTACTTCCAGTTGAATATTTTTTATTGGTTCATCTGCAACAATACTCCAGTTGAGGTTGTGTTTGTTTTTATCATTATTACCATTTAAGCTAACATCATGTATCGGTAATAGTCCGGTGAAGCCAGTAATGGTATAAGAACCCAAACTACCATATTCGCTTGTATTGGCATTTCCACCACCATCTATCTTGATATAATAAGTGCCAATAGTTAAAGCAGTATCAATGGTTACATTCATGGAGGCAGTATTATCGTAAGTACGAATTAATGTGCCTGCTGCATTAAACATGGTCACTTTTACATCCAGATTGGCGCCTTCTGAATTGGCTCCAACACTGTATGGGGCGATGTTTAAATGCAAATTGGAATTTTGCGCAAACACAATCCTAAATGCATCCTTGTCAGTAGTTGTACTAATAACACCACCTACATTCAGGTTGGTGAATGAAAGTGCATAAGTGCTAGCATTGAGTGTTTCAGTATAATCATCTGTTCTATAGGAAAAACCGTTGGTGGTGGCAATAAGACTGAGGTTGTCTTGTGTACTGGTGCAACCATATTGTGTTGGACCATCATTCCATCCAGTCATATTTCTATAATAACTATTGCCCATTACAGGTGCCCAGGCAATTTCACCACTTCCAACACCAGTATTATAGTATTCTAATGGATTAATACAATCGCCATTAGCAAATTTGGATTGGTGTGATAAATTCAAAGTATGTCCTGTTTCGTGACTACAACATTCGGCCACCATCTTAGGTATAATTGGACCACCAACAGGTAATTTATCAGTGAATACAAATCCTGGGGTATCATCTCCCCAAGTAAATGATCCTACATAAGAAATACCACCAACACCAGGATACCAACTGCTGGTAGGTGTTACAATAATTCTAATTCTTTGTGTTATAGGAGCTGCCAAATATTTTGTAGAGTCAGTAGTAACATTAACATTAAAAGGACGGAAATCTTCAGACACACGGTTGAACACTTCAGTAATTTCAATATCTGTCATAGGAGCTGCACTACAAGCCAAAGGATTACCACCATTCCATACGGTACTTACAACATAATGACCGTCGAAGTCAAGAAAAATGACATAATTGGAACTGGGGTAACTGCTTAATTTGGGAACACTGTATGCTTGAAAACTGAATAGCATCAGTATGAGTGATAGGTAAAGTGTAAGTGGTTTTTTCATTTTTTTAATTTTAGGGGATATTGGAAGAATGAAAAATGAAATCGGATATTATTTATTGGTGAGCACAGGTTTGAACCAAACGCTCGGTTTCGTTTTTAATGAGTTGATAATTACCATTGGCATCCTGCTTCAATTCATACATATCGGAATAATCAAAATGGATGATACGGCCTACGTAAGTAATACTATTGTCATCATTGGTTCTTTTAGACAAACTGAAAATAGCATTATTGAATAAAGGAGATTTGATAACAATACTTTGCAGATTACTGTACTTCACCAAATTGGAACTTACTGTGCCTGGGAATGCAAAATTACCTGCCAATGCAAGATTAATATTTTGACCCTGTGCGACTGTAAATGCCCTGGCCAGTTCAGCACTGGAACAATTAATAACTGTAGCGAAATTATTAAAGAGTGTAGGCTTGGCTGCAATTGGTTGTGCCTGACTTGAAGTAAAAAAAGCAGCCAACAAGAATGCAAATGCACAAATAGCAATGCGTTTCATGATACCGGATTTTAGTTTTTATAGAATGTTGGATCGTAGAGCTAAAGCCCTACACAAAATTAAACGCATTCAGAATGCTAATATTGCATAATTGTAGAAAATGCTTGCAACATTTTAAAAATTCGATAAAATATTACAGGTAGATAGTATTTATACTACGTAGGGTTACTAAAACTGGCCCGTACTAAGCATTACAAGGGTACATGCTTCTAAGGTTTCAATGCCTTTTTTTTGTGCAAGCGCAACCAATTCATCGTTTTCGGTACCGGGATTAAAGATGATTCTTTTGGGATGTAGCGATAAAATGTAATCGTAATATTGTTTTTGAAAACCAGGATTTAAATAAAGGCTGATGGTATCAATATTTTCAAAAGAAATTTTTTCGGTTTCAATAATTGTAGCATCAATTTTGCCTTTTTTATTGCCCAAGGCAACCACGGGATGCCCCTTTGCAGTCAATTTTTTTACAGCCAAAAAACTATAGCGTTCTGGGTTTTCCGAAGCACCAATTACCAAGGTTTTTTTCATACTATTGTTTTATTTTATTCAAGAAACCTGGCCTTTATGGAGGGGTCGGGGATCATACATTGTTCTTTAACACCAAACCAGCGATACCTGTTCTTTGCAATCCAATCATAAAAGAAATCCCTGATAAATCTTGGGACAATGATGAATGTAAATAGCAGTGGCCATCCTCTTCTCAACTGTTTGCACAATTGCAGTGCAGCAGTAGATTTAGTGAAAGCTCTTCCATTAATAATAAACACAAAACTGTCCATTTTGTTGTTGGGCAATCCATATTGCAATATCAAACTTTTCGCAATTTCACTTTGCAAAGGAGCAAAGCGGATATTTCCTCTACTATTTCTTTTGAGAACAAATTGAACGGCACTATTGCAAAAATTGCAAACGCCATCAAAAAGCAAGATGGGGGCAGCGTTCATTATTTAAGCAATTTTAATAGAACATTGGTAAACCAATTTTCTTCGGCCTTAATCATGGTGTCCAGCATTTTATCAGCCTGATTGCCAAATTTTCGTATACCCGTTACCGTTTCTGTGAACTGTTTTACATGCTTGTCTTTTTTGTCGCCGTCAATATTTTCCAGCTGCGATAATAATTTCAGCATCGGATCCAGTTCTCTTTTTTTTCTTTCCTTGATGATTTGAGTGGCTACTTTCCAAATGTCTTTTTCGGCTGAAAAAAACTCCTTTCTTTCTCCTGCAATAATTACACGATCTACCAAGCCCCAGCCAATCAAGTCGCGGATATTCATATTTACATTTCCCCTGCTAATGCTGAGTTGTTCCATTACATCATCCTGTGTAAGCGGTTCCGGGCTAACCAATAATAAGGCATGAATTTGAGCCATGGTTTTGTTGATGCCCCAATGGGTGCCAAAGGCTCCCCAACTACTAATAAATTGCTGTTTTGCTTCTGTTAATTTCATATGCCAATTGTATCTGGCAAAGATAAGCCTGATTTTGAAATTTCAAAATATATTGAAAATGCAAAATGCTGGGAATAGGAATATGGAAAGGTAGGGACTTATTTTCTTTTATTTGTCAGCCATAAAAAAAGCAATATGGCCAAGGCCGCCAGTCCAATATATTGGGTATTCATACCAATCGTTAATGCCTTGGCAGCATAAGGTTGGTGAGTGATGCGTGCCCAGGCAGCAAAAAAAGTAACCCCCAATGCGAGTATGGCCACGGTGCCAAGAAATATAAATTTTTTCTTCATACTGATTATTTAAACATGCATAAAAAAGCGTTCGGTGCAATGCGAACGCTTTTCTTTAAATCTGTTTATGGAAATTAAACCAATAAAGTTACTGGTTGTTCTAAATATTTTTTTAAGGTTTGTAGGAAGGCAGCACCCACCGCTCCATCTACACTGCGATGATCGCAACTTAGTGTAAGCATCATCACATTGGTAGTAGTAAAAGCATCTCCCTTTTTAACTACTATTTCTTTAATCCTACCCACCGCTAAAATGGCGCTATCTGGTGGGTTAATGATGGCTGTAAATGATTCGATATCCATCATGCCTAAATTGGAAATGGTAAAAGTATTTCCACTGAATTCAGCAGGCTGTAATTTTTTATCCTTTGCTTTTCCATAAAGGTCTTTGGCTTCAGCGGCAATCTGCGATAATGATTTTTGATCGGCAAACTTAATAACTGGCACAATTAAACCCTCGGGCATAGCCACTGCACTGCCAATATGAATATGATGGTTCTGACGGATAAAATCACCCATCCAACTGCTGTTTACAGCTGGATGTTGGCGCAAAGCATGTGCAGCAGCCTTTATAATAATATCATTGAAAGAAATTTTAACCGGACTTACTTCATTGAGGGCTGCACGCGCAGTAATCGCATTGTCCATATTTATTTCCATGGTCAAATAAAAATGCGGTGCGCTGAATTTACTTTCCCCTAATCTTTTAGCAATTACCTTGCGCATTTGTGTCAATGGAATATCAGTATGTCCTTCACCCTGTGCAATGGTTACCGGAGCAATAGTAGCCGCTACTTTGTTTGGAGTACTAACAGCAGTACTACCAGGCACAAAATTGAAAATATCTTTTTTAGTAATTCTACCTCCATCACCGCTACCATTAATTTGACTAAGATCAATGCCTTTGTCGGCAGCTAATTTTTTGGCAAGAGGAGAAGCTTTTACTCGCTGATCGTTTCCTGTATTGGTGGTTGCTTCGTTTGCAACAGTAACAGCAGCCGTACTGGTAGTGGCAGCCGCAGCAACAGTAGCTACGGTTTGGTTGGCGCCTGATTTTTCGGCAGCTATATAAGCACTTACATCGGTACCAGCTTTTCCAACGATGGCAATGATCTCATTTATTTTTGCAGCTGCGCCAGCTTCTACACCTCTATACAATAAAGTACCCTCTTCATATCCTACTACTTCCATAGTGGCTTTATCTGTTTCTACTTCAGCCAATACATCATCCGATTTAACAAAATCTCCTATGTTTTTATGCCAACTAATAATTTTACCCTCTGTCATGGTATCACTCAACAAGGGCATTCTGATTTCTTTGGCGCCAGCTGGCAATGCAATTTTTTCTGCTGTAGTGGCTGCAATTGCCGTAGCAGCATCAGCTTCTATTACTGGTGTGGGGTTATTGTTGCCAGTTAATAAACTTGCATAATCTTCGCCTTCTTTTCCTACCACAGCTAATACTCCATCTACAGGTACTGATTTGCCTTTTTCTACACCTAGGTATAATAATGTCCCTTCATTATAACTTTCCAATTCCATGGTGGCTTTGTCTGTTTCTACCTCGGCCAATAAATCACCTGGTTTTATTTTATCGCCCACTTTTTTATGCCATGCCACAATCACTGCTTCCGTCATCGTATCACTCATCCTGGGCATTCTTATCACTTCCGCCATAATATAAAATTTCTTATTTGTTAAATGAGCCGTGAAATTACATCAAAATGAGGAAAAAAGGGAGGAGATTTAATAATCGAGTTCCAACCGCAGCCTGTCTTTCAGTTCCTTTACCAATGGATATTCCTCAATCATTTTCAAAAACTGCTCCTTGGAATTAAGGGTTTTTTCCACGGGCGCTTGATTCGATTCTTTTTCGGCTACTTCCACCGAATAGGTTAATAGTTTATTTCCAAAATAGCGCTGAAAATGTTCTATTAGTCCAGCCCTTTCCTGTTCTATGAATTTTTGCTGAAAAACCGAATGTGTTGTAATGGAAATCGCATTTTCACCCGCAATTTGCAATTCGGCAGATTTGAAATTGGTAACGGCCGAATGATTTTTTCGGGCAACCAATGTTTCAATAAACAATTCCCAAGCTTTTTGTAATTTTTCTTCCGACAGGGGCTTTGTAGCTAATCCCGATTGATTGAGTTGTTTGGTTACCTGTTCGCGTAATTTTTGCAAAGATGCAATGCTTTTCCCCTTTCCAGCGGATTCAGTAGGCTGTGCAGGAATTTCCTTTATTTTAGGTGGAATAGCGGCTTCGGGCTGCTCAATCATTAATTTGGCCTCCTGCCGATTAGCAGTCGTGTTGGGTGTCTTGGTGGTTTCTTTCAGTGCAACTAAGGGAAGGGCCCTGAATGCTACCGACTTTGACTCAATTAGTTTTTTTTTTGCCGGCAATCCGCCTTCTGCTAATAATTCAATGGCTTGATGCAGATAGCATAGTTTGATAAGACATAGTTCTACATGTAAACGCTTATTTCGGGCTTGCTTGTATTGAATAGTGAATTCATTTAATATATTAAGCGCCGCTACCAGCCAACCCATATTGAGTTGTTGAGCACTCTGTAAATATTTTTGTTTGAAATCATCGGCCACTTCAAGTAACATCGCAGCTTTAGCATCTTTACTCACGAGCAAATTCCGAATGAATTCAGCAAAGCCTTCCAATAAAGTATCGCCCTCAAACCCTTTTTGATTGATGGTATCAAATAACAAAAGGGCATCACTCAATTGTTGCTGTTGCATGAAATCCAGCAATTTGAAATAATAATCCTCATCCAGGATATTCAGGTGTTCTAGTGTATTGCTATACGTTAGTGTGCCGTTGGTAAAACTAACAATCTTGTCCAGGATACTGAGTGAGTCGCGCATACAGCCTTCGCTTTTCTGTGCAATGATATGCAGTGCTGCTTTTTCTGCTTCAATATGCTCTTTTTCGCAGATTTCCTGTAAGTGCAATACGGTATCATTATTGGTGATGCGCTTGAAATCAAAAATCTGACATCTACTAAGAATCGTAGGCAGGATTTTATGTTTTTCGGTGGTCGCCAGAATAAAAATGGCAAAGGGTGGTGGCTCTTCCAGGGTTTTCAAAAAAGCATTGAAGGCCGATTGACTGAGCATGTGCACCTCATCTACAATATATACCTTATATCTCCCTGCCTGTGGTGCAAACCTTACTTGTTCAACCAGGGTACGAATGTCATCAACACTATTATTACTGGCCGCATCCAATTCATGAATATTCATGGAACTGCCGGCATCAAAAGAAACACAACTGGCACAGTTATTACAAGCTTCGCCATCGGCAGTTTTGTTTTCGCAATTGATGGTTTTGGCCAAAATACGCGCACAGGTAGTTTTGCCAACACCTCTTGGACCGCAAAATAAAAATGCATGCGCTAGTTGATTATTTAAAATCGCATTTTTTAGGGTAGTGGTAATATGCTGCTGTCCTACAACAGTAGAGAAATTTTGAGGACGGTATTTTCTAGCCGAAACAATAAAGTTTTCCATTCCACCAATCCGCCTTGGGCGGAGCATTTTCTAAATGAGCATTGAATTGTACAGGGGCAAATCTAAAATCTAAAATTAAGAATCTCAAATTAATATCGGGTGTCGCTTAAATTCTCTGTTTGGGTCAAATAAAAGGCGATACGTAGTGAGGATTCTGCTGCGGTGAGTTTCCCCTATATTGTCGGCAATATTGAGCATTTTAGGATTAAAATCGCCAATCCATTGCATTTCATATTTCTCGTAATAGGGTTTCTTTTTCCGTTGAACAACCTTTGCAGCTTCAGCGATAATGTAGGAGTCAACCCCTTTTCCCTGCCATTCGGGTACTACTCCAAAAACCAATCCAGTGAATTTATCATTCGCCTTAAATTGCTTCATCCATAAAAACTGGAGTTTTTGTAAGAGTCCAAATTTTCCATTCAAATGTTTAAACCATTGATTCAAGTCTGGCAAATTGATAAACATTGCTACTGGCTCTTCTTTATAGTAGGCGAACCAAATGATTTTTTCATCCATCACTGGTTTCATTTTTTTAAACATGAGTAATACTTGCTTTAGTTCCATTTGTTTTAAGCCACCATGTCCTGCCCATGCTTTATTATATACTATTGCAAAATCCTTTGCATATTTTTCCAGCTTATTTTTTTCAATCATGGATGCACTAAACCCACCCATTTTTTCTATCATCGCATGTCTTTCCCATACCTTGGCTACCAAGGGTGCTTGTGGAATCATGCCAAAACAAATCTGGTGATAGAAAGCCTGGAAACCATAGTGCTCTATTAAGTTTACGTAATAAGGAGGGTTGTAATTCATGCAATACAAGGGTTCAAAAAAACCTTCTGTAACCAGTCCCCACCATCGGTCTCTTTCACCAAAATTAATGGGACCATCCATCGACTCCATGCCCTTATTAATTAACCAGTTTTTGGCGGTATCCAACAGTAAATTGGCAGCATCCTGATTGTTGATACATTCAAAAAAACCAAAACCGCCTGCTGGTACTTCGTCTCCTTTGTTCTTGTATTTTTTATTGATAAAGGCAGCAATTCTTCCTATTAAATTGCCTGCCTCATCTTTCAAAAGCCAACGTTCAATTTCACCAAAGCGAAAGGTTTTGTTTTTGTTTTTGTCAAAAACATCGTGGATATCCTTATCAAGCGGACGAATCCAATTAGGATCATGCTTGTATAATTTAACAGCTACTTTTATAAAATCAGCTGCATGTGCGGTGGTATTGACGGGTATAAGCTGCATAATAAAATTTCAATAACAAAAGTAACCAAAAATAAAAATGCTTAAAGGAAATAAGCATCGGGTTCTTGACTAGTGGTCGTGGTTTTGTGGTATAATTCATATTTGTCTTGTGATATAAGCCTGCGATCCACCCCATTGATTTGAAAACTTCGAACAATGGTAAAATCCTGTTTTTTTTCCTGTTCAAATTCAATTTCAAAAGCAGTTATTGGTTGTGGTGCAGTTAAATTAACTTGTAATAAATCTTTACTGGAGATAAATTGAAAGCTAATTGGAAAAGGGTAGGGATTGCTAAATCGCAAATCCTTATAGCCATATGCCACCGTAGCATCTGTACCCAAAGGGGTAAACCTTTCTTCCTCCCTATAAATATCCATGCTATGCGCATGTCGTTCTATAATATTCAATCCTGCTTTAATGGCAACATGATAAATCAATCCAGATAATTGGCAGAGTCCACCTCCAACGGTTGTTTTTAATGTTTTATTGATGATACTTCTGCTAAGCCCAAATCCCATGGATTCTGATGGCTTTTTGACCAAATGCCAGAAAGAAAAAATTTGTCCGGGTAATAGCTCGATTTGATTGATTTTATTAATGGCTAGTTCAATATTATGGCGTTTGGGAATTTGAATCTCCGAAAACCGAAAAGATTGTTGAACTGTAATGCGATATTGATATCCTGCTGTGCTTAAAAATTGGTTGGTAAATTTTTTATGATTCCCAGTGTAAAAATCCTTCCATCGAATCAACAGTAATTTTATCATCAGCCTGATTGAAGTTGGAATCAATTGTTTCATTGGTTTGAAGATAAAAAAAGGAGAACAATTATTGTTCTCCTTGTACACTTATTTTTTGAATAAAATTATCTCACAATGCCCATCTTGGCTTCGATACTTAAAGTAGCATGTGGTACAGCTTTAAGTCTTGCCTTATCAATCAATTTCCCAGTAACCCTGCAAATGCCATAAGTTTTGTTTTCAATTCGCATGATGGCTTTTTCCAAGTGGTCGATAAAAGTGATTTGGCGACTGGCCATTTGGCTCAATTGCTCTCTTTCCATACTAAGACTACCATCTTCCATGGTCATGTAACGGTTATCCGTTTCATCACCACCCATTTCATCTTTGCGGGTAATTAGTCCTTGCAAATAATTCAACTCTTTTTTGGCTGATTCCAGTTTGCGTTGAATGAGTTCTTTGAATTCATTCAAGTCTGCATCACTGTACCTTACAATGGGCGCACCGGCATCGTATTTGGGTTGATCCAATACAGAGCGAGTAAAATCGGGTTGATAACTACGACTCGTTTTGGTAGTTATTTTTGGCAGTACAATCGGTTTGGATTTCTGCAGTTTCTCTTCTTTGGCTTTAAATGCTTTCATCGCCGACTTTAAATCGGGTACAGCAGTGGCCTGTTTCTTTTCTTCTTTTTTCGGCATGGGCTTTGGTTCCGGTTTTTTTATGGCTACCGGCTTTTTTGCTATTGGTTTTACAGGTGCTTTAACCTCTTTTTTAATGGGTTTTACAACTTTAACAGGTGCTTTCTTTTTAGGAGTTGGTTTAGGAGCAGGCTTGCTAACTTTTGCAGGCATAGCTTTCTTTACAGGCTTTGGAGCAGGCTTTTTTACAGCCGGTTTTTTGGCTGGGGCCTTAGCCGGAACAGCTTTTTTGGCTGGTTTAGCGGGTTTTACCGACTTTTTTGGGGCAGGTTTGGCAGCTGGTTTGGCTGCTTTTTTCTTTGTTGCCATACTACTCTCCTTTTTTTATAACGTTCACGTTTACAATGGCTTCGTTCACTTCAATTTCTATGCCTCCATTTATTTGGGGTAAAAATGCAAGCGAATCAGCCAAAATTTCGGCGCAAATATAGGTTTTATATTCATTTAATGATGGTTGCAGCCCCGCATTTTCAGATACTTCCACGATTATTCTGTCTGTGAGCTCAAATCCCTGGTCCTTCCGGATGTTCTGAATCCTGTTCACAAACTCTCTGGCATCCCCTTCCTTTTTCAGTTGATCAGAAATACTAATGTCCAATGCCACCGTTAGATTTCCTTTGGTTGCTACCTCAAATCCTGGTATTTCATCTGTAGTTATTTCCAGGTCTTCTGCAGTTATATACAATGGTACTTCTCCCTTTTCTACACCCTCTGGATTTAGCAAATATTCAGCCTCCATCACTTTATCAATGGCCGTATTGTCGAATAAGGCAATTTGTTCGGCAGCCCATTTCATTTTGGGCCCCAATTTTTTTCCCAGTGTTTTAAAATTGGCCTTGGCCTTTTTCTTTATAAAATCATTTTCTGCACCCAAGACATCCACTTCCTTGATATTGGTTTCGGCTTTGATAATTTCTTCTACCTGCTTAATTTTTTCTGCCATATCTGCATCCAATGCAGGAATAAATACTTTTTGAAGCGGTTGACGCACTTTGATACTCACTTTTTTACGAAGCGATAATATCAGTGAAGAAGCGTCCTGAGCCAATTGCATTCTTTTTTCCAGATTTATATCAATTACCGCTTCCTTGGCTTTAGGATAATCAGCATGGTGAACAGAACTGTGGGTAAATCTTTCTGATACTTCATTCAAATTAATGAACAACCAATCAGCGAAGAATGGTGCAATGGGCGCCATCAATAAACTCAGGGTTTTCAGACATTCGTAGAGCGTTTGGAAAGCACAAATTTTATCATGCTCATACTCGCCTTTCCAGAAGCGTCGGCGACAAAGCCTTACATACCAGTTGCTCAATAAACTATCTACAAAATCTTCAATGGCCCTTCCAGCCTGTGTGGGTTCATAGTCATCAAAATTGGCAGATACATTTTTTATAAGGCTATTCAAAGAAGATAAAATCCATTGATCAATTTCAGGACGGTCTTTAATGGGGATATAGGCCTCTTTAAAATCAAAGCCATCCACATTGGCATAAAGTGCAAAGAACTGATAGGTATTATACAGTGTTCCGAAAAATTTGCGTTGCACTTCTTTGATGCCTTCATTGTCGAATTTCAAGCTATCCCATGGACTGGCATTGGTAATCAGGTACCAGCGGGTGGCGTCGGCTCCAAATTGTGCTATAGTTTCAAAAGGATCCACCACATTGCCCAATCGCTTACTCATTTTATTGCCATTCTTATCCAACACAAGACCATTGCTTACTACTGTTTTGTATGCCACTGAATCAAATAATAATACGCCGAGTGCATGCAGGGTATAAAACCATCCACGTGTTTGGTCAACGCCCTCTGCAATAAAATCGGCCGGGAATGATTGCTTGAATGTTTCTTTGTTTTCAAAAGGGAAATGCCATTGGGCATAAGGCATGGCACCACTGTCGAACCAAACATCAATCAAATCAGCCACTCTTTTCATTGGCTGACCGGTAGCAGATAATAAAATGATATCATCTACATAAGGTTTATGCAAATCGAGATGGCTGTCCATCATTTGTATAATCGCAGGATTGTTGAGAGAGGCCGCTTGGGCAATCTCATTTTTCAATTCTTCAATACTGCCAATGCATTTTTGTTCAGTGCCATCCTCCGTTTTCCAGATGGGTAAAGGAGTGCCCCAAAAGCGACTGCGGCTTAGGTTCCAGTCCACCATATTCTCGAGCCAATTGCCAAATCTTCCCGTACCGGTGGCGGCTGGTTTCCAGTTAATGGTTTTATTCAATTCCACCATACGATCCTTTACAGCCGTGGTTTTGATAAACCACGCATCAAGTGGATAATAAATAATGGGCTTATCGGTACGCCAGCAATGCGGATAACTGTGTTCATATTTCTCCACTTTGAAGGCCCTGTTTTCTAATTTCAATTTTACGGCGATGTCGATATTTACATCTACATAATCCTTCTCGTCCTTATAATTTTTTACATAACGGCCACTAAATTCGCCGGTGCCAGCAATAAATTTTCCTTCTTTATCGACTAAAGTCAGTATCCCTAATTTATTTTTTTGGCCTACTCTAAAATCATCTGCACCAAATGCAGGGGCAGTATGTACAATACCGGTACCATCTTCGGTGGTTACAAAATCACCAGTAATAACACGGAAAGGATTGGCATCGGGACTGATTTCAAGGATGCTATCTAAATTATTTGATTCAAAAGGCAGTAGTTGTTGGTAATAAAGTCCTTCTAATTCCTTGCCTGTAAAGGATGCAATGATTTTCCAAGGGATTAGTTTATCGCCTTCCTTATATTCCTGCAAAGCAATTTGTCCTGCTTCTGCCTTAAAATATTTTGCCACCAAGTTCTTTGCTAAAATCAGGCTAACGGGCAATCCTGTATAGGGATTGAAGGATTTGACTAATTCATATTCAATGGATGGTCCTACTGTTAATCCAAGATTGGAAGGAAGTGTCCAAGGGGTGGTTGTCCATGCTAAGAAAAAGACATCCCCGGTGGGTTCCTGGTCCTTGTTTTCGTTAGAAGCAGCTAGCAGCTTTTCAAAAAGCAGATGTGTTGTATTCGGGTTATTGGCTGCTTGCAAGGGTAATTGAAACATTACCGTTGCACTGGTATCCTTCACATCTTTATAAGTACCTGGTTGGTTTAATTCATGGCTCGATAAACCAGTACCTGCGGCTGGGGAATAGGGTTGAATGCTTACACTCTCATAGAGATATCCCTTTTTGTAGAGTTCACTCAGGCACCACCAAAGTGTTTCTATATAATTATTTTCAAAAGTGATGTATGGTTTATTGAGGTCCACCCAATACCCCATTTTTTGAGTAATATCATCCCATTTATCCTTGAAGCGCATCACCACTTCGCGGCATTTTTTATTGTAATCTTCAACAGATATTTTTTTACCAATATCTTCTTTGGTGATACCCAATTCTTTTTCTACTCCTAATTCAACAGGCAATCCATGTGTATCCCAACCCCCCTTTCTATTTACTTGAAATCCTTGCATGGTTTTGTAACGACAAACCAGGTCCTTTAAAGTGCGGCTTATAACATGGTGAATGCCAGGCATGCCATTAGCACTTGGCGGTCCCTCATAAAAAACAAAGGGAGTATGGCCATTTCTTAAAGAAACGCTTTTTTCAAAAGCCTGCGATTGGTTCCATTTGGCCAATATTTCCTCTCCAATGGAGGGTAGGTTTAATTGGTTGTATTCTCTGTATTTACCGGACATATTTTCCTTGCTGCTTAATATAAAATGTTGGCAAAGTTAGTCAAAACAGCTTTTCTACACACATTTAATACTAGCTTTCAAAGTCAATTTGTAACTTTGGAACAAACTGATGGGTTAGGCAACATTCTGACCATGAATGTTGTCTTTATAATTCCGAATGCGTAAATTCTTTTTCATTATTGCCTTATTGCTGGCCGCTGTAGCCAGGGCTGATACCTTTGTGGTAACAGATCCTCGCGACCTTACCAGTGCGGGAACTTTAAGATGGGCTTTGCAAAGTGCTAAGGACAATGGCAATCAGCCAACATGGGATACCATCCGTTTTAGTATTCCCAGTGGTGCTGCAGCAGCACGTGCCATTCAAATTTTATCAGAACTGCCACTAGTGTCTTCTTATCTTGTAATTGATGGGACTACTCAATTTCCTGGGGCTGCTTTTGGAACTAGTGATGCTAAAATTGCCATTACGCCAAAAGTATATGTTGATGCACCAAGAGGATTAGTTTTAAGGAATGTTGACCATGTAGAGATCTACGGAATATTATTTGCCGGCTTTATAAATAACCCTCCACAAAATAGTGTCACCTGGCGAGATGGAATTTTCATGTGGAATGTACATGATATTAAAATTGGCGCGGAAGGCAAAGGGAATGCTTTTTTTGGATGTTATCATTCCATTCGTCACGAAGCTATTCCAGAAGATTCAAGAGACCCGCCACCAACAGGAATAGGTTATAATATCAGTATTCAAAATAATGAAATAGGTAAAAACAATACAGGTCGACCTGCTACCCGGGAAGGGGTGGTTAATGCGATTGAATTGTTTGATGTATTTAATATTAATATTGGGGGATATGCCAATAGAGAAGAAAATCGTTTCATGGTTTTCCTCAATGCTATTCAAATTGGTTTAAAACCTACTTCAACAGGAGCCAATGGATATGTAAACATTGTAAATAATAATTTCATCATTGGTACATCCACACCGGCGTTGCCAATTGCCTTACCTATCTCTGCTATTCAGGTAACGGATGATGTTGCCAATCAGGGCAAACATTATGTAAATGTGAGTGGGAATAATATACTTGCTTATACAGCAGGTATCAGCTTATCTGGATTAAAACATCCTTTTTCAATAGTTAGGAACACAATCAACTGCGATCGTGCCAATAATAGTTTTGGTGCCAGTACTGCTATTGCTATTGCCGGATCAGATAGTGGATTGATTGGCGGGCGGGATTCGGTAAATATTTTACATGACACTAAGAATTTTGGAATCGCATTAGCAGGCACCAAGTTTATTAAAATGAGCAGAAATTCAATTTTCTGTACTCCAAAAGGTATTAATATTATAGCGCCCACCACTATAATACCCAAAATAACTGATCTCTATATAGATGCAGGTGGTGCAGCACATGGTACTACCTGTGCAGGTTGCGAGGTAGAAGTGTTTGATACGCGGGATTGTATGAGCGAATACTATAATGGGGAAACATATTTGGCATCGGTGAACGCAGATGCTACTGGGGCGTTTACCTATAGTAGTACCAGTATCAGTTGTTATAATACATCTTTCACCACTACCAATGCTGCTCCTGCTACTTCTGCTTTTTATATACCCTATAATTTTATATTTGATACCACCGCAGTATTGATACAACATGCAAGTTGTGGTTTAAATAACGGGTCGATAAAAAATATTAAAATATTCAGCGGTGTCGATTTTCATTGGGAAGATAATAATGGGAATACAGTTGGAATTGATACTAATTTGATTAATGTTGGAGCAGGTTTTTACAAACTGGTTGGTACCAAACAAAACCTGGGTTGTCAATTGATAGCAGGTTATTATGAAATCAAAACGGTGGTACCCATCATTAATTCCAGCAATGTAATACTAACACACCCTGTCCCTCAGTGTAACCGGCTTGGGAATATTACTGGTATAACAGTAACCGGAGCGCCAGCAGGTACATTTAGTTATACATGGACCAACCAATTTGGAGTAGTGGTTGGGAATACTTTGGCGTTGTCTAATATGCCCGCAGGCAGATATACGTTAACCGTTACCGTTAGTACAGATCCAACCTGCTTTCGCACAGCAGGTCCCTTTGTATTGGTAGACAAACTCTCACCATCTTTTGACCTGAGCGCAATGGTTTTACAGAATGCCAGTTGTGGTTTGCCCAATGGCAGTATTACGGGCATTCGTATACTCAATGCTACTGGTGCTCAACAATTCACTTGGAAAAATGCCGCTGGAATGGTTTTAGGCACATCCATTGATTTGAATGGAATAGGTGCAGGCATTTATCAATTGGAATATGATGATGCAGCACCTTGCCCTCCCATCACCACTCCTTTATTTACCATTGTTAATAATGGTTTAGTATTGATTGATGAATCAAATAAAATCATTCAGCCCAGTGGTTGCACCGTTATCAAAGGAGCCATTTCGAATATATTGGTAACAGGTGCTAATTTGATACAGTGGGAGAATACCGCTACTGGAGCAATTGTATCCAATTCAGTGAATTTATTTTCTGTACCTTCTGGTACTTATCGGTTAAAGGTATTCGATACCAATAATGGTTGCAGCGCTACCAGTAGTGATATATTTATTCCAATCGCTAGTATCGATCCATTGATTGTACAGTCCAAAAATGTAAAAGATGAATTTTGCAGTGCAGGGGATGGTTATATAAAAGACTTACAATTTTCACCTGTTCCTGTTGGGTATACTTATAAATGGGTTAGGAATACTACTGATACTTTTTCTTTTTCACTTGATATTTTGTCACTATCAAAAGGCAGTTACGAACTATTGGGAATTGATAGCAATGGATGTACACAAAGTATTTTAATGCAGAACATATTGGATCATCCCAGACCGCAATTAAGTGAGGCCGCTGTCAATATAAACGATGATTGGTGTACACAATCCATTGGAAGTATTACTGGTATCAGTACCGTGGGTGGCGACGCGCCATTTGTTTACACCTGGTATACCCTGCCTAGTAATATCGTGGTGGGTAGTTCAATTGATATTCCTAAAACCGGTGCTGGGCAGTTTCAATTAATGGTGGAGGATAAGAATGCTTGCAGAGATACTTCAAAAACTTTTTTGGTAAAAGATATCAGTCGACTGATTGCTCCTCCTAAATATGATTCGGTGACCTATGCCAAGAGGGGCGGCAAAGCAACTATCAAAAATCTAATTATTGCAAATGGACAATATGATGTTTTTGAAACTGCTACTGGGTTGGTTCCATTGCTATCCAATGCCACAGGTAATTTTGTAACAGATATTCTTTATAGTGATAAGGATTACTGGGTGGAGCGAGTGGTGGGTAGTTGCAGAAGCGTTCGTGTTAAATTACATGTGAAAGTTATTGATTTCTCCAATGTATATGTGCCCAATGCCTTTACTCCAAATAATGATTCCCGCAATGATGTATTGAAAGTGAAAGTATATGGTAAAATTATCCTTGATGGTTTTACAATTTATAATCGTTGGGGGCAGCCCGTATTTTTCACTACTGATGTGAATGTTGGTTGGGATGGAACACAGAAGGGAAATCCATTGCCTACCTCCACTTATACCTGGTTTTTGCAAGGATATGATATTGATGGGGCTCCCATCAGAATGAAAGGAACTATTACGCTTTTACGATAATAAATAATTTTTATTGGTTGATTCGAATTAAACCAATGTCCTTAGAAAATTTGAATAGGGACAGCATTTGCCCTAAGTAATTTCACTCCATCCATTTGTTGTTTTGGTTAGATTGGCGAAGGCGATACACTCAATACCCCCCAACTGCATCGTAATTTCCGCAGAAATAAAATTCATTTTTAGTTTTTTCCACAATTATCCTCCTTTGGCATAATATTAGCACTTTAACAAATTGTTGATTATAAAAAATATTAAGCGTTTTGCTGGTTTAGGGTTTTATTAGGGTAAAGACGGGGGTATTCTTACCTCCGTCACTTTAAAAAGCCAGCTTATAAATGAAGTTTCAAGCAGTTCCGTTTTAAATCCAATTGTGTTGTGAAAATCTAGAAGCCGGTAATCCGTTTTCCATGAAAAAACCATTCCCCGGCAATTAATTGAAGTAAGATGTCTTGGTTAGAAATGAAAGAGGCAACCAACAATTGGTTGCCTCTTTCATTATTGAAAAGAAAATCATCCATTAGAATGCCTTCGTGCCATTTGCCTGATAGGTATACCTGAAACGGTAGATCAATCGACTTGGAGTTGGTCCAACAAAGGGTTCATAATCCACTGCCAGTAATTCCATTTTTACAAAGAAATTATCAGCCGTTCTAAAAATAAATGTCTGACCAGCTTTTGGTGTAAAGCCATGCGTTACAGGGTTATAATCATACCAGCTACCATCTTTGATGCCTTTTTGGGTAGTGGTAGTATCATAAGCATATCCTGCATCCGGTGCACTGGTTACATTAGCATAAATGCTGCTTTGTAGAATGGCTGCTGCATTGCCGGGTCCATATGCATGACTGTTGAGAATAAAAGTGGTAAAACGCAAACCGAAATCCCATTTTGTAGTTGCGCTATCACTATTGGCCACGAGCGCACCGTTTTTAAAGCTAAAGAAAGTAAAAGGTGCAACCGGACTAAAATTCACTTTTATGGAATCTGTTTTAGTGATAATGGTTACAACAGGACTTGGGTCAGATTTGCTGCAGGCACTTAAAAAAAATACTCCGCTGATGGCAGCTACTGCCAGACTAAAAATTGTTTTTTTCATTGTTTTTTTCATTTTTTATTGTAGAAAATAGTTTTGACAAATTCATATTGCAATTGATAAAATATATGCGCCCGCTTAAATTGGGCATACGGTCTTTGTCCATGTGATTTAGGATGTTTTCCATTCCTATTTGAAATTCTAAGCCTTTGTGTACTGCTAGTCCAACAGTGGCATTCAGCAAAACAAATCCTTTGATGTATTCACGATCATCATTTAGGATATTGTCGCCGGTAATATCATTGTATCCAAAACGACCCCGATATGTAGCCCTGATACTACCAGTTAGCCAATGATGTAAGTTGGCATAACTCAATTGTACATTGCCAGAATGTTTACTACGATTAAATAATCCGCCATATTCAGCCTTGGTAACAATACTGCTTACGTAGGTAATAGGATCTCGAGTGATAATTTTTTGATCCTTAATATTTTTAAGTACCTGTTTATCTTTTGCTTCCAAGTATTGATAGCCTGCATTTAATTCAATTTGCTTCGAAATACTTTTTCTGATACTTACATCAAATCCTTGTGTGAATACTTTATTGATATTGACATAGCTATAGATAGCCTGATTATTGATTTTGCTAAAAGGAAGGTTATAGCGGTCGATTAGGTTATTGATATCATTTCTGAAAACATTGCCACAGAATGTGATGTTCTTGCTATTATAGCGGAATCCCATGTTAATACCCACCGATTTTTCTGCATGCAATCGATGGTCAGTGAGGTAAGGCGTAATATCAATCTGAGGATCAATTTGCCCCTGTTGTTTTAATTGTATCAAGCCATTATTCAACTCATCTGCTCCTAATAATGTATAACCAATTAAACTGTTGGTAAAGCCAAGAAATTGCTGACGGAAATCGGGTGCTTTAAAACCAGTTCCAATAGATCCGGTAAAACTTAGTTTTTGCAATGGTTTGTAAGCAATCGCCAGTTTAGGACTGATTTGTGTTTTATAATAAGTATTCTTATCTGCTCTGAGGCCAGCAGTAATATTTAGTTTGGAAACGGGCAGCCATTCTTTTTGCGCAAAGAAATAGCCTGCATTCAATTGTTTGGCAGCAGCATACCTGCTGGCATTGATTGTTTCAAAATTATAACCGATACCTGCTATAAATAATTGATTTTGTTTATTGCCCAACTCTATCATCATCTCAGGTTTCAATAAAAACTGTTGAAGAAACGAACGGTCATACAGTGAATTATTTTTTTCGAGGTATACAGTAGAATTATTTTTATAGCCAGTACTATATAACCTGCCAATCAATTTGAATTTGGGATTTACTTTTACTTGTAACTGATTGTTCAAACTCCAATCAGTTTCGCTGCTGGTACCTGATACAACATCTGGCGTTTGTCCGGTATAAATTTGGTAATTATTAAATTGCTTTTGTGTAAAGCACCTAGCAGATGATTGAAGGCTGGTACGTTCATTAAAATCCTGGTTCAGTTTGATGGCAAATGAATAATTATGGTATGGATCAGAGGTCTTCCCATAAATATTTTTATCTAAGTCATAGCCATCGCTGCTGTATCGGTTAGCAAATAATTGCCAGGCTGTATTTTTATTAACGATGGCAGCGCTGCCGGTAATACCTAATGTGCCATTGGTGGCATGGTGCAACTGAATGCTGGTATTATTATATTTTGGCTTTTCTGTGATGATATTGATTACTCCAGCAAGCGCATCATTTCCATATAAGCTGGCTGTTGGGCCCTTGATAATTTCAATTTGTTTAATATTGCCGATGGCCACCCTACCTAAATTTAGGATACCAGCATTTCTACCGGTTAGTGGTTCTCCATCTAATAAGATAAGTGTATAGGCAGGATCGAGGCCTTGCAACTGAATGCCACTTCCAAAGGGATTGGGATAGCCTTGCAATGCCTGTCCTAATGGATTATCTGCCAGTACCAAACCGGTTTGTTGTTGTAAAATATCAATTA
This sequence comes from Chitinophaga pinensis, assembly GCA_943367825.1. Classification (GTDB taxonomy): domain Bacteria; phylum Bacteroidota; class Bacteroidia; order Chitinophagales; family Chitinophagaceae; genus Ferruginibacter; species Ferruginibacter pinensis_J. Next base: position 22,658 of record CALRKF020000011.1, read on the forward strand.
GTTTCTGTGAACCGGTTTGTTGGATATATTTTTTACTGATTACCTGTACGGGCACTGGAATGTCACCAATACTTTTGGTGGTACGCGTTGCCGTTACTACCATTTCATTTAGATAGATGGAATCATTGAATTTTTTCTGTGCCAAACAAATGTTGAAAAAACTGCTGAGTGCTACTGCTATTGTAAGGCTTGCGATATGTAGTTTTATTTTTTTCACAAGACAAAATTGCCTTGCATTAAGCTGACAATTATCACAGAATTGTCATGAACTTAAATTTAAAGGAAAATGACAAAGCTTTTACCCTAGCATGACAATCGTCGTATGAATATCAGTTTAAACACTGATTAAAATCATTTGATAAATTATTTTAATGAGATACCAAGTACAATTGCCAGCTCACGTCTTTCCTGTTGTTGCAATACTTTGCTGAAAGGGGCAACTTTTGTTTTGTGCAAATTGCGCCATTGGGGAAGGTAATTGAAAGTAAGAAACCAATTGTTGGGTCTGTAGTTAATGGTAGGTCCTCCAAATAGGGCAGCATATTCCCAGTTGTTATGATCATTGATGCCATTTCTTAGAATGGATTCAAATCCAATTCCCCATTCAGGTTTAATGTTAATCATATAGGCAAGATCCATTTCAAATTCCTTTTCCCATGAATTGGCTTTTAGTTTCCCATTTTCCCATTCAAATTCTTTTTCTAATTCCAGGATAGCATTGAATACAAGCAAGTGTTTTCGAATAGATTTATCGATGATGATTTTGGTTTCCAATTCCAGTTCGTCGCCACCCTTGAAGCCCCATTCGGCATACAATGCTATACCAGGCCTGTGTTTTTTACCTTCTACTATTTTCCATTTCCATTCATTGCTGAATCCAATTTCATTGCTTTTAAAATTGATGTCGTTGCTATCACTGACTATTTTTTGATAGCGGTTAAAATAAAATGCAGTTTGCCATTTTTTACCGAGTCCAAATTCCAGTTCCATCCTCTGTTCCTGTGCATTGTAATACTGATTACTATGTCCTATGCGGGCAATATGCCAAAATTCTAGGTCAATCGCGCCCTTGGGTAAAACGTTGGAAGTGTAGGTTCTGGTGAAATAACGGTCTTGTGCAATTGACTGAAGCGACATTAACAAGGATAAAAGCAGTATACAATTTTTCATTTTCGTTTGTTTGCACAAAGTTCTCTAATGGTCTTAAAAACGAATTATAAAAAGCGGAAATCTGTTTACCCGAAGCGGAAAATGTGGTATTAATGCAGGAGCAATTCACATGGTTTGATACCAGTATGTTTTTTAAAGGCGGTGCTAAAATGTGAGATGGATGAATATCCCAACATGGCCGATACTTCTGTTACACTGAGGCCTTTATCGTATAATAAATATTTTGCATGCTCCATTCTTTGACTTTGGTAAAAATCAAAAATGGTGGTGCCAAAAATCTCTTTAAATCCTTTTTTCAGGTAACATTCATTGATGGCTACTTTGCGACTTAGGGCTTTTATTGTGATTGGTTCACCAATATGTTGCAGCAAAACTTCTCTTGCTTTAATGATTTTTTCTCGATCTTCTGCATTAGCGAGAAACTTACATGTAAAAACAGGTGTTTCTTTTTCCCCCAACATACAATCCATGCTATAGAGTAGCAGGATTTGTGTTTGGGCATTGATAAAAATATTCTCGAGGGTATCAGTATAATTGTGATTTAATAAGGATTCAATAGCATGGCGCGTTTTACCACAAAGCGGTAATGTTTTACTAAACGAAGAGCTATGCGAAAAATTCAGTACCTCATCGGTGATATTGCTGGTCTTTTTTCCTTTGGCAAATTGTGTAAGGTAGGAAGGGCTAAAGCTGAAACTAATGACATCTACGCTATTTACTTTTTCCACACAGGTTTTGGAGCCACTGAATTTACAGAAATCGCATTCTGCAGCTTTTTCCCTGCAGTAGATATTGCCGGTTACACAGAAGTTGAGTTCCAAATAATTGGCAGCAGGATTGTTTTTTTCAATGTGGTACACCAACATACCTGTGTCTTCAATATTCCATTGAGGTTGCTTTTTATAGCGTTTAATGGCATATTGAACAGAGCCGGGTACATGCCTTTCCACTTCTTGCAAGAGGATGAGGTCCTCCTGCAATAAGGGTTGCTTGTAAGCCAGTGTAAATATGTTGGCGGCCTGGTGCATGTTGTTAATAATACAACAAAGATACCAAATCGCCTACTAAAATAAATCTTAAAGTTTAAACTTCAAATTGGCGGCTATAGGGGCGGGTTTGGAACTTGTTTTTGATGTGGAAATCTTTCTGAAAAACAGCCTCTTTTATTTGCTTGTTTTTCGCCTCAAACCCCTGATTTTCCTTACATTTGCAGGAATGTAGATTTCACAAAAAACAAACGAGATTTTACTTCAAATATGAGCACAGAATCAGCAGCAGAAAATCCCAAGGTTCCGGCCAATTATGGTGCCGACAGTATTCAGGTTTTAGAAGGTTTAGAGGCCGTTCGTAAGCGTCCGGCGATGTATATCGGCGACATTGGTGTAAAAGGTTTGCATCATTTGGTGTACGAGGTAGTGGATAATTCAATTGATGAGGCATTGGCCGGTCATTGTAAGAATATTACTGTCATCATTAACGAGGACAATTCAATTACGGTGCAGGATGATGGACGGGGGATTCCGACCGGCATGCACACGAAGGAGAATCGAAGTGCATTGGAAGTGGTAATGACAGTATTGCATGCAGGTGGAAAATTTGATAAAGATTCTTATAAGGTTTCTGGTGGTTTACATGGCGTGGGAGTGAGTTGCGTGAATGCCTTGAGTACAAAATTGATTGTAACGGTTAATCGAGAAGGAAAAGTTTTTGAACAGGAATATGAGCGTGGTGTTCCTAAATATGCGGTAAGAGCAATTGGCAATAGTGATACCACGGGTACCAGGGTGCAATTCTGGCCCGATCTTACCATTTTTACTTCTGGTATTTACAATAGAGAAATATTGGAAAGCCGTTTGAGAGAACTGTCTTTTCTAAACAGAAAGATTACGATTCATCTACACGATTTGCGTGAAAAGGATGAAGCAGTTAATACTTATTCCAAAACTTTTTATAGCGAAGGTGGAATTGTGGAATTTGTAGAAATGATTGATAAAAATGCCAATCGTTTGCCTTTAATTCCCAGAGTGATTTATTGCGAGGGCTTGGATGCCAATAGCAATGTGATGGTAGAAGTAGCCATGGTATATAATGCCGGGTATCAAGAACATATTTTCAGCTATGTAAATAATATCAATACTATTGAGGGTGGAACGCATGTGGCTGGATTCCGTAGAAGTATTACCCGTGTGTTTAAGAGTTATGGGGAAAAGGAAAATATGTTTGAAAAAGCCAAAGTGGTTATTGAAGGGGACGATTTCAGAGAAGGTCTTTCTGCTATTATATCTGTAAAAGTGCCAGAGCCACAATTTGAAGGACAAACTAAAACCAAGTTGGGTAATAGTGAAGTGATGGGCGTGGTGGATACCACTTTAAGCAGGGTATTGGAGGCTTATTTGGAAGAAAATCCTAAGGAAGCAAAAACTATTATTCAAAAAGTAATACTGGCTGCACAGGCAAGGGCTGCAGCACGCAAGGCCAGGGAAATGGTACAGCGTAAAAGTGTACTAACTGGAGGTGGCTTGCCTGGTAAATTAGCAGATTGTTCGGATAAGGATCCCGGAAGGTGTGAGTTGTTTTTGGTAGAAGGGGACTCTGCGGGTGGTACTGCCAAGCAAGGGCGCGACCGTAGTTTTCAGGCTATTCTTCCATTAAGGGGTAAGATTTTGAACGTGGAAAAAGCCATGGAGCACAAGATTTATGACAACGAGGAAATACGGAATATGTTCACCGCATTGGGCGTAAAGATTGGAACGCCAGAAGACCCCAAGGCATTGGATATTTCAAAATTGCGGTATCATAAATTGATTATCATGACGGATGCTGATGTGGATGGTAGTCATATTGCTACACTTATTTTGACCTTCATTTTCAGGTATATGAAAGAATTGGTTGAGCAAGGGAATGTTTATATAGCTCAACCACCATTGTATTTGGTTAAGAAGGGCAAGGAACAGGAGTATGCCTGGACGGATGAAGAAAGAAAAGGATTGATACAGTTATTTGGACAGGGAAAAGATGAATCGGTAAATACACAACGTTACAAGGGTTTAGGAGAAATGAATGCTGAGCAGTTGTGGGAAACAACTATGAATCCAGCTACCCGCACACTTAAGCAAGTGACCATCGAAAGTGTTATTGAAGCTGATAGGGTCTTTAGTATGTTGATGGGTGATGAAGTGCCTCCGAGAAGAGAATTCATTGAAACCCATGCTAAATACGCTAAAATTGATGTGTAATTAACATGGCTTAATATGTTTTTTATCGATTGGTTATCAATGATTTAAATTATATTTGCTTACCCTTTGCGCTTTATAGGTTTTGTAAACACATAAAAATCAGGTAGCTTGTATAGCGAAGCGGGGCTTCACCTAATTTTATTAAACAATTAAATTCTTTAAAATGAGTAAAATGTTAACGGCCTATTGCATGAAAACGAAAGAAAAAAACGTTCCCATGCAGGATGCAGTGATAACCAAAACAGCCCGTGGTGGTTATATGGCTCAAGGCCATGACGGTAAAGGCAATAAAATGACCACTATGCTCAGTGAAGCTACCGCCAACCAAGCGATAGCTGATGGTGTAGCAAAAAAAGGTTGGTAATATTATCTTCAACGCATTAAAAGGCTTTCTGTAAAGAAGGCCTTTTTAATTTTTGTATATTTGAACTGTGAAAAAAAAACTTATATATCCTCTACTTAGTGCCTTATTTACAATAAATAGTTTAAACGCACAGCAATACACTATCAATGGGAATGCCAGCCAGGAAGCTTGTAATGCGTATACCTTAACACAAGCAATTAATACACAAAGCGGTTCTGTTTGGAATAATAATAAAATTAACCTTACCCAATCTTTTGATTTTAAATTTGATGTATTTCTAGGAAACTCAGATGCAGGTGCAGATGGAATTGTATTTGTTTTACAACCAATCAGTACTGTTGTTGGTTCAAGTGGTGGTGGATTAGGATACGATGGCATTACTCCTGCTGTAGGCGTAACCATCGATACTTGGCAGAATACGACTAATAATGATCCAATTTATGACCATATTGCCATTCAGCTCAATGGCGATTTAAATCATAATACCCTCAATAATATTGCTGGTCCTGTTACTGCATTAAGTGGTAATGATAATATTGAGGATGGTAATTGGCATTCCCTAAGAGTTCAGTGGGATGCCCCTACCAAAACAATGTTAACTTATATGGATGGTGTATTAAGATTATCCGCTGTAAAGGATTTTGTAACAGATGTATTTAGTGGTAATCCATTAGTATACTGGGGTTTTACAGGAAGTACAGGTGGTGCTAATAATTGGCAGCGTTTTAGAACGGCATTAAACCCTTCTTTTCATTTTGGCCCTACCCAAAAAAGATGCGTGAATACGCCCATTCAATTCATCGATAGTACTGTGTCTTTTGCAACCATCGCTAGTTTTTCATGGGATTTTGGCGACGGCAGTCCGGTGGATAATGTTAATTTGAATCCCATTCATATTTATACAACCCCAGGTGATTATACGGTTGTTCAAACAGTAACTGGGGCGGATGGATGTATAGCTACTAATAGCCAGTTGGTTAGAATTGGCAGTAAGCCTATTGCAGGCTTTACCTATAGTGATAGTTGTATCAATACTACCATTCAATTTACCGATGCTTCTAGTGCTACCGTGGGTACCATTAATAACTGGTTTTGGGAATTTGAAACGAATAGTATTACAACCGTTCAAAATCCTAGTTACACATTTGCTAGCAATGGCCTCAAATTGGTACGTTTAGCAGTGAAATCATTGGAGGGCTGTGAGTCTGATACTTTGAGTCGTTTTATTCGCGCATATGCGAGACCGGTAGCTGATTATAATTTTACCGATTCTGTATGTTTGGGTACCCCTACATTGTTTTTTGATAATAGCAGTTGGGTAGAAGGCGCTATAAATGGCTGGACTTGGAATTTTGGAGATGGTAGCCCGATAGATAATACTCAAAACCCTTCGCACCTATTTACTACTGCAGGATTACATACTGTACAGCTTTCCCCAACAGGAATTAATGCTGGATGTGGCGCTTCCATTCAAAAGGATGTATTTGTAATTAATAAACCAGTGGCTTATTTTAAAGCCAATACGGCTTGTCAGTTTGCGCTAACCCAGTTTCAAGATTCTTCTTATACTTTAGATGGAATGGCGATTACTGGCTGGTGGTGGGATTTGGGAAATGGACAGTTTTCCAACTTGCAAAACCCATCTTTAACCTATGCTACTGCAGGTCCATATGTGGTTAAATTAGTTGTTTATAATAGTAATAGTTGTCAATCAGATACCATTACTAAAACAATCACCCTGAATGCAAAACCCATAGCTAAATTTGGTTTTGGCAATTTACTTTGTAGTAACAAAAATATTGTATTTAGTGATTCTTCCACTATCGCCAATGGTAGCATCGCACAATGGAATTGGTTGAATGGAGGCGCTTCATTTAGTACGCTTCAAAATCCCTCAACTATTTTATCAGCTGGAAGCTATACAATTCAATTAGTAGTTACCAGCACAGCTGGTTGTATTAGTGATACCACTACAAAATTATTGCAGGTTTTTCCTAAGCCAGCCATTGCCATGTCCTTTACCAATGCTTGCAGGTTTAGTGCGGTGGACTTTTTGGGGAATGAATTAAATGGTTTAAATATATCGAGTTTGCACTGGAGTTTTGGCGACGGTGGAAGTAGTCTTAATAATCCGGCACAACATATTTATAACCAAAATGGTACCTACCCTGTAACCTTATATGCTATTAGCAATGCTGGCTGTATTTCGGATACACTTAACCGTAATATCATTATTTATAGTACACAAGCATTTGCTGGTAATGATACCATTGCTGCAGCCGGACAACCCATTCAATTAAATGCCAGTGGAGGAGTAAGTTATCAATGGTTACCTCCTGTAGGATTAAATGATGCATTTATTGCTAACCCCGTTGCTATTCTTAATCAGACGCAGCAATATGTGTTAAAAGCATTTACTCCTCAAGGTTGTACTACCTATGATACCATATTGGTAAAAATTTACAAAGGGCCAGATATTTATATTCCCAATGCATTCACCCCCAATGGAGATGGGTTAAATGATTTGTTAAGGGGTATTCCGGTGGGCATCAAAGAATTTAAATATTTTAAAATATACAATCGTTGGGGTCAGGAGATATTTGCCACCGACAATTATCGTATTGGCTGGAATGGCGAATGGAAAGGACAAAAGCAAGAACAAGGGGTATATATAGTTATAGCAAATGGCATCGACTTCAAGGGCAATATTGTTCAGAAGAAGGTTTCGGTGATGTTGTTGAGATAGGAGAATGGTTGGAGGTTGTAAAGTTGGAGGTTGGAAGTTGAATAAGTTATACCTGTTTACATTTTTAAATATTGATACTTTTAAGCATTCGGTGCAGGAATGTATATAGTGTATTCATATCTGTAACATCCTGTACAATGAGTATTCCATTTTTACCTACTTGTTTTAGTTTGGCTTTGTTGGTCCCACGTTGTAGGTATTGTAGTATCCCATTGAATATATCGCTCTGGAAATACGGAGAATCGGGATTGCTCACAAAAAAGCATTTCAGCACTTCGTCTTTTAATAACATTTTTTCAAAGCCTAGTATTACTGCTATTTTACGGCAACGTACAATCGTAAATAAATCTTCTACCGATGGCGGAATAGGGCCAAAGCGATCGGTCATTTCGGTGTGAAAAGCAATTAGCTGCTCTTCATTTTCGCAATTGTCGAGCCTTGCATATAGTGACAATCTTTCTGTAATACTTTCTACATAGCTATCCGGTATTAAAATTTCCAGATCAGTATCAATCGTACAGTCGCTTACAAAATCATCCTGTTGTGCAATCTCTTCTTTATAGAGTTCTTTGAATTCTTTTCTTTTCAATTCACGGATGGCTTCATCCAGAATTTTCTGGTACATTTCGAAACCAATTTCAGCAATAAATCCACTTTGCTCACCTCCAAGTAGGTTACCAGCTCCTCGGATATCCAAGTCACGCATAGCAATTTGAAAACCGCTGCCTAAGTCACTGTATTGCTCTAGAGTGGATAATCTTTTTCTAGAATCAGGTGGCAAGGTACTCATAGGTGGTGCAAAAAGGTAGCAGAAGGCTTTTTTATTACTGCGGCCTACCCTGCCTCTTAATTGATGCAGATCACTCAACCCAAATTGATGGGCATTATTGATGATGATGGTATTTACATTCGGAATGTCTACGCCACTTTCTACGATATTGGTACAAACCAGCACGTCGTATTTTTTGTCCATGAAATCGAGAATGGTATCTTCTAATTGATCGCCATCCATTTGGCCATGTGCATAGGCAATGCTAATATCCGGACAAAGGGTTTGGATTAATCCTGTCATTTCCTGCAGTCCATGCACCCTGTTGTGGATGAAGAAAACCTGTCCGCCTCTTTCGATTTCATAATAGATGATGTCACGGATATTGTCTTCATTAAAAACCTGTACTTCCGTTTGAATGGGTTGCCGGTTAGGTGGCGGTGTATTGATAATACTTAGGTCACGAGCGCCCATCAAACTAAACTGCAAGGTTCTGGGTATAGGCGTTGCCGTTAGTGTTAGAGAGTCTACTGTAGTTCTTAATTGTTTTAATTTTTCTTTTGCTGCCACACCAAATTTTTGCTCCTCATCAATGATCATTACGCCCAAGTCTTTAAATTGCACATCTTTACTTAGTAAAGCATGTGTACCGACGATGATATCAATCTTTCCTTCTTTGAGTTTTTGAAGGGTTTCTTTCTTCTCTTTGGAAGATTTGAAACGATTGATAAAATCAACCGTTACGGGAAAGTCTTTTAATCTTTCACCAAAGGTTTTATAATGCTGGTAAGCGAGAATAGTAGTGGGTACTAATACGGCAGCTTGTTTGCCATCGCAACAAGTTTTAAATGCTGCACGAATGGCTACTTCTGTTTTTCCAAAGCCTACATCACCACATACGAGTCGGTCCATGGGCGCTGGTTTTTCCATATCCCTTTTTACATCTTCAGTAGCTTTGTGCTGGTCGGGGGTATCTTCATAAATAAAACTGGCTTCCAATTCGGTTTGCATGTAATTATCGGGCCCATGTGCAAAACCTTCCTGACTTTTCCTTTGCGCATATAATTTAATCAGATCCGTTGCAATATCTTTTACCTGCTTCTTAGTTTTTTCTTTAAGTTTATTCCATACATCACTGCCCAACTTATTCATTTTGGGCACGCTGCCCTCTTTGCCACTGTATTTGCTTATTTTATGCAGTGAGGAAATATTAACATACAATAAATCGCCATCCTTGTATTGTATTCTTACTGCTTCCTGTAGTTTACCATTGGCTTCAATTTTTTGCAAACCACTGTATACACCAACACCGTGGTCAATATGGGTTACATAGTCGCCAGGTTGTAATTCGCGGAGCGTTTTGAGGCTAAGGGCTTTGTTTTTACTAAAAGCCTGTTTTACTTTATACTTATGGTATCGTTGAAAAATCTGGTGGTCGGTATAGCAAACCAGTTTTAAGTCATCATCAATAAATCCTTCATGAATGGCAATAGGGATGGGTATTACCTGAATAGCTGCTTTTAAATCGGTGAAGATGGTATGTAGTCTTTCTAATTGTTTAGGGTTTTCAGCAAAAATGTAGATATTGTATTTCTTCGCTTCGTATTCTTTAAGGTTTTTGATAAGGTAATCGAACTGTCGGTTAAAGGCAGGTTGTTCGATTATTGCAAAAGGGATATCGGTATTTGAAAAAAATGGTTTTACACCAAATTCTACAATGCTATGTAATTGGATAAGGGGCTTCAGTTCATCGGCTTTGATAAAATCAGCTGGGTTGATATCTTTTTTGGTTGCTTCCTCTTCTTCCTGATCGGTAATACTATTCCCTGCATGATTTGTTATCAATTGAACATTGCCCAATGCTATTTCGAGGTCTTCTTCCTGTTGTTCAATTTTTTCTTTAATGAAATTCCAATCCTGCATCCATATTACTGTATTCGCAGGAAGGTATTCTATCAACGATATTTTTTCCCCTTCATCCTTTTGCAGGGCATCTAAGTTGGGGATGATATTTACTTGTAATAATTTTCTTTCACTTAATTGCGATTCAGGATCAAAGATTCGAATACTGTCTACATCATTGCCAAATAATTCTATGCGATAGGGTTTTTCATTGCCGTAAGAATAGATATCAAAAATACCTCCTCTAATTGCAAACTGACCTGGTTCGTATACAAAATCGGTTCTGGTAAATCCATAGCCAACTAATTTTTCGATGATGCCATTTGGGTCAATCGTATCATTTTGTTTAATAGATAAGATATTATCGGATAAGGTTTTTGAGAGTACCACTTTTTCAAATAGCGCCTCCGGATAAGTAACAACTAATTTCTTATTACCTCCTCCTGCTATTCGGGTGAGGGTTTCGGTACGCAACATTACATGGCTGCTATTGAGTAGTCGATAGTTTTTTTTATTCTTATAGGAAGAAGGAAAATAAAATAGGTCCAGCGCACCGCTTAAATTTTCCAGCGTATTATGAAAATAGGCAGCTTCTTCAGCATCTCTCAAAACAATCAGGTGATTGAGTTGGGAAGTGGAAGGGTTTTCGAAAATGGCGGTAATGATGAATTGTGGGGAAGAACCCAATAGGCCTTTTAGGTGAATATATTGCGGTTGGGCAAAGGACAACCTGTCCGCTAGTTGTAAACAGCGGGGGTCATTGCGATAATCATGCTGCAACACTTCCAGGTTCATCAGGCTGCAAAGATAATGAACTTAGCTAGTAGATGCATTGGGCTTACTATTTTGGAGGATTTAATAATCCTGGTATTGGGAGTGATAATTTTTCCATTATCTTGAGCACTTTCTAAAAAACTAAACCTTATTAAATGAAAAGAATAATCAGATTACTTTTTTTTGTGGCTTTGAGTTTCACTGCTACAGGTTGTTTGGACATGGTTGAAGAAATTAGCTTAAACGATGACGGATCTGGCACTTATGTTTATAGTATGGATGTTTCAAAATTGGTAGAACAAATGAAGCCTCTGGCGAACTTTGACTCCACTGGCCAAATGATGAATGATATGAATAAAAGCTTTGATTCCATTTATACTTCATATACTCAAAAATATGAAGGCATCGCTGGTGTTACCAATGTGCGATATGATAAATCAACGACCGATTTATATAAAATAACCCTTGATTTTAAAGATATAGATGTATTGAATGCAGTAGTTGATATTAATAAAACCGAAGAGAGTGAAAAGAATTTATACTCCTGGTCGAAAGGTCGTTTCAACAGAAAGGATGGGGGTATATCCATTTCAGATGAATTATTGGGAGGGGAGGATAATATTGAAATGGCTAATCAATTTTTGGCCGATATGAAATATAGCCTTATTTATCATTTTCCAGGAGCCGTTAAGTCTATGTCCAATAAACTTGCTGAATTATCCGACAATGATCAAACTGTGAAGGCCACTTATACTATGATTGAACTGCGTGATAAAACTAAATCAATTGCCAACCAGCTGAAATATAAAAACTAGGTTAGTTAAATAGATAATTGAACTTGATTGTAATAAAAGGGGATGGCATATTTATTTGAAATATGCCATTTCATTTTTAATTTAGATTTTTAATTAATTAAACTTCACTATTTATTTTATTGCTATGAACAGTATTTGCAAAAAAATGTCATTAGTCTTCGGTCTCTTACTTTTTGCCTTGGCTAATCAAGCACAGATTGTATTATCCGAATATTTTAAAGCGCGTGAATTAAATGCTTCTCCAGAAATAAAATCAAGATTAGCAAATGCTCGTACGCAAATTATGCAAAGGAAGCTGAACTTTGCAGTTGCTTTTACTAGTGTTAGTGGACGAAGACTTGATAGTATTACGGGGTATAAGATGTTGTCGAAAGAGGCGTATAAGCAACTCCGGGATGGTCGTAAAGGGCGATTTAAGATAGATTATACCTTGCGTTTATCTCCTTCTTTTTTAACTGCCTCACAGCTCGACTTAAGAGATTTTCATTTAGTAACACCAGTGCGTAGTCAGGGTTGTAGTAATTGCTGGACCTATAGTTCCATGGGTGCTTTTGAAAGCAATTATTTATTAACTCATTTTAATGAAAGTTATTCTGCTACTGATCCAAATAGTCCTGCTAATCTCAATTTAGCCGAACAACAGATGCTCAGTTGCTCTGGTGCTGGCGATTGTGTTGGGGGTTGGATGAGTGGTGTATTCAATTGGTTGGAAACCTCACATATTGCAATAACTAGAGAATCAGCAAATCCAGATTTGGGTTGGGCTGGTCCGGCTTGTGCCTCTATTATTCCTGCCCCTACTGTTAGTTATCGAGTGGCGGATTGGGACTTTATTGCCAACTCCGATGATAATTGGGCGATACCTACAGTACAAGAAATCAAGAAAGCGCTGGTAACACATGGTGCTGTTACAGCTGCGTTTATTGCGAACAAAGCCGACTTCAACACTTTTTTTACTAATTATGCTGATGGTGTTTATGATCTTCCGTATGATCCCTCTTTTTGTAATACAGTGGATTGTATTTTTCATGCCATTACAATTATAGGATGGGATGATGGCAAACAGGCCTGGTTGATTAAAAATTCATGGGGTCCAGGATGGGGTAATAATGGCTATGGTTGGATTGGCTATAATAGCAGTAAAATAGGATTAGGTGCTTGTTGGGTTGAATCAGTGAGAGATCCCAGAATGTTATTTGACCCTACCCGTTTAAAAATTAGGGATAAAATTAATTTTCAGGATGAGCTACTAAAAATTCCTGTTGGATTGCAAAACAGAACAGTGCCTTTAAATAGAATCAAAGGGAATTAAAGAAAAATATTGTCGGAAATAATTAATACAGATGGTATTTTATAAAGTAAAGATGGTTAATGCCTTAACAGGCTTAACCATCTTTCTTTTGTAATAGCATACACAAAATCTAGTTTTGCCGGTTCGCCATAATAAGCGGTTTCTTCCTCGCCTATTTTAATGGCACCAAATCTTTCTAAAGAAATTTGTGAACGTTTATTTACAGCGCCTATAAAAAATTTTACAGCGTCAACATATTGAAAAATATGCTCCAGCATTAATTGCTTCAAGGCATAATTATGTCCTTTTCCCCAATGGGATCTTTTAAAAAAAGTATAGCCAATGGATACGGTATTTTCATTTGCATCATAGTCGCTGTAACGCGAGCTGCCAATTACTTCTAAAGTTTCGGCATCCCGTACTAAAAATGCGCCACCAGATTTGATGGCACCTGTAAAATAATTTTCAAACTCTTTTCTTTGCCATCTATTTTTATTAGGATGTTGTTCCCAAATTTGCGGGTCAGCGGCAGCTGCGAATAATGCATCAAAATGGGATGGCAATAAAGGGCTAGCTAATACCAACTTGTTTTGCAGGATGGGTTGGAAATTAATTTTATCTAGACTCGGCATGAAATATTTTTTATTCCGTTAATACATTGAGAAGCATATTGTATTGAAAACAAATACTTACTAGTTTTCTTTTTTTAAAATCCTATCCATTACTTCATTTAATTGGTCGGCCCCTATTTTTTTAAATAGGATTTTTTTGTTGGCATCCAGTATATAAATCTGCGGTGTTGTTGTAAGATCATACGGGATTTTATAAGACTGATTTTCACTGTAGGTATGTATCCAGTCACCGATTTGCATATTTTCGATGTACTGTGTATACCTGCCAATACCTAGTTCTTGTTTTGAAAACGCTGAGAATATTTGTAATCCCTTGTCTTTATATGCTTCGTAAAACTTTTTGATATTTGGAGTAGACTGCGTACAAAGGCTGCATTCAATATCCCAAAAATACAGTAGTAAATATTTAGCTTTTACATCATGTAATTTTATTTTTTCGCCAGTTAATGTAAGCATGCTAATGTCGGGTGCTGTTTTTCCAATCAATAGTGGAGCTAATTTATTAGCGGATGTAATTATTTTCAATAATTTTTTTTCTTCTATCCAGGGCGTTTGTTCCTTGCTATAATAGGTATTGGCGATATGAACATAAACAGCATCCATGCCTACTATAATTGACTTGGCATATTTATTCAAAAATGAACTAGCCCAAAATTGAAACTGAGCAGGACTTGTTTTCACTTTTTGAAGTATGAAATCCACCGCATTATTGATTGAATCAGGATGATTGGGGATTAAATTTTCAAAATATTTATCCACTTTGCCATAAAATTCGGGTGTACGAAGAAGCCGGGTATCTGAAAAATCTATATTGTCAAAATAATGATTTCGATAATACCAATAGGCTTTTTCCTGATCGTCTTTTATAGCTTTTGGAATAGTAATTTCTCTCGTCGATTTTAATAAAAGGGCAGTTACTGTTTGAGGATTTTTTCCTATCAGGTTGTCTTGGTAACTAGTAACTTCTTTATCGAGTGCTTCCAATTTACTACTTATCAATTTTTGTTTTTCGGGAGTAGTGGTACTTAATTTTAATTCATAATTTAAATCCGCTGAGACTTGTCTTTTTATTTTTATAAAACCCAGGTATTTATAAAAAAGCTGACAATCAGTAGCACCTTTTATAGAGATAACATCATCGGGATTGCCCTCGTTTGTTACTATACTAAAAAATTGTTCAGTAGCATTGATGATAATTTGAAAATTCTTATTGTCAGGCGGCAGTACAATTGTGTATAATCCAGCTTCCAATTGTTCATCACCCTGAAAACTATATATTCCATTTTTTAATTCAGCGGTATCTTTCACATAGGTTTTGTCACCTAGGTAATAGCCAAGATATAATTGCTTTTCTTTAAAGCCATTTATCTTTACATCAATTTTATAGCCCTTATTTGGAAATGCCAGGATAGGTTTTGGGGAAAGTGCCGCATTGGTATTTCCAACAAAATTGAGGGTAAATAAAAAGGCAAGAAAGCATTTTATTTTCATTGAATAAATTTATATTACAATGATAGGTATAATTATTTATTCCTACATACTGCTATGAGAATTGGTATAAAAGTTTACAAATAATTAGCGGTATAGTATGCTTAATTTTTCAATATCAAATAGGAATAGGCAGGTAAATTTATTTGTGTACCTAAGCTAATGGCAGTACCAGTTACTGCATTGTTCCAATTGGTATTGGCAAGGGCTGGCGCCAATGTGAAATTGATATTGCTATTACGTAGATTAGAAAGTACTAGATATTTTTCGGTGCCCAGTTCTTTTGTAAATGCGGCAATATCTGTATTGCTATAAGAATTGAGGGTGCCTCTTCTAATGGCAATACTATTGTTTCGGATAGCGATTATTTTTTTATATTCCTCCACCATCGATTGATTCTGATTCCAGTTAATAGTATTACCCAATGTTAAATAGTACAAGGGATAGCTGGTACCCACTTCTTGACCATTGTAAATCATTGGACTTGCTTTCATCAAAGCGGTAACCACAAAGGCTGCCATGGAGCCGTTGCTTCCACCAAACAAACTAAGTACCGTGCCATCCGATGCGTTTACATCATGATTGGTTAAGTAGCGCACCACCTGTTGCCGGCTATTAATAGTGCCAGCATATTCTGTATTATTGAGGTTATCAATATTCATTACAGAAGCACTGTTATTATAAATTGATTTTATAGCGCCGTAATAGTTAAATCCAAAAATATAATCAAAGCCTACTGAATACTTGGAACCATTTCCTGTTTCGGCAAGTAATAATAATTGGTGTGCACTGATAGCGTGTAAGGAATCGATTGCCTGTTTCCAAAAATCATTTGGTGGACCATCTGCATAGTCGCATCGAAAGCCATCACAATTGACAGTATATACCCAATACTTCATGCTTTTAATCATCTCTAATCGCATGGCGGCATTGTTGAAATTAAGCTGCGCCACATCTGTCCAACCTAGTGGCGGACTTTGAATATTTCCACCAGCGTCTTGTGCATACCATTCTTTGTGCGCACTAATCCATGGATGATCCCATGCAGTATGATTGGCAACCCAATCCATTATTACGGCCATGCCTCTATTGTGCGCTCCCTCAATAAGATTGCGTAAATCTGTTAAATTGCCAAATTCAGTATTGACTGCTGCATAATCCCGAATACAATAGGGTGAATTAATACTTCTTGCAATACCAATAGGATAAGTGGGCATCAGATAAATTGTATTTACACCCAGGGCCTTGATGGAATCTAGTCGGTTAATGACACCCTGAAAATTACGAGCGGAACTAAAAGCCCGAAAATTAACTTGATAAATAACTGCATCTCTTGGATCGGGAACAGCTGCAAATGGCGTACCATATTGTGATGGTGGCGGTTCTTCTATGGGCGGCGTAGGTGTACTACTGGAATTATTTGATTTTTTGCAGGAAGTAAAAATGAATATAAGAAGCAAAAATAGGACAGCGTTTTTCATTGACATATTATGAGCATTTGAAGCTAAAGGTAGACATAATAGTGATGGGTGGCAGTAATGCAATTACTTTAACCAAATTATAAATACATTGGTACAAAAAACAGGAGGAAAAAATTTGCATCTTTCCTCCTACAGTTATACTTAGCATGTATTATTTATTCAATGCTGATAGTAACACTCTTGCCAGCGGTTTTTAGTAAATAAAGCCCTTTACTTAGGTTGGCAACATTTATTTTTTGTGTTCCTGATGATAATTCTTTCTTCCAAATTAATAACCCGCTATTATTATATAATAGTGCGGTTGAAGGATATTCAACCTGAATGTTGAACGCGCCATTTACTACCGGATTAGGATATACGAAAATTGAAGAGTTGGCAGATTCAAATTTCACATTTATAATTTTACTATAACTGCTTCTGCCATTTAAATCATTTTGTAATAGCCTATAATAATTTATACTTTGCATTGGTTGTTTGTCTATAAATTGATAGTGACTAGTAGATTGGTTGTTTTGCATAGCAGGCACGGTTCCAATATTATACCATTGTACACTATTTTTACTTTTTTGAATGATATAATCTTTAGTGTCAACTTCACTAGCAGTACTCCAGTTAAGCGCAATATTGCCATTTTGAGTACTTGCAGTAAAGTCAATCCAACTAACTGGCAATAATCCAGCTGTCGTTTGACTATTGGGGTTATTGGCAGCGGTAGCCAAATGGTATTTTTCTGCTCCAGTATTACCATTGTATTCAAACACTTGTATTGTATAAACCATACCAACGTTCAGGCCTGTTAGTGTGAAGCTATTTCCTGTACTATTATACGCACAATAATAAGCTGAACTACCGAGCTGAGTTCCTTTAGTTGCCCAATCGCTGCTGGCAGTATAGGTAATATTATCAGTGGGGTTGGTAATGGTACCGGTGCCTTCCTTAACAAAGACTGCTCTATTCGTGGCATTGCCATTGTCCCAAGAAATAGTCATCTGTGTTTCTTGTATTGAAGAAAAGTTGATATTGGAAGCAGGGGTAGTTGCAACCCAGGTAAATCCTGCCATTGATCCTGTACCACTTGAGCTACTAACACTAACATTGCCACTAGTACCTGTGGAGACTATGGCATATATTTTATAATCAGATACAACTGTAAATGATGCGGCTGCTGTACCTCCAAAACTTACACTGGTAGTGCCGAGCAATTTGTTGCCATTGATAGTAACTTCTATACCATTGGCAGCACTGGTAGGCGTAAATGAACTTATAGATGGGGCCACTGGCGCAGATACAAAATAAATGGGTTTAGAAACACTTACAGTTGGCAAACTAACAGTTACACTTCCTGTTATTGCGCTCGGGCAAACAGTTGCAACTATCTCTACATCTGAATTAACCGTAAATGAACTGGCTGCATTTCCTCCAAAAAAAACAGCAGTGGCACCTGTAAATTTTGTGCCAGTAATGGTAACGATAGTTCCACTTAGGCCTGTAGTAGGAGTAAAGGAAGTAATATTTGGTGCAGTTGGATTGCTTGCAGCAGCACATGCAGTAAATAAGCCTGAAACATCTAGCGAATTAGCACCAGTACCACCATCGATACCAGCCTGAGTACCATTAGCCCCGCCAATAGCACCGCCTCCGCCACCACCAACATCACCAGATCTTCCATAGCCCGAACCACCCGTAACACCAGCATCACCACCCGCAAAACTTCCACCTGCTGCCATAGAAGTATTATTATATAAACCAGGCCCGCCACCATATCCATAAATAGTAGTACTTGCAATTGTAACTGTAGTAGTACCTCC
Organism: Chitinophaga pinensis; assembly: GCA_943367825.1. Taxonomy (GTDB): domain Bacteria; phylum Bacteroidota; class Bacteroidia; order Chitinophagales; family Chitinophagaceae; genus Ferruginibacter; species Ferruginibacter pinensis_J. The sequence continues at coordinate 41,134 of CALRKF020000011.1, forward strand.
TGCAGTTCCATTAATGGATCCATGTCCGGGTTGGCCTCCACTTCCAATGGAGTAATTTATTATATCTCCCTGACTAACAGGTTTTGTTATATAAGCAACTCCGCCTGCTGCCCCACTACCACCAGAAGTGCCATCACTTTGAGTAGCACCACCACCGCCGCCGCCGCCACCAATGGCCCACACTTTTGCTGATGTAATTCCAGCACTTACTGTAATGGAAGAGCCATCAATTAATACAACTGAATTGACCAAACTAGCTCCATTATAAAAAGCAATTACTACAACTCCTTGTCCCCCATCACCACCAGCCCAGTTAATAGAACTTGGTCCAAAGTATCCTCCTGCGCCTCCGCCGCCACCACCATATTTTCCTGCACCACCGGTTCCGCCCCACCAGCTGCCGCCTCCGCCACCACAACCTAAACCTGTAGCGGGTAGGCCTGCATTATTTGCGCCATTTTCGCCACTACCTGCAGGAGCACCTGCTCCACCAGATAATACAGCAACTTGTGAAAATGAAAACTGGCTTTTAAGAAATAGGAGCCAAATAAGTAGGATGCTTTTCATAAAAATTAAATTAAAATTTATAAAATATTTTTGGGATAGCAACTGAATATTGGTAATGTGATTGTATAAAATTCTCTTTTGTGAAGAAGGATATTTTGAGAAATTGTTAAAATCCCCTTTAGAAAATTTAAATTCAACTTTAGCTGATGGTGTATTATTTTGAAAATTATTTCAATCGTTTCTATTGAATGCGAAGTCTTCATGGTTATTGGGGGTAGGGGTGATTTCGGATATAGGGTAGTTTTATGTCAATAAATCTATTGTAAAAATATTCCGATTAGGATAAATTAATAGTAGTTCAATTTGAAGCAAAAGAGTCGTAGTAGCTATTAATCATAAGTAGTACTACAACTACAAATAAGCTCGATTGCAATGTGCTGTAGATTTCTATTTCCCCCATATTCAGTATATTTGATATCCAAACAAAGTCCGCCATTAAACAATCTGAATGAAAAATCTTTACTTATTAATTATTGTCTTTTTTTTCAGTTTTGACGCTTTGGCGCAAACTCCTACTAGACCCATACGTTTTGTAAATGGCGATTTTGTTACAGGCGATAATATCAGCAACCAAACATTCAGGAAAGAGTCCCTTCAATCTGCTATATGGGGCAATAAATATTATGTGGTAATTCAGTTTAATAATTTGCCAGATGCCTTTACTAAGGCTACCATGAAACAGGCAGGTATTCAATTGGAATTCTATATACCCGACCATGCTTTTTTGGCAAGTATCCGTAGCGATTTTGATTTTACGAATTTGACTCGTTGGGGCATAACTGCTATTAATGCCATACCTGAGCAATACAAGATTGAAACTGGCTTATCTTCCTATCGTCGATTGGCTGATAAAAATGATCTTGTTTATTGGGTGGTTTATCTTTTTTCAAATGCCAATAAGCGGATGGCAGCAACATCTTTACAATCCTTAGGACTACAGGTGCAGGTTGATAAATTTAATTTAAGCAATAGTTTGTTGATTCAACCAGCCCCGGGTGCAGTTCATCAAGTGGCAGCATTGCCCTTTGTTAGTTATATCGCAGTACAGTCATTAAAAGATAAGCCCATTAACTATAATAATACCAGTACACATGCCGTAAGTGGTTTGCAATCACCTACTGGGCGCAATTTATTGGGTCGAAACGTTACCATTGGCGTTGGTGATAATGCAGATATTGTTAGTGGACATATTGATTTTACAGGCCGTGCTATTTTGCGTCATCCATTTGGAATGGATTACCATGGCACGCATACATCTGGTACTGCCGCAGGTGGCGGATTGATTGATCCTAAACGAAAAGGTATTGCTCCTAAAGCAGGCATCATTTCGCAGTGGTTTAGCGACGTGTTATTAAATACGCCCACTTATGTAACAGATTATAATCTGGTGGCTACCAATAATTCTTATTATTCTGTTGCGGTAGGATGCCCCGGTGAAGGGGCTTATGATGCTTTGAGTAATTATGTTGATGCACAAATGCGCAGTTATGATGAAGTATTACATGTAATAGCTTCAGGCAATGATGCTAGTCTTGCCTGTTCACCCTATCCACAAGGCTTTGCCACTGTTAAATCGGGCTGGCAAACTGCCAAGAATGTACTTACTGTAGGTAGTATGGATCAAGCGAGTTATAATATCGCTTTATATAGCAGTAGAGGCCCGGTAAAAGACGGCCGCATCAAACCCGAAATTACGTCTAATGGTGCTAGTTACTCTACCTATCCTATCAATACTTACGGTTTGAGTTTTGGTACCAGTATGGCGGCCCCTATTGTTACAGGCGCAACAGCGCTTATGCAAGAACGCTATCGCCAGTTGCATGCGGGCTCCAATGCTAAAGCCACTTTAATTAAAGCCTTGCTTTGCAATAATGCAGATGACCTCGGCAACCCTGGCCCCGATTTTAAATTTGGTTTTGGTATGCTCAATGTTCGTAAAGCCATTGAAGCAATGGAGGGCAATCAATACTATACTAACAGTATCGCCAACACGCAAAATCAATCTTTCGGTATTACAGTGCCTTCGGGCGCACGCCGCTTAAGGGTGCTCTTAGTATGGAACGATTATCCTGCTACACCCAATGCAGCCAATGCCTTGGTGAATGACCTTGATCTTTCCGTAACTACTCCTTCTGCTATTTTGCATCGGCCACTTATTTTGGATCCTTCTCCAACGGGAGTTGATAACCCTGCTACAGAAGGAATTGACCATCTTAATAATATTGAACAGGTAGTAATCGATAATCCTGCCGCGGGATCTTTTACTGTTAATATTAATGGGTATGCGATTCCTCAGGGACCACAAAATTATTATGTTACTTACCAAATCGATATGAATGGCATTACAGTAGAATATCCTTTTGGTGGAGAGCATTTTGTGCCTGGTGAATCAGAAACCTTGCGCTGGACTGCTTATGGTAGTGAGAATGAAAATTTTACTATTGATTATTCTGATAATAATGGTAGCAGCTGGACCACCATCAATAACTCAATTGCGTCTACAGCTCGCAGTTATGTTTGGACAGTTCCTGCGGGGATCACTAATCAGGCTTTGATTAGAGTGAGCAGAAATAATACTTCTTATACTGACAATAGTGATGCCAATTTCAACATACTTGGAGTGCCTGTGATTAATGCCATGACTACTCTGTGTGAAGGATATATACAGTTGGGCTGGACTGCAGCATCTGGTGCCACTTCTTATGATATATTACAACTCAAGGGCGACAGCATGTCGGTAATTGGCAATACCACTGCACTTAGTTTCAATATCAATAATTTGAACCCTAGTCTTACCAACTGGTTTGCAGTACGTGCCAAAAACGGTACAATCATCGGAAGGCAATCCTTGGCAGAATCGGGTATGGCTGCATCTGGAGCTTGTAACCTGGCTGCTTTTGACAACGATTTCAAAGCGGTCAGTTTGGATGCACCGTTAACCGGAAGAGAAAATACTTCCACAGCCAAAACAGGAACAGAGCAAGTTAAGCTTACAATTAAGAACCTCGATGATATTAGTAGTAGTGGCAGCTATTCTCTGTCTTATCAAATCAATGCTGGTGCTATTATTACAGAAAACACATCGGTAGTAATTCCATCTCTTTCTACTTATACCTATACATTTACCAATACTGCTAATTTATCTGCAGCAGGCATCTATAATATTAAAGCATGGGTGACTAGGGCTGGTGATACACAACCCAGTGATGATACCGTATATGCTGTGGTAAAACAACTTGCCAATGCAGTACTTAGTTTGCCATCTACCGATGGGTTTGAATCTACGGCTATTGCGAATTATCAATCCAATATATTCGGATTGGACGGCGATGATCGGATTGATTTTAAAACCGAACAAAGCAGGAGCAGGGCCCGAACTTTTGTAAACAGCGGATTTGCCCGCACTGGCAATCGTGCCATTACCATGGATCAATCACCGCTGGGGGCGGTTGTAACCGATAGTCTATTATTATCCTATAACCTCAGTAATTATATTTCGGGTAATCAACTCCGTTATGATTTCTATTATAAAAATCATGGACAGGCGGCCTATCCCAATAACAAAGTATGGTTGCGGGGAAGCGATACAAAGCCCTGGGTATTAGCTTATGATTTGGTGGCCAATCAAGGAGATTTAGGTGCCTGGAAAAAAGCCATTATCAATATCAATGATGTGTTAGATACGGTAGTTCCAGCACAACCCATTGGCAGTAGTTTTCAGGTAAAGATTGTACAACAGGGGAGTACTTCGGCCAATGTACCCAATCCTATTCTGGACCAGGATGATGGATATACATTTGATGATACGCGTTTGTCAGAAGCAAATAATGATGTGGCCATTACTGAAATGGTATCGCCTATTTTAAATGGTTGCGGTGCCTATGGATCTGTACAAGTATCGGTTAAAATAAAAAATTACAGCAATACTGTTTTCACTAATGTGCCCATTGCATATCGAATCAATGGGGGAGCTCCAATAACTAGTTCTATTCCAAATATCGCAGCTAATAGTACCCAAGTGTATAGTTTTCCAGTCAATGCCAATCTTGCTGTAGACAATGATTATAGATTTGATTCTTGGTTAACGGCACCCACAGATACTTATAGTAATAATGATAGTATTATTGATTATAGAGTACATACTTCTCCTATAATCAGTAGCTATCCTTATCTAGAAGGATTTGAAAACAGTGCTGGTTCATGGTATGCCAAGGGTTCTAATAGTAGCTGGCAATGGGGTACACCTGCCAAAACTATTATGAATAAAGCAGCCAATGGTACCAAGGCCTTTGTTACTAATTTAACGGGTACCTATACCGAAAATGAATTTTCTTATCTCTATTCCCCTTGTTTTGATATCAGCACTTTGAATGCACCCGTGCTATCCTTTAGTCACTTTTTTGAAATTGAAACCGATTATGATTATAGTTGGGTTGAGTATAGTATTGGCAATAGTAATGTTTGGAATAAATTGGGAGCCGTAGGGCAGGGTACCAATTGGTATGACAATGCGGGTTCCGATAATTGGCGACTTTCCAATAGCAAATGGCATGTTGCAAGTATAGCACTGCCTAAAACAGCGGGTATCATCCGCATTCGATTTGTTATGAGCAGCGATGCTGGTTTAAATTTAGAAGGCATTGGAATTGATGATATACGCATTCATGAAAAACTGGATATTGCAATTGCGCCCCCAGTTACAAGCAGTTCAGTAGCAAATGTATCGGGTAATAATTGGGTTCCATTTACCTGGGGAGATGTATTGGTGGGCCCTTATTATATATTGGGCGAAATTAATCCCCATGGACAAAATTTAGGGGCAGTAAATATGAACTTATATATGAACCCTAGTGGCACTGTTCGCAATAGTAGTAATGAATATTACCTCGATCGAAATTATTCTATTCGCTCAGAAAATATACCCAGCCAGCCCGTGGATGTTCGTTTGTATTTTAAGGACAGTGAAATCAATAACCTCATTAATGCAACTGGTTGTACAAGTTGCGGTAAACCCATTGATGCCTATGAATTGGGGATAACCAAATACAGCGGATTACAAACAGAAGAGAATGGCACCCTTGCCGATAATGTATCGGGTACTTATCAGTTTATTTTACCTGCTAATACACAAATTATTCCGCATGGAGATGGTTATTATGCCGAGTTTACAGTAAATGGATTTAGCGAGCATTGGTTTAGCCGTGCAATGATTACACCGCTTCCCAATAGTAACTGCCCAGCCAGTACTATAAGTTATTCCGCCACCGGTGTTGGTACTTACCAGTGGCAGGAGAATAACGGTACTGGGTATACGAATATTACCAATGGAGCCAACTACGCTGGTGCTACCAGCGCCACGCTTCAATTGATAAATTTACCCACCAGTACCACCGGCAATAAATACCGCTGTTTGGTGAATGGCAGTCCGGATTATGAACGCACTTTACGATTTAATTTTATTTGGAATGGATTTCAAAGTACCAATTGGATGGACCCGGCCAATTGGAGTTGTGGTGCATTGCCTGATCAATACAGCGATGTGGTGATTCCTGGCGGGTTAACGAATTATCCGGTCTTGAATGCCAATACATCGATACGAGCACTTACTACATATCCCGGTGTGCAGGTAAACATAGCGAGTGCTATTCAATTGATGATTAAGGGCAATTAAGCACTGATTACTTTGTATATAGTAAATACTAAAGGGCACTGTTGTAGGTTGCATTGTAATTGGCTAATAAATGAGTGAAGTTGTATAAATAAGGTAAACCTAATCATGGTTTATTGATTTGTAAGATGCAGTCCCTCTTTATCTTTGATTAAAAAATTGCAATGGCATTATTACCCTGGCTTACTGGAAAGGTTATACGAATCGAAGACGAAACAGCCGATACACGTAGATTTTGGATAGCTATTCCATCCGTTGAACAATTTGATTTTAAGCCCGGTCAATTTCTTACACTCGACCTTCCCATACACGAAAAAGCAAATAAACGCTGGCGGAGTTATTCTATTGCCAGTTGGCCCGATGGTTCCAATATTATTGAATTACTGATTGTTTTGGATACACAAGGACTGGGCACCAAATATTTATTCAATGATGTGAAAATTGGAACAGAACTGATACTTCGAGGCCCACAAGGTGTATTTAACCTGCATCAACCGATCGATAAGGATTTATTTTTTATTTGTACTGGTACCGGTATTGCACCTTTCAGGAGTATGCTTCATTATATTAGAATCAATCAGTTGCCGGCTAAAAATATTTACCTGCTCTTTGGCTGTCGCACGGAAGCAGACCTGCTTTATCATGCAGAAATGCAGCAATTGGAAAAAGATTTACCTGGGTTTCATTACTTGCCAACTTTATCACAAGAAAGCTGGCAGGGTAGAACCGGTTATGTACATGCGCTGTACCAGGAATTATGCAAGGCAAAACAGCCGGCCGATTTCTATTTATGCGGGTGGAAGGATATGGTGGATGAAGCAAGACAACAATTATTGAATATGGGTTATGATAAGGCCTGTATTCGGCAAGAATTATATGGTTGATGCCTTGAAAAGGTTGATTTCATTGGATAAACTATGACTAAAATCATCCGACACAATGATAAATACCAAATTTTACTGTCACAAATGTTACCGCATTTTTATGTACCTTGTCCCCTCAAAATAGGGCATCAAATTAACTGAATTATTATGGGCGCTTCTTCACTGATTGTTCTGATTATCGCAGCCGTTGCTTTCTCGGGTATTGCAACAATATTATTCAGATTAGTATTAAGAACCACCACCAACAAACAAAAAGGAGAGGCCTACGAGTGTGGTATTCCTACACATGGTAAAACCTGGATACAATTAAATGTTGGGTATTATCTTTTTGCACTTATTTTCTTGATTTTTGATGTGGAACTGGTTTTTCTTTATCCATGGGCAGTAGTCGCCAAAAAAATTGGCTTCCTGGCATTGATAGAGATAGCCATCTTTATTTTTATTTTATTCATCGGATTTATTTACGCTCATAAAAAAGGTGCCCTTAAATGGGTATAGTATAAAAATTAGTAGCAGCAATGGCAGAACAGCAAGCAATACAAACTGATTTTCCCGGAAAAATCCACGAGATCCCGGGTGGTGGCGTGGTGCTGAGTAAACTGGATGATATTATCAACTGGGCAAGGTCTAATTCATTATGGCCACTCACTTTCGCCACCAGTTGTTGTGGTATCGAATATATGTCGGTAGCCGGCGCCAAATACGATTTTTCGCGTTTTGGTTTTGAAGTAGCAAGGGCCTCTCCCCGTCAGGCCGATGTGATTATTATCGCTGGTACCATTGTCAATAAAATGGCACCCGTTTTAAAACGATTGTATGATCAAATGGCCGATCCGAAATATGTAATTGCAATGGGCGCATGTGCCATTAGCGGCGGACCATTTTTCTATAACACTTATTCTGTAGTAAAAGGAGCCGACCATGTGATACCGGTGGATGTATATGTTGCCGGTTGTCCTCCAAGGCCTGAAGCATTGTTGCATTCACTGATTACATTGCAACAAAAAATAAAAAGCGGTTTAACAAGAGAACAGATTAGAATTGGTAAAGAATAATTATGCAGCAAGAAGAATTGAAAATTAAACTCTCAGCATTATTGCCTGCTGCCACTTTTGAAGAAGGGGGAGAATGGCTTACCATGCAGGTAGATCCGAATGATTGGCCAGCCTTGGCTAAAAATTTGCTGAGTGATGCTGAATTGAATTTTAATTTTCTTTTTTGTTTAACCTGTGTTGACTGGAAGACGCACCTTACCATGGTGTATCATCTTTCTTCCCGAAGTTTTGGACATAATATGGTTGTAAAGATTAAACTAGATGCAGCAGCACCAGTGGTGGCAACTGTTTCTGATTTATGGCGTACTGCTGAATTTCACGAAAGAGAAGTATATGAAATGTTTGGTGTGAATTTTCTAAACCATCCCGACCTGCGATTATTGATACTGCCCGACGGATGGGAAGGTAAGAATCCACTCAGGAAAGATTTTGAGGACCCGATTAATATGATAAGACTTTAATAATGAACAAGCAAACAGTTTTACTGTCGTTTACTACCCTTAAAGGGTACACGCAAATTGAAACTGAATGCCCAATACCCGATACGCATCCATGTTTGAAGAAATAGGCACAACCCCGGAAGGTGAACTGATCATCAATGTAGGACCCCAACATCCTTCTACGCATGGCGTATTACATCTTGTTATTACCCTCAGCGGCGAAACCATTCGTAAAGTAGAACCCCATTTAGGGTTTATCCATCGCAGCATCGAAAAAATGTGCGAGAGCCTTACTTATCGTCAGTTTATATATGTCACCAGCAGAATGGACTATCTTTCTGCCCATATCAATAACCACGCATGTGCGCTTTGTGTTGAAAAAGGGTTACAATTAGAAATTCCTGCTCGTGCACAGATGATTAGAATATTGATGGATGAACTCACTCGCGTTGCATCGCATGAATTATGGTGGGGATCCATGGCCATGGACTTGGGTGCATTCACGCCCTTCTTTCACGCTTTTAGAGAAAGAGAAAGTATCAATGAAATCATGGAAGAAACCTGCGGTGCCAGATTAACCATGAATTATATGGTGCCTGGTGGAGTAGTGCAGGACTTACATCCCAATTTCCAGAAAAAAGTTAAATCCTTTCTTCAATTATACAAGCAGAAAATTCATGAGTATGATGAATTAGTAACTGGTAATATCATTTTCCAGAATAGAATGAAAGGCGTAGGAATTATCAAACCAGAAGACGCGATTTCTTATGGTGTAACTGGTCCCGCAGCACGTGGTAGTGGCGTGAGTTGTGATGTTCGTAAGATTTATCCTTATGAAATATATGATAAATTAAATTTTGAAGAAGTGCTGGAAACAGCAGGTGATTCTTTTGCCAGGTACATGGTACGCATACGCGAAATGCAACAATCTATTCACATCATCGAACAATTGATTGATAATATTCCAGAAGGCGATTTTCAAGCAAAGACCAAGGCGGTATTGAAATTGCCCAAAGGAGATTATTATACAAGAGTGGAAACAGCCCGTGGCGAATTGGGTGTGTACATTGTAAGCGAAGGCGGCACCACTCCTTATAGAATTAAATTTCGTTCACCCGGATTTTCCAATTTATCAATACTGGACCATATCGCCCGCGGAAGCAAACTGGGCGACCTGGTGGCCATGATGGGAACACTGGATTTAGTAATACCTGATATCGACCGTTAAAATTATGTGGAGCTTTAATCATATTGCCAATAGTATACATGTTTGGTTGAATGCCAATTTCAATCCAACCTGGACCCTTATTTTTGAAATGGTCATTGCCGGTGTTGCAGTGATCGGACTCTTTGCTGGATTGGGTTTGGTATTGGTAATCATGGAAAGAAAAGTAGCTGCCTGGATACAAATTCGCTTAGGTCCCAATCGTGTTGGTCCTAAAGGATTATTACAATCTTTAGCAGATACTTTGAAATTATTGGTAAAAGAAGGGCTTACACCTTCAGGGGCCGACAAATTTTTATTCAATCTGGCACCCTTTATTGCCATGATTGTTGCCATGTTATTAATGGCACCTATTGCCTTTGCAAAAGACTTTCAATTGTGGGATTTGAATATTGGCGTACTCTATATATCAGCCATCTCTTCTATAATGGTTATTAGTATCCTGATGGCAGGATGGGCCAGCAATAATAAATATTCATTGATGGGTGCTATGCGTAGTGGCGCACAGATTGTGAGTTACGAATTATCAGCCGGACTTTCCGTATTGGCCATTGTTGTCTTGACCGGTAGCATGAGCATCAATGATATCATCTATTCACAAGCAGATGGTTGGTGGATATTTAAAGGACATATTCCTGTAATCATTGCATTTGTTGTATTTATTATAGCAGTAACAGCAGAAACTAACCGTGCACCATTTGATTTGGCAGAAGCTGAATCGGAATTGACTGCCGGATTCCACACCGAATATTCAGGAATGAAATTCGCACTCTTCTTCCTGGCAGAATACATCAACGTATTTATTGTATGTGCATTGGGAGCTACTTTATTTTTAGGAGGATGGATGCCCTTCCATATAGGAAACTGGGAAGGATTTAATCATGTAATGGATTATATCCCTTCGAGCGTTTGGTTTTTTGGAAAAACATTTTTTATGATTTTTCTGATTATGTGGTTTAGGTGGACCTTCCCTCGTTTGCGCATTGATCAATTATTAAATCTGGAATGGAAATATTTATTGCCTATCAGTATGTTCAACCTTTTATTGGTTACACTGATTGCAATTATGAAATGGCATTTTTAAAAGCATAGTATATGTTGAAATTTGTAGGATATTTTGTGGGTTTGGTGGGTGTAGCATTATTGGTGCGACATGCAGTAGCTTATTTTATGGGCAAATCGGGATTAACAGGAAAGGGTTTAATAGCCTCTATCTTATTGACCCTGGTAGGTGCATTTATCATTAAGAAGTCAAGAAAATAATTACGGGCGCAATCATTGCAACCGTTCAATAAAATAATACATGTTTATAGTAAAATACATAAAAGAAGTTATCGGTGCTGTAAAATCCCTGGCTATCGGGATGAGGCGTACACTATATTATTTCACGCATCATAAGGAAATTATTACCGAACAGTATCCCGATAACCGAGATACACTGCATTTGCCAGAGCGTTTCAAAGGCGAAGTAGTAATGCCACATGATGAAAAAAATGAACATCGCTGTACAGGTTGCACCGCTTGTGAATTAGCTTGTCCGAATGGCACTATTAAAGTAGTCACCAAATTCGACATTACACCCGAAGGAAAGAAAAAGAAAGCCATTGATAAATTGGTGTATCACCTGGAGCTTTGCACCATGTGTAATTTATGTGTGGTGGCTTGCCCTTCTGATGCGATTAAAATGGCACAAACATTTGAACACAGCGTGTACGATAGAAACCAATTGACAAAAATTTTAAACAATCCCGGTTCCAAAATAATGGACGGCGTAGAATAATGGAAGGATCAACAATCATATTTTATTTGCTGGCACTACTTACATTGGTGAGTGGTATCCTGGCCGTAACAGCCACCAATATATTGCGGGCTGCTATTTCATTGCTCTTTGCATTGATAGGTATTGCAGGCATTTATTTTTGGCTCGATTATCAGTTTATTGCAGCAGTACAAATAGTAGTGTATGTAGGTGGTATTGTTGTACTGATTATATTTTCTATTTTTCTTACACAAAGTGCAGGCGAAAAAATGCCAGCCCAAAAATTAGGCAGAACAGTCTTTTCTGCATTGGCAGCTTTCTGCGGATTTGCTTTGGTATTAATACAACTCTTCCAATATAATTTTCCTATTAGCAAAGATTTGACCCTTACTCCTAAAGTCGCAGATATTGGCGCACAGATGCTCGGTGTGAAAGAAGAGGGCTATGCATTGCCTTTTGAACTGGTGAGTATGTTATTGTTGGCGGCCTTGGTTGGTTGTATCGTTATTGCCATGCGTTCTAAACCCCAAACAACATGATGCAACCCGGACTATATCATATCTTAATTATCAGCGCCGCACTCTTCTTCATTGGTGTATTTGGCTTCTTCACTCGCAGAAACCTGATTACAATGCTGATGAGTATTGAGTTGATTTTAAACAGTGTAAACCTCAATTTTATTGCTTTCAACAAATATGTTTGGCCGCATAAAATGGACGGACTGTTCTTTAGTTTATTTGTTATCGCCATTGCTGCTGCTGAAGCGGCAGTAGCCATTGCCATTATTATCAATCTATACCGCAGTCATCAATCCATTGATGTGGAAGACGCGGGAGAAATGAAATATTAAATGATGAACCCAGTTTATATAGCACTGATTCCTTTATTGCCACTGGCCGGTTTTCTGATGCTCGGTCTTTTCGGAAGGAAGTTTTTTAAAGAGACCTCTGGCATCATTGCCACTCTCTTATTATTAACTGCCTTTGGTTTATCGGTATATGTGGCCTATGATTATTTTACACATGCTAACGGAGGTGTATACCCGAAAACAATTGCTTTTCAATATACCTGGCTCCGCTTTACAGACACACTTTCTATCGATATGGGTGCACTGATTGATCCCATTTCTGTGATGATGTTATTGGTGGTGACATTTGTGTCGCTGATGGTGCATATTTATAGCCTGGCCTATGTTAAAGGAGAAGAAAGGTTTGCTACCTATTACGCTTACTTGATGCTCTTTACATTTTCAATGCTCGGCCTAGTACTTTCTTCTAATTTATTCCAGATTTATATTTTCTGGGAACTGGTGGGTGTTTCTTCCTTCTTATTAATTGGCTTTTATTATAACAAACCATCGGCGGTTGCGGCTTGTAAAAAAGCGTTTATTGTTACCCGTTTTGCTGATTTGGGCTTTTTGATTGGTATATTAATTCTATCATTTTATTCAGGCACACTGGATTTTGCTACACTGATCAATACCCTCACTACTCCTGAGTCTGCTGCAATGAAAAATGCGGTCACCGCTTCTTTCTTAGGTGTTTCTGCTATTTCATGGGGTATGGCCCTGGTATTTATCGGTGGTGCAGGTAAGAGTGCTATGTTCCCATTACATATATGGTTACCCGATGCAATGGAAGGTCCTACTCCTGTTTCTGCATTGATTCATGCGGCTACCATGGTGGTTGCGGGTGTATTCTTGGTAGCTCGATTATTTCCTGTATTTGCATTAACCACTCCTGCTGTATTGGAAATCGTTGGATGGGTGGGCGCTTTCTCTGCCATCTTTGCTGCGATGATTGCTTGCACTCAAACTGATATTAAAAGAGTATTGGCTTATTCCACCATGTCGCAAATAGGATTTATGTTATTTGCACTGGGGGTTTCTAAATATGGTGGTGAAAACGGACTGGGCTTTACGGCTTCCATGTTTCATTTATTCACCCACGCCATGTTCAAAGCATTATTATTTTTGGGTGCTGGCGCTGTCATTCACTACGTACACAGCAATGAAATGAAGGATATGGGCGGGCTTAGAAAATTATTGCCCATCACGCATATTACATTTTTAATTGCTTGTTTAGCTATAGCTGGTGTGCCTCCTTTTGCAGGATTCTTTAGTAAGGAAGAAATTTTATTGGCAGCATTCAATGGTAATAAAACCATTTATTATGTGGCTTTGATTACTTCTGGCTTAACCGCATTTTATATGTTCCGTTTATATTTCAATATTTTCTGGAGCAAGGAACCTGCAACACAGCACGACAAGCATCATGGCGAAGGCGGATTTGCAATGATGATGCCGCTTGTATTATTGGCCATTGGTGCAGCCGCAGCCGGCTTTATTCCATTCGGGAACTTTGTAAGTTCTGATGGTGCAAAATTAGAATCACATTTCCACCTTGCATTTTCTGTGGCACCCGTATTAATCGGGCTATCAGGAATCCTGCTCGCATTTGTGATGTATAAAAAAGAATCTAATAAGGCTGCCAATGTAGCCAATAGCTTGGGCGGATTCTACAAAACAGTCTATCATAAATTTTACATTGATGAACTCTATCTTTTTATCACTAAAAAAATATTGTTTAATCTAATTGGAAGGCCTGCAGCATGGTTTGATAAAAATGTAGTAGATGGTTTGGTGAATGCAACAGGTAATACCACAACAATGATTTCAGCAAAGATAAAAGGAATGCAATCTGGTCGTGTACAACAATATGCAGCTTACTTTTTTGCAGGTGTTTTTGGATTGGTATTGATATTCCTTTATATCTGGAAATAAAATAAGGCTGCCAAGGGCAGGAATAAAATTAATAGGAATGAATTTATTATTATTACTAGGAATACCATTGATTACTGCGCTGTTGGTGCTTATTAGTCGCACTCAACAACAAGTAAGATGGATATCGTTTGCAGGTGCATCTGTTCAATTGGTGCTTTCATTAGCACTGTATTATTTTTTCCAAAAAGCCAGTGCTGGTGGTGCTACCGGTATGTTGTTTCAACAATCTTATAATTGGTTTCCGGCCTGGGGTATTAGTTTTCACCTAGGCGTTGACGGTATTGCTTTGGCGATGATTCTTTTAACTGCATTTGTTGTGTTAGCAGGTGTATTGGTATCCTGGAATGTAGAAAAAATGACCAAGGAATTTTATTTCCTTCTGATTTTATTAAGCTTTGGCGCTTATGGATTTTTTATCTCTTTGGATCTGTTTATTCTATTCTTCTTCCTCGAAATTGCAGTGATACCAAAATATTTACTCATTGGTATTTGGGGTAGTGGAAAAAAAGAATACAGTGCCAATAAATTGGCCTTGATGTTGATGGGAGGTTCTGCATTGGTATTAGTAGGTATGTTGGGTGTATATTTTAGTGGCGCAGAAAGAACTTTTGATTTGATCAAATTATCGCAACTGCATCTTTCTCCCTTAACCCAAAAAATTTGTTTCCCGCTTTTATTTATTGGCTTTGGTGTGTTCACCGCCTTGTTTCCTTTTCATACTTGGGTGCCCGATGGTCACTCCTCGGCACCCACAGCAGGATCAATGTTCCTGGCGGGTATCTCTATGAAGCTCGGTGGCTATGGTTGTTTACGTGTAGCAACTTTTATGATGCCTGATGCAGCCCACCAATATGCACCTTATATTATTGTACTTTCTTCCTTCGCTATTTTATATGGTGCGTTCGCTACCATGATGCAGAAAGATTTGAAATACATCAACGCCTATTCTTCTATAAGCCATTGTGGTTTTGTATTACTTGGTATAGGTATGTTAACCAAAACTGCTCTTACGGGTGCAGTTATGCAAATGGTAAGTCATGGTTTAATGACAGCCCTTTTCTTCGCAGTTATAGGAATGATTTATCAACGTACGCATACCAGACAAGTAAATGAAATGGGAGGATTGATGAAGTCAATGCCTTTTATCACTACTATTTTATTTATAGTGGGATTGTGTTCATTGGGCTTACCCGGACTCAGCGGCTTTGTTGCTGAAATGACTGTTTTCATGGGCTCTTGGCAAAATCCAGGAATGTTTTACCGCATTGCTACCATCGCTGCTTGTATGTCGATTGTAGTAACGGCAGTGTATATACTAAGAGCAATTGGACAAACTGCGATGGGACCTATTAAAGAAGAATTTAAAAATTTACCTGATGCCAGCTGGAATGAAAAACTGGCCGCAGGGGTTTTACTGGCAGGTATATTGGCCATTGGATTAGCACCTTTCTGGCTGAATAATTTAATTACACCCGGCACAGAAATTATTATTAACAAACTGACAGGCAAATAAATGACAACTGATCTATTGATACTGATGAAACAGGAACTGGTGGTAACATTTATCATCTTTGTTCTGTTGTTTATTAAAATTGGTAAGGGCATTAAGAATGAAACCTTATTGCCGTTAATTCAATTGCTTTTGCTGACCAATTTTGTTGTGGGATTTTTCTTCAATAAAGAAGGCATATTATTCGGCGGCATGTATAGTACTACAGCCCTGATGGTGTTCCAGAAAAATATATTAAGTCTTGCTACCTATTTGATTTCTTTATTATGCGCTGGCTGGTTAAAAAAATCTGATCATCTATCCGAGTTTTTTCTTTTAATGTTATCGGCTCTTCTAGGAATGTTCTTCATGATTTCTTCTGGTAACTTATTGATGTTTTATTTATCATTGGAATTGGCTACCATTCCCATTGCAGCCATTGCCAATTTTGATTTGGAAAAAAGACGTTCTTCTGAAGCAGCCATGAAAATGATTTTGTCTTCGGCCTTCTCTTCCGGTATTTTATTGTTTGGTATTTCATTGTTGTATGGAGCTACCGGATCAATTGATTTTTCAGCATTACCAGCTTTATTGAATGGTAGTCCGCTGCAAATATTTGCATTTATATTTTTATTTGCTGCATTTGCATTCAAGCTTTCTATAGTTCCTTTCCATTTGTACACTGCAGATGTGTACGAAGGTTCACCCATTGCAGTTACCTCTTTTCTTTCTGTTGTATCCAAGGGTGCCATTGCCTTTATTTTTATAACAGCTTTGTACAAAGTATTTCGACCAATGGAAGAAGTATGGTACAACATGCTTGTCATCTTGTCCATTGCAACCATGTTAGTGGGTAATTTGTTTGCATTGCGTCAACAACAATTCAAAAGGTTCCTGGCATTCTCTTCCATTGCGCAGGTAGGCTTCATATTGGTTGGTATTAGCAGTGGCGGTAATGAAGGTATCAGTGCCGTAGTGTATTTTGTATTAATTTATGTATTCAGTAATCTGGCAGCATTTGGTGTAGCTGAATTAATTTCAAATCAAACTGGCAAAGAAACCATTGACGATTATAAGGGACTGTATGCCACTAATCCTTTCTTAAGTTGGATATTGGCACTTGCACTTTTCTCCTTAGCGGGTATTCCACCTACAGCAGGATTTTTTGGAAAATTATTTTTGATAACAGCCGGTGCTTCTAAAGCCTCTTATTGGTTTATCATTATTGCCGCATTGAATATGATGATATCCTTGTACTATTATTTGAAAGTGGTAAGAGCTGTATTCATGGATAAGTCGGAACAACCCATTGAAAAAATCAATATTCCTGCTTCGGCCAAATTTGCTTTACTGCTTTGCGGAGCTGGCATTGTTTTACTCGGTATCCTAAGTTGGGTATACGATTATATTGTATCACTGGTAAAATGATTATAACGACTACGAATCATGGCAATCAATAAAAATCACGAATTTGAAGAACTGGATGGCATTAAATGTGGCATCGTTGAAAAAAAAGCAAATCCTGCCAGGGTTGCTTTTTTAAAGTCATTATTAGAGGAGAATGGATACACGGTTGTGGTGGTTCCTAGCCCTGCACCCAAAGCAGCGCCTGTTGCTGCACCAAAAGAAGGAGAAGTGGCAGCACCAGTGGTGGCAGCACCTGCTTTGCCAGAAACATTCACCGTGGGCGTTACAGATTATACATTCAATAGCATCAATGCCATTTTTGGAAGAGCACTCAAAACTGCCGACGGACATATCGTTACACTCGCTTATTGGGAACAAAAAGAAAGTGTAAGTCATGATGATGTGCCGTATTATGAAACGGATTAGTTCCGCCATCATAATTTGATTTCCTTGCTTAATTTTTTCTGCAATTTTCTCCCTGCTATCAATAATAGTTCAATAACTGATATAAATCATATGCTGCCCGTTAGGGCTTTTGTAATTTTGTATCAAATAAGCTTGCATGAGTATTTGGAAGAATATCATTAATAGACCCACCTGATTTTTCCGTACCCTATTCTTTTCCTTCACCTCATTATTAATGCTGTTAAACAACTGCAAGCATGAAGACCATTATAGAACCATTTAAAATAAAATCTGTTGAGCCCATCTTTTTTACTACGCCCGAATACCGGGTGGAAGTATTAAAGAAAGCAGATTACAATCCTTTTTTAATTCATTCCGACGATGTGCTCATCGACCTTTTAACCGATAGCGGTACCAGTGCCATGAGCAGCGATCAGTGGGCTGGTATCATGAAAGGCGATGAATCCTATGCAGGAAGTCCTAGTTATTTTCGTTTCAAAGATGCCGTACAGGATATTACCCATATGCCACATGTAATACCCGCCCACCAGGGAAGGGCCGCCGAAAAAATTCTCTTTAGTATACTCGGTGGTAAGGGAAAATATTTTGTGAGTAATACCTTATTCGATACTACTCGTGCAAATATTGAATATTCCGGAGCCGAAGGTGTGGACCTTATTGGAGAAGCTGGCAAGCACCCAACTATTCCAGCGCCCTTTAAAGGAAATATGGATGTAGAAGCTTTGAAAAAATTTATCCAGGAAAAAGGAGCAGCCAATATTCCACTTTGCATGATCACGGTTACCAATAATTCAGGTGGCGGGCAACCCGTGAGTATGGAAAATATTAAAGCAGTTAAAGCTGTTTGCAAAGAGCACCATATTCCATTGTTTATTGATGCCTGTCGCTTTGCTGAAAATAGTTATTTTATCAAACTGCGTGAACCCGGCTTTGCAGATAAATCGGTAAAAGAAATTGCGCAGGAATTATTTGCTCACGCCGACGGATGTACGATGAGTGCCAAAAAAGATGCATTCGCCAATATCGGTGGATTTTTGGCCATGCACGATGCAGCATTGGCTCAGCAATGCCGCAATTTGCTCATTCTTACAGAAGGCTTTCCTACCTATGGTGGATTAGCAGGTCGCGATTTAGAAGCGATTGCTATTGGATTGCGGGAAGTATTAGATGAGCATTACCTGCAATACAGAATCAGAAGTATTGAATATATTACCAATAAACTGGAAGCTGCTGGTGTACCCGTAATGCTACCGGCTGGGGGACATGCTGTGTACTTAGATGCCAAAGCATTCCTTGATCATATTCCGGTGAATCAATATCCCGGACAGGCATTGGTAGGAGCATTGTATTTGCATGGTGGCATTCGTGCAGTAGAAATAGGTTCACTCATGTTTGGAAAATACAATGAACAACATGAATTGGTACCTGCTGCTTTGGAATTGGTGCGTTTGGCCATTCCACGACGCGTATACACGCAAAGCCATATTGATTATGTGGCAGAAGTAATCATCGAAGTATTCCAACAACGCAAAGCCATTAAAGGACTTGAAATCATTGAAGAAGCGCCAGCACTCAGGCATTTTACAGCCAAACTAAAACCCGTTCAAAAAATTTAAAAAAATATACAATGAAAAATATTAAACACAGTTGGGCCGAGCCCTATAAAATTAAAATGGTAGAGCTGCTCAAAATGACCAGTCCTGCCCAACGTAAAAAAGCCATGAAAGAAGCTGGCTTCAATACCTTTCTATTGAAATCGGAAGATGTGTACATCGACTTACTAACTGATAGCGGAACTTCGGCTATGAGTGACCGTCAGTGGGCAGGTATGATGATGGGCGATGAAGCCTATGCCGGCTCCCGCAATTTCTATCACTTGGAAGAAGTAGTGAAGGATATCTATGGTTATAAATATTTAATTCCTACGCATCAGGGTAGAGGGGCCGAAAATATCCTTTCCAAAATCCTTATTAAGAAGGGCGATATCATTCCGGGTAATATGTATTTTACCACAACACGCTTGCACCAGGAATTAGCCGGAGGTAAATTTGAAGACATTATTATTGATGAAGCACATGATTCAGAGAATGAATTTCCCTTTAAAGGAAATTGTGATCTAGAGAAATTAGAGAAACTAATCAAGAAACATGGTGCATCTAAAATACCTTATGTAAGTATTGCCACCAGTGTGAATATGGCAGGTGGTCAACCCATCAGTATTAAAAACCTGAAGGAACTAAGGACCCTTACAAAAAAACATGGCATTCGTATTATTCACGATATGACAAGGGTTGCTGAAAATGCTTTTTTTATTCAGCAAAGAGAAAAAGGATTTAGCAATAAATCTATTAAGAGTATTGTAAAAGAAATTTGCTCTTATACCGATGGTGCTACCATGAGTGCTAAAAAAGATGCATTGGTAAATATTGGTGGATTCCTTGCAGTGAATGAGTGGGATGTATTTGAAGAAGCACGTAATATGGTAGTGGTTTATGAAGGCTTGCATACCTATGGTGGTTTGGCCGGCAGAGATATGGAAGCCATGGCGATTGGTATTGGTGAAAGTGTGAGTGATGAACATATCAAGGCAAGGGTTGGTCAGGTTATTTATTTAGGAGAGAAAATGATTGATTATGGTGTTCCTATTGTTAAGCCAATTGGTGGACATGGAATATTTGTAGATGCCAAAAAATTCCTTCCTCATATCCCACAAGATTTATTCCCAGCACAAACACTGGCTTCTGAAATATACCTTGATTCAGGTGTGCGTACAATGGAAAGAGGCGTAGTATCAGCAGGTAGAAAAGCCAATGGAGAAAATTATTATCCAAAATTGGAATTGGTGCGCTTTACGATTCCTCGTCGTGTATACACACAGGCACATATGGATGTAATTGCAGAATCTGCAGCCAGTGTATATGAGCGTAGGAATAAAATCAAAGGTTTGAAAATGGTCTATGAGCCCAAATACCTGCGTTTCTTTCAAGCAAGATTTGAGCAATTATAAATTAGTTAAACCAGCAATGAATACAAATGAAAAGCCCTTTCTCAATTGAGAAAGGGCTTTTTCATGATATTGGCAATCAATTAAAACTATATTGGTATTGTAAAGCGTCTAATTCGAGGTCGGCATAGTAAAGGGCTTTTACAAAAGCTTGCCTGTTTTCTTTTGCAATATTTTTTAAAGCGCGGTAGTACAAAATACCTTCCCTTAAATTTTGATAAAACCCGCTATAGTATTTTTTCTTTTTGTCGAATGTGTCCGATTGAATATCTTTTTCAATTTGTTCTTTCAGGAAGTCTAGATACATATTCAACTCAGCGATAAACATGTGAGGGCGACCGGCTTTTTTCATGATATTGTTTCTTCCATAAATATGGTCGGTCATGGTTTGTAAACTCACTATCTCCGAAAAATTAACAATATTGGGACCCGGACAAATATTAACAGCCTGCCTGTTTTTTAAAAATGTTTCATGATTGCAAATGGCGGCCGCATTGCTTAAACCAACACAGAGACATTCTTTGGCAAACACTTCTTTCAGTTGAGTATTGTATTCCTTTTCTGATAAATGCATTGAATCGAGTGAAGCAATTTTTAACTCCTGGTATTGGCGCGATGCAGTGCAAATGGGTTCCTTAGTAAATTCGGTATTGAAGGCAAGGTGCTTCTCGGTACAAGGGCTACCAGGGTGACCGTTTTCTATTCTATCCAATTTTTCTTTTTCTGCACTCGTACCTTTGAGATAATAAAACCTTACACCTAATGGTGAATTATAACTTAATTCAATATCTTTTTCCTCAGCTTTACTTAATAAGTTAAGCGTATTAGGATCTACAGTAGTGGCTTCGGGAACCAATAAAAATGGAGTACCCCATCCTGTACTGTTCATGCCATAGTACTGATGAAGAAAAACATCTTCTTCATAAGTTCCAATGCCTCCTTGCGCAGATAATTGGATGGCAGGAGCCATTGCCAATTTTTGATTAGTTCTTTTAAATTGTGCCTCATTGAATATCTCAAATAAGGTATCAGATAATTCCTGCTGCTTGTTTTTAAACTCTTCTAAAATGGGTCCCATCAAATACCCTTCGGTAGCAAATGCATGTCCGCCGCAATTCAATCCCGATTCTATTCTAAACTCGCTTACCCAAAGTCCTTTTTTAGCCAGGTATTTTCCTTGAATCAAGGCAGAGCGGTAGTCACTTACTTTAATAATTATTTTTTTAGTGAACTGCCCTTGGGCATTCATGTAAAAGGCTTCGCAATTGCCCAAGTAATTATACAATCTGGGATTCATGCCTGCAGAAAAGATAACCGACGAATTGCTCAGTTCACTTTTTGCATATCCTCTTAAAGCGGCCACTGCATCAGATCCATCTTCAATGATAGTACCGTCTTTTTCGTAATTATTGCGATCGGTCTTGGTCATGATATTAACATCAATGGCACCAGGAATAATTTGTGAGCGCAGATAATTTTCTATTTTTTCTTTTTCAGGTTGAATACCTGAATTCATCATTTGACGGTATAATTGTTTAAGGCGATTTTCTTCAGGCAGCATCTCGAAATATTTTACAATTTCTGAGCCTGCTTCAAATGCAGCAGTTTTTATTTTTTCTACCTGCTCCTGCACCATCGTATTAACCATATTGAGGTAGTCCGTTATTCTTTTAGCCCTACTATCGGGCAGATAGGCAGGAATGGCATGGTATTGCCTTCCCAAATTGGGTGAATAATGTTTCCGCATCATTTCAATCAGTCTGTCTTCTACCACCGATAGCACCGAGGGAATACCATAGGGAGCTACTTTAATGGGAGTGTCAATTGTATAGGCCAATCCCATAACGGGAATATGAAATGA
>CALRKF020000012.1:0-61073 GCA_943367825.1 Chitinophaga pinensis
TTTTATCTGTTTGTTTAACATAGATGAGTCCTGCGTAGTAAAGGCATCTTGAATCCTTATTATCATTTTTCAACCCTAATTTTAAGATGGCCAAGCCCTTTGCGTATTCGCTGGTTTTATAATAGGAATAGCCGAGTTCTTGGTAAGAGAAGCTTATGGTAGAATCTAATTCCAATGATTTTTTAAGATTTTCGATGGCTGATGTATATTCTTCCTCTGTATTATTGCAACATCCAAGGCCATAAAAGGATGCGGCTGAATTTGGATTTAATTCAATGGCTTTTTTATAATTTACTTTGGCATCTGCAATAGCGGCCGGAGAATAATTCCATTGATAAACATCTGCTATTCCTTTATAAGCCGTAGCGCTTTCTGGATTAATTTCCAAGGCCTTTTTATATGCTCCTATCGCTTCTTCATTTTCTTTTAATTTATAATGAGCAAAGCCTAATTCATTGTAAGAGCTAGCAGTAGGGGTAATATCAATTGCTTTATTCAACCATTCAATTGCACTATTATAATCTCCATCATTATTATATATATATCCTATTTCGTAGCAAGCATCTTCTCTTTGGTCATCCACTCTATACGCATTTTTATAAGCTTCCAAAGCTTTTGCTATATTCCTTTTTGCTTCATATACATCGCCTAGTTGTTTGTAAGCTAATCCATATTCTGGATCTAATTCAATGGCTTTATTGAGTGCTGTCATTGCCAAATCATATTTTTCCAATTTTTTATAAGCATAGCCCAATTCCTGATAGGCATCTGAATAATCATTTTTTAAGGCAATTACTTTTTTCAAAGACTCTATAGCCTTACTGAAATTTTCCAACTCATTGTTAACCCATCCCGATTTGTATAAGGCTGCAACGTATTTTGGATTTAATGTAGCAGCTTTATCAAAAGCTATCAGTGCTTCCTTGTAGTTTTTATCGTCGTATAATTTAACCCCTTTGTCGTACCATTCAGTTGAAGTTGTTTGGGCAAATAAGGTTGTAGTTGTCAAAAATGTAATCAATGCCAGTATAGCTGTTTTGAAATGTTGTTTCATTTAATAATTTTTTTTAAAATTAGTCTGATTTTTTTTCGTTTGCAATACCCACTTAACGGTATTTTTAAAAATACCTATAATTTTTGCTTAAAAATAGAGAAATAGACTAAATAAGGACTGATTTATCCTTTATTACCAGTTTGTAGTATTTTGTACTATATAAAATGTCATTATTTTTGTGAATCATTTTAACTTTAAATAAACCAACATGAAAAAACAATTCATTATTTTAGCAATGCTTGCTACAGGATTTGTAGCTAATGCACAAACAGAAAAAGGTTCTAGGCTATTAGGTGTTAGCTTGGGCAGCCTCAGTTATAATCACTCAGAAAACAGTACTTCCTATTCGAACACCTCAACAGTTTATAATAGTACATCCAATGCTTTTAGTTTTAATTTAAATCCAACCATGGCCTGGTTTGTTCAAGATAATTTAGCCATTGGTGGTCAATTTGGATTTAATTTCTACAACAGCAAATCAAAAAATAGTAATACCTCTTCCAGTAGTACAAGTGAAAATACCTATAATAGTCCTTCCCTTTATTTAGGACCATTTGCCCGTTATTATTTTTCAGGCAGTGAAAAAGGGAAGCCTTTTACGGAAGTTGACTTAAGCTATGGTTTTTATCCATCTAAAAGTAAATCTACAAGTTCTGGTGGAAGTAGCAGTGAAACTACTTCTAAACCTAAAGCAAACTATAGTGCTGGTGTTAAATTTGGATACGAGCAGTTTCTTACTAAAAATATAGGACTATATGGAGCATTTGGTTTTACATATACTAATTCTAAAAGTGAATATGATTA
Source organism: Chitinophaga pinensis (assembly GCA_943367825.1). Classification (GTDB taxonomy): domain Bacteria; phylum Bacteroidota; class Bacteroidia; order Chitinophagales; family Chitinophagaceae; genus Ferruginibacter; species Ferruginibacter pinensis_J. The sequence continues at coordinate 1,859 of CALRKF020000012.1, forward strand.
TAAGCCTTCTACCGGATCTGGATATATCTATACTCAAACTAGCAAAGGATGGTCTATTCCTGTTGTAGTTGGTTTCCAAGTGCATCTTGCGGCAGTAAAGGCAAAGAAATAATTTCAATTTATTGATAAGCTTAACAAATGGCTTCCCTAGTGGAAGCCATTTGTGTATATACAGCTGTAAAATCTCATTAAAAATAAATTACTTACCTTTGCAACTCTCCACATAAAAAACACGGCAAGTTGTAAGCCGGTGGTATCATTTAAATTCAATTGCTGAATCAGAGCCTGCAACATCTTTGCCAGCCTTATTAAATTATTAATCATTTCATGGAATTCAGAAATTTAGCGCTTATTGAGCCTATACTCAGGGCTTTAGCCGACGAAGGCTATACCCAACCTACCCCTATTCAACAACAGGCCATACCCATCGTTTTGCAAAAAAGAGATTTATTAGGTTGCGCCCAAACAGGCACTGGTAAAACGGCTGCATTTGCAATTCCTATTTTACAGGAATTGTATTTAATGAAACAACCCATTCAAGGTATTAAGGTTTTAATACTAACGCCTACGCGTGAACTAGCTATTCAAATTGACGAAAGTTTTGCAGCCTATGGAAAATATACAGGAATCACTCATACTGTAATTTTTGGGGGTGTTTCACAATTGCATCAAACCAATGCTTTGAAAAAGGGAGTTGATATTTTGGTGGCTACTCCAGGCAGATTATTAGATTTGATGAGTCAGGGTTTTATTAACCTGCGGCATTTACAAATATTTGTTTTGGATGAGGCCGATCGAATGTTAGATATGGGTTTTATTCACGATGTTAAAAAAGTGATCGTTCGTTTACCTGAGAAAAGACAAACTTTATTTTTCTCGGCTACCATGCCATTAGAGATTCAAAAATTGGCCAATGTATTATTAACCAATCCTGCAAAAGTAGAAGTAACGCCAGTATCATCTACTGTAGATGCTATTGAACAATGTTTATTTTATGTAGACAAGGGGGATAAAAATAAATTGTTATTGCATTTACTAAAGAATGAATTAATAGATAATGCATTGGTGTTTACGCGAACAAAGCACGGCGCTGATAAAGTAGTAAAAGTATTGCATAAAGAAAATATTACCGCCGCAGCAATTCACGGAAATAAATCACAAAACGCAAGACAGAATGCATTGTCCAGTTTTAAAAATGGTTCCATTAGAGTATTGGTAGCAACTGATATTGCAGCCCGAGGTATTGATATTGATGAGTTATCGCATGTTATCAATTTTGAATTGCCTGAAATACCAGAAACCTATGTTCATCGTATTGGAAGAACAGGACGTGCCGGTAATACAGGTATCGCCTTATCTTTTTGTGATGCCAATGAAAAGGCCGAATTAAAGGATATTCAAAAATTAATAGGAAAATCAATTCCGGTAATTGGAACGCACCCCTATCCTTTATCTGCAGATGCAAAACCAGATGCACCGGTGGCTAAACCACATCAAAGACCTCATTTTAGCAAAAGGGCTAATTCATCCAGACCAGCTGATAGTAAGGGAAGAGGTAATTATGGTAGGGCAACAAAAAAATAATTGATTTATTTTTTTTCCAAGATGGCAACTGTTAATCTGCTTATACAAATAAGCTGCTCTTGTAGGTTGGATATTCTTATGTCCCAAACATGGGTGCTTTTACCAATATGGATGGGTGTACAAACTGCAGTTACATAACCTTCTGTTACACTTTTTAAATGATTGGCATTAATTTCAAGTCCGACACATATAAATTTATCCCTGTTAATCACCAATTGAGATGCTACACTCCCAACGGTTTCAGCGAGTGCACAACTGGCGCCTCCGTGTAAAATTCCAAAAGGTTGCTTTGTTCTCTCATCAACAGGCATTTTCATACTTAAACTGGTATCTGTAATGCTAACCCATTCCATTCCCAATTGCTGGGCCATGGTATTGGAATTAATGGGAAGCAAATCCGACAGGCTTATTTCTTTATTGTACCAAATGGACATACTGAATCAGCTAAAAATTTAAATATGAAATAGGTTTTAAGAATTTCGAAGGGAATCAATCACTTCTTTGGGCAAGAAAGGGGATGCATCACCTCCGTTACGAATGATATCCCTTACAATGGTACTAGCTACAGAAGTATATTTAGGTTCACCGGTTAGAAAGATGGTTTCAATACTATTATCCATTGTTCTATTGGCGTCTGCAATTGTTTTTTCGTATTCAAAATCGCTCACATATCGTATACCTCTTAGAATGAATTTAGCATTAATTTCGTTGCAATAATTAATGGTTAAACCATCATAAATTGCACCTTCTACTTTTGGTTCGTGCTTAAATATTTCCTTGATCCATTTCATTCTTTGTTCAGCAGAAAACATAGGTCCTTTGCTGGAATTTTTTCCGATCCCTACAATTATTTTATCAAAGAGGTTGATTGATCTATTGATTATATCTACATGTCCCAGGGTTACTGGATCGAATGTTCCGGGAAAAAGACAAATTCTTTGCATAGCAATTGGGTTAAATGAATATAGGAATTATACGATTTAAAGTTAGGTACAATTACGCAAAACAGCCATTATTGCTATCATTTATCCACAAAAAACAAGGATGGTATGTTTTTTGGAATATTGAACAACTAAAATCCAATGCTATGAGGGCTATTACCATTCTTGCAGTTAGTTGTATCACTTTATTAGTGACAATCCTAGTCTTAATAACAGTTTTGTTTATTAAATTTTAATACTAGGATTTGCCTGAGAGTAAATACAATGCAGCCATTCTAACTGCTACTCCATTTTCTACTTGTTGCAATATGATGGATTGATTACCATCAGCAACATCGCTATCTATTTCTACCCCTCTATTTATAGGGCCGGGATGCATAATGATGATTTCCTTATTCAGACTGTCCAGTAATTTTCGGCTAACACCATAAGCAAGATTATATTCTCGTAAGGAGGAAAAGAGTACCTGATTTTGTCTTTCCAATTGGATGCGCAAAACATTGGCCACATCGCACCAATCTAAAGCTTTTTTAAGATTGTATTCAACCCTTACATCCAAGGCTTCTTTGATATATTTTGGAATTAAGGTTGGAGGGCCAGCAACCATTACTTCTGCTCCCATTTTTTTAAGTAAATAAATATTGCTAAGTGCCACTCTCGAATGCATGATATCACCCACCAATACAATTTTTTTGCCCTCTAAACTGCCCAGTTTTTCTGTAATGGAGAATGCATCCAATAATGCCTGCGTAGGGTGTTCATTTATACCATCACCTGCATTGATGATAGCTGCAGGAATATGTTTGGCTAAAAAATGAGGCGCTCCGCTGGCACTGTGCCGCATGACCACCATATCCACCTTCATTGAAAGGATATTATTAACGGTATCCAATAGCGTTTCACCTTTAGCAGCAGATGAGCCTGACATGGTGAAATTGATGGTATCAGCGCTTAATCTTTTTTCCGCCAGTTCAAATGATATTCTTGTACGGGTACTATTCTCATAAAAAAGATTGACAATAGTTACGTCTCTTAGCGAGGGAACTTTTTTAATAGGCCTTTGTAATACTTCTTTGAATTGTTTGGCAGTAGATAAAATCAGGGAAATATCTGCCGCTGTGATGTATTTAATGCCCAGAAGATGTTTGGTGGATAGTTGCATTAAAAAGCAAAGTTAAAGTATTTGAACTTTTCTGAATAAATATTTTTATCCGTTAATTAAAATAACATGTTTTGTTCCGTCTTCGCCCTTTACCAATTTCACTTTTTCCTGCTTATTGGTTTGTACCATCATGCCAACATAATCGGCCTGAATGGGAAACTGACGGTGTTCTTTGCGGTCGATGAGGACGCACAATTCCACTTTATCTGGCCGGCCATAATCTAATAATACATCCAGGGCTGCTTTGATGGTTCTGCCGGTAAATAATACATCATCTACCAGTACCACAATTTTATTTTCTATGCCAAAGGGAATATTCATCGCATCGGGTGCATGAATTTGCTTTCGAATATCATCTCTGTAAAAAGTAATATCTAATTGGCCATATTGAATTTTTTGGTCGGGGTAAAGCTCCTGTAATGCAATTACCAATTCATCTGCCATCACTACACCACCTTGTTGAATGCCAATTATAACCACATCTGTGAGATTGGGATGTTTGGCAATCAATTGCACCGCCAAGCGTTTGATATGGGTTTGAAGCTCCTGTGGACTAAGTATATCTTTCATGTGCTATGATTTATTCTTCTGCCAGGAAGGGGTAACGATAATCGGTGGGTGGATTAAATGTTTCTTTGATGGTGCGCGCACTTAACCAACGGTATAAATTCAATATTGAACCTGCTTTGTCATTGGTTCCACTGGCTCTTGCCCCTCCAAAAGGTTGTTGACCTACCACAGCACCAGTTGGTTTGTCGTTGATGTAAAAATTTCCTGCAGCATTACGTAGTTTTTTGGTAGCTAGTTCAACTGCATTTCTATCTTGAGCAATTATTGCACCCGTCAATGCATAAGCAGAAGTAGTATCTACTAGTTCAAGTGCTTTTTCGAAATTATTTGCTGGATAGATATATACTGTTAATACCGGGCCAAATATTTCCTCACACATGGTAGTATACTTAGGAGTTTTAGCTTCAATTACAGTGGGCTGAATAAAATAGCCTTCTTTTTTATCCGTTTTACCACCTACCCAAATTTCAGCCTTGTCATCTTTTTTAGCTGCATCGATGTATTTTTTAATGGAATCAAAACTTTTTTCATCAATCACGGCATTGATAAAATTGCTGAAATTCTCCACCGTACCCATCTTAAAACTCTTCACTCCTGCAATCAATTTCTTTTTTACTTCTTCGGCTATATTGCTAGGAATATACGCTCGGGAAGCAGCTGAACATTTTTGTCCCTGGTATTCAAAAGCACCGCGTAATAATGCAGTAACTACTACATCGGGATTGGCTGATTTATGTGCTAATACAAAATCTTTTCCGCCGGTTTCACCAACAATACGAGGATAGCTTTTATACATACCCATATTTTTACCAATGGTCTCCCACATATTATTGAATACGCCAGTAGAACCTGTAAAATGCACACCGGCAAAATCCCTGTGATTAAAACAAACTTGTCCTATTGTTGGTCCACTTACATAAATCAGGTTGATAACACCATCCGGAAGACCTGCTTCTTTTAATATTTTCATAAACATCTGTGCGCCGTACACCTGTGTATTAGCAGGTTTCCAAACTACCACATTGCCACACATGGCTGCACTTGTAGGTAGGTTGCCACCAATGGCTGTGAAGTTGAAGGGGGTAATGGCGAGTACAAATCCTTCTAAAGGACGGTACTCCATTCTATTGTGCATACCCGGACTGCTAATGGGCTGTTGTTTATAAATTTCACTTAAGAAATGCACATTGAAGCGGAGAAAGTCAATCAACTCACAAGCGGAATCTATTTCTGCTTGATAGGCGTTTTTACTTTGTCCCAACATCGTACATCCATTGAGGTAAGGACGATACTTAGTTGCTAGTAAATCAGCGGCTTTAAGGAAAATATTAGCCCTGTTTTCCCAATCCATATTTGCCCAGCTTTCTTTTGCAGCGAGGGCTGCTTCAATGGCTTGATGGACATGCTTTTCTTCTCCCGCATGAAAATAACCCAATACATGTTGGTGCTCATGCGGAGGATGCATGGCTACTTTTTTATTGGTTCTTACTTCTTTGTTACCGATGTACATGGGTACATCAATTGCTGTACTTTTTAATTCTGCCAATACTTCTTTTAAACGGGTTCTTTCTGCACTGCCTGGGGCATAATTCAATACAGGCTCATTGACCGGAAGTGGATAAGAGAAATAACCGAGATTCATATGGTATAATTTAAATAATTAAAAAAGTATTATATAAAGTTAAGGAATCAGGAAACGGAATCCTTTTCGCTCATCAAATATGCTTTAATAAATCCATCCAATTCACCATCCATGACTGGGCCTACATTGCCCACCTCAAAATCGGTACGATGGTCTTTTATCATTTTGTAAGGGTGAAAAACATAAGATCTAATCTGACTACCCCATTCAATTTTCTTTTTATTGGCATTGGCTGCATCACGCAGTTCATTGCGCTTTTGCAATTCAATTTCATACAAACGACTTTTGAGCATTTGCATAGCCAGTTCGCGGTTACCTAATTGACTCCTGTCTTGTTGGCAAACCACTACAATACCAGTTGGAATATGCGTTAATTGTACCTTGGTTTCTACTTTGTTTACATTTTGTCCTCCTGCACCCCCACTTCTGGAGGTTTCCATTTTTACATCGGCGGGGTTGATATCGATATGAATGGTATCATCCACTAATGGGAATACATTCACCGATGCGAAAGATGTATGCCTTCTGGCATTGCTATCGAAGGGAGATATTCTTACCAAGCGGTGCACGCCACTTTCTGATTTCAGAAATCCATAGGCAAAATCGCCTTCAAATTGGTAGGTACAGGTTTTTATACCAGCTCCGTCTCCCCATTGCCAATCTACTTCGATTACTTTCCATCCTTGCTTTTCGGCATACATACGGTACATACGAGCCAGTATTTCGGCCCAATCCTGGCTTTCTGTACCTCCTGCCCCACTATTGATTTGTAAAACAGCGGGCAATTCATCTTCGGGTTGATTAAGGGTGCTTTTGAATTCGGCTTCTTCTACCAATAGAATGGACTTATCATATGCCTCTTTTACTTCTTCTTCAGTAGTTTCACCTTCTTTCCAGAATTCAAATAAAATGGCAAAATCCTCTACCGCAGTGTTTACTGCATTGTATAGATTAATCCAATATTCATTGACCTTTATTTCCTTTAAAATGGAAGTTGCACGAGCATTATCATCCCAGAAGCCGGGGCTCAGTGAAAGTTGTTTGTCGTTGGCTATTTTTGCTTCTCTATTAGCGACGTCAAAGAAACCTCCTCAAGACAAGAACACGGTCTCTTATAGCTTTTAAATTTTCTATTGTCATAATGGTTGCAAAGGTAATAAAATAGTCCTTTGTTTGAGTCAGCTTATTAACTTGTCATTGGCCCAATACTTTTTCAATCCGCTTGTCTGGTATAAACCAAATAATAGCTACAATTGCATAAAAGGAAAACCCTATTATTGGATGTAAAAAAGTGCTCGCGATGCCGAATATATAAAGCACTAAGGAGATAACCCCTTTTTTATCTTTTCCCATGGCAATCGCCAGTGGGGAATCTTTTCCATTGGCCTGAATTAAAGCTTTCGAAAGAATGAAATACGAGATGGCTGCCATGAACAATATTATGCCATAAATGATAACAGGTCCTTGTGCAAAATGGGTTTCACCAACCCACGCAGTGGCAAAAGGAAATAGGGAAAGCCAGAATAATAAAATCAGGTTAGCCCATAAAACTTTTCCGTTTGTTTTTGATGCTGCATGCAACATATGATGATGGTTATTCCAGTAAATGCCAACATAGATAAAGCTTAAAATATAGCCCAGTAATATCGGCAAAAGTGGTTTCAAATCATGTAGTTCTTCTCCCTTCGGAATTTTAATTTCCAAGACCATTATGGTTATAATGATGGCTAAAACACCATCACTAAATGCTTCTAGTCTTCCTTTACCCATTGCTTTAATATTTGTCCCAAATTAATAAAAATTGCTTTAAATCTTACTTATAGAATAGTAGATAAAACCAACGAAACGCATTCTCCTGAATGATATTTCTCATCAAACTGGAATCTTAAAACTGCCAACAGTTTTATATCTTCGCAAAAAATTAGACATATTATGAATCTTCACGAATATCAGGCCAAGCAGTTGTTGAAAAAATTCAATGTTCCTGTACAAGAAGGTATTGCTTGTAATACCCCTGGGGAGGCAGAAGAAGCCTACAAGCAAATCCACACCCAATATGGTAGTAATTACGCAGTAGTTAAGGCTCAAATTCATGCTGGAGGCCGCGGAAAGGGTAAAATAGTTGGTAAAGAACAGAAAGGTGTTGCAGTTGGTAAAAATGCTGAAGATGTAAAGCAGATAGCTCAAAATATATTAGGCGGAACCTTGGTAACCTTACAAACAGGTGCTGCAGGCAAAGTGGTTAATAAAGTATTGGTTGCACAGGATGTATATTATGAAGGTCCAAATCCTGTAAAGGAGTTTTATCTTTCTATTTTGTTGGATAGAACCAAAAAGCAAAATGTTATTATGTATTCTACTGAAGGTGGAATGAATATTGAGGATGTAGCACATAATACACCCGAAAAGATTTTCAAAGAATGGGTTTTCCCAGGTGGAAATTTAGAAGCATTTCAAGCTAGAAAAATTGCTTTTAATCTTGGATTAAAAGGAGAATCTTTCAAGAACTGTGTAAAATTTGTAACCAATCTTTATCAAGCCTATGTTGGATTAGATTGTGGAATGTTGGAAATAAATCCATTATTTAAAACCAGTGATGATAAAATTATTGCGGTTGATTGTAAAATGAATGTGGATGACAATGCCTTAATGCGTCATGCGGATGTAGCGGCGCTAAGGGATGTAACAGAAGAAGATCCTACCGAAGTGGAAGCTGGACAATACAACCTGAATTTTGTAAAATTGGATGGCAATGTTGGTTGTATGGTGAATGGTGCCGGATTGGCAATGGCTACCATGGATATGATTAAATTAAGTGGTGGAGAACCTGCTAATTTCCTGGATGTAGGTGGCACTGCCAATGCTGAAACAGTGGAAGCCGGATTCCGTATTATATTAAAAGATCCAAAAGTAAAAGCAATTTTAATCAATATTTTTGGTGGTATCGTGCGTTGCGATCGTGTAGCCCAGGGCGTTATTGATGCCTATCAATCGATTGGTAACATCAATATACCAATCATCGTTCGATTGCAAGGAACCAATGCTGATGTAGCGAAAAAATTGATTGATGAAAGTGGATTAAAAGTACAAAGCGCTATTTTACTCAGCGAGGCAGCAGCCTTGGTAAATAAAGCAGTTGCTTAAAATATAATTTTGCTGTATGGAAAAAACCTGACTGAAATGTCAGGTTTTTTTTTTGAAAGTTTTAAGGGGCATTGCCCGTAATCGTCAATTTAAAAGTTGGAAGTACGGTTAAACTGGTGCCTTGTGCCAATCGGAGACTATAACAATAAGCTGTACTATTAATTACAGGTAAGTTGATTGCGGTGGATGGAATTACTACTGCAGTTTTTCCATCTGGTAATACGCCACAATTCCAATTGGAAGTATTTTCCCAGTCACTATTGATTGACCCATTCCATTCCACTTCAAAGCGTAAGACATATTCCGGACTAAATTGATTACCATCTATTAAACACCTGTATTTGTTTTGACCAAGGCTGGTGGGTGGTGAATCAAGTTGTAATGTAGCAGTAGTTGCTCCACTGTAAACAATGCTATTTGAAATATTCGTATAACCGTTACCGCTATTTACCTGCCATTGATAGGTATTTCCAGTAATGCCGGCAATAAATGTCGCGTTACTGCTAGGACAAATCGGAGGATTATTTCCAATAGTAGTTGATGCTATATTAGTTATAACGGGTAAATTATAATCGAAATAAATGGCCGCATTATTGGTAAAAACAGTTCCTACGTTTAATCCAGTAATTGGTTTTATTGTAAATCGTACAAAACCATGACTGGCAGTTTCATTTGTTGAACTGTCTGGTAATAAAATATTACGAAAGTTCCAGGTTGCTATATTACCATTCATATTAAAATTATACGGATGACTGGCCGCTACCATTTCGAGGCTATGCCAGTCTACATTTGATGGAAGTGTATCTTTAATGGTTATAAAGAATGCAGTGTCGGTGCCCGTATTTTGAAATTGAATATAATAGGATAACTGTTCTCCTGCCACATACTGAGTGGTAGTTAAATTACCAGCATGGATCTCCGATTTTTCATTAGGGTCAAATGAACCCTGCACTAATTGACGTAAATAAGAAGTATTATTATTAGCCGAGGAGTCACCAATTACCGGTTCAACGGTAACATGCAGTGAAAGGGTATCACCTACATTCAGGTATGGTGGTGCATCCTGTGTAAAACTAATATCAAGGGTATCAATTTCAAATGCATGTAGGGTAATTGGTGGCCACCAGAGTGAATCATTTACCCCGCCAGAAACTGGTCGGCTTGCATCAAAATAAGTTTGTCGATAGTCTTTAAAAAAATGAATGGCTACATTATTCAATGTGGTGGTACCAACATTTTTGGTAATGACCCGATAGCTGACATTAAATCCCGGTCGTGGTGGATTGATAGGTAATAGTGTAACTTCCAAATCATTGATATTGGGCTTGGGTTCCAAAGCAAAATTTATGCTATCCGACATATCAAAACTTGTAAAATTGGAAATGTGTTCAGGGGGATATACAATATAATAATTATTGGAGCCTTTATATTTTGTACTGTAATTTCCAGTATCAACATTATTCAAATAAAGACCATTGAAAATTCGACCTTGAATGGTATCTGTTCTTTTGGCACTATTTACCCTGCCTTCACTAAATACTAATTCTCCTGGGTCCATTATATGGTTGGCATTATTGTCGATAAATACTTTACCCTTGATAGTATTGGTAATGCCCGCTTTCGCAACAATCATTCGAGTTCTATTCGGTTCGGTTTCTAAATACAAATCGTCATTCTCAGATTGACTAAATCCACCATAAAGAATATCATCGTTTTTATCAACAATAATATCATTAATAATGTCTGTATTGGTTCCACCAAAAGCTTTTTGCCAGATAATATCACCTGTACTGCTTAATTTAACCAAGCTGAAATCAGCTTTTCCGTGTTTACCCTTTATAGGGCCGTATTTATCGGAACTGGTACCACCTATAATAAAACTGCCATCTTTTGTTTTGTGCAGATTGCTATTAAAATAATTGTCATCAATTTCGTAGGGATAGCTGATATAATTACTATCCTGATAACCCTTATATAATTTGTGCAATTTGCTCCATTGAATGGCACCAGTATTAGAAATTTGTAAAGCCCAAAGTGTTACAAATGCTTCTGGATAATAAGGAAGATCGCCGTTTTTAGAATCAGTATAACCTGCCAATAATATTCCACCATTATTATCTGCCATTCCAGAAAAATAGCTATTCTTACTTCCTCCATAACATTTATTCCACATTATATTGCCAGTAGCATTTACCTGAATAATCCAGGCTTCTTCACTAAATACTGTATCAATTCCATTCGTTTCAAAAACATAATGAGTATGTGCTCCTGTAACATCGCCGTCGTTTGATTCTGTGGTGGCAGAGATTAATATATTTCCATTTTGAAGTTGTTTCAAATGATAGCCCCAATCATCTTTTGCCCCTCCATAAATTTTTGTAAATAGGATACTACCTGTTGGGGATAGCTTGGTTAAAAATACATTGTTGAAAAGGGTATCAGCGTGGCTGTTAATAAAATCGCCGTCATGGGACTTGGTATTTCCAGTAATCATTGAACTGCCATCTGAAAAAACCAAAATGTCCCAGCCTGGTTCATCATAGTCAGAGCCATTGAGATATTTTGACCATACTAAATTGCCAATAGAGTCAAAGCGCAATACTTGAACAGCATTGTCGATGCCTATGAAACTAGAATCACTAATGCTACTACTTGACAATAGAAACAATCCTCCATCAGGAGCAGGTTTAATGGCTGAAATACTAGTATTTAAAGGGTTACCAGGCAAACTGTCTAAATATTTTTCCCAAATTGTCAATCCATCATTATTGATTTTTGAAATATAGGGAACATTGTATGCGGGTTGAAAACTATCCTGTACTAATGCTGCTCTACGGCCAGCCACAAAATAAAAATTACCGTTCTGGCAAGTATCTACAGCCTGGCATTCTTCATTGCCAAAATTCGAATTCAGTGAATATTGTCTTAGCCATTTCAAACCATTGCTTGTTCCGATTGGATTTGTGGAAGGAAATTGGATTCCCTGATAATGATTGTATACATAATGATAATAATTAGTACTAACTGCAGTGCCCGGAATAAATTTAGGATCAAACAAAAAACTTCCAATGGTATCACCTACAGCCGGGAATTGAAAAGTAAGTATAATTGAATCCATTGGATTGATATAGTTGGGATCTCTCTGCAGATTTGAAAAATTCCATTGTAAAAATCCAGGTGTTGAAAGGTTGGGTGTTAGGGAACTATTTATAATTGATAATTTCGATGAAAAATGTAAGGTAACCGTTGCAGGCATAGTAGGCAGTGAACCATCATAGCCATAAACTAGTTTATAGGTATTACTAATTCCACTGGGATTTATTAACTCATTTGCGTTATCGAAATAGGCACTGATACTTACAATACTATCTCTTTTTTGATAGGCAAAATCAATGATATCGGAACCTGCTGCAGTATAGTTCCTATTTTGGTACCCTATATTATTGTAATTAATTGCATCATACAAACCACCTACTCCAATATCATAAATATCTAATGGAACAGTAAAATTATATTGACCAAATGCATTGGTGGTATTTGTAAATACACCAGATGATCCATAACAATTTACTGGTACTCCCGCCAACACCGAATCAATTCCATCGAATAAATGATTTCCATTTACATCATAATAACATCTGCCACTGATAGCAACGGATTGTGATTGGACAGTAAAAAAGTGAAATAGAAAAAAAAATAAAATGGTAATTCTCATGATTAGATATTAAATAATTATAATACTACTAAATTAGTAAAATAAAATCAGTTATATATGAATATCATTCTACTAATTTGCCCACAAAACCTCCTCCCCCTGCTAAATAAACTGCTTTACCCTTTTTGGCCTTCCGACAAACATGAAAACTTTGCGTGCTGATAGGCTTCCAATGCATGCCATCATCATTGCTTATATCTACACCTGTTAATCCGCAAGTAATCCATTTCTTTTTGGAAAGATATTCAACACAGGAGCGATAACCAGCTGGTGATTGAATGGATGCAACCCATGACTTCCCTGCATCAAAACTTGTAAAACAATTTTTAGTGCTGTCATTTTTTTGGTTGAAATCTCCTCCTACTATCATCCAGGTGTTTTTATTTTTTACTGCAATTGAATTAGTGCCCGTACTTTCTTTTCCCTGTATTATGGGGAGTTGAATTTTTTTATCCCGAATAAATAAGTTTGAATGCAGGCCTCCTGTTATAAACAAGGCCTCTTTTTTATTTAGTTTTCTGATATTGGTACCACTGCTGGCAAAACAGGCTTCACCACTATCTGCAATGGGCAATTTGTCTTCTGGTATTCCCTGCCATGATTTACCAGCATCAAATGTTCTTGCAATAAAAAATTTGTGATCGATAGGGTCGCCGATAACAATACCACTTTGCTCATTCCAAAATTCCATGGCATCTAAAAACATACCGGGTGTTTTATTCTCAAATACAACCTGCCAGTTTTCGCCTCCATCAATGGTTCTTAAAATATAAGCTGGCACATCAATGCCCATGATAATTGCATTATTGCCATCAAAAGCTTCTATATCCCTAAAATCGGTTTTTTCGAAACCCTTCACCTTTACCCATTTCCAAGTATTGCCTCCATCTATAGATCTTCCAACGGTGCCCTGAGAACCACTTACCCATACCGTTTGATTATCTGGAACACTTAAACCACGCAAGGATATTTTTGTTCCTGATGCTAAAATCTTGACTGACTGTGCATTCAATAATACATTGCATAGCAATAAAAAAACAAGGGAAAGGAAAGTGCGAATCAAGATAGTTTTCATATTACTGGCTATATTTTTATTGAAATTGATTATCAGCTGTTGCACTGCTATTATTTAATTTGCTTTCAATGAATTGTTTTGAGATTAATTGTTTTTTTCGAATAGCCCTGAACGATAGGTATAGGGCTAATATAAAGGAAACAAGGGCTCCTAAAACGATATAACTGTCTTTTCCAGCAAAAATGAAAAAATCAAAAGCTCCATGAAATAATACCGGAAGTAAGATTGCCAATAGCGTATATTTCCATTTACCTCTTTCACTGAATTTTGCATATCCAATAAAATAACCCATTAATACTGCAAATGTACCATGCGATGGAACAGATAAAAACATTCTTAAAATGCCAGTCCCCAAGCCGTGCTGCATGACATAGCCTACATTTTCGATGGTAGCAAATCCCATTCCTATCATTACGGAGTAAACAATGCCATCGAATGGGTCGTCGAAATGTTTACGCGGATAAATAAATAAGCGCAGCATTAAAAACTTACTTCCTTCCTCACTGCCCCCTACTACTACAAATGCGAAAAATGCTGTCATCAAAATATCATTATCAAACAAGCTTATATTATCGGGGTCGTAGCCTATTTGTATGGCCAAAGCAGGGAGTATACTACCAATGCCCAATACAAAAGCGAAGAATAACATCCAGATAGGCTCTTTATTGTATTTGTCTTTGAAATAGATGAATAAGCAGATGGCGATACCAGGAGCCAATGCTAAGGCTAATAATCCCATGGTTCTAAATTTTAATTTAAAAAATAGTTGATCAGTTTAAATTTTAGTAGGAAGACTGTAAGGCAGTAAGTTTTACTGTGTCAGGCTTTCCTTTTTTGAAATGCAACCTTTATGTTACTTTTGTACAAGATATATTTTTATTCAACGATACACAAATAAGCCTGCTGCATGAGTACTTTTTTTCGATATGGCACTGAAAAATTAACCATTTCAATAGCCCTTGGAATAGCTGCCGGAAAAATAAAAGGGATTTTAGACAAACCTGCCATTGAAAAAATTAATGCTGCTGCCAATGCAGTAAAAGAAATTGTTGCTCATCATAAAACAGTGTATGGTATCAATACTGGCTTCGGCATATTAGCAAATACCAAAATATCGGAAGAGGATACCATTACACTTCAGCATAAAATATTACAAAGTCATAGCGTTGGTGTGGGTGATCCAATACATCCCGAAATTGCAAAATTGATGCTAATCACAAAAGTACAATCCTTGGCACAGGGTTATAGTGGTGTACAATTAGCAACCCTTGAACGAATTATATGGCATATTGATCAAAATATCATTCCGGTGGTACCTGAAAAAGGATCAGTAGGTGCCAGTGGTGATTTAGCGCCGCTAGCCCATTTGTTTTTACCACTTATAGGACTGGGAGAATGTTTTGTTGATGCAGATCTGAAGCAGCGGATAAGAACAGAGCAACTTTTTAAATCGAAAGAAATTGCTGCCATTACACTTGGACCTAAAGAAGGATTGGCCTTAATAAATGGTACTCAATTCATCTTGTCTTTTGCTGTTAAAGCTGTACAGCGCCTGCAAAATTGTTTGGATGCAGCAGATATCATTGGAGCCATGAGCCTTGAGGCACTTACAGGCACAGAAGCACCTTTTGATGCCAGGCTGCATGATCTTAGGCCTTATGCAGGCACTCGATTAGTAGCGCAACGTTTACGCTTACTATTGAAAGATTCAGCCATTATGCAAAGCCATGTTGATTGTGGCCGTGTACAAGATCCCTATTCCCTTCGTTGTATGCCACAGGTACATGGGGCCAGCAGAAATGCCTGGTTGCATTTAAAAGAATTGACAGAAATTGAACTCAATGCTGTAACAGACAATCCCATTTTATTTGCAGCAGATGATACCATTAGTGGCGGAAATTTCCACGGACAACCACTGGCATTGCCTCTGGATTATTGTTGTTTTGCTGCAGCTGAGATTGGCAATATTTCTGATCGGAGATGCTATCTTTTATTAGAAGGAAAATGGGGATTGCCCATGTTGCTGATGAAGGATGTTGGATTGAATAGCGGTTTTATGATACCACAGTATACAACGGCAGCACTTGTTACCGAGAATAAAACACTTTGTTTTCCTGCCAGTGCCGATAGCATTCCAACTTCACTGGGGCAAGAAGACCATGTAAGTATGGGAAGTATCAGTGGTAGAAAACTAAGCAGGGTAATGGATAATTTGGAATTTATATTAGCTATTGAATTATTGAGTGCTTCGCAAGCAATTGAATTTAGAGCTCCCCTGAAAAGCAGTGCTTTATTGGAATTTGCACATGATTATGTAAGGGAATTTGTTGGTTTTGCGGAAGAAGACAGAATATTTGCAGATGATATTAATAAAGTAGCTGGGATTATTAAAGACTTCTCTTTTGTGGAGAAATTGAATGCTTTTGCTCAATCTAAAAACATAGTGTTAAATCAAGGCCATTCGGATTTCAATCTTTAAATCCTATTCATAGTAAAATTTAGGCTAATGTTGATTCCAGTGCCAATTCAATCATTGGATGCAATGCTTTTTCTCTTTGATCTGCAGATATTTTTTCGCCCGTAGGAATTACATCAGATACAGTTAATATACAGGCCGCGGTTTTTTGCAATTGTCTTGCATTGGCAAAAAGAGAGAATGCCTCCATCTCTACTGCCACACAATTATTTTCTTTTGCTATAAGTGGTATATCCCAGTTTTTTCTGTAAAAAATATCACTGGAATGTATAGGCGCAGTTAATAAGGCCTGCTTTCCTTGTTGACTTGTTAAATTAATTTTATCGAAAGCATTGCCTTGGTGCGACATATTATTTTCTTCAAATCCCCATGCATATAAAGCAAAACTAGATTCACTATAGGCTTTATCTACATTTACCATATCAAATAATTTCAAATCAGCAGTATATGCACCGCAAGTACCAATGCGGATGATGGTATCCACTTCATATTCAGTAAATAATTCATAGGAATATATACCAATGGAAGGGCAGCCCATGCCAGAGGCGCCAACACTAATTTCTTGTCCTTTATAAATGCCAGTAAAAAAATAAATATTACGGGTGCTGCTAACCAACTGGGCATTTTGTAAATAATTATCGGCTATGTATTTGGCTCTTAAAGGGTCGCCGGGCATCAATATTTTCTTAGCAATTTCGCCAGGCTTAGCAGCAATATGAACACTCATGTAGAAAGATTTATGGTAGCGAAGATATTTCATTTAGGCTTGTAAATGATTTTTATATTCTGCATTATAGTAATGCCCTACTGCAGTAAATTTGCAATCAGAATAAATAGTCATTTTAAATAATTATAAGATGAATACGATTGTAACTGTCAAATACGATCCAATCAAATACGCCACTCCTACTGGTAATACTTTACAATGTAAAGGTTGGATTCAGGAAGCCGCTTTAAGAATGTTATTAAATAACCTTAATCCGGAAGTGGCCGAGCGCCCAGAGGACTTAATAGTATATGGTGGAAGAGGCAAGGCAGCGCGCAATTTTGAAAGCCTGGATTTAATCATTAAGGCACTCAAGCAATTGGAGGAAGATGAAACATTATTGATTCAAAGTGGCAAACCAGTTGCCATGCTTAAAACGCATAAGGATGCGCCAAGGGTATTAATCAGCAATTCGCAATTAGTACCAAATTGGGCCAATTGGAAACATTTTGATGAATTAGAAAAAAAGGGATTGATGATGTATGGTCAAATGACTGCAGGCAGTTGGATTTATATTGGCAGTCAGGGTATCGTACAGGGAACCTATGAAACCTATGCAGCATTGGCCAATAAGCATTTTAGTGGAAGTCTTCGGGGCACTTTGAATGTAACAGCCGGATTGGGTGGTATGGGCGGCGCTCAACCATTAGCCATTACCATGAATGAAGGTGTTGCCTTAATTGCAGAAGTAGAAGAATGGCGAATTGACAAAAGGATTGAGACGAAGTACCTGGATGAAAAATATACCAATATTGATGCGGCCATTGATGCAGCATTGCAATATAAGGCCGATTGTAAAGCGGTTAGTATAGGTGTTTTATGCAATGCTGTTCACTTACTCGAACGGCTACTCGAAAGAAATATTATTCCTGATACTTTGTCGGATCAAACCAGTGCGCATGACCCTTTGATAGGTTATATACCTGATACTTTGAATAATGAGCAGGCGAATAGTATTCGAGAAAAAAATCCTACTGAATATATTGAGCGTAGCTATGAAAGTATGTTTTTACATGTACAGTTGATGTTGCAATTGATGGACAGGGGTGCTATTACATTTGATTATGGAAATAATATCAGGGCCAGGGCTAAAGAATTTGAAGACAAATCTGGCATTCAACACAACCAGTTAATATTACAGGGTTTCAATGAAGGATTCAGGGATGTAGCATTTAAAACCGGTAGATGTTTTGATTTTCCAGGATTTGTGCCGGCATATATTCGCCCCTTATTCTGTGAAGGCAAGGGGCCTTTCCGTTGGGCTGCATTAAGTGGCGACCCTGCAGATATTGCTGTAACGGATGAGGTGATACGCAATTTATTTCCCCAACATAGTTCCCTCCTACGCTGGTTGGATCTGGCAAAAGAAAAAATAGCTTTTCAGGGCTTACCTGCTCGCATATGTTGGTTGGGACAAGGAGAAAGAGAAATGGCTGGACTTGCCTTCAATGAATTGGTACGTACTGGAAAAGTAAAAGCTCCCATTGTTATTGGTCGCGATCATTTAGATACAGGCAGTGTAGCCAGTCCGAATAGAGAAACAGAAGCCATGCTGGATGGAAGCGATGCAGTAGCAGATTGGCCAATATTAAATGCCTTGATTAATACTGCCGGTGGTGCCAGCTGGGTAAGCCTGCATCACGGTGGAGGTGTTGGTATGGGCTATAGCATTCATGCCGGTATGGTAATAGTAGCCGATGGTACTGATGATGCAGCACTGCGACTTAAAAGAGTTTTAAGAAATGACCCGGGAATGGGTGTTATCAGGCATGCAGATGCTGGTTATGATATTGCAAAAGATACTGCCAGAAAATACAAGTTGAATTTGGAAGATGCCATTGACCCATCTTAATTTTATTTTTATTAATAAGTTTATATGGAATAAAAAATAGTTATTTCATTTTGGGTTACTTTCGCGTTTCAATTCAACCATCAAAATGAGATTTTTATTGTTTCCTTTACTGCTAATAAGTATTTCCTGTTTTTCGCAAAATAATGTGGGGATTAAATCTGATGCTTCTTTACCTGATTCATCAGCAAAATTAGATATTCAAAGCACTTCACAGGGACTTTTACTGCCCAGAATGACCACGGCACAACGCAATGCTATGCCCAAAAAATCGAATGGGCTATTAGTTTATGATTTGGATAAGCAAACCTTGTATTTATACAATGGAACCAGATGGAATCCATTGGCAGCTGTTACCAACTCAGAATTACAAGCATTTTCAACAGATGCCAATCCTGGCTCAAATTATGAAAGCTTTGGATGTTCAGTGGCTGTTTCTGGCGATTGGGCAGCCGTTGGTGCCTATGGATATGATTTGCCAGGAATAACAGATTGCGGTGCTGTTTATATTTTCAAACGAACCAATGGAATTTGGCTACAAGTACAAATCATTACTGCCTCGGATGCAGCTTACAGTGATAGATTTGGGGCTTCAGTTGCATTAGATGGGGATCGGTTAATTACTGGAGCTTACCTGGCAGCCAATGGAGCAAATACCTATGCAGGAGCTGCATATGTTTTTCACAATATCAGTGGTAACTGGACACAACAAATTAAATTACAAGCTGGCGATGCTGCTGATTATGATTATTTTGGTTCCAGTGTTTCTATTGAAGGCAATTATGCAATTGTGGGTGCCCCCAGTGATGATGGCGCCATTACAACAGATGAAGGGAGTGCATATATATTTCGCTATGAAAGTTCTATACCTGCCTGGGTATTCGATAAAAAAATATTGGGCACATTACCTGCAAGCAATGATAAATTTGGCAAGTCGGTTTCCATCAGTGGCAATTATGCTGTAGTGGGTGTTCCTGGAAGAAGTAGTGGAGCTGGTATTGCATTGGTATTTGAAAGGACCAGTAATTGGTTGTCAGTAACAGCTATCAATCCCTTTCCTGCAGCCAATAGTCAATTTGGCAATAGTGTGTGTATTAAGAATGGAACAATTGTAATTGGTGCACCCAATGAAACCGTCAATGGATTGGTGGGTCGCGGTAAAGTATATTCTTACTATTATAGTTTTGGATGGCAATACAATGGCGATATTCTGTTGCCTGCTTTAATCGCTGGTGATCAATTTGGAACAGCTGTATCAATTTCCAATGGTTATATTATTGCAGGCGCAATTGGAAGAACAGTGAATGGCAATACTAGTCAGGGTGAAGCATATATTTTCAAACAAAATGGAACCTATCCTGCAACGGTAACTTGGGACTATAAGCGAAAAGTGAATGTAAACAATGGTAATGTAAATGACCAATGGGGACAATCGGTAGGAATCAATGGATTTAATATACTTACTGGAACAGAATGGCCTATTTCTGGAAGAGGAAAAGTAATATTTATGAATATTGAAGAATAAACAATGTATTAAATCGTTTATTTTTAAAATGAATTAAATATCAGATGCAGTCATCTTATAAAGCTACCATTCAGCAAATGTACCTGCAAAAAATAACTGATAAGATTGCTTTATTGCAAAATGTGTTAAATGATCTTCAAGCGGCTGCAGCAAATGAAACAAAAAGTACTGCAGGCGATAAACACGAAACAGCTTTGGCGATGTTACAAATAGAACAAGCCAATAAAAGGCAGGAATGGTCATTGGCACAATCGCAAAAAAAGGAATTGGAAAATTTACTGAGGCAGGAGCCCTCCTTTAAAATTAATTCCGGATCATTCATCAAAACAAATCGAGGGTATTTCTATTTGGGAGTTTCATTGGGAAAATTGGAATGGGATGGCATTATTATTCAAGCTATTTCAACCCTCTCTCCAGTAGGAAAAGCATTGATGGGACGAATAAAAGGTGAAAACTTTATTGTCAATGGAAATTCATACCTAATTGAATCCATTGAATAATACTAACTTTCCTATTCTGTTTACCTTGTATCAATTTAATATACGTTCCATGAAATTATTATTAATATGCTGTATGCTTATTGGCAATCAAATAAGCCAAGCACAAGTAAATAGAACTATATCCTTCGAGCAGGTTACCCCATTTAAAAAAACAGATACCCTGCTTCCATTATCAGTAAAATCCAAATTAGCAATACAATCTGCCATTGGATTTACTAAAGCAGGTAACAATAAAACTAAATCGCGTTTATTATTATTGGCAAGTGGTCAAAATGAGGTAACACAAGCCGCACGATGGTTATCAGCTAGTTTATCAAAAATTTTATATAGAATTAATCTAACAGGTTTTATTAATAAATATATTGGGGAAACAGAAAAAAACCTAGACCGTTTATTTGATAAGGCTGCTTCCCAAGACTGTATTTTATTATTTGAGGAAGCGGATGATTTATTCAGTAAAAGAACCGCAACCGATACTAATAATGCATCCTATACCAACCAGGATACTGGATACTTACTCCATTTAATTGAGCAATACCAAGGAATCGTTTTAATAACTTGTAATGGAAAAAATTGTTTAACCAGCTTACAGAAAAATAACTTTACTACGGTAAGTCTTCAATAGTTAAATAAAGGCTGTTTACGCTTGGGTATTGAATTGCTAATTAAAATAAATTCAATTGTTGCACACTGTATGCAGTAGTCCTTGTTGAATTAGAAATTGATACCTTATTTGAAATGGTAAATACTTCTGTTGCTGCATATCTTGATGCAGCTTTAATGTATATATCATTAGCCTTCTCCCTAAATAATGATTCTGCTAATTCAGGGTGATTATTCTCTTTAGATAAATGGGCAAGTATGCAATGCGAAAGATGTGGGGATCTATGGTTTTCAAATAGTGCTATAGCTTCTGAATTGGAAAGATGCCCGGCTCCTCCCCTAATTCTATTTTTTAGGTATTCAGGATAACGCCCTTCCGCCAACATCTTTTCATCATAATTGGATTCCAGAAAGACAGCATGGCATAAACTGAAATAGTATTTCAATTTATCACAAACCTTTCCGATATCAGTAAAAACGCCAATTGTAATATCATTACAACTTACAATAAAACTAAAGGGATCTATGGCATCATGGTGTTTTCTAAATGGAGTAATGCTTAAATCACCAATATCAATTGGTTTAGAGTCTTCTATTGGTTCAGAAATATGTCGAATTAGCCTTGGGCCATTCTTTGCTGTTTCTTCACTTATATAAACCGGTATTTGGTATTTATTAGCAATGGTAGAAACGCCTTTGATATGATCGGTATGTTCATGGGATACAAAAATTCCTTTAACATGATGCATCGATAGCCCTAATTGTTTCATCCGAATGTCGGTTTCTCTACAGGTTAGGCCGGCATCAATCAAAACAGCATGGTTACTATTTCCAATATAGTAGCAATTGCCATTACTGCCTGAATTAAGAGAACAAAATTGAATTGACATGTTTTGCAAAGAAAATGAATTTTTGCAAGCAAATAACAATTTCACTCAGTTCAGCTATGACCGTTTTAAAATAAAGAAGACGCCACCATGAATGGGGGCGTCTTTCTATTAATCTCCAAACCAAACTATTCTTTTGCTTTGGCGTTTTCCTCGCCCTTTGTTCCGCCTCTATGTGTTCCTTTGATAGCGGCAAATTTAATTTTCAAGCCAGCAATCTTTAGGTTATCAGAACTAGCCAGATCTTTTTCCACTGCATTTTTGCGGGTATCCAATGCTTCGTATAAAACCTTTACTTCATCCCAATCTTCCCGGGTGTAGTTATTTTTATTGTCAGCCACCACATTCACAAAGTTTTTATACACCGACAAGATATTTTCTGCAGTTACAAAACCAAATTGCATATCGGTACCAATCTTTCCTTCGCCAAATAACCTGTTTCTTAAAACCTGACGATAATCGGGTGAAGAAGCAACAGGATTATTTGCCTGTGATTCGTTGGCTTTTAATTGTGTTTCATAGCTCAATTTTAAAGCGGCATATCTTTCTTTACTGCTTTTTATACTTGCTTTGTTGGCATCATCCATATCTGCCATAGCTTTTTCTGCTTTTAAAGCCCTTTCTTGATAAGCATTGTCAATACTAGTCCAATTCGCAACGGTATATACTGGTGTCAGCTTATCTACAGAGTCTACGAATGATACTAATACAGCAGCATCTTCCTTAGCAGCCACTTTATTACTGGTTTCATTATTGCAAGCAGTAATGCCATTTAACAAAAAGGCTGCTGTCAAAATCGAATAAATCTTTGTCATGTTGAATGTGTTGGTGGAATTTATATTGTTGATTGAATTGCAAACCTAGTCGTTCAGCCATTCATAAGTATTATACAATATTGCAAGGCATTTATATTATTCACATTTTTATACTACAACCCTTTTATAGTAAACTTTCAATTATTTGAAATGCTGTAATTTTACACTACATGTTTACGAATCCTTATATACATATAGCCAGCAGAAAAGATATACCGTCACTGATTACACTATTGAATAGTGCTTATCGAGGCAAGCAATCGACAAAAGGGTGGACAACTGAGGCCCATTTGATTGCTGGTGATTCCCGTACAAATGAGGATCAAATGCAAAATGTATTGGAACAGAAAGGATCGGCCATGTTAAAATATCAAGTGGGACCAAATATACTGGGTTGTGTAAACCTTCAGCAAAAGGAAGATAGAATTTACCTGGGAATGCTTTCGGTTTCACCTGAGCACCAAGACAGTGGTATTGGGAAAATTTTATTAAACGCTGCAGAAGAATATGCAGATACAGTAAATGCGAAGGCCATTTTTATGACGGTTATTTCTGTTAGAGCAGAATTAATTGCCTGGTACAAACGACATGGCTATGTAGAAACCGGGGAAATAAAACCCTTTATTGAAGATGCCATTTCGGGGAAACACCTGCAAAAATTGGAATTTATAGTCTTGGAAAAATTACTCAATTAACACTTACACTATTTATTAAGAATTGTATAGATTTATCAGTTTATAATAAAAGGCCCGGAGAACCGGACCTTTTACTTTTTCAACCAGTGAATTTTTCATTTACTGGATGTAACTATAACCTGACTTTCTAACTTAGTTTATAATCTGTAATGATTGACTTGTTTTTGTTTTATTTGGTTGTATAATTTCAAGGTGATAATTTCCAGCCTGTACTTTGTTTAATTGAATAGATTGGGTAGCACTACCGCCTGGATGCAGGATGGCTGTTGTATATACCAATTGACCGTTGGCACTGAGCAAGCGAAGTATATAATCGCCTTTATCCATGGCTGTAAACTGAAGGTTGAGTTTATTGTCGATAACTGGATTAGGATAAACATTAATTATGCCTGCTCCTTTACCAATATTCACTTTAACAATACTGCTCAATTTTACTTCGGTTCCAATACCAATACTACGAATGCGGTAATAATTATTGCCAGTAACCGGATTGATATCTGCAAATTTGTAAGTAGCATTACTTCCATTTTGACCAATTGCTAACTGTGTACCAATTTTTGCAAAGTTTCTGCCATCGGTTGATTTCTCAATTTCATAGCGTGCAATATTCAATTGGTTTTCTACTTTCCATTCTACCTGAATTGCATTTAATTCTTCAAAAGCCCTGATAGCACTAAAGTTCACAGGCAATGGACTTGAAGTATAATATACAATTTTAAATCGGTCAGCGGCATAAGAAGCAGCATCTGCAGTTACAGCAAAATTGTATATAGTATTTCCGTTTAAATTAAGCGGTGTACTGTTAGCAAGAAATTGATCTTCCAATTTGGCCAGCAAATTAGGATGGTCTAATGCAATACCATTGATATCAAACTGATAATTTTTCAGTTTCATATTACCAATAGTAAGATAAAGGGTATCAGTTAGGTCAATGATTGGGCGTTTTTCAACAATCAATGATTTACCATCTCTAAGGATAGAAAGATTTTCGTTGAAATTGCTCAATTTAAAATTATCCTCTTCGCTTACGGCTGCAGTAAAACCAGTATTGAATTTGGCGCGAATACCATCAGTTAGATTTACAGAAAGGTCTGTTTCAACAACCGACATATTAACTGTCATTTGTTCATCTAAAGTACTGGGACCAAAGGGAAAAAGATCTGAATTACTACCAGCTTTGCAAAGTTCAGTTAAAACAAGGTTTGCTGAACCGGATGCTGCAGTATTGGCTAAAAAGGCCTGACCTGATTGAATATAACGCATACTATTATTAACAGCTACTGTTCCACCAGATGGTGTTTGTTCGTAAGTACCTGCTCCTGTTCGAGTAACCAAGCGATAACCACCAACACCATAAGTGCCTGCAAGATTGGCATCCCATACGTAGAAGGATGGTGATAAATTGGTTGTATTATTAAAGAGGTATTCATAATCCAATGGAGCTGGAAAAGGATTACCTACCAGGGTATAATCTGTTGCTGAATAGTTAATGGTGATACCAGATTGGGTGCCCTGCTTCATGGTGCCGTTGATTCGAAGAGTAGCTGCACTATGCGCAGTTATATCATTTAGGTTAATAGCGCGATTACCTCTTACAAATAGCATATACCCGGGATTACTATTTATAAGATCGATTGTATTAGGTGTTGTTGTCCAGGTATTAGCTGCATATGTACGAATGGAAGAGGCAGGTTTAACTGCATCAAAATTGGCAGCATTAGGGTCGCCGGAATAGGTAGTAATATGGGTACCATAGGGTGCATTGGGATCTGAACTTGCATTGGCAGCACCTTCCATCCAGGCTGCTTTAATGGTTTGGCTACTACTAACGGGAACGGATAGTAGCCGCCAGGCTCTTTTATCGGAAGTATACCTTTCTACGGTTACATTAGTAGCTCCACTTAATGTACCAAGAATAGTGGGTACACTGGCAGTACCAGTTGCATCAGATTTAAGGGTTAAAGGTTTTGCACCTAAATCCAATGTGCCTGCGGTAATGGTTAGGGCGCCCGTAATATTGGCACTGGTACCAAGGGTTACAGTTTGCCCTGATTTATCAATGGTTAAATGATTAAAATTAGTGGCACCTGCGATGCTAGGACTTACCGTTGTACCAGTTAGTTTTACTGTACCCGTACCAGGAGTAAAGGTTCCGCTATTGTTAAGGCCTGCATCGTTTATGATTACCTGGGCTGCACCGCTTACGACCATATTGGCGCCGGATTGTATGATGATACCTTGCGCATTTCCTGCAAATGGGAGAAATGCACCTGCCATTATTAGGAAGCTGAAGGTTTTTTTATAGAGTGTTGGCATAAATAAAGATTTGAAAAATTTACTAAGTAGTAATTTATTAAATTACGAAAAACACGGGGCAATTATTTGGTGTATTCACCGC
Organism: Chitinophaga pinensis; assembly: GCA_943367825.1. GTDB lineage: Bacteria > Bacteroidota > Bacteroidia > Chitinophagales > Chitinophagaceae > Ferruginibacter > Ferruginibacter pinensis_J. The sequence goes on from CALRKF020000012.1 coordinate 28,206, forward strand.
GACTACCAAAAGTATCCATCTGAAAGTGAAAATCAAGTGATAGTGCACCGCAATCGCCTGCATAAGTATCAGACGCATTGCCTACATCTGCATTACGCCAGATACGACATACCAAAATACTTGACACTTTTTTTCCGGTTGCAGAAATGCCTACGTTACTACCAGTAAGTGAGGTTATTAAATGTGTTCCCAAAGTAAATGGACTAGCAACTGTAACAGTACTAGTTGTTATTGCAGGAAATGCTACTGGTGTAGGATCATAATTGGCCCATGAGTATTCAAAATTCCATTGTACAACTTGTCCTAAAGCAACTGTTGTTTTTGGCGTCCAGTGTATATGTGGAAAAATAGTTGTTCCTTCTTTCCAACTATGTGGCAATTGTACAGAAAAAGACATCGCCTCAACTCCTTGTGCATCTCTAAAATAATAAATTTCTGGACCAGTTGCTGTTCCTGGTAAAAAGCCAAGTGCTGCTGAATTTGTACCCTTGTCCATTGTAACTCTCATATCATCCCAAACAGTAGCAGTACCTTCCATTACAGGAGTACCATCAGTTTCAATTTTTAATTGATTAGTACCATCACCAATAGTAGTAACTCCTGCATCACTAATATTTACCCTTGAAGTATTATTGGTTTTTAAAACCAAGGCCTGTGCATCGGTTGTTCCAATAAAATCGGTACCTGGGGTAGTGCCTGTATTTCCAGCTAGTTTCCACTCTGTGCCGGAAACAAATAATTTTGTCCAAACAGGGGAACCAGTTGTACCTGAATTATAATAATAGCCCTTAGTGATATTACTTCCGCTATTGTACACTAATAAGCTATGTGCTGGCGTAGTAATAGTTGTTGCATCGGTTAAGGAAAGTAAATTGATTTGTGGAATCAATACTCCCTTTGAACCACTCTGTACATCCAACATAGCAGATGCATCTGGTGCTGAACCAGTGGAGTTAATAGCAATATTTTGAGCAGAAAGCGAATTAAAACTTAGACTCAAAACAAAAAATAGGAATAGAGATTGAAAAGAAAGACGTGTTTTCATGATCGTTAGGTTGTAGGTTATTAATAAAATATTGACAAATTACGTTGTAAAGTTATATCAGTAATTCGATAAAACAACTACATATAATTTAATATTATAAACGCAGTGATTTAGCAAAAAGTATATGCCCAAAATTATTTTTTATTTGCTTTTGCATAAAACTATGTCTATTAAATATTTACAGCAATAAAATGCGTAAAGTAGCCATTGATTTCATAAAAAATACAGTGTACTGAAATGGAATTTTATTTCTTTTCATGATATATATCATATAATTTAAGCACAGTAACTACAAATAATGTAGTTAACTATTTATAAAATTATTTATTCAGTCAAGTATTGTTGTAGTAGTAGTACTACAACAATTTTAAAATTGTATAAAATTGTAAAAGCTATTTGATTTTTATTTCTGTACAAGAAACTGCTTTAAATAAATTAGTTTTACTTAAATCACTACAAAAAAAAATGTCCATTCATCAGCAAGCAATAGCACAAACAAAAAAATGGATTCAAGATGTAGTTATTGGATGTAATTTTTGTCCCTTTGCTGCCACAGCCATAAAGAAAAATGAATTACACTATACAGTAGAAAACAGCATGTCTGATACTGTTTGTACCAATGCTATTTTGACTGAACTGATTCGATTGGACGAACATTCAAATATTGAAACCAGCTTCTTGATTTTTTCCAATGCTTATACCAATTTTAATGAGTTCCTGAATTTAATACGCAAAGCCGAAATGCTTTTAAAAAGAAAAAACTATGAGGGTATTTATCAAATAGCCAGCTTCCACCCTGCCTATTTATTTGATAAAAGTTTGGAAACAGATGCTGCCAATTATACCAATCGCTCCCCCTACCCCATGTTGCATTTTTTGAGAGAGAAAAGCATTCGTGCTGCTACTAAAAACTTTGAAGGAATTGAACAGGTTCCAGCAACCAATATTGATTTTGCGAGAAATAAGGGATTGGCTTATATGAAACTATTAAGGGATAATTGTTTTTAAATAAATTATTATACTTGTTTTAACCAACCTGTAATACTCATTCTATTTCTAGTAGAAGGCCTTACTTCATGCAACATCGTTTTACTATTAAATAAAACGGCTTTACCAGCATTGGGTGAAATCTTTTGAATTCCGTCCTTGGCATGTGCCCATAAATCGCCTCCATCTGCTTCTTTCCAGTCTTCATTCAAATAATTAATCAATGAAAATTGCCGATTCTGGTCATTCGAAAACTGATCGGTATGTGGTTTATAACCTGTACCTGTTTGATAGAGTGCAAAATGAAATTCAAAAGCATTCATGCCAGTATAACAAGTGCGATTCATTTGCTGCATAAAATCTGTTGCCAATTGTAAAAACTCCTGTTCAAATAAATTGTCGTGCGCCGCATCCATCCAATAAATTTGATCGCCCCTCATTTGTTGATTGCTGTCTTTTATTGAATCATTACCAATTCCAGCAGCATACATGAGGTTTTCTTTTTGCAAATGCAGCATATTGTCTTGTAAACCTTTTACCAATGCTGGATGCAAAAAATGGGCATGAATACCAATTTCATGATCAATATAATCGTCTATAAGTTCATCAAATACTTCTTGCATTAACTGAGTTGTAAAACCAAGGTAGGTTAAAGCAAAGGGATTGCCGGTTATTTCTTTGTAACCTAGGTACTGGTATGTAACATTTGTTACTAAAATAACCTACCTAATTCATCTTTTTATCTGATAACACTCACGGTTAAGTTGGAGGACTGCAATTAGCTTTGTGTTATCAAATTAGTAAAAAATGAAAAAGATACTCATACTAGGCGCTGGTACAGCAGGTACCATGATGGCCAACCATCTTAGCCATGAAGTGGACAAAAAAGAATGGGAAATCAATATTATTGATCATCGGCAGGAGCATTATTACCAGCCCGGTTATTTGTTTCTCCCATTCGACATTTATGAGCCCGAAGATATTGTAAAGCCTATCAAAGATTTTATTCCAAAAGGCGTTAATCTCATTAATGAAAAGGCTGCTAAAATTTTGCCCAAAGAAAAAATGGTGCAAATGATTAATGGCGATCAATTGCATTATGATATTTTAATCATTGCCACTGGCTGTAATATTGCTCCTGAAGAAATTCCGGGGATGAATGGATCAGAATGGCATCAATCAGTTTTTGACTTTTATACTTTTGAAGGTTCCCTAGCGCTTCGCAATGCCATGCGGGAATTTAAGGGTGGGAACTTGGTGGTACATATAACAGAAATGCCCATTAAATGCCCTGTTGCACCATTGGAATTTGCCTTTTTAGCAGACTCCTATTTCAAGCATAAAAAAATACGCGATAAGGTAACAATAACCTATGTAACCCCATTAAGTGGTGCTTTTACCAAACCTAAAGCAACCGAAGCATTGAGCCATTTGTTGGAAGAGAAAAATATTCATCAAATCAATGATTTTGGTATAAAAAAAGTGGACAATGAACAAAAGAAAATCATCGATTATGAAGGCCGTGAAGTAGCATTTGATTTATTAGTAACTGTACCCACCAATAAAGGAGATGTATTAATGGAAAACTCTGGTATGGGTGATGATTTGAATTATGTGCCTACCAATAAAGCCACTTTGCAATCATTAGAATATCCCGATGTATTTGTATTGGGCGATGCATCTAATATTCCTGCTTCCAAAGCAGGATCTGTTGCACACTTTGAAGCAGAGATTCTAACTGAAAATATTTTGCATTATATCAAAAACGAGCCATTAAAGGAATCTTTTGATGGACATGCCAATTGTTTTATAGAGACTGGTAATGGAAAAGCATTGCTGATTGATTTTAACTATACCCATGAACCTGTAGAGGGAAGTTTTCCCTTTCCTGGCATTGGCCCTTTAAGATTATTAAAGGAAAGCCGTATGAATCATATGGGTAAACTGGCATTCAGGTGGATCTATTGGCATATGCTATTAAAAGGCACTCATATACCTTTTGTATCTACTGCCATGCAAGAAGAAGGAAAACATTTTTAATTAAAAATACACTAATCATGGACAAGACTATTTCAGGTAAAACGATTCAGGTAAATGAAGAAGGTTATCTAACTAATTTTTCGGAATGGGACAAAGACATTGCCTTAGCAATTGCGCAGGAAGAAGAAATTGCGGAACTCGGCCCCAAGCATTGGAAAATCATTGAATACTTGCAAGATCAATTCAAACAAGAAATCCCTTTGAGTATTCGTAAAATTGGAAAAAGTGGCGTGGTAGATATAGAAGAATTCTATGCTTTATTTCCACAAGGGCCATTAAAAAAAGCTACTAAGATTGCCGGTATTCCTAAGCCTGCCAGTTGTATTTAATTATTTAAATTAAAATCTGTCAATCATGAATGAAGACAATGGTGAATTAAAAAAGATGATGATCATCTTATCCAAAGCCTCTTTGGAAAATGTATATGCTGCCTTTATTTTAGCAAATGGAGCAAGAATGGAAGGCATTGAAGCGGAAATGTTTTTTACCTTTTTTGGATTAGAGGCTGTTAACAAGAAAAAGTTAGAACACTTACATGTAGCCACGGTAGGCAATCCAGCCATGCATATTCCAACCTTAATTGGTGGATTACCAGGCATGGAAGCCCTTGCCACCAGTATGATGAAAAAAGAAATGGAAAAATTGGATATGCCGGGTGTACATGAATTCTTGGATATCTTAAAAGCATCGGGCGTAAAGCTATGGGCTTGCAAATTGGCTATGGAAATGTTTCATTTAAAGAAAGAAGATATGTATGATGGAATTGGAGGAATTATAACAGTGGGTGAGTTTTATAAAAAATCTTCCGGTAAGGGAACACATATAATGTTTATTTAACGATTGCTTGTTATATAAAAAAACCTGGCTTCAAATGCCGGGTTTTTTTTTACATCAATCTTGCAAGACAAAATGAAAACCCAATTGTATCAAAATATAAAACCGCTGAAGAGTCAGCGGTTTTATCTCATACTTGTTTAATGGCTTTAAGTTGATACCGGATAAAGACAGGAAACTTATTTAAACAATAAGTTTCCTGTTTATGTATTATTTACCTTTTCCAAATTCAATAGCAGCATGGGCTGCAGCTAGTAAAGCAATGGGAACACGGAAAGGAGAACAGCTTACATAATTCATTCCCACTCTGTGGAAGAACTTCACACTTTCTGGGTCACCACCATGTTCACCGCAGATACCCACTTTAAGATTTGGTTTGGTTTTTCTACCTCTGTCTGTACCAATACGAACCAATTCTCCTACTCCATCCTGATCAATTGTTTGGAATGGATCGTCGTTCAATACTTTTAAGTCCATATACTTTGGTAAGAAACCACCCACATCATCTCTACTGAAACCAAAACTCATTTGAGTAAGGTCGTTGGTACCAAAGCTGAAGAAATCGGCTACTTCTGCCATACGATCGGCTTTGATGGCAGCCCTTGGTATTTCAATCATTGTTCCATAGAGATATGGTATCTTCTTCATTTTTTGTGCAACCAATACTTCCTTATAAACCCTGTCTACTATTTCTTTTTGATGCGTAAGTTCATTTACGGTACATGTAACCGGTACCATTATTTCTGGAAGTGCTTGTTTACCTGATTTCAAAATCTCTGCAGTAGCTTCCAGGATGGCGCGTATTTGCATTTCAGTGATTTCAGGATAACTAACGCCTAAGCGTACACCGCGATGGCCAAGCATTGGATTATTTTCATGTAAAGCCAATACTCTTCTACGCAATACACCCATGCTAATGCCCAATTCCTTACTTAATTCTTGTAGTTTGGCAACATCATGCGGTACAAATTCATGCAATGGAGGATCCAGCAAACGAATGGTAACTGGATAGCCCTTCATCACCATCATGGTATCTTTGATATCTTTCTTAACATAAATGAATAATTCATTCAATGCTTTGCGTCTTTCTGATTCAGTTTTGCTCATGATCATTTTACGCAATAAGAACAGTGGTTGTTCACTACCTTCTCCATAAAACATATGTTCTGTGCGGAACAATCCAATACCTTCTGCGCCAAATTTCATAGCATGTGCTGCATCCTCAGGTGTTTCGGCATTGGTACGAACTTTTAATGTTCTTACTTTATCTACTAATTTCATCAGGTTTTTATAGGATTGATTTTTATCCAAGTCGATATCAACCAGTCCCATACTTCCTTTATACACTAAACCTTTGGTACCATCCAAGCTCAACCAGTCACCTTCTTTAATATAAGTGCCATCATTGGCTTTGAATGATTTTGTTTCACCATGAATTTCAATATCAGCACAACCTACAATACAACATTTACCCCATCCTCTTGCTACTAAGGCAGCATGAGATGTCATACCACCTTTGGTGGTTAAAATGGCTTGTGATTTATGCATACCATCCACATCTTCTGGGGAGGTTTCTTCTCTTACAAGAATAACTTTTTCTCCTTTAGCAGCCCAAGCAACTGCATCATTGGAGGAGAACACTACACGACCTTTTGCACCACCTGGGCCTGCTGGTAAACCTTTGGCAATTGCTTTGGTAGCTGCCTGTTCTTTTGGATCCAACATAGGTAATAACAATTCAACTAACTGATTAGGCGCTACACGTAAAATGGCTGTTTTGGCATCAATCAATTTTTCGGTGTACATATCACTGGCCATTCTTACTGCGGCAATACCATTGCGTTTACCTACCCTGCACTGCAACATGAATAGTTTACCTTTTTCGATGGTGAACTCAATATCCTGCATGTCTTTATAATGCCTTTCCAGTCTGTTTTGAATTTCATATAATTGTTTGTAAACAACTGGCATTGTTTTTTCCAAAGTAGGCAGATGTTTACTTTGATCATTTTTAGAATAACTATTAACTGGCGCAGGTGTTCTGATACCTGCTACTACATCTTCTCCTTGCGCATTCAATAAATATTCACCATAAAAATAATTTTCTCCATTACCAGGATTTCTGGTAAAAGCCACACCAGTAGCACTGGTATCGCCCATATTACCAAATACCATGGCTTGTACGTTTACAGCAGTTCCCCATTCATCAGGAATTTTTTCAATGCGGCGATATTCAATGGCGCGTTTGCCCATCCAGCTGCTGAAAACAGCTCCGATACTACCCCACAATTGTTCTTTAGGATCATCAGGAAAAGGTTTACCCAATACCTTTAAAACGGTAGCTTTGAAATCTTTCACCAATGCTTTTAATTCAGGTACAGAAATATCTGTATCAAATTTGTAACCTTGTTTGGTTTTAATTTTTTCCAATTTCTCGTCCAACACTTTACGAATACCTTTGCCCCCTTTTGGCTCAATACCACCTGCTTTTTCCATTACCACATCAGCATACATCATAATTAAACGACGGTAAGCGTCATAGGCAAATCTTTCATCACCCGATTGTTTGATAACACCTTGAATGGTCTTTTCATTCAAACCAATATCCAACACAGTTTCCATCATACCTGGCATAGAGCGTCTGGCACCAGAACGAACAGAAACTAAAAGAGGATTATCTACATCCCCGAATTTTTTACCCATTTCTTTTTCAACTGCAGCCAACGCTTTTTGTAATTGCGCATCTAAAACTGTAGGGTATTTTTTCTTGTTTGCATAGTAATAAGTGCAAACATCAGTAGTAAGGGTAAAACCAGGCGGAACAGGTAATTTTAATTTTGGATGACCTGCCATTTCAGCAAGGTTTGCACCCTTTCCACCTAATAGATTTTTCATGGATTCATTTCCATCTGCTTTTCCGCCGCCAAAATAATAGACATACTTGCCGGCTTTTTTTACTTGTGCCATATATCAATTTGTATTTTAATAATTACGAATAGAATTGGACTGCATATTACAGCTGAATGTAATTTTATATTATTACTTTCATCATATACTAAAATGATAGTTATCAGTTTTTTAAGGTATTTCCTGGGTTTAAAATAAACCAACACTGATGTCATCTCCCGGCTCCAAAACTGCTGGAATCAATTTGGTTTGATAAAACCATAGCTGTTTTTATTTTTTCATAATTTTAATATAGCTTGTACTAGAATCAATTAACGAAACAATGATTGCTGAGAAAAAGAAAATTGCCATTCTTTGCCATCCCTTTGCTGGTGCTGGAAAAGCGGTTCTTTTGGCCAATGAAATTGTGGGCCTGCTTGAAAAGAGACAAATTCCTTCGCAGGTATTTTGTGGTGAGTGGCCCCTTCAATTCGAAGGATTTTCGCAGGTATTTATTGTTGGAGGAGATGGCAGTTTACATCATTTTGTTAACAAGTACCCACATATATCAACTCCGCTTGCCTTATTTGCCGGCGGTACTGGAAATGATTTTCATTGGCTATTGTATGGTGCTATGGCATTGGAAGAGCAATTGAACATTGTATTAAGAGAAAATCCCAAACCTATTGATTTGGGCATTTGTAATGAGCATTATTTTATTAATGGAGCAGGGCTAGGTTTTGAAGGGGCTGTTGCCAAGGCATTGATTGGAAAGAAAAAGCGGCCTGGAAAGTCCTCTTTTTTCATAATGGTGTTGAAAACAATTTTTCATTACCGATCAAGATATTATCATTTGATTGCTAAGGAAATCGAGCTTTCTGCCAAACAATTATTTATAGATATTAGCAATGGAAGAAGAGCTGGTGGTGGATTCCATATTGCTCCTACTGCTAGTGCCAATGATGGATTTTTAGATATCATAATTGCAGCGGCAATGCCTCCCTGGAAGCGATTGTATTATTTACCTTTAATAGAAAAAGGAAAACATTTGCAATTAGCTGTGATAAAACATTTTCAAAGTCAAGCTATCAGGATTGAAAGTGATAGCAATATTCAATATCACCTAGATGGTGAATACTATGAAGCCAATGCTTTGGAAATTAAAATGCTACCAGGGCAATTACAATTTTGTTATTAGCTTTTGTATTATCAGGAAGCGATTTTAACGTTCACTGCATTAGGGCCTTTATGGCCCATTTCTACTTCAAAGGTAACCTTGCTATTTTCTGTAATTTTGTCTTTAAGCCCGTTAATATGTACAAAAACACTTTCCTGTGTTTGTTGATCTTTTATAAAACCATAGCCTTTTGACTCATTGAAAAAAGTAACCGTACCTTTTCTAATCAAGTCGGCCGGGTCCATTTTTTGCTGAATAGGAACGCCTATTTCAATATCTTCTAGCTTGATTTTCTTGAATTTTTTTGGATCTGGTGGAGTGGAGGAAAGATTGCCATTTTCATCTATATAAGCCATCATATCATCCATTGATTTACCCTTACTGGTTTCTTTGCGCTCTTGCTTTTTTTCCAGTTTTTCTTTTTTAGATTGCTTTTTCTTTTTTTCTCTTTCCTTTTTATTCCAGGTTTCTGCCATTTGTGTATTAGTTAAATAAAAAAATATTTTTTAACGATTGGTGATTGGAGTAGTTAATCTGCAAAAAAAGGGAGGATTATTTTTTCAGATCAGTGTAAAGGTACGCTAATAAGGCGAGCAAGGACTGTTTAAATCAGTTTCTGCATAAATTGGAAGCCTTCTGTGGATAAGTGCAATTCTTTATATAGGAATTTAATGCATTTAGCTACTCTAAAGCTGCAGCCCTGAATAGGCATCGCCAAGATGTGCAATGATATCGCTAGCCAACATTGCTTCCATGGATAGCTGCTCGGCTGCTATATCTCCAGCTAGTCCGTGCAAGTGGGCGCCCAACAAACAGGTTTCAAGACTCGAATATCCTTGAGCAGCTAAACCCGAAAGGATACCAGTAAGTGTATCTCCACTACCTGCAGTGGCCATACCAGCATTGCCGGTATTATTAAAATAGCCATTCCCATTTGGGCAGGCAATAAAACTATGATGTCCTTTTAATAGGATATAACAGTGATACTTATTCGCTTTTGTTAATGCCAACTCAATCCTATCCCAATCGGAATCGCATTTTCCAAATAATCTTTCAAATTCTTTTACATGAGGAGTGAGTATTGAATCGCTGGGTAAAAGATCTAATAAATCGGGATTGGCTGCACAAAGATTTAATGCATCTGCATCCAATATCAAAGTGGGATTAAAAGGATTTTCATTTTCAGTGATATTATTTTTTAAATAAAATAAAACCCTTTGTAATTTATCCAATACTAAATCTGAATTGCCAATACCAGGGCCTATTCCAATAGCTTTATAGTGATGAATTGATTCTTCCAAGTCAGTCAGTACCATTGCTTCTGGTACAGTTATTTGAATGATATCATTCCCTATAGGCGGTACAAGCATGGTTAGTAGTCCAGCCCCGGAACGTAAACAAGCCTTGGCAGCTAAAACAGCGGCGCCCATTTTTCCATGCGATCCTGCCATAATCAAGGCATGTCCGAAATTACCTTTATGAGCAAAGGCTTTTCGAGGTTTATAAATTTTTTGTATGATAGCTCTATCAATTAATTGATAAGGCGTACTGGTGTTTTTATCATACTCAGTATGCAAGCCTATTGGTAAAATATTTAGTTCGCCGAAATAATTTTCATTTTCGGGAAGCATAAATGCCAATTTATAATTTTGAAAACTAAGCGTATTGCTGGCTTTTATCATTGTTTGCCCAAGGGAAGAAGTATCGGCAAACATTCCTGATGGAATATCAATGGCTATAACAGGCAGTTTTGTTTGATTAATGTGTTGTACCAATGTAGCAGCTAAACCATTGAGTGGTTTATTTAACCCTGTACCAAAGAGACAATCAATAATTAGCGTAGTATGCAATAATGAAGGAAAATCAGCAACAGATCTGATAATATGAATCGTAGCGGCTAATTCTTTGAGCCTGGCCAGATTATTTTCAAAATCTGGCTTCCCTGTATGTCCACTATCCAATATAAAAACTTTTACTTCTACTTTCGCGAGTAATAAATGCCGGGCTATTACCAAGCCGTCTCCTCCATTATTTCCCTTACCACAGAAAATAATTATTGGATGGGCAATTTTCTTGGGCAGTGAACTTAGATATTCCATTATCCATAGGCTAGCTGTTCCAGCAGCTTTTTCCATCAAATCAATTGAAGTTATAGGCGCTTCATTAATGGTAAATTCATCCCATTCTCTAATCTGTTTTGCAGTAAATAATTTCATATAAAATGGATAAGCACTGAAAAGATTTGAAGTATGTCACATCAAAATTACCGTAGTTAAGACTATAAATAGGAAAATCTTTTATCGCTTATTATCAATGGAAACTTTCATTTGATGGGGTTAATTCATTGGATAAGGTGATTAATATCAGTCATTACTATTGGTTATTACAATTACTTTGTAACTATCCGATATTATAGTAAACAATCAACTCAATTATTTTAAGTTACAAACCATGGAGGAAGAAAAAAAGCAGTATGGCCTAAAGGAATCAGAAGTACTTGCCAGCCGTTTAAAAAATGGGCCCAATAGTTTAGAAATGGGCGAAGAAAGGGTTTTTTGGAATGTGCTGAAAGAAGTAATCATGGAGCCAATGTTTATATTACTATTGGCTGCCTGTATTATTTATTTTGCAGTAGGTCAATTTAAAGAAGGTATTATCATGCTGGTTTCGATATTTATTGTTGCCGGCATCTCCTTGTTTCAAGAATATAGAAGTAAGAATGCTGTGCTGGCATTGAAAAAAATATCAGCTGCACATTCAACTGTTATTAGAGATGGGCAACAAATAAATATACCATCTGAGGAGATAGTGGTAGACGATATAGTTTTGCTAGAAGAAGGTGAATTGATTTCTGCAGATGCATTGATTCTTAGTGCAAACGATTTTTCGGTAAACGAATCTATTTTAACGGGTGAATCTTTTGCTGTTCACAAGCAGGCTGATAATATTAATCAAGTGTACAGAGGAACACTTATTAGTAGTGGAACAGCCACCGTAAAAGTTACGGCAGTTGGATTAAAGACAATGTTTGGAAAAATTGGACTAAGTCTAAAAGAAATTACCATTGTAAAAACTCCCTTACAAAACCAAATCAGATCCTTCGTTCGCAGTATGGTTTGGATTGGTGCAATCGCTTTTTTAATTGTTGTTGGATTTAATTATTATCATTCGCATGATTTGATTAAATCATTTTTACAAGGTTTGACCCTGGCCATGAGTATTTTGCCAGAAGAAATTCCAGTTGCATTTAGCACATTTCAGGCATTGGGTGCATTTAGGTTATTAAAAAACCAAATAATCGTAAAGCAACCTCAGTATGTAGAAACGCTTGGCTCAGCTACAGTAATATGTGTAGATAAAACTGGTACGCTCACTCAAAACAAAATGAGTATTGCTTTTGTATATGATGAAGCAAGTAAAAATTCCATTGCCCCAGACCAAAAAGAATCATTTCCACAGCAATTAATTGAGTATGCTATGTGGAGTAGTGAAACCAATCCATTTGATCCAATGGAAAAAGCGATTCACGATTGGTACGAAAAAATGACGCCAACAGATAAACGCAGTTCGCATCAGCAAATACATGAATATCCTATCGGAGGTAAGCCTCCGATGATGACACATATATTTAAATCTGATACTGGCGAAATTATAATCGCCGTAAAGGGTGCACCGGAAGCCATATTAAATAGGTGTAAATTAGCAGCTGAAGAATTAAAACATATTGAGGAACAATCTTTGGAATACGCCAAAAAAGGATTCAGGGTTTTAGGTGTTGGAAAGGGAAAATGGCCTAACAAAGAATGGCCTGCTTCACAGGAAGCATTTGAATTTGAATTTTTGGGTTTAATCGCCTTTCAAGATCCTCCAAAGGAAAATATTATTGAAACACTTGAAATATTTGATGAAGCTGGCATACCCGTAAAAATGATTACCGGTGACTACGCAGAAACCGCTTTAGCTATTGCTGGACAGGTGGGTTTATCACATAATACCAATGTTCTTACAGGTCAGGAAGTATTGGCACTTTCTGCTGCTGATTTACAGCAAAGAGTAAAAGAGGTGAATATTTATGCGCGCATGTTTCCCGAAGCTAAATTAAAAGTAATTGAGGCGCTTAAAGAAAATGGAGAAGTGGTGGCTATGACTGGTGATGGGGTGAATGATGGGCCTGCACTGAAGGCTGCTCATATTGGTATAGCTATGGGAAAAAGAGGTAGTGAGGTGGCTAAATCAGCAGCCTCCTTAATTCTTACTGATGATGATTTGGTTCATATGACAGAAGCAATCGCCTTGGGACGGAAAATTTATGACAACCTTAAAAAAGCCATTCAATATATTGTCTCAATACATATTCCCATCATTCTAATTGTTACCCTTCCATTATTGTTAAGTTGGAAATTCACAGATATCTTTTCTCCAGTACATGTTATTTTTCTTGAATTGATAATGGGGCCCACTTGCTCTATTATTTATGAAAATGAACCAATGGAACCAGGACTAATGAGAAGAATGCCAAGGAAAATTGGCAGTTCTTTCTTGTCTTTACGACAACTGATGATTAGCATTTTTCAAGGTTTAATGATTACCACTGCCTGTTTAGGAATTGGCTACTATTATCTATTACAAGGTGAAGATGAAGGATATATTAGAACTATAATATTTATTACGCTGTTATTTAGTAATATTTTCTTAACGCTGGCCAATCGATCATTTGTTCATACCATATTTAAAACCATTCAATATAAAAATAACCTAGTGGGCATTATTATCAGTATTACGCTGGTATTTATAGCAATCATACTATACGTACCCTTTGTAAAAGATCTATTCCGCATGGATAGTATTAGTCCTATGGCAGTATTGAGTTGTGTTTTGGTGAGTATGATGGGTGTCTGGTGGATTGAGTTCCTTAAATTATTCAGGCAAAGAAAATTGCTAAAGTCTTGATGTAAATATTTTAGTTAACCTTGCCCATAACCAGGATTGCTTTTGCAAATATTGAATATAATCGTATTCTAAATTGCCTGCTTTTTTTTGAATTAATTTACTCAAGGATGTAATTTCCTTTGTGTTCAGGGCGGTTGTATTATTCAATAAGTAAAAGAAGATACCCCAATTATCAAGAAATGATGATTGACTGGAAGCAATTTTTTCCAAATAATCGATGGGTAGTATTTTCTTGATTAATTGCTTCCCGGTTTGAACAGCTAAGTTTCTATTACCATTAAATTTCAAATTAATATAATCACTGATTATTTTGCTCAATTTCCCAGCATCAAAATTTGGCGAGGCTTTTTCTGCTAATTTCCATTCCATCGTTGATAGGGTGAAGGATTGTAGCGTTTTGATGGAGGAACGATAGTTTTTATCAGATTGAATTTTTTGATATTCAAATGTGGCATTTTGAGCAATTATGTTTGATTCAGGTCGGAATCCCAATTTATAATAAAACCAGAATGCACCTGACTGCAAGCCTTCGGGATTGCCTTTACCAAATTGATAGGGCTTAACTACAAAATGTTGTATAGTATAATATTGATGATACAAACGAAGTATTTGTGAAAATAACCAGGCTGATTCTCCTTTTCTAAATGCTGGAAAGATATTGACCCCAATCTTACAACGATGCCCCCAAATCCATCCACCACCATAAGAAACAGGAATGCCATTTTTAAATGCCATAAATCCAATATAGGATTCAAGCGTTAGTCTTCTTTCCATTTGCATGCCTACTAATGCAATCTGCACTCCCCTACCCATTTCAAATAATTTCAATTGATTTATATCGCCATAGGTAATTGGATCTGTTTCCCGACACATTTTTGCCAAACTTAATTTCATAAAATCTAGCAAAGCGGTTTTTTGCTTATTTGAAATATTCCTGTTTGGCTTTAATTTGGTATTTACTATTTTATGTGAATTTATATTCCGAATAAAATCTTTGTGATAATAAGTACTTTGCCCCTTGTACCGCAAAGCATCAATTGTTATTGGTAATGATGCAATATCCCATTGAATATAAATGGACAGTTGCCTGTACATTTCCTCTTTGACTAATGCTGGCAAATTGGCCTGCCGGAATAATTGCATTAACCATTTTAATTGTTCATGTGCATTTTTGAAGCCTGCTATTTTTTGAATTCGAGCTATTAATGAAAGATTTTCCTGTGTACTGTTTTCATATTCTATACCAGGTAATATTGCTTGAAAAATATTTTGAATGGTTTCGGGGCTTGCAGTTGATCCTTCTATAAAAACAGCCTTGCCATATTCATGGCAGAGCCAATCTGATAAACTGCTACTAAAAGAACAACAGATGGCTGTATTAGGTAAACCTGAATTAGCCAATGCTTGCAAAGATTTTATTCCATTTGCCATTTCAGTAATACGCTGTATCTCCTGCTGTACAATTTTCAAAGTGTTTGCAGAACTTGGATATGCCAAGTGAAAAATAAGCATTTGATGAAATGCTTTTAGAACTGTTGGTTGGGTTATTTTAAAATTATTGTAGGATGCTAGTAGCGCTAACCAACTGTCGATGGATGGAGCGTGTTTTAATTTTATAATATGTTTAGTAGTTAAAGTTGACATCGTTTTTCAAATCTACATTAGCCAGTATAAAAATTTTATGATAATGATCATTAATAAATCAAATCCATACTTGCTGCGTCTCAGCTACTGGGGGTGCCCAATAAAGATATTGTACCAATCTTGGCAATAAGGCTGTATTCGGACTGCTACCATGTGGTAAGGCATGATTCCAGATAATCAGGTCTCCTGCATTGGCAGCAATGGGAATAGGATTAAATTGATTAAAGTCAATTTCCCTGGGATTGATATTACCAGGTAATTCTTTTAACCAATCATGAATTATTAAATGAAATCCAGGTACAAGGTTTAGGGCACCTTGGTTGGGTAAGGTATCGGTAAGGTATAAAATGCCCTGTACACCAAAGGGAATTGGAGAAGCTAAACTTACATCCCAATGTAGGCCAATACCTCTGTATTTGAAACTGTCTGTTTCTGGCGGATTGAATCCAACTTTATCGGTGGTAACGGTTAATTGATTTTGTCCCCAAATTTGTTCAAATGCTCTTTTTATTTTAGCTGAATTCCTGTTATCGTCTAATGCAGGATGTCGATATAAATTAACCATGATGCCCTGCCAAGCTGGGTGAGTTGTATACCAGGTATTGGCATCGTTTTCATCTTTATCTAAAAAATCCCATATTGCCTTTTTGGATGCATTAACGGCTTCCAATGTTATGGCATTCCTGACTATTACATATCCATGTATATTCCAAAATGATATATCAGCTGCTGTTAATACATCTTCGTAATGCTCACTTTTGGATGCTTCATTTGAAATAATTGTATCATTGCAAGCTGTTACTAATAAGGTATCAATTGGTTTTCCATGTTGTTGAATGACCCATTTTTCAAATGTTTCAAAATCAGGTTTGTGTTCATGCAAAAACTGAAAAGCGGGCAATAAGCCAATGCCTAAATGATTGAGTACAAAATTATCTTTTGACCAATCATTGTCAGATTGTGTTTGGCCCATCGCTTTAGACCATATTGATTTTAATTGAACAATACCAGTTAAACTCATTAAAAAACTAGGTGTATGTTTGGTTGAATAATTTTATACAGTTTAAACATAAATGTAATTAAAAATTTATGGAGTAAAATATTTAGGCAATTATAGTTTTACAACTTACTATATAATTTTAGTTTGGCTTCATTTCTCCTACTTAATAGTGATAATAAAAAAACAGCCAAATTAGGGTTGGCTGTTTTAGAAAAAATAATGAAGATGTATTATTCTTTTATAAAGTTTTCTCCAATTATAAAATTATTGTGATCAAAAATTTGTACACTATAAATACCCACAGGCAAATTGTGAATATTGACCATAGTTTGTGTACTTCCCTTTACTAATGATTGGCTAAAAATATTTCTACCAAAAATATCTACGATTTTTAATTGACCGTTATTTTGAATCACATTGTATTGAACATGTAATTCCTTGCCAACGGGGTTTGGATAAATGCTGATTGTTTTGAACTTTGCATTTGCAATTCTTATTACCGTCGAATAAATTTTACCTCCATTGGCTTCTACAGATACGATGCGATAAAAACAATCGGTTGTAGCAGCAGTATTGTCAATATAATTATAGGTAGCAGTTGGGCTAAATTGATTGGCTGCAATAGTTGCGATGGTATAAAAATCTTTGCCATTGTTTGATCTTTCAATCACATAGTTACCTGACCTACTATTGGATTCATTCACTTTCCAGTTTAATTGATTGGTATGGTCATTAACAGCAACCCCATTAAAATCAATAAAAGACACAGGTATGATGATATTTCCTGTTGCCAGCCAAATAGTAGCATTCATTAATAATCTTTGATGATTGCCGGCAGCATCAGTAAAATAGCCATTGAATAAACCATCGTTGGTATCTCCTGTACCATCATCACAGGGTGAACTATCACCAAAAGCAACAATTTTTCCATTTCCATAGCGAGCATAGGCACACATTACATTAGTATTATTAAAAGCAGCACCAGTAGTATAGGTAACAGCTTTAATACTGCTATTATTGGCGGGATGCATGGTAATGGTGGTACCATTAAACCATTGTAATTCTGTAACATCGCCCATTGGGCCATGCAATAATGAGTCGCCGGGTAAGCTAGGAACGTTAAAGCTTGGCTGAGTAATATTGGCTAAATCGAAACTAAATCCGAATGGGTCATTAATGAAGCCGTTATTGGTCATCAGATCATTCCAGATAGCAGGCGAATCCCAACCATCATTATTTCTATCAGATATGGTATGATCACTCACCATAAAAAGTCCGCCACCATTATACACAAAATTGAGTAGGGCTGTTTTTTCTGCAGCAGTAAAAACAATATTAGGTTCACATACAATAAATACCTTATAGTTGCTGAGGTCCTGTGTATTATTGGGATTGCCATAAGTTAATGCACTATCATATGGTAGGGTTTCAACTACATATCCTTTTTTCACACAATCAATACCCCAGGCAGAAAGTGCTCCTTTCCAGTAATTTTCTGCAGTGCTGGCAGTTATATTACTTTGCGTTGGAGTAGGAATGGTTCTTGCATTGGCTTCATTGCCACCTGTACCAGCTACTGGGTTGCCAGTGCTATAACTGAGATTAAATAAATCGGCATCAATAACCCAATCAGCATTACCTGCTGTTTCGGCCTTCTTGGCATCGAAAAGAATTTTAATCGTTTGAGCTTCTGCAAAAAACTGATTAATAACAAATAAAAGAAATAGAATAATAGTTTTCATAATAATCAGAAAGTTGCGAATGTAGGTAAATTATGATTAGTTATTCACGATATTGTCAAATTAACAACTGATTAAATAGGGTAAAAAAATGAAATAAAAAAAACCGTAGTATTTACTACGGTTTTAAGATATCGTGCTTTTTATTATTTCACTTCTTCAAACTGCACATCTTCCACATGTTCATTATTGCCTCCGGCAGCTTCTCCGCCTTGCGCTTGTTGAGCTGTATCTGCTCCGGGTTGAGTACCTGCTGCTTGCTGAGCTTTGTAAATTTCTTCACTAGCTGCCGTCCAAGCAGTATTCATTTCTGCAGTAGCAGTGTCAATAGCAGCCAAGTCATGTAATTTATGTGCTTCCTTCAATTTATTTAATGCAGTTTCAATCGGCACTTTTTTATCAGCGGAGATTTTATCACCATAATCTTTTAATTGCTTTTCTGTTTGGAAAATAAGACTATCGGCCTGATTGACTTTTTCAATTTTTTCTTTTTCCAATTTATCAGTGGCTTCATTGGCCTTTGCTTCTGCCTTCATTTTTTCAACCTCGTCTTTACTCAATCCACTACCACCCTGAATCGTAATTTTTTGTTCTTTACCAGTGCCCTTATCCTTTGCCGTTACATGCAAAATACCGTTGGCGTCGATATCAAAAATAACTTCAATTTGAGGTACACCACGTGGTGCAGGTGGAAGATCGCTCAAATTAAAACGACCCAGACTCTTATTTTGATTGGCCAAAGGACGCTCCCCTTGCAAAACATGTATTTCTACACCAGGTTGATTATCGCTGGCAGTACTAAAGGTTTCGGATTTTTTTGTAGGTATAGTGGTATTACTATCAATCAAACGTGTCATTACACCTCCCATTGTTTCAATACCAAGGCTCAAAGGAGTAACGTCTAATAACAAAACATCTTTTACCTCACCTGTCATTACACCACCTTGGATAGCGGCACCAACAGCCACCACTTCGTCAGGGTTTACACTCTTATTGGGCTTTCTGCCAAAGAATTTTTCTACAATATCTTGTACTTTTGGAATCCTGGTACTACCACCCACCAAAATAACTTCATCAATTTCGCTGGTGTTCATACCTGCATCTTTCAAAGCAGCCTCACATGGTTTCAAACAACGTTCAAATAATTTGTCGGCTAATTGTTCAAATTTAGCGCGACTTAATTTTACCACTAAGTGCTTGGGAACACCATCCACAGCAGTGATATAAGGCAGGTTGATTTCTGTTTCAGATGAAGAAGACAATTCTACCTTGGCTTTTTCAGCGGCTTCTTTCAAACGTTGTAAGGCCATTGGATCTTTGCGAAGATCGATGGCTTCATTGGTTTTGAATTCTTCTGCCAACCAATCCATAATAACTTTATCAAAGTCGTCACCACCTAAGTGTGTATCACCATTCGTGCTTTTAACTTCAAATACACCATCACCTAATTCAAGTACAGAGATATCGAAAGTGCCACCACCTAAGTCAAATACAGCAATTTTATGGTCTTTCCCACCTTTGTCCAAGCCATAGGCCAGTGCAGCAGCAGTAGGCTCGTTTACAATACGCTTAACAGTAAGTCCAGCAATTTCACCAGCCTCTTTGGTAGCCTGGCGCTGACTGTCATTGAAATAAGCAGGAACAGTAATAACTGCTTCAGTTACTTCCTGACCAAGGTAATCTTCTGCCGTTTTTTTCATTTTCTGTAAAACCATGGCACTGATTTCCTGTGGCGTATATTGTCTGCCATCTATGTCAATTCTAACTGTATTATTGTCGCCTTTTACTACTTTATAGCTCCAGTGGCTACTTTCTTCTGTTACTTCATCGAACCGACGACCCATGAAACGCTTCACACTGGTAATAGTATTTTGCGGGTTAGTAATGGCCTGACGTTTAGCAGGATCTCCTACTTTGCGCTCTCCATTTTTAAGGAAAGCCACTATTGATGGGGTTGTACGACGCCCTTCATCATTGGCTATTACTACCGGTTCGTTGCCTTCCATAACGGAAACACAACTATTGGTGGTTCCAAGGTCAATTCCTATAATCTTTCCCATTGTATATTGTTTTTATTGTTCACTATACTTTGTCAATCATTGTGCCATAGGAGAAAATGTGCAAAAATGTCAGGTTTAGAATTAAATTATTAGCTGAAACGTCTATGGAATTTGAATTAATGGTTTTATTTTAAATGACATAATTTCCAAATTGACCTCGAAACAATGGCTTCGACAATGGCCAGTGAAAAGCCAATAGATAAAGAATTGCAATTACCCAAACCCATCAATCGATTATTGCAAAAGGAATAACTTCGTTAAAAATCATCCTTTATGCCGTTTATTGACTTTCCCGCAAAAAAACCAACAACCATTTTCCCAGGCGTTCATAGTGCGATGGAACATTCTGACCATATTACCTATGGATATGTTCTATTGGAGCAATCGGTAAAAGTTCCATTACATAGTCATCCAAATGAACAATGGACTTTTGTTTTGGAAGGTGAGTTGGAATTTACATTGGAAAACGAAACAAAAACCATGCAACCAGGAATGGGGGTACTGATTCCAGCAAATGTGAAACATGCCGCACATGCTATTACCGAATGCAAATTAATTGATGTATTTACGCCAATAAGAGAAGATTATAAAGCAATGGAATAAAATCAATCTGTAATAGTATCTGTTTTCACTTTAAAACTAAAGTGTTTCTGACTTATATAGCTAACTGTAACCACAATACAAGTGGTGATGAATTGTGCAATCAAAGCATTCATACCCAGTGCTTCTACAAATAATTTCAGCAAAAAATAATTGAGTACAAGGTTTACACTGAAAGAAACAAAGTACCGAAACAATTGTATCCTGCCCCTTAAATTGGAATCAACAAAAACCACAAACTTCATCAGGATAAATCCAATAACAAAATTGATGCAGAAAGAAACAAAAAGCGCTGCATTGTGCGGTTTAAATACATAGAAACCGGTATCAAAGTTTTCGCCTTTAAATATGTATTGGTAGAAAATAAAATAAATGGTCAATCCAATAACTGTATTGGCACCTCCACAGGCAGCATAACGAAAAGTTTGTTCCGGCATGAATTTCCGAAACGGCGGATAAAAAAAATCAATGAATGCTATGATCTTATCTTTTGGCAATATTGTTTGAATTCAAAATTATAGTAAACCGATAATGAAGCTTATACCAAATTACTTAATTATAATATTCCTCTCTTAGCGTCTTTACTCTTTCATCTTCCAAATATTCATCAAAGCTACATAACCTATCAATAATACCCTTCGGCGTTAATTCAATAATACGATTGGCCACCGTTTGAATAAAGGTATGGTCATGCGATGTCATTAATACAATTCCTGGAAATGTTTGACAGCCTTCATTGAAACTCTGAATACTTTCCAAATCAAGGTGATTGGTAGGTTGATCCAACATAATCAAATTGGGACTTTGCAACATCATGCGACTCAACATGCACCTCACTTTTTCACCACCACTTAGTACGTTGGTCTTTTTTGCAATATCATCTCCACTGAATAACATTTTTCCTAAAAAGCCTCTTAAGAAAGGTTCATCTGCATCTGTAACCTGCGGAGGAACAAATTGACGTAACCAATCCAATAAAGTATCACCACTGGTAAAAAATTCGCTGTTCTCCACTGGTAAGTAAGCCGATGTAATGGTAGTTCCCCACTCATATTTACCTGCATCTGCCTTAATATGGCCATTGATGATTTCAAAAAAGTTGGTCACGGCCAAAGGATCGCGACTTAGGAAAACTATTTTATCGTTTTTATTGATACTAAAGTTAGCCTTGCTAAACAAAGGTCTTCCGTCAATGGATTTGGCAAGATTCTCCACATTTAAAATTTGATTGCCTACTTCTCTTTGCGGTTGGAAGATAATACCAGGATACCTTCGGTTACTAGGTTCAATTTCCTCAATGGTTAATTTTTCTAATGCTTTCTTTCTGGAAGTTGCTTGCTTACTTTTAGAGGCATTGGCACTGAAACGAGCAATGAAATCCAATAACGCCTGACGCTTTTCTTCATTCTTCTTGTTCTTATCATTAATCTGACGGCTCATCAACTGAGAACTTTCATACCAGAATGTATAGTTACCAGTAAAGGTTTTGATTTTTGAACGATCCACATCAGCCACATGGGTACATACGGCATCTAAAAAGTGACGATCGTGACTTACCACCAATACAATATTTTCATAATCAGCCAGGAAATTCTCCAACCATCCAATGGTTTCGATGTCTAATCCATTGGTAGGTTCATCCAATAACAAAATATCTGGATTACCAAATAATGCCTGTGCCAACAAAACCCTCACTTTTAAATTGGAAGGTATTTCCTTCATTAAGCTTTGATGATATTCGTCCTTTACGCCTAATTCGCTTAGAAAAGTAGCAGCATCACTCTCAGCAGTATAGCCGCCCATTTCTCCAAATTCAGCTTCCAAATGGCCTGCTTTAAGACCATCTTCCTCTGTAAAATCCTCTTTCATGTAAAGTGCATCTTTCTCATGCATGATGTCCCACATTTTTTTGTGGCCCATCAAAACTGTATTTAATACAGTTACCTCATCAAAAGCAAATTGATTTTGATTCAGGGTAGCCATGCGTTCTCCGGGTGTAATATCAACCGTTCCCTTATTGGGTTCAATTTCGCCACTCAGGATTTTTAAGAAAGTAGACTTCCCTGCACCATTGGCACCAATGATGCCATAGCAGTTGCCCTTCGTGAAATTGATATTCACTTCATCAAACAGAACCCTTTTGCCATAGGCCAGGGTGATATTATTAGCACTAATCATAATTGTAAAAAAGTGTGCAAAGATAGCTAGTTCAGGGGGATTTCGGGCAGGCATTTTTAATAAAATGAATATTGCCTTAAGCAGCTAGAATTTTAGACAATAATCCGTTAACCATCGATTTTAACCAAAAAGGCTATGGATTCAAAAAATCCAAGCATTACACAAAGAATTGAGTTAAAATATTTTAACAGGATTTAGCTGTGTAAAAGACAAAATTCTTACATCCAATACCTGTACATCAAAATTTAAACAATGAAACATTCCACACTACTCATCGCATTATTCTTATTTCAATTTGCTAAGGCACAAGATACTTCCCGGGCCGATGCCCGACTTACTGCTGCCACTGTTTATTTTGGATATGGAGCAGAATTAACCAATGAAACAGCGGTTAAAGTAAATCCGGGCACTAAACAAATCGTCATTAGTCAGTTAAGCACTGCACTCGACCCTAATAGTTTACAGATAAGCGTACCCGAAAATGTGGTATTGCTTTCACAAAAATTCCAGGTATATACCCCTACTGTACCTGCTGTAGTAAACCCAATGGTTAAAAAATGGCTGGATAGCATCCTACTTATTCAAAAAGAACAAGCCAAAAATGATAACCTGTCTGATATAGAAAATACCATTTTGGAAAAAACAGGAAAAATGATCGAATTGACCATTGCCAAAACAGATACCAGGGCCATCAGCGGCGATGATGCGTTAAAACTGATTAATTATTATGCCGCAAAAATTGAAAAATCAAAGGCCAATTTATTTCAATTAAAAATTGCTAAAAATATATTGACAGAACAAATCAATTTATTGCAAACTAAAATAAATGAGGATTTGTACAAGCCTGTAAAGCCTGTAAAATCATACGGACAATTGATTATGCAAGTAACCTGTAACCAAACAGAAGAGATTCCCGTTGCATTTAGTTATTTCACTAATAATGCTGGCTGGACACCGCAATATGATGTAAGGGTTAATTCAAAAACCAATGAAATTAAACTGGTGTATAAAGCAGCGGTTTCTCAAACCACAGGTATTGATTGGAAGAAAACAAAACTTACATTAAGTACAGGCAATCCTAGTTGGGGAGGCACCCCTCCTATTTTGGACCCTTATTATTTGAAATTATATGTTCCAGAAATATACAAAGCATTAGAAGGTAAGGTTTCAGGTATTCAATTGGATGATGCAAAGTTGTCAGAAGTAGTAGTAACGACAGCAATGGGAACAAAAAGACAAGCCAGGTCATTAGCCGCAAGTGTACAAACAGTGGAACCATCTACATTACAACAGCATACTACCCTCTCCGAATCGCAATTAAATACCAATTTCGAAATTGATTTGCCCTATGATATCGAAAGCAATGGTCAAATGCAGAGTGTGACTATCAAGGAAGAGAAAATCAATGCCAGTTTGCAGAATTATGCCATCCCTAAATTGGACAGAGATGCTTATTTGATGGCCGCTATCAGCGATTGGGAATCCTTGAATTTGTTGCCCGGTAATGCCAATATTATTATGGACAATACCTATTTAGGCAAATCATTTATTGATGCCAATAGCACAGAGGATACATTGAAATTATCCTTAGGAAAGGACAGAAGGCTTTCCATCGAGCGTAAATTGATGAAAGACTTCACCAGTGCCAAAACCAATGGCAATAACACCAAGCAAGTATTTACCTATGAAATAACCTTAAAAAATAATAAGAAAACGGACATTGATGTTTTATTGAAAGATCAATACCCTATAAGCATGGTAAAAGAAATAGAAACCAAGCTTGAGGATGATGGATCCGCAACAGTAGATAGTGAATTAGGCATACTTAGTTGGACACTAAAACTAAAGCCTGGGGAAAGTAAAAAAATAAGGTTTAGTTATACGGTGAAATATCCTAAGGATAAAAAAGTAGAAGGTTTATAATAAAATGCCACCCCAAAAGGGTGGTTTTTTTATTAGGATAACTAAGTTAATTTTGCCCCATGTCAATCGTAAAAGAAATACAGTCCTCCGTTATTACAAGTTTAAATAGTTTGTTTAATCAAAGTTTTACTGAAAAAGACTTTCAGGTAAATCAGATCAAACAGGAATTTGAAGGAGATTATACCGTAGTAATGTTTTCATTGGTTAAAACCTTGAAACTATCGCCTGATGCCCTGGGCAATCAATTGGGCAATCACCTCATAACAAATAATACGCATTTATTTACAGCCTATAATATCATCAAGGGTTTTTTAAACCTTACAGTGGCTGATTCTTATTGGTCAGGCATATTGCAAAATAATTATCAGCATGCCTCCTATGGTAAGCAATTGCCAAATGGAAAAAAAGTAATGGTGGAATATTCATCTCCCAATACCAATAAGCCCTTGCACCTTGGGCATCTGAGAAATAATTTTTTAGGTTGGTCTGTAGCAGAAATTTTAAAGGCCAACGGCTATGAAGTAGTTAAATCTTGTATTGTAAATGATAGAGGGATACATATTTGTAAAAGCATGATTGCCTGGCAACTATTTGCTAATGGAGCAACACCTGCATCCACCAATACCAAGGGTGATCATTTTGTTGGTGACTACTATGTTAAATTCAATGATGAATACAAGAAACAAGTAGAATCGCTTATTGCAGCAGGCAATACCAAGGAAATAGCCGAAAAGGAAGCGCCCATCATGAAGGCAACCCAACAAATGTTGTTAGACTGGGAAGAAGGCAAACCAGCCGTAATGGATTTATGGAAAACCATGAATACCTGGGTATATGCAGGCTTTGATACCACCTATCAACGCATTGGCAGCGATTTTGATAAAACCTATTACGAAAGCAATACTTATTTATTGGGCAAAAGAACGGTGGAAGAAGGATTGGCAAAAGGAATTTTTGTAAAAGATGTCGATCAGAGTGTTTGGATTGATTTGAGTGCAGAAGGACTGGATAGGAAAATTGTTCAAAGAAAGGATGGCACTTCTGTATATATCACACAGGATATTGGCTTGGCACAGGATAAATACAATGAATACAAAATTGACCAAAGCATTTATGTGATAGGTGACGAACAAAACTATCATATGAAAGTGCTGAAGCTAATTGCTGAAAAACTGGGTTTACCCAATGCAGAAAATATCTACCATCTTAGTTATGGTATGGTTGAATTGCCTTCTGGTAAAATGAAGAGCCGGGAAGGAACCGTAGTAGATGCCGATGATTTGGTAGAAGAAATGGTGGCCACTGCAAGAAAGCATACAGAAGCCTTGGGTAAGGTAAAAGATTTTACTGCCGAAGAATTAACCGATTTGTATGATACCATTGGATTGGGTGCAATGAAGTTTTATTTACTGCGCGTAGATCCCAAGAAGAAAATGATATTTAATCCGGAAGAAAGCATCGACTTCCATGGCTTTACAGGCCCTTTTGTACAGTATACCTATGCTAGAATAAAAAGCATTTTACGCAAAGAAGCTAATGCTGTTAGCAATACCACTGCATCAGATTTATTGTCATTGGAAAAAGCCGTGATTGTTTATTTAGAACAATTTGCTGCCGTTCTTGAAAAAGCTGCTACTGAATATAATCCCTCAGAGATAGCTATTTACATTTTCAATTTGGCAAAAGCATTTAACAGCTTTTATACGGAACATAGTATTGCCAATGCGGAAACTGCCGATAAAAAAGCACTGCGTTTACAATTGGCGATCATGACGTCTAATGTATTAAAATCGGGTATGCAATTATTGGGCATTCGGGTTCCAGAAAGAATGTAAAGTAGTAGCTATATTGAGTAGATTATTTTGTTACTAGATTGAATCCTTAAATATTTTTTGCAAAGCATTTGAAAAGGAATTGGGTTGAAAACCTAATTCCTTTTTTGCTTTTAAAATACTAAAGCCTGTTTTGGCAGGTCGCAACGCTGTTTGAGTAAACTGTGCGGCGGTAACTTTTTGAATCAGTGAAGTATCGAGCTTAAGTGTAGTGGCTGTTGCAATCGCCATTTGATAAGGGGTCATAGTTTCTTCTCCTGAAATATGGTATATACCCTTGCTTTTATGTTGTATAATACTTACAATTCCCTTTGCTAAATCTTCCACATAAGTGGGTGTGCGGTATTGGTCATCTACTACTTGAATTTTATTTCCTTTTTGGAGATTTTCTTTTACCCAACTAAGTATATGAGTTCTTTGACCCGCAATATTGTTGCCATATACCAAACAAGTGCGAACAATCGACCAGTCCATGTTTTTTTCCATCAAAGCATCCTCAGCCATTATTTTCGTTTGTCCATACCAGTTTACCGATGATCGTTCATCTGTTTCAGTATACATACCTTTGTTTCCATCAAAGACAAAATCGGTAGAAATAAAAATAAGCCTGGATTGTAAATTGCTTGCTTTTTGAAAGATATTTAAGCTTGCTGCATAATTAACAGCCAATGCTTCTTCCCTATTTACTTCGCAATAATCTACTTGTGTAAGGGCTCCTGCATGTATAATCACGGATGGTTTTTCCGCTTCTAGTATTGCATTTATTTCTGCATGATTGCAAAGGTCTTTGGGATAATAAGTAATTCTATCGGACTGCAGTAGAAATCGCGCTGCTCCCTTACCGGTAGTTACCAATTGGTAATCGGTAAAATTGTGCAGGTAAGTGATTAATGCTGTACCTAATAATCCGTTCGAGCCTGTGATAAATAGCTTCATAAATAATCATGCAAAATTATTGATTAGCAATTAATTCGGGGGTTTTATTGAACTAATCTAATCTTTAATCACTTTGGGCGTTTTATTGACCATCCATGTTGCAAAGATTTCTGCAATCTTCCAATGATTGCCTGCGTAAATGGCATGTCTTGCAATCATATATTCAATAAAATCTTTTACCTGTTGAACATTAATTTCCTGCATAGATGCAAATAGCTTTTTTCCATCAAAATCGCCACCTACTACTACTTGATCTTGCCCATTATTAGTTTCCTGCATTACTTTAGCTGTGTATCGAATATCTTCTTTTAATGAATCTAACAAGGCGTTTTCTGATTGCTGTGTAAGCCATTGTGCAGTATTAAATTCATAAAATGGATTTTCGGTAACATGATCCAAATAAATGGATTGCCGGATGAGTTGATAAATCAGACCTTTGTAGTTGGCTGGATAATTGAAAAAAGTATTAATCAAATCAGCCTTTTTGGGCACCAAGGATGTATTTTTTAATTTAATACCAAAATAATAATAGTCGCCCTTAATTAACTGACACCTACCCGACCCCAGTAAATTCGAATCGGTATTACTGTTTTGATGATTGGCTTTGAGAATTGCTACTTGGTCTTTGGGAATTGTAAAATCGCCATCTGGCAGTTGAACCTGTACAATGGTTATACTATCATTTGCTTTAATAATATAATCGGTAATGGGGAAAGCAAATACTTCTTTTTGAGCCTGTGAAATATGGCTTTGTATCAGATACAAAAGGATTAATGCATATTTATTCATAATAATATTTTACTCAAACTACAGCATATTTTAAACTAATTTATACCCAAGAAAGGGTATATTGTTTATAAATAGATGTATTAGAATTCCTTTAACATTTTACCTTTGTAGGCCATTAAAATTTTAATGTGTACATTTGACACAATTTAATTTTAGTTGGTTTATCTATATTTAGCAAATGGAAAAGAAAGTTACAAAAATTGGTGTGTTAACTTCAGGAGGTGATAGTCCGGGTATGAATGCATGCATTCGAGCAGTAGTGCGTACTGGATTGTATCATGGTTTAGAAATGTATGGTATCTTACGAGGATATGCAGGAATGGTGGATGATGATATCATTCCGATGGAAAGTCAGAGTGTAGCTAATATTATTCAAAGAGGTGGCACAATATTAAAAACAGCCCGTAGCAAAGATTTTTACGAGCCAGAGGGAAGGAAAAAGGCCTATAATAATTTAAAGAAGCGTGGTATTAATGGCTTAGTAATTATTGGTGGAGATGGAAGTTTTAGGGGAGCTCAGATATTCAGTAATGAATTTGATATTCCATGTATTGGATTACCAGGAACGATTGACAAGGATATAGCCGGCACCGATTTTACTATTGGCTTTGATACAGCTGTAAATACTGCTGTAGAAGCCATCGATAAAATCAGGGATACTGCTGAGGCACATGATCGTTTATTTGTTATTGAAGTAATGGGAAGAGATGCTGGTTATATTGCATTGCACAGTGGTCTTTCTACAGGAGCCGAAAATATTTTAATTCCGGAAAGAAAAACCATTATTGAAGATATTATTTTGCAATTAGCAGAAAAAGAGAGACGTAAAAAGCTGGTAAATATTATTGTAGTAGCAGAAGGAGATGAATTTGGAGGTGCAGATGAAGTGGCAAGAGTGATTAAACAAAGAATGCCGCAGCAGGAAGTAAGGGTTTGTATTTTAGGCCATATTCAAAGAGGCGGTAGCCCTAGTTGTATGGACAGGGTTATAGCCAGCAGAATGGGCTATCATGCTGTAGAAAGTTTGATAGAGGGAAGACACAATGTATTTGTTGGTATTGTCAATAATAGAATGAATTATCTCCCCTTGGATGAAGCGATTAAAAAAAGGCAAAGAATTAGTGAGGAGTGGATGAATATTGTAAAAATTCTTTCCAGCTAATTATTATTAATTATATAGGGAGATACACGTATCCCTACTTTTTATTTTATAAAATACAGAATTAATCGTGGAACTATTCTGTTAGCATTTTCAGTTATGAGCAAACATATTAGTAAATACCTGCACACCGAAATGGACAAACAAGCAGGTATTATGCACTCTCATAAAAAAACTAAAATTGTGGCCACCGTTGGCCCTGCATGTGATACTTACGATAAATTATTAGCATTAGTAAAAGCCGGCGTAAATGTTTTCCGTTTAAATTTTTCACATGGTGCTTATGAGGATAAGCTTAAAATCATCAAATTCATCCGCGAAATCAATATAAAAGAGCCCTATAATATTGCTATTTTAGGTGATTTACAAGGTCCTAAATTAAGAGTAGGTGAATTGAAAAATGGACAAATAGAATTGGTATCGGGAGAGGAAATTATTTTCACTACTGAAAAAATGGTAGGAACTAAAGAAAAGTTATTTGTATCCTATCCAATGCTAACGAAGGATGTACAGGTTGGTGAACGTATTTTTTTGGATGATGGTAAACTGGAAGTATGTGTAAAATCTATCCTTAATGAAAAAGAGTTACTCGTAACCGTTACCCTAGGCGGTACCTTGCTACCTAAAAAGGGTGTTAATCTACCGGATTCGGCATTATCCATGCCTTCCTTAACTGAAAAAGATTTAGCTGATCTTGATTTTATCATAGCCAATAACCTCGATTGGGTGGCATTGTCATTTGTAAGAACACCCAATGATATTAAAGAGCTTAAAAAAATTATCAAGAAAAATAATAGCAAGATTAAAACCATTGCTAAGATTGAAATGCCGGAGGCAGTAAAAAACCTTCGGGATATCATTGTTGAAAGTGATGGGGTGATGGTAGCCAGGGGCGACCTTGGTGTTGAACTTCCCGTAGAACAAGTTCCAATTATACAAAAAGATATTATCCGCAAATGCATGCACCGGGCTAAGCCGGTAATTGTAGCAACACAGATGATGGAAAGTATGATGGAACGTACTAAACCTAATCGTAGTGAGGTATCAGACGTGGCTAATGCGGTTTTAGAAGGTGCAGATGCGGTGATGTTAAGTGGTGAAACAGCCATGGGTGATTATCCTGTATTGGTAGTAGAAACCATGTGCAAGATTATTCTTGAAGTGGAGCACAAAGTATATGATTATAACAGGGATGATATTTTATCACCGCAGCCCCACTCTCCTTCTTTTTTAAGTGATGCCATTTGTTATAGCGCATGTAAATTGGCCAACGACACTGGTGCAACTGCATTAATTGGCATGACGCAGAGTGGCTATACAGGATTTATGCTTAGCAGCTATCGTCCTAAATCTGCCTTGTATATTTTCAGTAAGGAAAGAAGCTTAATCAATCAATTGAGCCTTAGCTGGGGTGTAAGGGCAATGTACTATGCAGAAGAAGAGAGTTTGGATGATATTATTTTTGACCAGATTAATATTTTAAAAGAAAGAGGCTATATTAAATCAGGGGATATAATAATCAATACTGGTAGTACGCCAGTAGAATTACATTTGCATACAAATGTGGTGAAGGTAACCGTGGTAGATTAAAGAAATTTTAAAAAGCCGGAATTTTCAATTCCGGCTTTTTAATTTTATCCCCAACTACAAATAATAATCCCCGCAATTATATTACCTACAATTGCATATCCTGCGTTGATACAGAATAAACTCAAAGGTTTCTTTTCATAAAAATAATTGATCCCGATAGTAGCAGTAGAAAAACAACCACCAAGCATAGCGCCTAATTTTAAACCACTCATCCAGCCTGCTCCGGCAATATTTAAACGTTCGGCTAAAATGGCCAATGCCAATGACTGAACAAACATCATCAACAAGGAGCCTCCAAACATAAGACCTATTCCCTTTTTAGCGGCGGGGTCATTTACATCAATTTTTAAATCGGAAATCCATCGTTTTGCAAATAAAATTTTTGAATACCATAGGGCACCCAAGATAAAATAGGCCAATGCAGCAACAGCAATTGCTGGCCAATTCAAATAGTCAAATAAGTATCCCATAATTGTTGGTTTTGGTGAAGATTTAAAAGTAAAATAGGTAATATTTGAAAGAAATGCAAGTAGTTTTCGATGGATGCTGCTTTGTTATTGCAGCCATTTTACTTGAAATAAGATAAAGGTATTATTCAAATTAAATAATAGTATATAATAAGGATAGTTAAAGTAATATTTAGGATGCCTGTTTTTTCTCCATAAAATGCAATAAATTTCTTCTGGCATTATTTTGAATCTTCCGTTGAAAAAATCGATTCCATCCCAGCAACCATCCACTAAATCCCAGTGCCTGACTGCTCCATTTATGCAAACTAAAAGCATCGCTGTGTTCTATAATCTTGCCATCAGCGATGCGCATATTAGCCCTTATTCGATTCACAACAGGGCGGCCTGTTTTGCTAAAAGTATAGGTTGCCACCCAATCACAGGTATAATATTCTTCATCAAGGGATTTAATATTGGAAAAACTTAATGAAAAATCCTTGGCATTCTTGCAAAGCATTTCCCACATGCAACAGGCTTCTTCTCCCTTTAGCAATCCAAAGGCAGGATCAAAAAAAACAATATCCGCTGCATAACAACTATTCATGGTTTGCCAATCCAATTGTTGAAAAGCAGTATAAAAGCGAGCAACTAATTCTTCGTTCCTATTCATATAAACCATATTGTTTTGCTAAATTTAACACTCAAACCAATAGTAAATGAAAAAAATATTTTTCTTAGCCCTGCTTTTCTTTAATGGCTTTCAACAAGTGAATGCCCAAAACCCTGATTCTTTATGGTTAAGAGAAAATTATTATAAAATAGAACGAATGATTCCTATGCGGGATGGCATTCAATTATTCACTGCAGTTTATATTCCGAAGGATAGCAGCGAAAAGCACCCCATACTGTTTAATCGTACACCCTATACCTGCTCGCCCTATGGGGAGGATAAATTCAATGCAAGATTATACAGCACTTATTGGTTGAATTATTTAAAGGAAGGGTATATTATTGCCATTCAGGATGTAAGAGGAAAATGGATGAGTGAAG
>CALRKF020000013.1:0-57462 GCA_943367825.1 Chitinophaga pinensis
ACTAATCTGCAATGCAATCGCATTTGCATTGCAGCATCATGCATTTTTATAAAAAAAATTACAATGAAAAAAATTATCATTATTATATTATTAAGTATAAGTTTTAGCACCATACAAGCTTGTGAGATTTGTGGCTGTGGGTTAGGCAATTATTATGTTGGCTTATTGCCACAATTCAAACATAATTTTTTAGGATTACGTTACCAATATCGACAATTTCATACTGTAATGGCTGACAATCCAAGTCAGTTCAGCAGAGATTATTATACTACAGCAGAACTCTGGGGCGGGTGGAATATTGGTAGGAAATGGCAATTATTAGCCATTTTGCCAGTTAATTTTATTCATCAGGTATCAGATGATGGAGTTACGGATAGAAAAGGATTGGGTGATATTGCATTGATGGCTAATTATAAATTATGGGAGAAAAATGGCTTGTCTTCAAATGGAAAAAGACTTCAACAACAAATTTGGATAGGCGGAGGAATTAAAATCCCAACTGGACAATTTAATATTGATGCCACTGATCCAGCACTAGTTTCTATTGCAAATACACAAACGGGTTCTGCTAGTGTTGATTATATGATTAATGGAATGTATAATCTTCAAATCAACAAATGGGGTGTTAATACCAGCCTGTCCTATAAACTTAATTCAGCCAATAAGGATAAATATAGTTTTGGCGATAAGTTTACCGCAAATTCAACTGTTTCCTATAAGGTACAAAAGGGTAATAGTACTTTCATGCCTAATGCCGGCTTGCAATTTGAAAATACTAGTCCTAATCAGTTAAATAAAGAAACTATAGCTGCAACTGGCGGACATGTTTTTTCAACTGCTATTGGGCTGGAATGGAATTTTAAAAAAATAACCATTGGTGCCAATTGGCAAAAACCCATCTCGCAAAATTTGTCGGACAGGCAAACCACACTAACTTACAGAGCAATGGCACATCTTACTTATTCATTTTAAATATACAGTTATGAAAAGCAGTAAATTAATTTATATACTGGTTTCCTTTTTTACATTTTTATTATTTGCATGTAATGAAAAGAAAGCAAACAAGCCAATAGTGGAAACACCTGTTGTTAAAAAGGATAGCCCTGCAAAAGCAGTGGCATTAAATCAATTAAAATTTGATAGTAAAAAAGACATGGTATGCGGTATGCCAATTAGTGCAGGAGTATCTGATACTTGTACTTATAAAGGGAAATTATATGGCTTTTGCGCTAAAGAATGCAAGGATGATTTTTTAAAGAACCCAGGATCTTTTTTAAGTGCTAAATAAATTACATCCATTTTTAAAATAGTCGCTTTTATAAAGCGACTATTTTTTTTCTCCACAAAAAGTAGATAACTCTATTTAAATATAAAAAATACTACTGTTACATTTGCATCAGATTTGGTTCCACATTTTCTTGTAAGAAGATGGGATTAAAAGGGAAACCGGTGTAAATCCGGTGCTATCCCCGTAGCTGTAAGCTCTGTAAACTGTTTGTACTTCAAGCCACTGTTTAAATATTGACGGGAAGGCAACAAACAGGGAGTAAGTCAGAAGACCTGCCTGATCAATCAAACATCATTCAAGCTTTCGGGTGAAAGGCAAGAACTGTAAAAGCTTTAGAGCATTTATATTTCTACCAGGTTGGTATCATTTTTTGAAATCAACTGATTATTTCTCGGAAGCAGTCACAAAAATTTTTCAAAATGAAAAAGAAAATTTTTATTGCGGCTGCTGTCATCTTCAGCAGTCATGCCTATGGGCAAAAATCATTTCCTCTAACGGAGGACAGTACACGTAGTTTAGCAGCATTAGTAGTTACTGCTACTCGGTTCCCTACAAAGCAATCCAGTACAGGAAAGGTCGTAACCGTCATTTCAAGAGACCAAATTGAAAAGGCAGGAACAAAGTCATTGGCAAGACTATTGAATGAACAAGCGGGTATTGTAATCAATGGTGCTTTTCAGTCTGCTGGCAGTGTGCAAACATTGTATACACGTGGTGCAGCTTCGGGCAGAACATTATTATTGCTGGATGGTATACCCTTGTCAGATCCCTCTATGATCAATAATGAATACGACCTCAATTTATTTTCCTTGAGTCAGGTGGAAAGAATTGAAATTTGTAATGGTGCTCAATCTACTCTTTATGGATCGGATGCCATTGGGGGTGTTATCAATATTATAACCAAGTCCAATAGCATTCAAAAGCCTGTTTCAATAGCAGCCAGTAGTGCCGCAGGAAATAAAAATACCTATAATAACAATCTATCCCTAGTTGGCAACAAAGGAAAATGGGGCTATACGGCCCGATTCGCCAAAATGAGTACCGATGGATTTTCATCTGCTACAGATAGCAGTGGAAAAATGCAATTTGATAGTGACGGATATAGTGGTCATAGTTTGATGGCATCCTTGCAGTATCAATTAACACCTGCATTGCAGTTCAATAGCTTTTTGCAACAAAGTCAATATGATGCAGGAATTGATGCAGGCATTTATGCTGATGACCGAGATTACACGATTCATAACAGTGGATTGCAAACTGGTGGAAGTATTAGATTTGTAAAAAAGCGTGTACAGTTGGTCGGTAGTTATCAGTATGGTGCTGTTAAACGAAAATACTTGAATGATAGCTTACACCATCCTGGTTTTACAAAATACGAAGACAATCGATACCGTTCCCGTACCCAATTTATTGAATTGTATGGGAATACTAAAATTACTAAGTGGTTGTCCATTACTGCTGGTACTGAATACAGGTGGGGTGCTTATTATCAAAAATATTTTTCCATCAGTAGTTTTGGTCCTTATGACCCAGCAGCATTCGACAGTAACTTACACCAGCAGTCTGCCTATGCTTCCTTATTTTTCAACTTGCTTCAAGAAAAACTGCATATTGAATTGGGTGGCCGATTAAATCGTCATGCTATCTATGGTTCGCATAGCACCTACACTTTCAATCCTACTTATCAAATCAATTCTCAATGGCGCGTATTCGGCAGTATTGCTAGTGGGTTTAAAGCACCTTCTATTTTTCAGGCGTATGACCAATATAGTGGCAATAATCAGTTGAAGCCTGAACGGGCGGTAAATTATGAACTGGGCATTCAATACGAGGCAAAAAAGCTTAATGCCCGTTTATTGTATTTTAGCAGGGATATAAAAGATGGCATTGATTATAATTATACCAATTATAATTATTTCAATTTTGTAAAACAGGCAGTGAAGGGGCTGGAATGGGCAATTGTTTATAGTCCTTCAGATAAAATTCAATGCACTTTAAATTATACCTATTTGGATGGTACGGAGCATACAGAAAGTCGTAAAAGTTTTGCTGATACTGTTTATACTCAATTATTGCGCAGGCCCAAGAGTAATGTTAATGCACAGTTGAACTATCAATTCACCCAGCAACTAGCAGTAAGTATGCAAGGAAAATATGTGAGTGGCCGTAATGATGTAGGTGGGTATAAAAAAGATGATGTATGGATGGATGATTATTTTATAGCTGGATTAAATGCTACTTATAAAGTAAATGAACATATAAAATGTACCATTGAAATGCAAAACCTTTTCAATAAACAATTTTTTGAAATTAGAGGATACAATGCTATTCCGTTTTTAATCAATGGAGGCATTTCGTTTCATTGGTAAAATAAAGGTATGAGTAATCATGAACTACATTATTGCCCATCCTGCCAAAACAGTTTTGAATGCAGGGTGGGCAATATTGCCCAATGTCAATGTTTTGGCATTGAATTAACGGAATTACAAAAAGAATGGATACAAAATCAATTTGATGATTGTTTGTGTGCAGCTTGTTTGTTGAAAATACAAGAAGGGAGGGAGCTGGATGAAATGAGCTCTCCACGCTCTTCAAAAGAGGATTAAAAAGGCATCGGAATTCATTTTATACAGTCGGGGTAGAAGTTTATCTTTGCCGAAATTTTTTACATGCAGTGGTCGGATTATAGCTATAAAGAATTGCTTTCCATCAGTTTTACGCTGTTTGCAGTAATTGATATTATTGGCTCCATTCCAGTATTGGCAACATTGAGGGCTAAAATGGACGGTCATATCAAATCTACGCAAGCCACTTTGGTCAGTGGCGGACTGATGATTTTATTTTTATTTGTAGGGAATGAGTTTTTGAAAATATTGGGTTTGGATGTAAAGAGTTTTGCAGTGGCAGGAAGTATTGTGATTTTCATTCTTGGTTTGGAAATGGTATTGGGTATGGAATTCTTCAAGCCAGACAATAGCAATTCAAAAAGTGGCAGTGTGGTGCCGATTGCTTTTCCTTTGATAGCAGGTAGTGGTACCCTTACTACCATTATGAGTTTGAAGGCCAACTATGCCGATTTGAATATATTGTTAGCCATCCTTATTAATTGTGTGATCATCTATATTGTGTTGAAGTCGTTGAAGTGGATAGAGAAGTTTTTAGGTCCCAATGGAATGGCCGTAGTGCGTAAGTTTTTCGGTGTTATTTTGCTCGCTATTGCTGTAAAGATTTTTGGAAGTAATATTGTAAAGTTTGGAAGGTAAATACCTTAAAATATATTGGCCTCGTAGTACAATGGATAGTATAAGAGTTTCCGAAGCTCCAGATCCTAGTTCGATTCTAGGCGAGGCCACTAAGTTTCCGAAGCTCCAGATCCAAAGTTCCCTGCCCGACTGATGTCGTTCAGGCGGGGATTCTAGGCGAGGCCACAATTTTGTTAGGAATATTCAAATCCTTAAACGCTAGTTATTACTGGTAGGATTTTCATTGGAAATCTGAAACTGGATTAGGATGCTGCTTGCTTATAATGCTTGCGTTGATACCAGCCAATCCAAAATAGTATTCCCAGTACAAATAGCGGAGTTGTTATAATTGCAATATTGGTCCATTCAAAACGGTTTCTACTTAAGTAGCCGTAGAGAAAGCCAAGCAAAATATAAACTAGGCCACCTACCCATTCCCATCTCCAAGAAATAAGCAATACCAACAGTATCAGCATGCTTGGAATTAAGTGCATCAAAAGAGCAAAAAAGGTCTTGCCAAATCCTAATCCTTCACTAAAAACATCCACTGCAAAAATGCTAAGGAAAAAAGCAAATGCAATACTGGCGAGTCGGGCCACCCAAGTACTTAACCCTACCCGATAATAGGTTTTTTCCATTGTTAATTTTTATAAGTTATGACTTATAAAATAAAGCAAAGGGTGGCTTAAAAAAAATGATATTTATCAGGATAGCTAATTTTAAGCGGACATAGCATAGGCATATTGGTAAAGCGGCCACTAATTTTTAACAGACTGAAGTAGTGCTAATGATTTTGGAAATAAAATATAATTTTCTATATGAACATGCTTGTGTAAATCTTCTTCAAATTCTTTCAATGTTGCAATACATACTTTAAAGGTTGTACAGGCATCTGCAGGAGCTGTGTATTGATTAGTAAGCGATTGAATGTTTGCCATAATCAATCCTGCATCTTCGTGTTCTGCTTCCATTACCTGCAACGGCCCAGCAATATATCCGATAGCGGGAAGATCATTTGTAGCACCAACATGCAATGCCTCAATTTCTTTAATTCTTGGAAATAAGATGACCTCTTCTTTTTGTAAATGTAATTCCATTACTGATTTTAATTGCCCAAATAGTTTTTCAACTTTAATCATATCCGGATAGCGATCACCGTGTTTGCTGGCAATTTTTTGAAGGTAAAAAGCAATTGCAGGCATGGTTTGTTTTACATAAAAATGATGGTGAATCAGTACATAACTGATTAACTCTGTAAGGCTCATTTCAGTAAATGGTAATGCATGTTGGTTAGGAGATTTAATTGCTGACAATTCAGCAGAGAGGGTATCATATGATAAACCCTTTTCTATGCATGCTTCTTTTAAGGTTTTTTTTCCTTTACAACAAAAATCCAATTGATACTTTTCTAATAAGGGAGCTGCTTGGTGATTGGCAATAACAATTGAAGCCAATGTTTGTTCTGTTAAATTTTCCATGTTTAATATTTTCAACAAAGGTCGGCCAGCTGACAAACAATAATTGTGATTGAACTCATCTTCCGAAAATTTTACTTACACCAAGTATAATAAAAGCCAAACCCGAAAACATGATACCTGCTATAATGAGTAAATATTCATTAATAAATGGGATGCTTATATAACTCAGTGCAGTAATGCCCTGCACCATCAAAAAAAATTCGTTGATGATAATGCCAGTACTAAATAAAAATGCACCTAAAATAGTATTTCTATTGATGGTGATGGCACCTGTTAAAAAAATGAAACCCAGTAAAAAAAGACTGATAACACCCAGTAATACTAGGTGCAGGTATCCAATAACAATCGGCCTGAAGCCAAATGCCAAAGTGCTAAATGCTGGTAAAGTAGAACCTAATTGTAAAAATAATTTGATTGATAAAGCAAGGGCTGACAATAATAATAAGCGGGCTATCACGCCAGTGATAATATTTCTTATTAAATGCCAATATTTTTTTATTTGCTTAATCATAATTAGCCAACCAATTAACTGTGCAATGGCAGCAGCAACTACAAGTATATATACCCAGCCTGGAATACTCATCCAGAGTGCCGATAAAAAATAGGCAGGCAACATAGCTGCGGCAAAAAGGTAAAAGCTCCAGTATAGTTTTTGGTGAGGTACTACCCTTATCAAAATAGATGTAAAGAGCCCCATGCAAGAAAAGAAAAACCAGCCATTGTATTGAAAGTGCAAATAGAAATATTCTGCTGCGAGATACCAGTTTTGGTGAATGATTCGGGCTGCCATCATAATGGCCAAGGCAAACGCACCGATAGAAGAAATCGCATTGAAAATTAGTCCAGCTTTGAGCCAAAGTTGAACTGGACTATGGAGTACAATCTTATTAAGGTCTCCCCAGTATAAGAAAGCAAAATAGTAACTAATAAATATGGAAGCGGTTGAAAATAGAATGGAATAAAAACCATATCCTTCTAATGGAAAACTAATCAGCATGCCATAGGCAGTAATTAGATTCCCATATATTACAAACCGATATTTTTTAAAATTTATTGAACCGTTTTGTTGATGAAGGTAGTATAGTAAAAGGCTCATTAATGCTTGCGTAATCCACCCGGTAAAAGCAAAATGTGAATGTCCATGCAATAAATGTTTTTGATCAACAATAGGAAGTGAAAATGCTATTTTATAGCGAAGAACAACCCCAATGGCTGCCACCAAAAATAAATTGATAAGGCTAATTTTTAACCATTGTTTAATGTACAAGGGTATTTGCATCATAGGGCAAAGTAACTGGCAATGTAGTGGAGCCTTTATGATTCAAATCATAACTATATATATACTTTGCCTTTTTCAATCACCAATTCGCCTTTAGTATGTAATTGTTTCATTGTTCTTATAACGGTTTCAACCCTTAATCCCGTCATATCGGCAATTTGCTGCCTTGTAAGATTTATTTTATTGCATTTAGGGCAAATGTTTTTTTGTGTTTCTTTAAAATAATTTAGCAAAGTAGATATACTTTTCTCTGGATTATGATTTGCCATTTCTTTTATAAGCAGAAATTTAAATCGCAGTCTTTGTGTAAGCAATTTGCTAAAGGATAAATGTATTTCAGGGTTTTCTCTTAGCAATTGATGAAATGTTTCGCGGTGTAACCGGATGATAACACTGTCTACATTCGCAATGGTAGTTGCAGCAAATGGTCCTTCGTCAAATAAGGGCAATTCGCCAAAACTTTCACCTGGCGCAATGAGCACTTGAAGAAATTCCTTTCCCTCTTCATTAATATTTACCCAACGAATGCTGCCACTCACCAATTGATAATAAAACTGTGAATGCATTCCCTCATGGAAAATAATTTCCCCTGTATTTACTCTTTTAAATGCTGCACCCCAAGCTAGTAAAGTATCAATGTCTATCATCATAACTGAATATTTATGTGAAAGTTTAAAAGTATCTGCCTTTTGTACGCTTCGAAATGATGGTTGTTCTTTTAGAGTATGATTCAAATCAGCTAAACCTTAAAATCAACTGGGAAAACAGTTTGTTCCAAAGAAGAACTTACGCAATTATGATTATACGCATAAATATACAAATATGCAGCATGTAATCTTGCATTAAAATTAGTAAATCAAAAAATGAAAAGTATGAAACAATTTTTAGTGGCTATAACTGCTTGCTTTTTACTGCTTTCCTGCGGAGCTGGCAACAGTAAATCCTCCAATGGTAATGCCAATAGCGGCGAGTCGGGTAATCCGTCTTACGACCCAAATAGGGGAGAGGGTAAATTCAAAAATGTACAAGTGTCTCCAAGCCTTGATACTGCAATGGCGTCTGCTGGTGAAAAAGTATTTAGTGTTAAATGTAGTAGTTGTCATAAGCTCACTGAAGAAAAATTGGTAGGGCCTGGTTGGAAAGGTGTTACTAAAAGATATGCAGCTGAGTGGATAATGAATTTCATTACTAATACAGACGAAATGTTGAATAAGGATCCCAAGGCACAAGCACAATTAGAAATTTGTTTGGTAAGAATGCCTAATCAAAATTTATCTGATGATGATGCTAGGGCATTGTATGAATTTCAACGAAGAAATGATGGCGTAAAATAATATACTCTATAAATGATAACCAAAATTAATCAATCATGAAAAATAATAATTGGGTCTTTATCGCTGTGCTAGTATTCAGTGTAATGGTTGGCTTTAATGCCTGTAAGCCTAAAAATGCTGGCAATGCAGTAAGCTCCGATGCTGCTGCTAAAACATATATTGCTCCAGGCAAATACGACGAGTTTTATAATTTTGTTTCTGGCGGATTTAGTGGGCAAATGAGCGTCTATGGATTGCCGTCAGGAAGGTTGTTCAGGGTTATTCCTGTATTCTCGGTTGACCCAGAAAAAGGGTATGGATATAGTGAAGAAACAAAGCCAATGCTAAATACTTCTCATGGATTTGTTCCCTGGGACGATTTGCATCATGTTCAAATGTCAAAAACCAATGGCGACTATGATGGGCGCTGGGCTTTTGGTAATGCCAATAATACTCCAAGGGTTGCTCGTATTGACCTAAAAACTTTCAGAACAGCTGAAATTATTGAATTGCCTAATAGTGCAGGTAATCACAGTTCGCCATTCATTACAGAAAATACTGAATATGTGGTTGCTGGCACCCGTTTTAGCGTGCCACCAGATGATGTGGCTGGCGATGTGCCCATTAATACATATAAGAAAAATTTCAAAGGCACATTGAGCTTTATTAGTGTTGCAAAAGAAGATGGAAAAATGGATATTGCTTTTCAAATCCAATGCCCCGGATTCAATTTTGACCTTAGTCGTGCAGGCAAGGGTGTTTCTCATGGATGGTTTTTCTTCTCCTGCTATAACACAGAGCAGGCCAATACCCTACTGGAAGTAAACGCCTCTCAGAAAGACAAAGATTTTATTATGGCAGTAAATTGGAAAAAAGCAGAAGAATACCTGAAAGCAGGAAAAGGGAAAAAACAATCTGTACGTTATACACACAATACCTATAGTGATATAACACATAGTGCTATTTCTGAAATAAAAACAGAAGTAACAGTATTAGATTCGAAAGAATTAAAAGATATCTGTTATTTTTTCCCTTGTCCTAAGTCGCCACATGGATGTGATGTAAGCCCCACTGGCGAATACATTGTGGGTAGTGGAAAACTAGCTGCATTGATACCAGTTTTTAGTTTCGAAAAATTACAAAAAGCTATTGCCGCAAAAGATTATATAGGTGAATTCGAAGGAATTCCTATTTTGAAATACGAATCTGTTTTATATGGTGAAGTACAAAAACCAGGTTTAGGTCCTTTGCATACAGAATTTGATAATAAAGGGAATGCCTATACTTCGATGTTTGTTTCCTCTGAAGTTGTAAAATGGAATATCAAAGACCTGAAAGTGTTAGATCGGGTGCCTACCTATTATTCAGTAGGTCACTTATGCGTGGCAGGTGGTGACACAAAAAATCCAACTGGTAAATACTTAGTAGCGTATGATAAAATAACCAAAGACAGGTATTTGCCTACCGGACCAGAATTGTCGCAAAGTGCTCAGTTATATGATATCAGTGGAGATAAAATGCAACTGATACTTGATTTTCCTACTATTGGCGAACCTCACTATGCACAAATTATTGCTGCAGATCTGGTAAAACCTAATTCACTCAAATTCTTCAAGATGGAGGAAAACAAGAATCCTTATTTTACCAATGGAGAAGGGGCTGCTAAAGTAGTGAGGGAAGGGAATAAGGTACATGTGTATATGACAGCCATCCGGTCGCATTTAACGCCAGATAATATTGAGGGTATTCGAATGGGCGATGAAGTGTATTTTCATATTACAAATCTGGAACAAGATTGGGATGTTCCTCATGGCTTTGCCATTAAAGGGGCTGCTACTGCAGAATTACTAATCATGCCCGGCGAAACCCAAACGCTCAAATGGAGTCCCGATAAGACAGGTATTTTTCCTATGTATTGCACCGATTTTTGCAGTGCATTACATCAGGAAATGACTGGATATATTCGTGTGTCCCCAGCAGGTAGTAATGTGCCATTGCTGTTTAGCACAGGCAAAAACTACCCTGCTTTAGATTCAATACCAAAAACCAAATAGATTTTTAACAATTGCGGAATAGGTTCACCTATTCCGCAATTCTTTTATATTTTAATCATGGGCACCCCAAGTAAAAGTATTCAGAAGTCGGTAAGAATTATATTGACGCTTTGTGGTATAGGTTTGGTGGCCGTGCTTTTTTTTCCACTGTGGAAAATTGATTTAGTAGCGCCTCAATATCCTGAAGGATTGGTTTTGCTGATATATCCCCATAAATTAAGTGGCAATGTTGACATTATAAATGGGCTCAACCATTACATTGGAATGAAAACTTTGCATACTGCAGATTTTTTTGAATTTGCCATCTTACCATGGATAATAATCATTTTTTCCTTGCTGTTTTTTATAGTATCTATAGTTGGGAAAAGGAAATGGTACTATTGGTTGTTTATTTTATTTGTTGCATTTGGCATATTGGCCATGTATGATTTCTGGCAATGGGAATATAATTATGGTCACAATTTAAATCCCGATGCAGCCATCATCGTACCAGGAATGGCTTATCAACCTCCCTTAATTGGTTTTAAACAGTTGTTGAATTTTGGGGCTTATTCTATTCCAGATATTGGCGGATGGATTTTTATTGCTGTTGGACTACTCCTACTGGTTGGATTGTTGATTGAATGGAAGACAGCGAAACGTATTCGTAAAAACAGTGGAAAAATTTCAATTTTTATTTTGATTCTTACACTGGCTTCTTGTAATTCCAAACCAAACCCTATTCAAATCGGTCGTGACCAATGTAGCTCTTGCAAAATGACCATCAGTGATGAAAAATTTGGAGCAGTCATTTTTACAAAGAAAGGGAAAACCTTTTGTTTTGATGATATGCATTGTATGCTGGCCTTTAAAAATGCCAAATACATTGAAACAGATAATATAAAGGATATATACATCACCAATTATTGTAAAGAACACCAATTGGTAAAATTGTCGAATGCTATCATATTAACGAGTGATCAGTTTAAGAGCCCTATGAATGGCAATACTGTTGCTTTTGATAATATGGATAGTGCTAAAAAATATCAAAAATTATTTCAAGCTGAAATAATAAACGGGCATCAATTAACAGGGCTGTGAAAAAAAATATTCTCCTGATACTGAGCTTATGTTGGGCTGTATTACTGCCTGCCAAGACCATTAGGGTAGGAAAAAATTTATCAATTACCAGTGTTCAATATGCCATAGATATTGCTTTTGTAGGTGATACTATTTTGGTGACACCAGGCAGGTACCTCGAGCAAAATATCTTAATTAACAAAAAACTGTTTCTAATCGGTGAAAATTACCCCATTCTGGATGGGGAAGGTAAATATGAGATAATTTCTATTAAAGCTTCTGGTGTTTTGGTAGATGGTTTTAAACTTATTAATTCAGGTGAATCCAGCATCGAGGATTATGCAGGCATCAA
Source organism: Chitinophaga pinensis (assembly GCA_943367825.1). Taxonomy (GTDB): domain Bacteria; phylum Bacteroidota; class Bacteroidia; order Chitinophagales; family Chitinophagaceae; genus Ferruginibacter; species Ferruginibacter pinensis_J. Next base: position 12,066 of record CALRKF020000013.1, read on the forward strand.
AATTTATCATGCACGGGATGTAGTTATTCGTAATAATATTCTCGAAAATACTTTTTTTGGAATTTATACTCAATACGGCACTAACTGCATAATAGAAAAAAATACTTTATCGGCTCATAATCCGAAAGAAGAACAAAGTGGCAACGGTATCCATTGTTGGAAAAGTGATAGCATGCTCATTATTGCTAATACTGTTTCTGGACACCGGGATGGTGTCTATTTCGAATTTGTAACTAATTCGGTTATTTGGCGCAACACTTCTTTTAATAATCTACGTTATGGCTTACACTTTATGTTTTCCGATAACGACGCTTATATCACAAATATTTTCCGAAACAATGGTGCAGGAGTAGCAGTTATGTTTTCTAAGAGAGTAAAAATGTTTCATAATTATTTTGAAGAAAACTGGGGCGATGCAGCTTATGGCCTCTTGCTCAAAGAAATTGCCGATAGCTATATAGAAAACAATCGATTTACAAAAAACACCATAGGTATTTATATGGAAGGCGCTAGTAGATTATTGTTGCAAAAAAATGTTTTTGAAAATAATGGGTGGGGCTTAAAAATTCAAGCAAGTTGTATGGATGTAAAACTAACCCATAATAATTTCATAAGTAACACCTTTGATGTAGCTACCAATGGCAGCTTGGTATTGAATAATTTCGACTATAATTTTTGGGATCAATATGATGGATATGATCTCAATAAAGACCGTATTGGCGATATTCCTTACCGCCCTATTAGTATGTACTCAATGATTATTGAACAAAATCCTTCTGCAATGTTTTTGTTTAGGAGTTTTATGACAAGTTTAATGGATAAAACCGAAAAAGTGATTCCAACCCTAACACCCGAGAACTTGAAAGATAATTTTCCACTCATGAAAGCCCTTCCATTATGATTATAGCAAATAACCTAACCAAAAAATTTGGAAAGTTGCTGGCATTGAATAATGTATCGCTGGCCTGTAATAAAGGTGAGTGTATTGCTTTGATAGGGCCTAATGGTAGTGGCAAGACAACACTTATCAAGAGTATATTAGGCATGGTAATGTGCGATAGTGGGTTTATCACTTTTAACGGGAAAAATATTGTACATGATTGGCTGTATAGATCCAATATCGGATATATGCCCCAAATTGGGCGATACCCCGAGCATATGACAATTGGTCAATTGTTAGCGATGATGAAGGATATCCGAAAACGGCCATCACAAGCATTGGATGAAACACTAATAGAAAAATTCGAATTAAATAAATTGATGCGTAAAAGAATGTGCACCTTGTCGGGAGGAACCCGGCAAAAAGTTAGTGCAGCATTAGCATTTTTATTCAACCCCGAAGTATTAATACTGGATGAACCTACAGCCGGCTTAGATCCAGTGGCCACAGAAATATTGAAAGAAAAAATATTGACAGAAAAGAAAAGCGGCAAATTAATTTTGATTACTTCGCATGTTTTAAGCGAGTTGGATGATTTGGTAACGCAGGTAATATATATGCAGGATGGGGTATTGAAATTTCATAAAACCATTGAGGATTTACAAGCCATTACAGGGCAAGTTAAATTGTCCAAGGCAATTGCTCATGTAATGTTATCAATACAGGAAGAACAAAAAATAATAAACGGCTAATGAATAAAATAATCAAATATGTAATTATTGATATTCTGCGGAATAAAATAATGTTGGCTTATACCGTGTTCCTTTTACTTATCTCCTTTAGTATTTTTAATTTGGAAGATAATGCTTCAAAAGGGTTATTAAGTTTGCTCAATATTATTTTAATTATTGTGCCACTAGTAAGTATCCTTTTTTCTGCTATTTATATTTACAATAGTGCCGAATTTTTGGAATTATTGGTCAGTCAACCCTTGACAAGAAAACGAATTTGGTTAAGTGTTTTTGCAGGTTTGGCTATTTCTCTAGTAATTTCTTTTTTGATAGGGGCAGGGTTGCCTATTTTAATATATGAGCCCACCGCCATTGGTGGAATAATGACAATGTCTGGACTTTTTCTTTCAGTCATTTTTGCAGCCATTGCATTATTGGCTGCAGTCAATACCAGGGATAAGGCAAAGGGTATTGGCATTGCTATTTTATTGTGGCTCTATTTTTCATTGCTTTTTGATGGACTGGTATTGTTTGTATTATTTCAATTTGCAGATTATCCTCTTGATAAAGTAATGGTAGGTTTTACAGCTTTGAATCCAATTGACTTAAGTAGAATTTTAATTTTACTTAAGATGGATTTATCTGCAATGATGGGGTATACTGGAGCTGTATTTAAAAGTGTATTTGGTACAACAATGGGTACAGCATTTTCTTTATTGGTACTTACCTGTTGGATGTTTGTGCCAGCCTGGCTTTCACTCAGGAAATTCAATAGAAAAGATTTGTAAAATGAATACAAGTACAAAAAAGGATATTGCCAATACCAATGATATAAAGGTATTAGTCGACAGTTTTTATGAAAAAATAAAAACTGATGGTTGCATCGGTTTTATTTTTACTGATATGGCCAAGACTAATTGGGAAAAACATTTGCCGGTAATGTATCGGTTTTGGGAAAATCTACTTTTTTATACCGGCGGGTATGAGGGAAACCCAATGGAATTGCATCAAAACCTACACCGGTTTTCAAATTTACAACCAGCATATTTTGATAGGTGGATAGAACTTTTTACTGCTACCGTTGATCAGCATTTTAAAGGGAAAACGGCTGAGCTTGCAAAGCAAAGAGCGCATAGTATAGCAGCGGTTATGAAAATTAAATTGTTCCCTTCGTCTACAAAAGAAACACAATAAAAAACTAGTAACCATTCCAAATGGTTACTAGTTGAGAAAGTTGATCTATACAAGTTAGTTATTTAGTTGCTGGTGGCAGTAATACTGCATCTACAACATACACAATGCCATTGGACGCCGGTACTGTAGCAATAATCGTGGCTACCCCGTTAATGATTATTTTGCCATCTTTTTTACTGATGGTAATATTTCCACCATTGACTTGTCCAATACTTTGCCCTTCCTGAAACATGTCTTCCTTGAAAACGCCAACAGAAACATGGTATTGAAGGATATCAATCAGGTCATTTTTCTTTTCAGGTTTCAATAAGCCATCAACTGTGCCAGCCGGTAATTTATCAAATGCGGCATTGGTTGGGGCAAAAACAGTAAATGGGCCAGCATTGCTCAATACATCTACCAGTTCGGCTGCTTTTACAGCAGTTACCAATGTGGTATGGTCCTTACTGCCCATTGCAACCTGCACTACATTTTTAGCAGATTGATCGTCTTGAACCGCAGATTGTCCCTTGCCCACATTATTGGGACTGCCAGATTCAGTTGATTGATTACCAGTATTTTCTCCTGATGAATTGCAGGAAATACCTAGTACTAGTACAAGTCCTGCTAGCAAATGCGTCTTTACAGATTTTTTCATATGTGTTTTTATTAAATTTGAAATCAATGCGTAAACTTACTGATGAGAATTATCTTTCAATATGATTGTAATCACAAACCTGCCAATTGTATGTAGTAATTTAGAGTGATGAAGTATGGCATGCTTCAACGGTTCTTTCATTTGGTAAAATGCCTCCTTTTAAAACCAAATAGCTTTTATGAAGCTAAGGCTAGCTATTGATAAATTCCTAGTACTGGGCATTATTCTACTAATAATGTCCATTGGGGTAATCATTGTTATATCCCTTTCTCAATTCAATATGTATAAGGAGAATGCTGAATTGGTTAGCCAGTCAAAACAGGTAATAATTCTTTCTGAAAGGATACATGCTAATGCTGAATTAAAATTTGCCATCCTTAAAAATAAACTTTACACTGAAGCAGAATCAAGCAATCTAGAAAGTAATAAATTAGATTCGGTCATTAATCTTGATTTGGTAGCATTAGAGCAAATGCCAGGAAAATTGCCTTTGTTATCTAAAGTGATAGATTCTCTACGCTATTCAATCCAACAATTTTCTACTACTAACAATACTGTTTTTCAATTAATCCAGTCAGGTGACAAAGAAAAGGCTTCGATATTTCTAAATAAGGGTTCTTTAATAGAAAACTTGGTAAAGATTGAAACCTATGTAATTCAATTGCAGCAAACAGAGGAACAATTGGCAGTTAAGCATAGGGGATTACATGATAAAAATACTTCAGAAAACAGTATTACTTTAGCCATTACAGTACTGGCAACTATTTTTCTGATAATAGTACTTTTACTTAGAGCCAGTTTTAATCACAAGTTTAAAAAAGAGAAAGATTTAATAGAATCTGAAAATAAATACCGTTTATTAGTAGAAGATTCCCCTGATGCGATTGTGATTTATCAAAAGGGAAAAATTGCTTTTGTTAATGCAGAAACAGTGCAATTAATGAAAGCGACCAGCAAAGATGAACTTATTGGAAAACCAGTTCTAGAATTTATTCATCCTGATCAACGAGGTTTTGTAATTGATAGAATGAAAAAATTAGTTAAGGAAGCTGTGCCTTTACCTGTAGCAGAAGAAAAGTTTTTACGTCTTGATGGATCTCTTATTGATGTAGAAGTTAAATCTATTCCTATACAATTTAATGGAGAAATTGCAGCACAAGCAATTATAAGGGATATTTCAAAAAGGAAAAAAGCCGAAAACTTATTAAAGGCTAGTGAAGAAAAATACAAATCCATCATTGCGGCTTCACCTGATGGCGTGGTCATCACAGATTTGGAAGGCAGGTGTTTGATGGCTTCTCCGGTAGCACAAAAAATATATGGTGCCACAGAGCAGGAAATCATTGGCCGTCTTGTAACTGACTTTATTATATCCGAGGATAGAGAACGGGCACAATCCAATTTAGCCCTCATGTTTCAAGGTAACATGTCTGGTCCGGGTGAGTATATAGGGATTCATCAAACTGGCAGCTATTTTAATATGGAAGCCAATGCAGAATTTATCAGAGATGCTGAAGGCAATCCACAACAACTAGTTTTTATTATACGTGATATTTCCGATCGAAAAAAGGAGGAAGCTGAAATTATCAATAGAAAAGAAGCATTAAAGGAAGCACAACGTATTGGTAAAATTGGCAGTTGGGAATTGAATCACCAAACAGGTCAGTTAATTTGGTCAGAACAGGTTTATCATATTGTACAAAGAGATTCGCAAACATTTCAACCAAGCTTTGAGGCTTTTTTAGAAATGTTGGTGCCAGAGGAAGTAGAGATGGTTAAAACTACATTTGAAACATCCGTAAAAAATCATACGAAATACGATATAGTTCACAAAGTGATTATGCCCAATAATGAAATAAAATATCTGCATGAACTAGGCGAAACAATTTATGATAAAGCTGGCAATCCTTTAATTTCAATAGGAACAGGACAGGATATTACAGAAATAAAAAAAGCAGAGCAAAAACTTGAAAAGTCCAATCGCCTATTTTTGTTTATCAGCATGATTAATCAAATGATTGTACGTACTACCAGTGAATTGATGCTATTTGAAGAAGCTTGTAAAATAGCTGTAACAGTCGGGCATTTTAAAATGGCTTGGATTGGTAAAATTGATCAAGTAACTAATTTGGTAGTACCGCTGATACACGCAGGCGATGAACGTGGGTATACTGAATTACTGAATAAAATATCCTTAGTTAAAGAAAAACCAGAAAGTAAAGGACCCACTGCAAGAGCTATTTTGGAAGGAAAACACGTTGTTTGTAATGATATCGAAAATGATGCATCGATGAAGATCTGGAGGGACGAGGCATTGATAAGAGGATATCATTCTTCTATTTCCTTACCTATTCTAAAATTCGGAAAAGTTACAGGGGCCTTCTCTATTTATGCGGGAGTCAAAGGTTTTTTTGATGAGACTGAAATCTCTTTACTCGAGGAAGCTACCAGCGATATTTCATTTGCTATTGAGATTTTTGAAAAGGAAAAGGAAAGACACCGTGCGCTAGAAAAACTTAAAGAACAAAAGGCACAATTGGAAACCTTGAGCGATAACCTTCCTGGCGTAATGATATATCAATTATTGCGGCTGCCGAATGGTGAAAAAAGGTTTACTTATGTAAGTAATGGCGTTGCACAAATTACTGGTAAAACTTCCGAAGAAGTTATTGCCAACCCAAATATATTATATGAAATTATTCACAAGGAAGACCTTCCTGATTTTCTTGCAAAAGAAGCATTGGCAGAAAAAAATAACACGGTGTTTAATGCCGAAGTACGATGTGTGGATGCAGTAGGGAATATTCATTGGTTGCAAATAACTTCTACCCCCCGTATCCTTGAAGATGGCATGGTGGTTTGGGATGGGTTTTATTTAGATATTACATCGCAGAAAATGGCTTTGGAAAAAATAAGATTGGCTAATGATAGATTTGAGTTGATTGCTACCGCTACCAATGATATTGTTTGGGACTGGGATTTTGTTACCAATAAACTTTGGTGGAATCAAAATTATTTTGATGTATTTGGATTTGAAAAAAGCAATGCTCCCCTTGATATTGAATCCTGGAGGAAGCACATACACCCAGAAGACCAAAAAAGAGTACGGGAAAGAATTAATAAAATTCTTGCTGCTGGGGATACCTTTTGGGACGATGAATTTCGTTGCCTGAAATCGAATGGGGAACTACTATACATATATGACAGGGGGTTTATTCAGTATGATAAAGATGGCAAACCTATACGTATGACAGGGTCAATGCTCGACTTTACCGAACGAAAAAAAACAGAAGATGCCAGAAGACGAACCGAAGAAAAGTATCGCACATTGGTGGAACAGGCATCCGACGCGATATTGATTGCAAATGAAAAGGGGGAATTTATTACGGTCAATACAAGTGCTACCAAAATATCCGGTTATACCGAGCAAGAGCTGATGAAACTAAGCTTTTTTGATTTTACAGTACCAGAGGATATTGCGGCAAACCCTTTTAAATTTGAAGCGTTAAACGCTGGCAAAACATTAGTGGTTGAAAGATTAATGCAGGGCAAAGGCGGTAAAAGATTGCATGTAGAAATAACCTCCAAGTTGTTGTCGGATGGTCGTTTGTTGATTTTTGTTAGAGATATTTCTGAAAGAATTAAAGTACAGAATGAAATCATCAAGGAGAAGAATTTATCCGACTCAATAATTAATAGTTTACCCGGGGTTTTTTATTTAGTGACAGAAAAGGGAAAATTTTTGCGCTGGAATAAGAACTTCGAAGAAGTGACTCAATATACTGCAGCTGAAATAATGATGCTTTCGCCAATGGAATTCTTTGAAGAAGCTAATAAGATTCAAATGGCAAAGGAAATCAAGGAAGCATTTGATACAAATAAATTTTCGATTCTTACTGAATTTTATTTAAAGAATCAGCAAAAAGTACCTTACTATTTATCAGGTATTATACTTGAATACGAAGGTGAAAAATGCATGATGGGTGTTGGAATTGATTTTACTGAACGCGTGAAAGCGCAGGAGGAAATAAAGGGAACTACAGAAAAGTTGAGGGCATTAACAGCCCACGTATTAAATATTCGAGAAGAAGAGCGAAAAAGAATAGGAAGAGAAATCCATGATGACCTTGGTCAGCAACTTACCGCTATCAAAATGGACATCGCTTGGCTAGCAAAAAAAATGCCTCCTGAGAATGCAATGCTTCATACTAAAATCAGCAATATACACAGCTTACTGGATGGTAGCAATAAAGCAGTACGAAGAATTTTAAATGAATTAAGGCCAGGTATTTTAGACGATTATGGCCTTTTGGGCGCGCTAGAAATGCTCAATTCACAATTTAAAAATAGTACAGGCATTCCCGTTGAGTTTGTTACGAATGTTGCAGAACTCAAGTTGCCAGTGCCCACCGCAACTTGTATTTTTAGGGTATTCCAGGAAGCATTCACCAATATTACGAAATATGCTGATGCCAAATCGGTAACTAGTTCATTGACGGTTTTAGATGGATTTATTCTAATAAATATCGATGATGATGGAAAGGGATTTGATCCTGCCACTGTAAAATCAAAAAAATCGTTTGGATTACTAGGTATGAAAGAAAGAGTTTTTTCCTTGGGTGGAAGTTTTGAAGTAAATTCATACCCCTTTAAAGGAACCAGAATAATTATCAGCTTACCTTTAGTACCCTTACAAACTTTAAATCTATAAGAACATGATAAATAAAATAATTTTAGCAGATGATCACAGCTTTATTCGATTAGGTCTTATCCAAATATTACGCGACGAATATCCATCAGCTATAATCAAAGAAGTAGCAGATGGAGAAGCACTTGTAAAAGAAGTAACCCTGCATGATTGGGATTTGGTGATTTCGGATTTGGATATGCCTGGCAGGAGTGGACTAGAAGCCTTGGAGCAAATTAAAATGATTAAACCTGAGTTGCCAGTGCTAATCCTAAGTATTTATCCAGAAGATTTATATGCCGTAAGAGTATTGAAAGCAGGTGCTTCCGGCTATTTGAATAAGAATTCAGCACCAGATGAATTGATCAATGCCATTCAACGTATTTCTTTGGGTAAGAAATATATTACTCCTGAGATAGCAGAAAAATTATTGTCTAATCCGGGTGATTCAAAAAAACCTCACGAACTGTTGACCAACCGGGAATTTGAGATATTTAAATTATTGGCTTCTGGAAAAACTGTTTCGCACATTGCCGATTCGCTCTCCTTGGCGCTAACAACCGTAAGTACTTATCGGGGAAGAATTATGGAAAAACTTGACCTCAATACTAATTCTGACCTTACAAGGTATGCGATTAACAATCATATCATATCTGATATTGATTAACACGGTTTTTAATGCATTTCTTTTTGTAGTTATTTTACTACAAGTAGGTTGATTTATATTCTACTCAACTAAAGTTTATCTAACTATCTCAATTTCATTATTTATTTATTTCCTTTGATAAATTAATTAGTATTATAATGAAGGGACTAGTAATTGAAAGCTCTGCTCAAATAAGATTAAGAATATTGCAATGCATTGAAACTTTAAATTTTGTTAAAACCATTTACCATGCTGATTCTCACTCTAGTGCAGAGGTTTTTTCGGAATTAGCATCACTAGATTTTGTTTTGATGGATATTGATTTTCAACAAAATGCTGCAGTTGATTTTGTAATAAAAATTAAACAAGATTTACCTAAATGTATTGTCATTGCAATGGGCAATGCTGAAGATCAAGTTGAAGTACAAAAGTGTAAATTTAATGGTGTAGATTTTGTATTAGATAAATACCACGAGTTTGAAAAAATACCTGAAGTAATCGCATTGGCAGCCGATCTGCATAAATGCAAAAACCTATATGAAAAACACCCTAACATTTCAATCCCTGAAAGAATGTTCGCAGGATAGTAAGAAGGGAAATGAAATAAACAAACCTACTTCTGTAATTGGCAATGGACAACACATTGCTCAATTTCGTATTGCCCCCAGTCTTGTAGCTGCTAAAAGTTATGCTGCTAATTTGTCCGAAAAAAAATCAAGAGCAGAGCAGCACTTAGTGTTTGATACTAACCGGAATCCGGTTTTTAATAATGCTGCGTTTAAGGCTTTGTTTGAACAGGCTGCAGACGGAATTTTCATGGCTGATTTAACTGGTCACTTATTGGCTGTCAACTCTAGCGGTTGTAAAATGTTGGGGTATGGAATACAGGAGATGCTCAGCTTAAATCTTAGTGATATTGTTCCAATAGAATTTTCACAAAAAAACTTAGTTGATATTACTGCACTACAAGAAGGCAAACCCTTGTTGGTAGAAAGACAGTTTAAGAAAAAAGACGGTAGTGTTTTTTATGCTGAATTAAATATTCAACTGATTTCTAGCGGAATGGCACAGGCAATTGTACGTGATATAACTGATCGAAAAAACAGTTTGCTAAATATGCAGAAAGCGATAGAAAGATATGATATGCTTTCTAAAGCCACGAGTGATACCATTTGGGATTGGGATATTCTTAATAAAAAAATGGTTTATAATGAAGTGTATACTGAAATGTTTGGATATCCAAATAACGTTATTAATAATCCTGTAGAATGGTGGAAGTTGACTATTCATCAGAACGACTTAGACGCTGTACAAGACATGCTGTTCAATGTTTTTAAAAATAGGCTACCTAATTTTCAAATTGAATATCGAATGCGTTGTGCAGACGGATTTTACAAATATATTTTAGATCGTTCATTCGTACTATACAATGAGTTGGGAAGGCCTACACGAATGATTGGTGCCATGCAGGATATTACAGAACGTAAAATTGCAGAAGAAGCTTTTATTAGTTTGAAAATGGAAATGCAGGATCAACATATACAGGAACAAAAAAAAATCACCAGGGCTGTGATTCGTACACAAGAAAAAGAACGCAGGCATTTGGGTGAAGAATTGCATGACAATATTAATCAATTACTTGCTGGCGCTAAATTATTTATGTCTATAGAGGGGAATAAAGATTTAATGGTTAAAGAGGCGATGACATATCCTATGCAATTGTTAGACGATGCCATACAGGAGATTCGGCTGCTAACGCGTAAAACTGTAGCCCCCAATAAAAATATTGATTTAAAAAATCAATTACAATTGTTGGTCGATGGTTTGCAAACAACTAGTTCTCTTCAAGTAAAATTTCATTGTAACCTTTTACAATCTTTCAACAGTGATGATATAAAACTAAATATCTATCGTATAGCTCAAGAACAGTTCAATAATATTATTAAACATGCTCAAGCAAGCCATGTTGAATTATCTATTGTAGCAGAAAATGGAGTAGTTAAAATGATTATTGTTGACGATGGGATAGGATTTGAAACAAATAAAAAAAGGACCGGAATTGGTTTGCTGAATATCATCCACCGGGTGGAATCTTTTAATGGGAAGATCAAAATTGAAAGTAGTCTACAAAATGGATGCAGGATAGTGGTGGAAATGCCTATTAATGAAATTGAATTGAATACCTCTTGAAACCCAAATAAAAACACCATGTTACGTATTTTAATTGCCGACGATCACGCAGTTGTTAGAAAAGGACTCATGCAAATTCTGACAGATGCTTTCAACGAAATTTATATTGAAGAAGTAGCGGATGCAGAGCAAATGATCCATTCTGTGATGAATTCGAAATGGGACATTGTAATTAGTGATATTCATATGCCTGGAAGAAGTGGATTGGACGCATTGAAACAAATCCGGCATGTATATCCTAATCTACCCATTCTAATATTGAGTTTACATCCCGAAGACCATTATGCCATTCGAGTATTAAAAGCAGGTGCCTCCGGTTATCTTTGTAAGGACTCTGCAACGGACGAATTGGTGACAGCCGTTCAACGAATACTTTCTGGTAAAAAATATTTTTCTTCCGATGTAGTAGAAAAATTAATTAAAACAATGGGCGCCGATGAATCAAAACTAGCCTACGAATATTTGAGTAACCGGGAATTTGATGTTATGGGTCATCTTGCAGCTGGGAAATCAGTTTCTGAAATCGCTGAAATGTTATCCCTTAGCGTTGCAACCATTAGTACTTATCGCTCTAGGATTTTGGCAAAAACAGGACTCAAATCAAATTCTGATTTAACCCGTTATGCAATGGAAAATCATTTGATTTAGAAAACTGGGCCCATTATTGGTTAAGTATTAACTCAATATTGAAAGTCATCAAAAGCAGTGCTGTAAATAGTATTCATTTACTAGTTACTGTAAATTCTTTCAATCGCTGCCTTGTATTTTTCCATGATTACTTTTCTTTTCAATTTCAATGTTGGTGTTAGCTCACCACTGTCAATAGTCCATTCATACGGCAATAATTCAAATTTCTTTACCTGCTCTACATGATTAAAAAATTGGTTGAAGGACTCAATCAACTCTTTGTAAAGATCAAGCACTTTGGGATGATGAACGGCATCTTCAATAGTAGTAAACTTAATTCCTTTATGCTGCATCCATTCTTTTAGATTAGTTATGGAAGGAACAATTAAGGCGCCCACAAATTTTTGCTCTGCTCCCACAACCATCATTTGTTCTACAAATGGACTTTCCTTCATACGATTTTCAATAGGCTGGGGAGCCACGTATTTTCCTCCGCTGGTTTTGAATAATTCTTTTTTCCTATCAGTTATTTTCAGGTATTTGCCATCTTCAAAAACACCAATATCGCCCGTATGTAACCAGCCATCAATAATGGTTTCAGCAGTCAGGTCCGGTCTTTTATAATAACCCATCATTACGCTGGGTCCTTTTACACAAATTTCTCCATCTGCTTCCAATTTCACTTCCTGTCCTTCAATCACCAAGCCCACTGTGCCAAATTTAGTGCCTCCTTTTTTCTTGCAGTTGACACTAATCACCGGACTATTTTCTGTTGGTCCATACCCTTCATAAATTGGAACCTGAGCGGCATTGAAGATTCTAAGTAACCTTACTTGACATGCAGCTCCGCCAGTGATGATTAATTCTACATTATTGCCCAAGGCTGCTCTCCATTTGCTGAAAATAATTTTATTGGCAATGGCTAACTGAATACGGTACCAAATGCCCATGCTTTTTAAATTATCATATTCGTTGCCTAATCCAATGGCCCAATCAAATAATTTTCTTTTTATGCCACTTAATTCACTGCCCTTGTCCATAATTTTTTCATATACTTTTTCTAAAAGTCTTGGTACAGTACAGAATAAATTGGGCTTTACTTCTTTTATATTTTCGCCAACCGTATCCAAACTTTCAGCGTAATAAATGGAGTTGCCACTAGTAATATAGATATAGCTTACCATCCGCTCAAAAATATGGTTTAGGGGTAGAAAGCTTAATGCTTTTCTATTTGGGTTATCGTCGAATGGAAAACTATTTCTTGCATTGATAACATTGGTTACAATATTCCGATGACTTAACATTACTCCTTTAGGTGTACCTGTAGTGCCAGAGGTATAAATGATGGTAGCGCAATGATCGGGCAGTATAGTTTTTTTAATAGCTGCAAGTTTAGCCAGGTCTGGTTCAGTGACACGTTCTACAATTTTTTTCCAGTAATCAACTCCCTCCAGTGCATCAAAAGAAAACACATTTAATAAACTGGGCACTTTATTGCGAATGATATTTACTTTATCAAGTATGTCTTGTCCACTGACGAATACATATTTAATTGAAGCGTCATTAAATATAAATTCCAATTCATTGATATTGGTAGTAGGGTAAATAGGACAAAGACAGGCACCTATTTGTTGACAAGCAATATCAAGCATAATCCATTCAGGACGATTTCGGCTGATGATGGCAATTTTATCTTGATTTTCAACCGTCATATCCTGGCCGCTTACCCCCAATTGCAACAAACCTGCACTGAGTAAATCAACCGTTTTTTTGACTTCGGTATTACTAATGGTTTCCCAAACGCCATTAACTTTGGCCGCTAACATATCCGGCTTTGGGAATCGAGCTATTTGGTAGTCAAGGAAATCGAAAATCCTCATTTCAGCATTCATAAGCAATCGTTATTCTTAAGTAATAATAGGGATGTACTGAAAAGGGTTAAGCATCAATGAGCGAGGTATTTATAAAGTCAACCCAAGCTTTTCCGTATTTCAGTTTTCCCAACTAAGATAAATAAAAAAAGCCATCCTGCGTGGCAGAATGGCTATATGATATTTTTTATGGTTTTTATTTTTTTGTTGCAATGATAGCGAATTTCAAATTCACTTCCTTGCGAATAAACCAATCCTGCGGATTATTTGGTCCTTTATAGTTCATACCCCATTGAGTACGGTCAATATTGAAATCTGCAGTTGCAGTAATTTTATCATTGGTGATACTCAATTTAGCAGGAAAAGAAATATTCTTTGTGCTGTCTTTCAAGGTAAGATTGCCTTTGATAGTATGAGTTGCATCCTTCATCACCAGGTTCTTCATAGTAAGACTATCATATTTAAAGGCTTCAACATTGGTGATTTCAAATGTAGCGGTTGGGAATTTTGCTACATCAAAAAAATCAGGGCTTTTCAAATGGCCTTCTAGTTTTGGCTTTTCTTCAGCAGGTAAATCCTGATCAGCCAAGGAATTAATGTCAATAGTGATTGAACCACCAGTTAAATTATTGTCCTTTACAGTAAGACTTCCTTCTTTTAAGTGAAAAGTACCTACATGGCTGCCTGTAGGTTTGGTGCCCGTCCAGGTAACTATAGAACTGGAATCAGTGCTATAACTGGTTCCTTCTGCAGCTGTTACAGCTTGTTTATCGGCGGTAGTAGCCTTATCAGCATCTGGTGCATTGGAGCAGGAAACGGCTAAGCAAACTAGCCCAATTGGTAAAAATAATTGCTTCATATTATTTGTTTTTTGTAAAGATATAGAACAATGTTTAAACATTGAAATAAATTTTCAAAAAAAATGTTAATACCCCTATTCAAGGTATTATCAGTGCGAAATATTAATTGGCTGAGTGGAAGTATTGTCCCGCGGGAATTTTAAAAACACTGCCTTTTTGAAAATGGTTCAGTTCTGTGTATTCGGCAGCATGAATATTGATCCAGTTTTGATAGGCGGATAGGTTTTGTGCTGCACCAAATATCCATTGATTATAAGCATCAAACAAACCCTCCTGCATTAGCTGACGTTGGTACTCAAATAAGCGGAATGGAAATTTAGTATCGTAAGTACCAAACCAATCTAAAATAAACCTGCTTCTGATCATGGTGAGTGATTCTGCCTGAAGTCCCTGGACTGAGAGGGAATTTTGTTTATTCATTGTTTTTATAAAAGCAATGATAAATTCATTTTTTTCCTTGCTGTTCTTTTCCAGGTCGGCATCGGCAAATAATTTTTTATAGCCTTCTAATAAAATAATTTTTATTTCAGGACTATTGCTGCCGGAAGGTTCAATATTGATAAAGATTTCACCATATAAAATACTCCAAACTTTATCTGTAGTGAAATAATAATATTTACAGGCATTGTAATAGTTTTTACTAAACCCTGGATTCATTTCAATGCCTTTTTCCCATTGCTTAATAGCTGAATAATCTTTTTGTGCCCAAAGCAATTCACCGTATTCATTGTATAATGCACCACTGGCAGGAAATTTCTTCAAACCCTTTTTATAAATTTTTTCTGCTTCTTTTGTATCATCCAGTGCAATGTAAATGTCGGCAGCAATCTGAAAAGTTTGGTCATCAGCCGCATCGTTGTCCAATAAGGGATTAATAATGCCCTGCGCTCTATTGAAATCTTTTAAGAAATAGTAGTTGAGTGCCAGGTATTTATTCACTTCTAAATTGTTGGGCTCCTTGGCAGCTGCCCTATTTAATACCAAAATTGCATTGGAGAAATCACTTTGCTGCATGAATTTATTGGCGGTCTCCTGTAATTGAGCAATATCCTGTGCCCATACAGTTGTACAGCTGAAAATAATGAAAACAATGATTGCCAGCGCTTTCTTCATGGTTTAAAGATAAATGAATTGCGCTATTCTCCAATGATATTGGTAAGTAATCCATCCCTGAGTTTTGGCTCAAACCAAGTGCTTTTGGGAGGCATCACCTGGCCGCTATCTGCGATATCAAAAAGTTGTTGTATAGTTACTGGGTGTAGACTGAAAGCAATTGCCATTTCGCCACTATCTACTCTTTGCTCCAATGCTCCTAATCCTCTGATACCTCCAATAAAATCTATTCTTTTATCTGTTCTTTGATCTGCAATGCCCAATATAGGTTCTAAAATATTATTAGATAAAATACTGATGTCTAAAATTCCAATGGGGTCGGTAGTAAAACTATTAGCCTTTGCCGTTAGTTGATACCATTGTTTATGGAGGTACATTCCAAACTCGTGCAATTGCGCTGGCTTGAAAGCATTTGTGCTAAGCGTTATTTCGAAATTTGATTTCACTGCAGCTAAAAAACTGTCTGTATCATGTCCGTTCAAATCCTTCACAACACGATTGTAGTCCATAATATTTAACTGATTACTTGGAAAAAGCGTTGTTAAAAAAGAATCGGCACCTGATCCAATCATTGACCTTACTTTGGCAGCACTGGCAGCACGATGGTGGCCATCTGCTATATAAGAACAAGGAACCTGTGTTTTAAATAGCTGGGTCATTTCTTGAATGGTAGCTTCATCATTGATTACCCATATACTATGCTGAATACCATCGTCTGCAACAAAATCATACACCGCACTTCTGTCTTTTTTCCAATCTTCTATTAATTGATCAATGGCTGCTACATTTTTATATGCCAGAAAAACATTGCCTGTTTGGGCACCAATTGTCTTCATATGATCAATACGGTCCTTTTCTTTTTCCGGGCGAGTGAATTCATGCTTTTTAATCAAACCATTTTCATAATCATCTACGCTACTACAACAAACCAATCCTGTTTGTGATTGACCATTCATGATTAGTTGATAGATATAATAACATTCCTTATTTTCTCTGAAAAGAATAGCACGACTGATAAATGCATCCAGGTTTTCCTTTGCTTTATCATATACTAATTGAGAATGGATATCGGTATCTTCCGGTAAATCAATTTCGCTTTTGGTAATATGTAAAAAAGAAGAGGGATTACCCTGCGCTTCCAGTTTTGCTTCTTTGCTGTTTAATACATCATAAGGCCTGCTCGCCACTTGTTTGGCAAAAGGAGCTTCTGGCCTAAGCGCTTTAAAGGGTAGGATAGAAATCATAATTACTTGTTTAGGGATAACAAATTTAGCGCTTTTGATTGTTTAGGGATGATGAATCTGTTTAGAAGCTTATAATAGCTATCCATTTTTTGCAGCGAAATCCTGCATCAAGGATACTAATACCTCTACACTTCTGAGTGGCAAGGCATTATACAGTGAGGCTCTAAATCCTCCTGAAAGCCGATGGCCTTTAATGCCTACTATTTCGTTTTCTTTTGCAAATTGTAAAAAAGCATTTTCAATTTCCTCATTGTCCATTACAAAACATACATTCATTTTACTGCGGTCTTCTTTTGCCACCGTGCCACGGAATAATGGGTTGCGGTCAATTTCTCCATATAAAAGCGCTGCTTTCTGCTCATTTATTTTTTCAATGGCAGCAACACCACCCTGTGCTTTGAGCCAACGTAAGGTGAGCATACAAACATATACGGCAAATACAGGTGGCGTATTCAACATACTGCCTTCTTTAATATGATTGCGGTAATCCATGATGGTCGGAATACTTCGCTTTACCTTGCCTAATATGTTTTTATCTACCACTACAATATTTACCCCGGCAGCACCAATATTTTTTTGTGCACCTGCATATATAAGTCCAAATGAATTGAAGTTTAGTGACCGACTTAAAATATCACTACTCATATCAGCCACTAATACATTACTGGTATGTGGTATCTTTTGCCACTGTGTACCATAAATGGTATTATTGGTAGTTATGTGCAGGTATTTAGAATCATTAGGAACAGCAAAATCTTTAGGGATATAACTAAAGTTTGCTTCTCTGGATGAACAAACCGTTTCCACTTTTCCAAAAAGTTTTGCTTCTTTGATCGCTTTTGTTGACCAAACACCAGTATCGGTATAAGCTGCCGATTCTTTTTCATCCAACAAATTCATTGGTACTTGCATAAATTGTGTGCTGGCACCACCATGTAAAAAAAGCACTTCATGGTCATCATCCAACGACATCAATTCCTTGAGCAAGGCCCTGGCTTCGTCCATCACAGCCTGAAAAGTAGCAGTACGATGGCCTAATTCTAATATGGATAAACCGGTATTATTGTAGTTAAGTATAGCCTGACTGGCTTCCTCAAAAACAATCTTGGGTAATATCGAAGGACCGGCATTGAAATTATGAATCACGTATGAATAATATTAAATGATAAAACTTTGGGTGGCAAAAATACCCAAATCTGCGCTATCATTTTATCAAATTCAGTAATTGTTTTATTCTTTATTCATTTTCCTGGCGACCCAGCATCTTTTTACCTGTTTTCCAAGTTTCATTTAATTGACTAAAAGTGTAAATGTCTAATTCACTCATTTTTTGCTGACTGAGTGCTTTCAAATCAGGTTGCCCGGCATTGACCCATGCCGTATACCAAAAACTGGCAATAGCAAATACAGATTGACGCATTCTTCTTTCAATCATACCATTGAGTTGTTGATCAAAGGCAATGCTATACCTACTAGAATATTGCCTTATAATGATTCCATTTCTTTCTTCAAATGCAAACTGTTGGTCGGCCGGAAATTGCTGACTCAGTTTTTTTTCAATCGACAACACACTATCACTGGCAGCAGCACTTTCTAGCACCCGCTTCCAAATAAAATCGCCGGGGTTTTTAATATACATCGCATGCCCAATAAAAAAATCCCATTCCTTATCGGCCAGCAATTCTGGAATCCTGCTTTCCCAAAATCCATGAATGCCTTTTTGGTTACTAAATTGGCCATTGTGATTGCTATTGGCATGCAAGGGTACATGTGCATCGGCAATATAGTGACCAATCTCTGCACTGTACTGCATGATCTTGCCGAAGTTTTTTTCCTTAAAGGCAGCAGTTAATTTGTACAACATGGTTTGTACATACCAAGGAACAATACCATGTTTTTGCAGACTGTCTTCCGAATACTTTGCAACAGCTGCCTTCCACTGCCTAGGCAGTGAATCATAGGGATAATGACCATAGTGATCGATGTCTATATAATGCCTCGGACCTTCATCTGGTACAGCATATCTTCTTTTATCGGGGTCGGTGGCATGCTCCTCTATAAAACCAATATTTGGTTTGTATAATACCAACATCTCGGGTGGTAAGAGAAACACTGCATAGTAATTTATTTTCTGATGCCCGAAAAATCCCCAGCTATTGGCAGATAATGGAAATAATAATTGCAGGCAAATGCCTAAGAGATAAATGTAGTATGTCTTCATAATTAGCTTTAAGTGCTAAAATACATAAGACAAATATTGAGCTAAAAGAAATGACTATGTTTTTTCCTCTTCTTCGATGCTTGTTACACCACCACTTACTGCAAACTTCATAGTTTGAGATGCACTGATATTGGTAATGGTACGCACCCTGTTCCTCGGAATGATGTATACATTACCAGCCACAGAATAGGCCATCGGTACATATACCGCCACATAATCTTTCAAACCAAATTCTTCCATATCGTCTTGCGTAATAAAGCCAACCCGCCATACATCATTGTCGTCTA
The DNA here is from genome assembly GCA_943367825.1 of Chitinophaga pinensis. GTDB lineage: Bacteria > Bacteroidota > Bacteroidia > Chitinophagales > Chitinophagaceae > Ferruginibacter > Ferruginibacter pinensis_J. Next base: position 31,254 of record CALRKF020000013.1, read on the forward strand.
CATTGGCCAATACATTGTGGGTGAATTTTTTCTTATCACCTGCAAAGGCTTCAAAGAAATCCCTGGTGGTAGAATAAATATGTTTAATGCCAGGTGTTCTTTCCAATAATTTATCCAAGAAACTTACAATACGTCCCGTAATGAAAAAGGAACTGAAATAGCCAATCAGAATCAGGGCGGCAATAATAACTACAAAGCCAATACCGTAATTCTGTACTTGTACCTTGCCTTCGGAATCAATATGAGTAAATAAGGGTATCCAGCTATCTATTGAAGTCACCACCCAAAAAATCGAATAAAGGGTGATGGTTACCGGGGCTAATATTAATAATCCCTGCAAAAAATATTGAAATAGCTTTTTATAGCGAAACGACTTGCTCATAGCATTGATTTATAGGCCAAAGATACCCATTTATGCTAGTTGCCAAAATGTGGCTTTCAATGTGAAATTTGTGTTAAGTGGCAAAAAAAGATGATGGAAACTTTGGGTGTATTAAAAGTTTCCATAGTTTTGTGCCCGATTTTAAACTGAATCAATAAAGTGAAGGCAAGAATATTACAACAGGCACATGATTTATATATGCAATATGGTATCCGCTCGGTTACCATGGATGAAATAGCCATTTCAATGGGTATTTCAAAAAAGACCCTGTACCAGTTTTATGTTGATAAGGACGAATTGGTGGAAGCTGTAACCATGGGTATTATTGAATTCAATCAAAGTTCCTGCTTAAAAGATCGTCACCTAGCCAAAGACGCTATACACGAGGTTTTTCTGGCTATCGAAATGATGCAAGAAATGTTCGTCAACATGAACCCCTCCATTCTGCATGAATTACAAAAATATCACCCTAAAGCCTTTGCCAAATTTGTAGAGCACAAACATTCTTTTATGTACAAAGTGTTTGTCGACAATATTCAAAGAGGCATCAATGAGGAATTATTCAGACCGGATATCAATATCGAATTGATTGTTCGCATGCGATTGGAAACTGTAATGATGGCATTTAATCAATCTGTTTTCCCTAAGACAAAATACAGGCTGATAGATATTGAAACGGAAATGACCGAACATTATCTATATGGACTGGCCACCATCAAAGGCCATAAACTGATTCAAAAATATAAACAAGACCGAATAAAAAATAAGAACAACAATGAAAAAGAACTGGCTCAGCAGTAAATTATTGGGAGTATTTGTGTTGTTAGGCTACACTTCAGTAGCGCAACAAACCAATAGTTTTACTGTGCAACAAGTAGTGGAGTATTCGATGAAGAATGCAACCCAGGTAAAAAATGCTTTATTAGACATCAACGTTCAGGAACAGGTAAACCGACAAATTACGGCAGCGGCATTTCCACAGGTAAGTGGTAGTGTTGGAGGAACTCATTATATGAATATTCCTGTTCAGAGTTTACCTAATTTTATCAGTCCTGCCACCTATCAGGTATTGATAGACGAAGGTGTGAAAAATGGCAGCGGTAATAATATAACCTTTCCCAATGGTGGCAATTTTGGTACCATCGCTGCTCAATTTGGCGTACCCTGGACGGCCAGTGCCGGAGTAGATATTAGTCAGTTGTTATTCGACGGCCAGGTTTTTGTAGGATTAATGGCCAGGGATGCCGTACGCGATTTTTATGTAAAAACAGCGGAAGTTACCAAGGAGCAAATCAAGGCCAATGTAATGAAGATCTATTATCAACTGGTGGTAGGCAAATCGCAATTGGCTTCTTTAGATGCCAATATCGCCCGTTTCGAAAAACTTTTACACGATACCAAAGAAATTTACAAAAACGGTTTTGCCGAAAAACTGGATGTAGATAAAGTAATGGTGCAGTTGAATAATATCAATACCGAGAAAGAAAAATTACTGAACATGCTGCAGTCGGGCAATAGCGGATTGAAATTTTTAATGGGCATGCCACAAAAGGAAACTTTGATTTTGACCGACACGTTAAATGAAGAAAATTTAAAATCAAATATTCTCGAAGAACAGTATGATTTTAAAAACAGAAAAGAATTTCAATTATTGAGCGTTGCAGAAAAACTCGGCGGTTACAATATCAGAAGGTATAAATTAAGTAAGATACCCACCATCGCTGCATTTGGTACTTATAGCAAAAATGCGCAGCGATCTGCATTCAACTTTTTTAATAAGGGCGATTGGTTTACCACTTCTCTGGTTGGGATAAAAATGAACATTCCATTGTTTGATGGAAACAGAAAAAATGCATTGATTCAACAAAGCAAATATGAATTGCAAAAAACACGCAATAGTATCGAGCAACTGAAACAAAACATTGACTATGATGTAGAACAAAGCCGGATTAAAATGAAAACAGCCCTGCTTACCATGGATAATCAAAAAAGAAATATCAGTCTGGCTGAAAGCGTATACAATACTACCAAAAAGAAATACGAACAAGGCCTGGGTAGCAATATGGAAATATACAATGCCCAAACTGAATTGAAAGTGGCTCAAACGAATTACTATAATAGCTTGTATGATGCCATCACCGCCCGCATCGATTATTTAAAAGCATCGGGAAAATTATAATTGAAATCAATAAAAAAATTATCAGCATAAATAACCAAAAGGACATGAAAAAGTATATTAAAATAAGTGCTACTCTGCTATTATTGTTATTCGCAGTATCCTGCGGCAATAGCAAAAAAGAAAACGAAGGAAATTTAAATGATTTGAAGGCGAAACTGGAAAAAGAGCGCAAAACCAAGGCCAGCTCAGAAGCCACGATAAAAGACTTGGAGCAAAAAATTGCTGCTTTAGATCCTAATGCCGTGAATAGTGCAAAAATGAAATTGGTAAGTACTTCAGTAGTAGCAGTGCAGGATTTTAAACATTATATCGATTTACAGGGTAAGGTAGATGCTGATAATATCAGTTATATCTCTCCCCGTATGGGACCTGCGCAGGTGAAAGCAGTGTATGTAGTACAAGGTCAACATGTAAATAAGGGACAGTTGCTACTGAAATTAGATGATGCTATTCTGCGTCAATCGGTACAGGCTGCTAAGAAAAACCTGGAAACCATCAAAACGCAACTTTCTTTTGCACAAAATATTTATCAACGCCAGAAAAATTTATGGGAGCAAAATATCGGTACTGAAGTACAGGTGATTTCTGCTGCTAATAATGTTGAAACCCTCAAAAATCAATTAGCAGGAGCAGAAGAAAATATTAAAGTAGCACAGGAGCAATTGAATACTGCCAATGTTTACAGTGATGTAAGCGGGGTAGCCGATATCGTTAGTATTCGTGTAGGCGAAACCTTTAGTGGCATGACACAAGCCGGTCCTCAAATAAAAATTGTCAATACCAGCAAATTGAAAATTGTGGCCAACGTTCCCGAAAATTATATGACACGCATGAAAAGAGGAGCAGCCGTGGTATATTCTATTCCGGATGCTAATTTAAAAGACCTTTCTTCTACTATCACATTAATCAGTGAAAGTATTGACCCAACAATGCGTGGCTTTATTGCAGAAGCAGCCATTCCATTTAATGCTTCCTTAAAACCCAATCAATCGGCCCTTATTCGGGTGAAAGATTATGAAGCATTGAATGCCGTTGTAATTCCAGTAAATGTGGTACAGTCCGACGAAAGCAGTAAATACGTTTACGTGCTAGAAAAACAATCCAATGGAAAAACCATTGCAAAAAAGATCAATGTAGTGGTAGGAGAAGTATATGGCGATCAGGTAGAAATTAAAGCTGGTTTAAGTGCAGGAGCGCTTTTAATTACTGAGGGATACCAGAGTTTGTATGAAGGACAATTGGTTGAAGCTACCAAATAAATTAATCAATAGTCGACAAGACTATTGTATTCTTTAATAAGTAAGATATTCTAAAAATAGTAGTATGAATTTTATAGAAGGTATAAAAGATAAATTCAAAGAGTTCGGGCTCACCTCCTGGGCCGTTGATAACCGTACAGCAGTATATATTATTGCTATGCTCATCTCTTTGTTTGGATTGTACAAGTTCAATACCATGCCCAAAGAGCAGTTCCCCGACATCGTGGTACCTACCATTAGTGTAAGTACCATCTATGTAGGTAATTCGCCCAAGGATATTGAGAACCTGGTAACAAGGCCCATTGAAAAACAATTGAAAGGGATTAGTGGTGCCAAGGTGAAAAAAATACAAAGTACGTCTCAGGCCGATTTTAGTTTAATTATTGTAGAATTTGATACCGATGTTAAGACTGAAATTGCCAAGCAAAAAGTAAAAGACGCTATTGATAAAGCGCAAAATGATTTACCCAACGATTTAACCGTGCAGCCCAATGCACAGGAATTTGCTTTCAGTGAAATGCCCATCATGTTTGTAAACATCAGCGGCGATTATGATGGTATTAAGCTGAAACAGTTTGCCGATAAAATGCAGGATCATTTTGAAGAATTACCTGAAATTACGCGTGCCGAAATTGTTGGTGCTCCCGAAAGAGAAATTCAGGTAAATGTTGATCCCCTGAAAATGACAGCTGCCAAAGTAAGCTTCATGGATATTGAAAATGCTATTAGCAGAGAGAATAGAGATATCACCGGTGGTTTAATTGAAGTGGGTGGCATGAAGCGTACCTTAAAAGTAAAGGGACAATTCACCAGTGCGCTGAACTTGCAAAATATCATTGTAAGAAGTAGTGCCAGAGGTGCTACGGTTTATTTGAAAGACATTGCCGCCTTAAAAGATACCATCAAGGAAAAAGAAAGCTATGCACGTTTGGATGGAAAAAATGTTATCACTATCAATATCGTAAAACGCGCAGGTGAAAACCTTATTAACGCAGCAGATAAAATTAAACAAATCACTGCTCAGATGCAGGCCGATGAAGATATTCCAAAGGATTTGAAAGTAGTGATTACTGGCGATCAAAGTAAACAAACAAAAACTTCTTTTGAAGAATTGGTAAACACCATCATCATCGGATTTATTTTGGTATTGATTATTTTGATGTTCTTCATGGGTGTAACCAATGCATTTTTTGTGGCATTGAGTGTTCCTTTAAGTGTGTTTGTAGCATTCCTATTCTTACCCATTGCCGATTTTATTGTGGGTACCGATGTAACCCTCAACTTCATTGTGCTCTTTGCACTTTTATTTGGATTGGGAATTATTGTGGATGATGCCATTGTGGTAATTGAAAATACGCACCGTATTTATAATAATGGCAAAGTGCCGATTATTCGATCGGCCAAAGAAGCCGCAGGAGAAGTATTTATTCCTGTATTGGCAGGTACTGCCACTACGTTGGCGCCATTCTTCCCGCTATTATTCTGGAAAGGTATAATTGGTAAGTTCATGATTTACCTGCCCACGATGTTGATACTTACACTGGCAGCATCCTTAATTGTAGCCTTTATATTCAACCCGGTATTTGCAGTAAGCTTTATGAAGCCGGAAGGAAAAGAACATGAAACACCCAAGAAAGCCTTGTTTAAAAAATGGTGGTTTTGGGCATCCATTGTTTTTGGAGTAGTATTTAATTTGATTGGTTGGGCTAGTAATAATGTTGTGCTCAATGGAACAGGTAATTTCCTTTTGTTCATGATATTAATGGCTTTGTTGAACACATTTGTTTTCAGAGACATGATTGCGCACTTTCAGCAAAGGGCATTGCCAAAAATCATGGATCGATACGAAACCTTATTGCGTTGGGTATTGAAGGGCAAAAGACCAGCTTGGTTATTGGTAAGTTTGTTTTTATTATTTCCCATTGCGGCTGGTTTACTAGTGGTAAGAGGAAATAAATCAACTTTCTTCCCTAGTGGAGATCCTAATTTTATTTATGTATACTTGAAACTGCCAGTGGGAACCGACATCAAGGTAACGGATAGCATTACACGCGTTTTAGAAAAAAGAGTGTACAAAGTATTAGAAAGCGAAAACCCTGGCACACCCGGTAGCATTGTAGAAAGTATTATAACCAATGTAGCCAATAGTGCCAATAACCCCCGCGATAATAACCGAAGCGTAAGACCCAATTTGGGAAGGATACAGGTATCTTTTGTTGAATATGAAAAAAGACATGGAAAACATACCCTGCCTTATCTGGATCTGATTCGCGAAAAAATGAAGGGTATTCCCGGTGCCAGTATTGAAGTAGCAAAAGAAGATGGCGGACCTCCAACAGATCCTCCGGTGAATATTGAAATTTCTGGTGATTATTATGATGAGATTGCCAAAGTGGCCAGTGGATTATTGGCCTACCTGGATACTAATCAGGTAGCGGGTGTAGAGAATTTAAAATTGGATGTTGATTTGAATAGTCCTGAAATTGTTATTAATATCGATAGAGAAAGAGCGATGATGGAAGGGCTGAGTACCGGACAAATAGGAATGGAAATCAGGACAGCTGTATTTGGTAAAGAAGTGAGTAAGATTAAAGATGGTGAAGATGAATATAAAATTCAATTGCGTTATGCCGATTTGCAGCGCAATAATATCACCGACCTGATGAATATGCGCATCACTTTTATGGATATGAATACCATGATGGTGAAGTCGATTCCTATCAGCACGGTGGCCACAGTTGATTATACAAATACATCAGGTGCCATCGCTCGAAAAAATATCAAGCGAACCATTCAGTTACAAAGTAATGTTACCGATCCAACACTGGCAGGAAAAGTGAATGCCGAACTGGCTACTAAAATAGCCGAGTATCGTACCATCACTACTGTTCCTTCTAATGTAAGCATCAAACAAACGGGTCAGGGTGAGCAGGAAAAAGAAACCTCTGCCTTCCTTGGAAAGGCATTGGCCATTGCATTGGGACTAATCTTTTTAATACTGGTATTGCAGTTTAATTCGATGAGTAAACCATTTATTGTACTGACAGAAATATTCTTCTCTGTTATTGGTGTGCTCTTGGGTTATGCATTTACAGGAATGACCATTGCTACCATTATGATGGGGGTAGGTATTGTGGGGCTTGCGGGTATTGTAATTAAGAATGGAATTCTGCTGATAGAATTTACCGATGAATTACGCGGCAGGGGTATGCGCACCAGAGAGGCGGCCATTCAGGCGGGTAGAATCAGAATCATTCCGGTGATGCTTACAGCGGTAGCTACTATTTTAGGGTTGCTTCCATTAGCAGTAGGTTTCAATATTAATTTCGCTTCCTTCTTTCAAACCTGGAATCCACATATTTTCTTTGGTGGCGATAGCGTAGTGTTCTGGGGACCTTTAAGTTGGACAATTATTTTTGGATTAGTATTCGCATTTTTCCTTACACTCATCATGGTACCTAGTATGTACCTGATTGCAGAAAGATTGAGAAGACCAATGGAACAATTTTATGGCACCAAGTATATTGCCTTATTAGGATTTACAGGTCCATTGTTTTTCATTTTTGTAGGGCTGATGTATTTAGTAAGAAGAATACAAGGCAAGAAAGTATGGGATGGCACATTGAAAAATGCAACTGCATAATTTATTTGTAAGTTATAAAAAAGCCGCTCTGTATACAGAGCGGCTTTTGTTTTTATTAGAATGTATTTATTCCAACACCGAAACCTCCACATAGCTATTTGAGTACACTTTATGAGTAGCTTTAATAAAATCCTTGGCATCGGCCTTATAAATATTGGGCACAAATTTTTGTGGGTTCCTGTCAAATGCAGGAAACCAACTGCTTTGTACCTGTATCATTAAACGATGTCCCTTTTTAAATGTATGCAATACATCTTGTAAGGCAAAGTTGATAGGAGTTGGTTGATTGGGTACCATGGGCACTGGCTTTTCGAAGCTATTGCGAAAGCGACTGCGCATGATTTCGCTTCTCACCATATGCTGATAACCTGCCAGGGTAACAGTTTTATCGGTATAAGGCGTATTGGGTTCATTACCCGGAAAAACATCTATCAGCTTTACCACCCAATCTGCATCTGTTCCTGTGGTGCTAACATTTAGTTTAACACTAATTTCTCCTCCTAGTGTAAGGTCTTCCGTTAGTGGCTCGGTTTCAAAAACCAATACATCGGGTCTGCTGGCTGCAAAACGCTGGTCCTCGCTCATATAATTGCGCGGCGTTATACCAAATGATCCTTCAATATCCATCGTATAGGGTACTGGTTTATTGGGATCACTTACAAATGATGCAAAGCTTGTTTGAGTAGGAGCCGAAAAACTAATCTTTTCATTATTGCCTAAAAAAAGTTTTTTCTTTTTGGCATTGGCAGGAGGCCATTGCGCAAATTGCTCGTATGCTTTCTTACCAGTATTAAACATATAAGCATCGGGCAACCCTGTAGCTGCATCTCCATTGCCTTTTAGAAAATGACGGAAGAAAACGGCTTCAATATTATTTTGATAAAAAGTACTTATACTATCGCCCCAATAAAGTTGGTAGTGTTTGTGATGTCCATCCTCTGATGCCCAGTCACCATGACCAAAAGGCCCCATAGTAATAATATTATATGCACCGTGATTGTTTTTTTCAATTTCTTTATAAGTAGTAAGGGCACCATAAAGATCTTCGGCATCAAACCATCCACCCACTACTAAATAAGCAGGCTTCACATTTCTTAAATGGGTAACAATACGACGGCTCTTCCAGAATGAATCATAATTAGGGTGATTGCTTACTTCCTGCCATAGAAAATTATCCTTATAATATTTTTCTCCCAACTCTTTTAAGGTGCCACCTCTTTTGTAAAAATCATAAGCATCGGGTGTAGGTTTATCAAATAAAGTATACCAATCTTCTTTTGTTGGGCCAGCAGGCTTGGTACCAAAAATGGGGAAGTTCCAAAAGTACCCTTGCGTAAATACACCATTGTGGTGAAAATCGTCCCAGAAAAAATCGGCAATGGGTGCTTGTGGACTAACTGCTTTTAATGCCGGATGTGCATCAATACTACCGGCACTGGAATAAAAGCCCGGGTAAGAAATACCGCTTTGACCTACACGTCCGTTATTAAAAGGAATATTTTTTACCAGCCAATCAATGGCATCATAAGTATCACTGCTTTCATCCACATCTTTATTGCTTTTTTTATTGGCTATATGTGGTGTCATATTTGTCCATACACCTTCACTCATATACCTGCCGCGCACATCCTGTGAAACAAAAATGTATTTTTCTTTTGCCATGGTTTCACTCGGACTAATATACCCACTGTAATTATCGGCTTCATAGGGTCCGATACTATAGGGTGTTCTATTCAACATCATCGGATAAGTATTGCTAGCACTAGCATCTTTAGGTGAATACACGATGGTATAAATTTTTACACCATCCCGCATGGGAATTTGAAAAGAAGATTTATTGTAATTGGCCTTGATAAATTGTTGCAGCTTCAGGTACGATTTCATGGCTTCGTTTTCTTCAATGCCATTGCCACTCACTTTTAATGAATAACTGCCTTTATAACTGTCACTGCTGCTAAAGCTGTACACAAATTTGGGAGAGTTATTATAAAAACTCATCCAACTTTCGGGCAAGGAATTGCTGATACTATTTTTTTCAAAATTGGCATTAGGCAGGTTTACTGTTTGCCAATTACCCGGAGTTGTTTCTATCTGCAATACAAAATCATCAAAATAAAACTGACCATTGCCTTCGCAGATAGCACCTATGGAAACTGAATCTGCATCTTCATCAATGGTTCCCTGAATGGAATAATTTTTCCATTCTTCTGTTTGAATAGGGCGGTCCTGCATATTGTCGAAAAAGCCCATTTTTTTATTTTTCTTATCTACCCGCACAATCAGAAATGCCATACCACTGGAGGTGGATGCTTTGACTGCCGCGCTTAATTTCAAGGGTTTTCCAGCCAGGGGTTTCGCATCAATTTTTTGCCGGATGGCAGTCCAGGTGTCGTTCTGTGAAAAACCCATTATGCTTGAAGCAAAAAGTACCAATAACAGCAAAACTCGTTTCATATATTTTTTATTTAGCTATTAAGATAGGCATTTTGTATTGATGCCATATTTTTATTTTGGTGCTTTCTTGATTAATCGTATATTTGCGATATAAGATTAAACAAATCAACCATGGCAATTCATAAAAAAGAAGCATTTTCTCAAAAGGACCAAGACTTAGCTGAATTTGCAAAAGCCTTAGCGCACCCAGCAAGAATTGCAATATTAAGAGTGTTGGCACAACAGAATGAATGCATCTGTGGAACCATCGTAGACGTACTACCCCTGGCTCAAAGTACAGTAAGTCAGCATTTGAAGGAATTGAAAAATGCAGGATTGATTTCTGGCACGGTGGATGGTCCCAGGTCTTGTTACTGTATTAATTGGAAGGCTTTTGATAAACTGATGGGCTCTTTTAGTTTTCTATTGCAGCATTTGAAACTGCAAAATGAAAAAGCCTGTTGTTAAATAAATTATTAATCATTATAAAATATCATCATGAACAATCTACAAACAACCAATGCCGGTCTGGATATTATTGATGCGGCCGAAGAAAAAGCAATGAAAGAAATGGTCAAAGAAAAATATGCTGCCATCGCCAATCAAAGTATGGATCAAAATCTTTCTTCTTGCTGTGGAGCCACTTCTTCTTGTTGTGGTACAGCAGGAGAAACCGAAGTATATAAAATTATGGCCGATGACTATAGTCAACTCGATGGGTATAATCCCGATGCTGACCTTGGCTTGGGTTGCGGATTACCAACAGAGTTTGCCCAAATCAAAGAAGGAGATACAGTGATTGATTTAGGCAGTGGAGCAGGTAATGATGCATTTATTGCCAGGCGTATTACCGGCGATAAAGGAAAAGTAATTGGTATCGATTTTACCGATGCCATGATTAATAAAGCCCGTGCCAATGCAGAAAAATTGGGTTTGAATAATGTTGAATTCAGGCAGGGTGATATTGAGGAAATGCCTGTTACAGCAAATGCTGCCGATGTAATTGTAAGCAATTGTGTTTTAAACCTGGTGCCTAATAAACATAAAGTAATCAGTGAAATTTTTAGGGTATTAAAACCCGGCGGTCATTTCTCCATCTCCGATATTGTACTGGAAGGAGCATTGCCCGAAAAATGGAAGGCCATTGCAGAATTATATGCAGGTTGTGTTTCAGGTGCCATTCAAAAACAAGTCTACCTCGAATTAATTGAAGCAGCAGGATTCAAAAAAATCAGTCTGCAAAAAGACAAAGAAATTATTATACCAGATAGTATATTGGCCAATTACTTAACCGAAGCCGAAATCAATACTTATAAAATGGGCAAGGTGAAAATTTCCAGTATTACTGTATATGCCGAAAAGCCGGCAACAGCGGAAGCCAATTGTTGTACGCCTGGTTCGGGATGTTGTTAATAAACATTCATCAATATAAAATATGCAATCAACAATGGTAAAACCTATTCGCTTATTATTTGTTTGTATCGAAAATAGCAATCGCTCTCAAATGAGTCAGGCTTTTGCAAAAATATTGGGTGGTGCATCGGTGGAGGCATTTAGTGCGGGCAGTAAACCCAGTGGTATTGTAAACCCCAAAGCCATTGCTGCAATGAAAGAAATTGGATACGATTTGAGTACGCATGACAGTAAAAGTTTGGAAGAAGTAAAATCCTTTGCGCCCTTTGATGCAGTGGTCACCATGGGCTGTGGCGATGCTTGTCCCTGGATGCCCGCAAAATTATTTGTGGATTGGCAAATTCCAGATCCAAAGCATATGGAGCCTACTCAATTTAATGAAGTAAGGGATCTTATAAAAACTAAAGTGAAAGCATTAATTGACTCTTTGCTATAAAAAATAAGGCTGGAAAATTTCCAGCCTTATTTTTTTATTGAATTATTTTTTAGTTTCTACTACTTAGTTTACTCAGTAAACGCAGGATTTCGAGGTATAACCAAACTACGGTTACCAATAATCCAAATGCGCCAAACCATTCCATGTATTTTGGAGCACCCATTGCTGCACCGTTTTCAATCATATCAAAATCTAAAATCAGGTTCAATGCTGCAATGGCCACTACAAATAAAGAGAAGCCAATGCCCATTAAACTGCCTTCATGCAAAAAGCCAAAATTGATACCAAAGAAACCAAGTACCCAGCTAAGCAGGTAAAAAATAGCAATACCTGCTGTGGCAGTAATAATAATTGATTTGAATTTTTCCGTAGCCCTGATAATTTTAAAACTATATAAGAGATACATGGCAATACAGGTGCCGAAAGTTAATCCGACTGCATTGATAATAATATTGGGTGCTTTTTCAGCAAATGCATCATTGTAATAAGCAGAGATAGCACCAACGAATAATCCTTCTAATAATGCATAGCCCGGTGCAAGGTAGGGCGACCATTCTTTTTTGAACATCATAACAATGGCCAATGCCAGTCCACCAAAGGCGCCGATATAAATGAAGGGTTGCACATTGCCACCATCGGCATACTCTTTCCAGGAATAGAAAGCTGTACCCATCACCATTAAAAACAAAAACCCGAATTTATTCAAGGTTCCTCTTACGGTCATGGCATTTTCATGTGTAACCACATTGTCTAATATAGTATCCTTAAATCTTTTTTCTGAAAGCGTGGGATTGCCCGATTTAAAAAGCGACATAATTATAAATTTTTAGAAGGTAAAAATAAGTGATTTTATAAAACCGATTCGTTAATTTTTTGCCGGGCTCTAATGCCTGAATTTGAACTGATTATCGATGCCAGCCTGCCGATTTGTCAATTCACCCGCTTCCCTCATCCGCTTGCAATCCTTATCTTTGCAGCATGGAACAGTTGATTAATCAAATAGCTGCCTTGAAAGCATCGATTGAAGCATTCAGTGAGCAGGATGCAGAAGCTTATCGAATTAAATTCCTTGGTTCAAAGGGTTTGGTAAAAGCCCTGATGGGAGAGATGAAGAATGTAGCAGCCGAAAATAAAAAAGAAGCTGGACAGCTTTTAAATGAATGCAAGATTTTTGCCGAAGCTAAATACGAATCATTAAAGGCAACTGATACGGGTACTGCTGGTCAGCAAACCAACGAAGTAGATCTTAGTTTGCCCGGCGATTTATTGCCATTGGGTAGTCGTCATCCTATTAGTCTTGTTAAAAACAGAATTGTTTCCATTTTTCAAAGACTAGGATTTGCAGTGGCCGAAGGACCCGAAGTGGAAGACGATTGGCATAATTTTTCTGCACTTAATTTACCAGAGAATCATCCTGCGCGTGATATGCAGGACACTTTTTATATTGCCCAAAACCCCGATTGGTTATTGCGCACGCATACCAGTAGTGTACAGGTAAGAGAAATGGAGAAAGGAAAACTACCTATTCGAATTATTTGTCCGGGTAGGGTTTACCGTAATGAAACCATCAGCGCAAGAGCCCATTGTTTCTTTCACCAGGTAGAAGGATTGTACATTGCCGAAAATGTTTCTTTTGCCGATCTTAAACAAACACTTTATTTCTTTGTACAGGAAATGTTTGGGAAAGAGGTGAAGGTAAGGTTCAGGCCTTCCTATTTTCCTTTTACCGAGCCTAGTGCCGAAATGGATATCAGTTGTTTAATTTGTGGCGGCGATGGATGTAATGTTTGCAAGCATACCGGTTGGGTAGAAATATTGGGTTGTGGTATGGTACACCCGAATGTATTGAACAACTGCGGCATTGATAGTAATAAGTATACTGGTTTTGCTTTTGGTATGGGTATTGAAAGAATCACCATGCTAAAATACCAGATCAAAGACCTTCGGTTGTTTAGCGAAAATGATGTTAGATTTCTCCGGCAATTTACCGGTACAATTTAATACCGCCGAATACTGCTCAAATTTTATAAAATAAAGTAAGCTGTTTTTCATTCACCAAATTGTATTGACAAACTGATGATTTCAACTATTTGTGTCATTGGCGCCGGAACGATGGGTAGTGGCATTGCACAGGTTTGTGCACAGGCAGGTTATTACACTTTATTATTTGATATTAATAGCAAGGTATTGGATAAAGCGGCTGATGCCATTCGCAAAAGCCTTCAATTTTTGGTAGCCAAACAAAAAATAACAGCTGCAGAAGAAACACAGATTTTTAATAGGATTCGTTTTATTCAAGACACGAATGATTGTTTGGCCGATTTATTTATAGAAGCCATTGTAGAAAAGACTGAAGCCAAACAGGCTATATTTAATCAACTGGCAGAAGTTAACCATAGTGAAGTTATTTTTGCTACCAATACCTCCTCTCTTTCTGTATCAGCTATTCAGGCAGCCGTTATTCATCCTTCGAGGGTAGTTGGCATGCATTTTTTTAATCCTGCTCCTATTATGAAGTTGGTAGAGATAGTGAAAGGCAATCAAACTGCCGATGAAGTGATAGAAGCATTAGTGGTGCTTTGTAAACAACTCAATAAAGTGGCCGTTATTTGTAAGGATTCCCCGGGATTTATTGTAAACAGAATTGCACGTCAATATTATTTAGAATCGATGGCCATCGTGGAGAAGGGCTCAGCAAGTTTTGAACAGGTGGATCATATAATGGAAGCGAGTGGTTTTAAAATGGGGCCATTCAAATTGATGGATTTGATAGGGATGGATATCAACTTTGCTGTTTCAGAAAGTATTTATCATGCTTTTAATGATGCCAAAAGGTTCGAGCCTTCTCCTATACAAAGGGAAAAAGTAGCAAAGGGTGAATTGGGAAAAAAAACAGGCAAGGGATTTTATACTTATGAATAATGATTTGCTGAATGCCTGCATTGGCAACTGGTTTTAATTATACTATTCACTGAAAGTATATTGGTGTAGATTTTATTTTTAAATACAGCTTATGATATTGGTAACTGGCGGTTCGGGTTTGGTGGGTAAGGAATTAGTCACACAATTACTCCAACAAGGGAAAAAATTGCGTGTGCTTTATAATAAAACCCCTTTACCAGATTTTAATTCAAGCAATATAGATCAGGTACAATGTAATATTTTAGATGTGGTAGGTTTGGAAGATGCGATGGAAGGGATTGATCAAATTTATCATTGCGCCGCCATTGTTTCTTTTAACCCACGGCGGAAAATGGAAATGTTTAGGGTGAATGTAGAAGGCACGGCCAATGTGGTGAATGTAGCTTTGGAAGCAGGAGTGAAGAAAATGGTTTATGTGAGTTCAGTAGCAGCACTGGGAAGGATACGCGAAAACACCCTCATCAATGAAACGATGAATTGGACGCCCGAAACCAGTAATAGTGCTTATGGTCAAAGTAAATTTTTAGCCGAAATGCAAGTATGGAGAGGGGTGGGGGAAGGAATGGAAGCGGTAATGGTGAATCCTGTTATCATCTTAGGTCCCGGCAATTGGAATGAAGGAAGTTCTAAAATATTTCAATCGGTGTACAATGAGTTTCCCTGGTACACTGAAGGCACAACAGGTTTTGTTGATGTAAGAGATGTTGCCAAAGCAATGATTGCACTAATGGATAGCACAGTCAATGCCGAGCGATTTATCATTAGTGCAACGAATACCAGCTACGAAAATGTGTTGAAGGGCATTGCGACTGCCTTTGGAAAAAAACTACCTTATAAAAAAGTAACGCCTTTTCTTTCGGGATTGGTTTGGCGATTGGAAGCCATTAAAAGCAGGCTGACTGGCAAAGAACCATTAATCACCAAGGAAACAGCTGCTACTGCAATGGCTAAAGTGCAGTTTGATAATAGCAAATTGAAAATATTTCTGCCCGATTTTATATATCGCGATTTGGATACTAGCATTCAGGAAACCTGCGCAGTATTTCAACAAAAGCTTAACAAGTAGGGTCTTAGCTTTGTGGTCCATTGTAAGCGGTTAATGCAATGGTTTTAAAATCATACTATGAGACAACTAATTTTCAGTGTACTATTATTAATGGTAGTTTCCGGTACAAAGGCCCAATCAACTTATTATATTGTTGAAGGAAAAATATTTGACAAGGAAACTAAGTTGCCCCTACAAGGGGCATCCGTATTTGCACAGAATACCACCATCGGTTCTGTTTCTTCAGCAGATGGAAGTTTTACTTTATACCTGCCTAATGGAGGCTATGATCTTATCATCACCTATACCGGTTATACTACCGAATCAAAAAGAGTAAGTAGTTCAAATTCGGATTTGAAAAACATGTTGATTGAAATAGGCAAAAAGGATATATCGATGCAGGATGTGGCAGTAAGGTCGAGCAATGAGGTAAAAGATGGTCTCGAAAAATATGGTTCATTTTTAATGGACAATTTTATTGGCAAAACATCCAATAGTGCATCCTGTACAATCAAAAACAAGGAAGCATTGAAGTTTTATTTCTCTAAAAAAAGAAATCGCTTAAAGGTATTGGCATCCGAACCTTTGGAAATAATCAATGAGGCCTTGGGCTATCGAATTAAATATGCGCTTGACTCTTTTGTATATGATTATAATACCCAGATAACATTGTACACGGGTTATCCCTTGTTTGAATCCATGACAAGTACCGATTCCCTGCAAACAGGTCAATGGGCAAGCAATCGCAAACAGGCATATCAGGGTTCGCTATTACATTTCATGCGAAGTATGTATACAAAGCAGCTGCGCGAAAATGGATTTGAGATTCAGTTTTTGGTAAAAGAAAATGAAGAAGAAAAAGCCATCATACCTGCCAATACGTATGGAGCGGTGAATTTTAATATGGATGATAGCAGTAAAATTGTATCGGTATTACCCAATCAGCTGGAACTAGTAATCATTTATTCAAAAGCGAAACCAGAGGAAAACTATATCAAAGAGAATCCAGAAGAGATTGAAAAATTTCAATTGACTTTGTGCAGCTTCTCCCCCAATCAGCCTATTTATATTGAAGAGAACGGCTATTATTTCGACCAAATAGATATTGCCATCAGTCAATACCTGGGTTGGAAAAAAATGGCAGACATGTTGCCCTATGATTACAAACCCGATTAATTATTTTCCCATTACTTTTTCCCAAAGTGCAGGAATGCGTTTGATCCAAACCAGTTCCTTCATTTTTTCTTTTGCGTCTTCTATCGGACTACCAAAATATACTTTACCGCCGGGCGTATCTTTTCCAACACCGCTTTGTGCATAGATGACTGCATTGGCACCAATGGTTAAAGTTTTACTTACACCTACCTGGCCCCAAAGTGTTACACCATCTTCTAAAGTTACAGCACCTGCAATACCAACTTGTGCAGCAATCAGGCAGTTCTTACCTGTTACGGTATCATGGCCAATATGTACCATATTGTCAATTTTGGTTCCCTGTCCGATGATGGTATCATGACTTACACCTCTATCGATGGTACATCCTGCACCTATTTCTGCATAGTCTTCAATTAGCACGCGACCACAGTCGGGCATTTTTTTATACCATACTGCACGGTCTTTTTTAGTGTTATAATAAAATGCATTACTACCAATAACGGTACCTGCTTGAATAATTACATGGTCACCAATGATACAATGATCCATGATAGTTACATTTGGATGAATGATACAATTTTTTCCAATGCTAACATGATTGCCAATAAAACAGCCAGGATAAATAAAACTATCTGCTCCAATAACAGCCGATTCGCTGATCATTTTATTGGATGGTTCAAAAGGTCGGAACTGTTGCACAATCTTACAATAAGCCTCAAATGGATTATCTACAATGAGTAAAGCTTTACCGGCTGGAATATCCGCTTCCTTATTAATAATAATAAAATCAGCTGCACTGTGAATACACTTATCATAATACTTCGGATGATCTACAAACACTAAATCACCTTTTTCTACTTTGTGAATTTCATTGATACCAGTTGCACTGGCTTTGCTATTGCCAACTAATCTTGCATTGATAAAACCAGCTAACCATTCTAATGAAACAGGTGAAGGAAATTGCATACAGTAATTTTTTGTAAAGGTACAATGCTTTACGGGATGCAACAATCCTTAGATAAATCCCGTAAATCGCTATAAATGGAAATTATTTTCAAAAATATTTTTCAGCAAAAACTGTTAAAAATTTCAGCAAGTTTTATCCCTTAATAATGTTGATTGAATATATTTTTTTTATGAATGTAGTTATTTTAAAAAATATCACAATCGCTGAAACACCAGTAAAATCAATACTTTCAGCAGATTGCATTGTATTGTAAAAATAAAAATGATTGAATAAATATTTTTATTTTTAAAAATAGCTCAGCATATTTATTGCTTTTTTAGCTGGCATTATCCACAGAAGAAAAAAAAATGTTAATAAAATTATTTGGTAAATATTTTATAATAGTAAAAATTCTTTTTAATATTGTGTAGGGAATTTGGTTCCCATGGTACTTACTAACCCATCCATATAATAAAGCCCGGTGTTAAAACCGGGCTTTATGTTTTTATAAAAACCTGGTTGATCATTTTTATCTGCTATCATTTTTCCGATTTGAATTTTATGGATAGCGTAACTAATAAATTTTTCCTGCTTTAAGTATTGTACTGATTATCTCATTTGGTTGATTTCATTTTGTGTTGTCAGTTATCTGGTCTTTAGTTTACTGGCAACTAATCCCTAATAAGCAGTTATCAACTCCCAACTTTGAACTATCTTGCAATAAATAAATTTCCTTATGCTAAAGTCAATGACAGGTTTTGGAAGGGCAGAACATACCGTAAATGAAAAAACCTTTTTGGTGGAAATAAAATCACTAAATGGTAAGCAATATGAACTTCAGTTGAAATTGCCACCGCTATTAAGGCCTTATGAATTTGAAATAAGGAATTTATTGCAGGAACAATTGGTAAGGGGAACGATTGATTGTATGGTAACCATCAAGCAAAATGGTACCAGTAAGCCAGTGAATATTAATACAGACCTGATTAAGGCTTATTATCATCAAATTGAAAATTTAGCAGGTGAACTGAATATCGACACCAATTCTGTTTTGAGTGCATTGCTTCGTTTGCCCGAAGTGGTAACGCCCACTAACGACGTGTTGAATGAAAATGATTTTACTGAATTTAAAAAAGTATTAGAAGCCGCAATTGGTGAATTGAATCGCCATCGCATCGAAGAAGGGGCTTCGCTCGAAAAAGACCTTTTGCAAAGAATCGACAATATAACTAAACAAGAAGCTGCCATCTTGGAACTAGAGCCAGAAAGAAAAAAGCGCATCAAGGATGAAATACTTCAATTATTGAATGAGCATGTGGGTAAAGAAAACATCGATAATAATCGGATGGAGCAGGAATTGATTTACTACATGGAGAAAATTGACATTCATGAGGAGCAGATTCGTTTGCGCCAGCATTGCGAATACTTTACCTCCATTTTTAATTTACCTGAAGAAGGGAAGGGTAAAAAATTATCATTTATTTTACAGGAAATCGGCAGAGAAATAAATACCACCGGCAGCAAGGCTTATGATGCAGGTATTCAGAAATGTGTGGTAGCCATGAAGGATGAACTGGAAAAGGCAAAAGAACAAGTTTTAAATGTTTTATAAATCCTTGAATAAAAAACCGAAGCTTTCATGAAACGGATTTTTTCTTTTTTAATACCCTTCTTTTCTTTTGTATGGTTGTTGACAGGTTGTGGTGCTATTAATTTATATGAGAAAAATACAGCCATCCCTAATTATGAATGGAAGGCAGGCTTTGAGGTAAAGGGTAGTTTTGATATTACCGATACCATCAATCCCAATAAAATTTATGTGGTACTAAGGCATACCGATGCTTATCGGTACAACAATATTTGGTTGAATGTGGGCCTTCAAAAACCCGGCGATACCATGACTTATCAAAAAGTAGATATCCCCTTAGGTTCGGATGCTACAGGATGGTATGGTACGGGCATGAATGATATTTGGGAAATTCGTCATGAGCTCAATGCTGTTGCATATCCATTTATTAAAAAAGGCTTGTATCAATTCAGCATTCAACAAATCATGCGGGATGATCCGTTGTTGCATGTGATGAGTGCAGGTATGCGGATTGAAAGAATGGTTCGATAAAATTGATGAATAGATATTGGCTTAAAAAGCTGCAAGGTTTTAGTTTTATGTACAGCTAGGCTTAGATAAAATTTAACAAATCATCCTGCACATTCAGGCCATTCTGGTCGTTTTAACAAAACAATTCTTTATTTTGCAGCAGCAATTATTTTCCACTTTTTATATGGGTAGGCTATTGGCTTACACAGTAATAGCGTAAAATGGAAAATACATGGAGTGTTTAAATAATATGCCGGTTTTAAAAATGACTGTATTATGTATTCGCCAAAGTATAGAAACAAATGCGTGAATACAGTTTGGCTGTAAAACAATTGAAAAAATTATGAAAAAAAGGGTAGTAGCAGTTGTTGCTTTTTTTCTACTGGTTTGTGGCGTTAATGCGCAGCGGTATGAATATGTTCAACAAGGCGAATTCGGTGCTACATTAGGTGGTGCTCATTATTTTGGGGATCTTAATACAAGGGCCGGATTAAACAGACCCAAGCCGGCATTGGGTATTTTCTTTCGTAAGCAATTTGGTAATTATGTAGGCATGCGGGTAGCAGCACATTATGCGCAGTTAGGATATAGTGATACTTATAGCAAAAATGATTATCAGAAACTGCGTAATCTTAGCTTTAATACGAATGTTTGGGAAATTGCCGTTCAGGGTGATTTCAATTTCTTTAAATTTATTCCGGGCGACCCCGAACATCTATTTACTCCTTATGTAACCCTAGGACTTGGTGTTTTTACCTATGACCCCTATGCTTATTTAAATGGTAAAAAAGAATTCCTTCGCCCATTGGGTACCGAAGGTCAAACCATCGGCTATTTAGGACGTAAACAATATAGTACCATGGCTTTTTGCCTTCCCTTTGGCGTAGGTATTAAATACAATATCAACGACAAGATGAATTTATCTTTCGAAGTTAGTCAGCGCTTTACCAATACCGACTATCTCGATGATGTAAGTACTACTTATATTGGTGTCAGTCGTTTTCCCTTATTGCCCAATGGGAGCCCTTCCACAGCATCTATTTTGCAAGACAGGAGTGTAGAAATTGATCCTTTAAATGTACTTGGTACAGAAGGTAGACAAAGAGGATGGAGTAAACAAAAGGATCAATATATAATTGCTGAAATAGGTATTAGTTTTAATCTGAGTAGTTATAAATGCCCCAATTAAATATGTAATCCACTGGCAACCATTAATTTCTTGTTTTTTTTACATTTTCCATTCTAAAAACTCAGTAAAACACTTGCTTTCCCTTAGTTTTGCTGTAATCTCCCAATCTAAACATCAGAAATCCATCTAGTTCTGTGATGAGACCATAGTAGTTAATCGCACAAACAAACTATACTATGGCGTTCATTCGCAACTGCTTCTTTGTAGCAGCGCTAACCCTTTGTGTAATACTATCAAAGGCACAAAATATTTATTATCCGACAGGATCTTCTCAATTATTGCAATCAACTGCAATGGATGTAGCAGGATTATTAAGTCGTGCAGTACCTGGTAGCAATAGCAATGCCCAGGTGTATACTATTAAACCAACTGCGGGTTGGGTTTTTGTATATGATACCTTAATGACCGATAATCAAGCTTGCCGTCTACAAGGCAATGGTACCAATCTCCTTCAATTTACCGCTGCTTCCGACAATGGTTTGTGTTTTGGTGTTTATCAATATTTACAGCAATTGGGATTTCGTTTCTACCAGCCCGGTAGTATATGGGAGCAAATACCTAATTTGACAAATGTATATTCAGCTTTAGATACTATACTTACTTGTCAATTTCCTTATAAAACCTGGAATATCAGCGGTGGTCACAATCGTTGGGTGATGGATAACAATAACAGTTATGGCTGGGATAGCTATTTTGGTACTAACGGACATAATTGGGCATTGTATCAGCGAAGGAATGGTATGTTGGGTGGCTATCGTTTTACAGGTCATCGTACGGATGTAATGAATGCAACCTATATGGCTACATTACAAAGCAATCCTTGCTATATTGCCTGTTATGATGGAGTAAGAAATGCTTCTTTTTATTCCACTCCTGATATTAATAATGCAGCATCAATGAATTTATGGGGTACTGCCATTCAGGAAAAGTTTACGCAATACAAAAATGTGGTGTATGGTAATACCAGTTTGTATTCGAATCTTTACCGCAACTTTAATTATTATAATAAAAATATTGGTATCGAAGTATCGGATGGTGCTCAGTGGGGTAATTCTATTGACAATGCTGTTTGCAATCCAGCAGGATACCCCTCTGCAAGTGATCAGCATTTTTCACTGGCCAATTTCACAGCACAAAAAATAAATGCAACTCAGCCTGGTACCAGATTTCAACTATACGCTTATAATAGCCATGCTGATGTCCCTTCTGATTCCATTAGTTTAAATCCACAATTGGATATTCAGGTGAATGCCACTGCTTTTCAAAATGAAACAAGTGCCAAAGGATTGTTGAATAGATGGTACAATCGTAGTAACCGCATTTCTGAATATCATTATTTAAATATTCCTCAATGGGGTGGTGAAACACCCATGTTTTTTCTGAATGATTTGAAAGCAACCTTGCAAAGAGCAAAAGAAAAAAACAATCAAGGAATTTTTTGGGAAGCTAGTCCTGCAAAATTTGCTAGTCTTCCTTTTTTACTGGCTGCCAATAACGCTTTATTGCACCAATCATCGGTAGATAGTAGTTTAATGGCTTTTTGTCAACAAATGTTCGACGGTGCAGGCAATACCATGTATCAATTATTGCAAATGTGGAGTGATGATAAAACCATCAGCAATGGCGATTTTATTCAGGATAACAAATACAAATTGCCTTTGTATTTTCAGTTGGTTAAAAAAGCAGTAGCCGAAACACAACAATCTGATATGGTTGTAAAGCAAAGAATCAGTGAGTTGAAGGCTTACCTGCATTATATGATATTATATTATGATTGGCTATTTGATCAACGTACACAGGAAAACAAGGCAGACAAGGCCGCTGCCATTTGTATTTACCTTGCTAAAATCAATAAACTTCAGTTGGTGAATAGCTACTTCTTAATAGCAGATATTAACAGTCGCTTTGATGCAGGATCTGATTTCAGAGTACAATACAATGTGAATGATGGTGCTGCTTACCTCAATGGTAATTTGCCATTGATTACAGCGGCAGAGATAGAAGCTGATTTCAACAACGATCTTACTGTACAATCCGCAGTAATTACAAATTATCGAATCAAGCCAGCAGCATACATTAAAGATCAGTTTACTTCAGCAGGTATGAGTCCACTTAAAAATATCAATGTAAAAATCTTGTACACCAATGGCTATGATTATGCCAACAGAGCCGAATATTATATTGATGCAACTGCTGCTGGTTCGTTTACATTGAAATATCTAGTGCAATACCAAATGCCAGAAAAAGGGTATATCAATTTTACGGTGGAAGCGGTTGATAAATCTTTGTCGATTCTCAAAGATTATTCAATCGGAAGAGCAGATGCACTTGAAGGCAATTTTATGGTGTCATTACCATCCGCTGGATTGTATAAATTAACCATTACCAGTAAGTATAAGTCTGCCCTCAATGTAAGTATTAAAACCAATGGTAATCATTTTTACAAAAACAGTGCATTCCTAGGTAATAAAACTGAAAACTATCGCGCTGATTTATTAAGCCTGCCAGGCTATTTTTATGTTCCAGCTGGATTGGACAAGGTGTTTTTCAGTGTTAATAATGGTAATCCTGCAGGGGCAGGATTTGCAAATGCTGCTGCCATTGGAAAGGCCTTTATTTTCAAAGACAATATGGGCAATATTGTAACGCCCGTTTTAGCAGGCAATGCTGATTCGGCCCTGTTTTACTTACCAGTGCCTAATACAGGAATGGCTTCTTTTTGGCAGGTGTTTAAAATGGAGCAATACAATTGTTGCTTTGCCAATATCAGTAATATTACCTGGTATGCAGAACGGAAACCATGTGCCAATGCCAGTATCAATGTATATACCATACGTAAAAACAGTGAATGTATTACCCGCTTAATAGCCACTTCCAATACAAAAAACAACCAATGGGAAGTGTATGATATGGGAAGATGGGCTTATTTCAATAATCAATCAGTAGTTGATTTGCCCTCCAATACTTCTCCCAATGCCATTATTACATTTACTAACGGCAACGGATGTTTGCTTACAAAAAGACTCGGAGACGATCTTCAATACCTTTCTTCCAAAGAAGCTTGTGCTGCTGGGGCGCCAATGGGTTTGGATATACCGGGCCAACCAGTTGTATATCCAAACCCATCAAATGGTATTTTTAATTTTCAGCAAAACAATAAGTTGTTAATAGTTGAGGAGGTAATCATCACAAATGCACAGGGTGTTAAAGCAGGCGCATATCAAAATGTTAAGCAGTTTGATCTATCCCAAGTACCAGCTGGTGTTTATTGGTATCGTGTACTGAGTGTCGGTAAAATGTACACTGGAAAAATTATAAAATTATAAAACGGTAGTTTTTTTGTTTGCCATTTCTCCTCTTTACGCGGTATAGGTTTCCAACTGATTGATATATTTCATTTCAGCCATTTATATTACTACATTATCGATTCCTGCTCACGGAGCATCTTAATCCCTTTTTTTGAGCAGTATTTTCCAAATTAAAAAAGTATTTTAATCATATATAAACTGACATTTGTCATGTTTATTTGTATTAAAATGACCAAAATTTGCAAATTGTATTAATTTTATTGTCAATAATTTAAAATATATGACTAAAGATCGAAAACCTCCGTTTAAAGAAGCTTATCCCGTTAAAGTTGAACTAGAGCTTTGGGTAAATTCTATCGCAAGCTATTGCAATGCTGATAATATACACTGGTGTGATGGTTCAAAGGCAGAATATGATAATCTCTGTGAATTATTAGTGAAAAAAGGAACATTTATTCGTTTAAATCAAGAAAAGCGCCCAAACAGTTTTGCTTGTTTTTCGGACCCCAGTGATGTAGCTAGGGTGGAAGACAAAACATTTATCTGCTGCAGGAGAAAGCAAGATGCTGGCCCTACCAACAATTGGATGGATCCAAATGGAATGAAACAAATCCTCAACGACCTAACCCGCGATGCGATGACAGGAAGAACTTTATATGTTATTCCTTTCTGTATGGGCCCTGTTGGATCTCCCTATGCTAGATATGGTGTTCAAATTACTGATTCAGAATATGTAGTGGTTAACATGCATATTATGACTAGAATGGGTGCTGATATTTATCCCTATCTGAAGAAAAATGAATTTGTAAAATGCATGCATACAATTGGAGCACCACTTTTACCCGGACAAGCTGATGTTAGCTGGCCCAATAATCCAACTACCAAATACATTTCTCATTTTCCAGAAGAAAGACTGATTATTTCTTATGGCAGTGGTTATGGTGGAAATGCATTGATGGGAAAAAAATGTTTTGCATTGCGCATTGCTTCTGTAATGGGAAGAGAAGAAGGTTGGTTGGCAGAACATATGCTGATACTTGGTGTAGAATCACCTGAAAAGCAAAAGACCTATATTGCCGCAGCTTTTCCAAGTGCTTGTGGTAAAACCAATTTTTCAATGATGATACCTGCCAAAGGGGTAGAAGACTGGAAGGTTACAACTGTTGGGGATGATATTGCCTGGGTACATAAAGGAGCCGATGGCGGATTATATGCCATCAATCCGGAAGCTGGCTATTTTGGTGTAGCACCTGGTACTAATTATAAAACCAATCCTAATGCGATGGAAAGCATTAAGGCGAATACCATTTTTACCAATGTGGCGATTACAGCAGACGGCGATGTATGGTGGGAGGGCATGACTAAAGAAACGCCGGAAGGTTTGACCGACTGGCATGGTAAACCTTATGATCCTACATCTGGCAAACCTGCAGCACATCCTAATAGTAGATTCACAGCACCGGCAATTCAAAATCCTGCTATTGACCCTGAGTGGAATAACCCTGCTGGTGTACATGTAGCCGCATTTATTTTTGGTGGAAGAAGAAGTACTGCCGTCCCATTAGTTTGTCAGGCATTCAACTGGAATTTCGGTGTATATGCTGCAGCAACGATGGGTAGTGAAATGACCGCTGCTGCATTTGGTGAAATTGGAAAAGTAAGAAGAGATCCATTTGCTATGTTACCCTTTATGGGATACCATATGGGTGATTATGTAAATCATTGGTTGCAGTTTGGACGTGATTTACCCAATCCTCCAAGAATATTCAGCGTGAATTGGTTTAGAAAAGATGAGCAAGGA